>CBDULB010000032.1:0-51562 GCA_965367965.1 uncultured bacterium | reverse complement strand
TGGGCACCTGGATCGTTCCGCAGCCAATGACGAATCGCCTGCACCACGAGGATGTCCGAGAACCGGGTAATCACCGCATCCCCGCCGGGGCCGAGGCTGCGCGCCTCCTCCATCATGATTCTGACCGAGCCCCTAAGCCACTCGTTGCCGGGAGTCGCCGCCTGCATCGGGATGATCCCGGGAAGGAGGCTCACGATCCGCCGGGCGGCCGGATCCTTGACCGACCCGATGCCGCAGATCAGGCCGGTCGGGGAACCTCCACCGTTGATCTCGAGCAACTCGTAACGCGGGCTCAGCAGAGGGCGCTCGTAGTCGAACAGGTTGATCGCGTGTCTGTCAGGCGAGTCGGCAACTGCGTGGCCCCGGCCCTGCGGTACAAGCGCGAAGTCACCGGCCTCCAGCTGAAACCGTTCGCCATTGGGGAAGACGATCCAGGCCGATCCATCGGTCACGATGTGGAACATCAGGCTGTCGGGCATGGGAGGGAGAGCGATACCCCACGGCGCGCTCACCTCCGAGCGGCAGAAGAAGGTCCCGCTTAAGCGAAGTGCCCGCAGCGCCTCGCCAAGGGGATCGACGGACCGAAACGCTTCCTCGGTGGAATTTGCCGTGGGATGGTCTGCCATAGGCCAGAAGATGCCCAATTTGGACGAATGGTCAATGATCCTGGAGCCGCTGCCATAGCGGTTTGAAGCGCTTGCGGTCAGGTTGGAACCGATGAAAGCAAACCATACATCCCAACAAACCGAAACCTTGAATTCAGCTACTGCACCCTTCCTCGTGATCGGGGGCAGTGGAAAAACCGGACGCCGCGTTGTCGAGCGACTGAAGGCTCGCGGACACCAGGTCCGCAGCGCCTCCCGTTCCAGCAACCCGGGATTCGATTGGCACGATGACACCAACTGGAGCGAGGTCCTCACGGACGTCAAGGCGCTCTACGTGACCTACCATCCCGATCTCTCCGTCCCCGGGGCGTCGAATCATATCCGTGCCTTGCTGGCGGTCGCCGAAAACCAGGGCGTCGAGCGGATGGTTCTGCTCTCCGGTCGGGGAGAAGAGGAAGCGCAACTCTGTGAGCGTCTCGTACTCAACTCCCGCATCCCCGCGACAATCGTGCGCTGCGGATGGTTCAACCAGAACTTTTCCGAGTCTTTCTTCCGCGATCTTCTGATGAGTGGAACTCTCGCGGTACCCAACGCTCACGTCGGCGAAGGCTATGTCGATGCCGATGACATTGCCGACGTCGCCACCGCTGCCCTCACCGGGGAAGGACACGCGGGGAAAATCTATCAGCTGACCGGGCCCGAACTACTGACCTTCCGCGACGTCGCGGCGATCTTCCGTGAAGTGACTGGCCGCTCCCTGGACGTGGTCGATGTGTCGCGGGAGGCTTTCGTGAAAGGACTCGAGGCGGCGCACTTGCCGGAGGGCATGGTCGAGCTGGTGGACTATCTCTTCAACGAAGTCCTCGACGGACGGAATGCGAGCCTCGGTGACGGGGTGCAGCGTGCCCTCGGGCGCCCGCCCCGGGATTTCCGGAGCTTCCTCGAGAAGGCCCATCTCTCCGGTGCCTTTGCCTGATGATTGCCGGGAGGGCGGCTGAATCCGGTCGCCCTCCCTTCACCTTTTCAACACTTCCTACCTCCTGAAAACTCACATTCTCTTCGACGGCATTCTTGTCTTTGCCACTCTCACCACTCTGCTCGTCACCGGTCTGCTCTTTACCTTTGCCCTGCTCGTCATGCCGGGGCTGGGACGGATGGAGGATCGAGAGTTCCTGCAGGGCTTCCAGGAAATCGACGCAATCATCCAGCGCGGTCACCCCATCTTTATGGTCGTGTGGTTAGGATCTGTCGTCAGCTTGCTCATCGCCACGGTGATGGGGTTTGGCCAACTCGACGGCCTCGCGCAGGGCCTGGTCATCACGGCAACGGTGCTCTATCTGCTCGGCGTTCAAGTCCCGACGGTCCGGGGCAACGTTCCCCTCAACAATCAGCTGCAAGCGCTCGAACTCAGGACGATGAGCGAATCCGATCTTGCGGAAGCGCGTCGATCGTTCGAACCGGCGTGGAACCGCCTCAACCTCTTCCGGACAATCGTCAGCCTGTGCGTCGCGATTCTTTTGATTGTGGTCGCAATTCTCAGGTAGAAAAGCAGACCGGGAACAAAAGTAAGAGCTGAATCAATAACTACAAGATCATGAATCAAGACAACCACGAAGCCGTCTTTGCTGAGGCCTGGAATCGAGAGGGCCACACCAGCATCGAGTTTGACCCGCTGGACGTAAATGAGGTTCTCGCCGATGACTACGCTGGCATCGAAGGGCTTGCCCTGACCCGCACTCAGATCTGGGACATGGAGCTCAGAAAAGCCGCCCGTCCCGATCTTTTCATTCCCGGTGTGATTCGGGCGGGAAGCGCCCGCAGTTGGGGGCGCCGTGAGCTGGAAGGAGGAAACGAAGTTTTCATCCGTGTCTCCGAGCAACGCCTCTGGCTGCAGCCCGACCGCTATGGCACGGTGATCGAATCCTGCTATTTGAATCACGAAAGCCGGCAAGTGACCTTCCTTGGCCTGCCCGAGGTGGTGGATGATGCGGGACGGACCGTTATCGCTTCACCCGACCAGCCTCTCTTTCACGTTGTTCACGGAGTGAGTGGCGCCGAAAACACGCCTCTCAACACCTGGCGTATTGTGCATCTGGCGAGTGATGAAAACGGAGCGCTTTCCATGCGTTTCGGAGTGATGTCGCGGGCTTCAGGCCTGCCCGAGTATGTGGAACGCTACATTGAGGACGTGTTGGATGTTCCGCTCACCCGAAAGGAATGAGGGAGTTCCTTCGTGTGGAATCCGCCGATGAGGAAAAGGGGAAACATCTCTGCCTGGCGACCAGCAAGGATGGACAAGAGTGGGGGCGTCCCGACCTTGGATTGACTGAATTCAATGACAACAGAGACAACAATCTGTTTCCATTCGAGGCGGTGGAAGCGGGCGTGTTTCTCGACCCTTCGGCATCGCCGGAAAAGCGATTTCGCCTGCTTCACAATCGCCACTGGCCGGATCCTGTTACGGCGGGCGTCTACCTTTCAAATTCGCCGGATGGTATCCATTGGATTGAGAACGAGACCCGCCTCTTCCCGCGTGTTCCGGACAGTCAACCTTCGGGATTTTTTAACCAAAAAGACAATCGCTATCACATCTATCAGCGTGCCTGGACGTCTGATCGGAAGCGGGCAGTTTCCCTCGTCGCCGTCGACAAATTGGAGAAGCCGTGGCCCTTCGACGAGACCGTCGAGCCGCTCAAATTCTGGGGTCCTGACAAAGTGGCAACCCCGAGTCTTGAACTGCCCGTCGTGATGAAGCCCGATCAGCGGGATGCGGATAACGTTCATCTCTACACCAGTGGCGTGATTCGTTACCCGTGGGCTTCCGATACCTACTTCGCGTTTCCAGCGGCCTATTTTCATTTCAAAGGCCCCGCATTAGAGGCGCGCGCCCTGGACGGCAACGACGGTACATTCGACGTGCAAATCGCTGTCAGTCGCGACGGTGTTCAGTGGAATCGTTTTCGCGAACCCTGGGTCGAGCCTGACTACCGTGACGGCGTGGCCCTCCAATTGGTCAGTATGGCTACGGGAATGATTCGGCGTGGTCGCGAGATTCATCAATTCTTTGTCGGTTGGCCCTACACCCACAACCGCCCCGTGGAGTGGGATCGGGATCCCGAAAGCCGCACCGGGTGGACGAAGAAAGATCTCGGCGGGATTTATCGAGCGACCACCCGCGTCGACGGATTTGTCGCTCGAAAAATCGCCTGCGATTCGCTCACCAAAACGGGACAAACGTGGAAGATGTCGATCGAGGCCAAGCCGGTGCAGGCAGTGCAATCTGCGATTCGAGCCGGGCTCGGAATCAGCGTTCTGCCACGTTCGGCAATCGCCGAAGGTCTCTCCATCCTCTCCTGCAAAACATTGCCAAAATTGCCGAACACCTCGGTGTTAAGCTACTTTCGAACGGATCGGTCGCACCCCAACGCTGAGAGGTTCATCGACTACTGCTTCACGCTCTCCGTAAAGTCGGCGGGCACGGCGGGCGAAATCGAGGGGGGAGAGGGGCGTTTCCATGCCTGGGGGCGATCGTAGAGGTCGGGTGGTGTCCCGTAAATCCTTTCACAAGAGAATCTTCAGAATGAGAAAAATGGCTTCGCTTCGCCCGGGTCTCCAACTCCGGGCGTGGCCATCTGGCTCAACTCCAGCGTTGCCCGGCAGTGGCGGACTGGTTGCGCTTCTTTGCCGTCGTTGCCACTCCGCCCTTTGGACCGCCTTTGGCTGGCTGATTCGCTCCGCTCAGCTCTCGCGTCCTGAATTTGAAAACGGTTGCTCACGCTCGGTGTGAAACTATTTCCGGGCAACCACTCCGGCGGTTCTGGCTTGGCGATGAGAAGAGCGCTGTCGCGATGGCGCGTATCGCTGGCGGTGGTGATTCCTGAGCAGAGCGACATTGGAGCGGCCAAAGAAACTGGCGCGACTCCGGAAAATCTGACGCTCGACCGACCCGCTTGAAGGGCTAGGATAGCAGTCCATGAAAGCCTGCGTATCCTTTTCGACTTCCTCATTTCTCGCTGCCGTTCTGGCCGGCGTTTCGCTTGTCTCAGCCGCGGCCGCTGATCCGGCCCCGCCGGAAGGGTTTAAGGCTCTCTTCAATGGCAAGGATCTCTCCGGCTGGTATGGCTGGAGCACAAAGGATCCGACGGAACTTTGGAACATGACGCCGGAGGAGCGGGCGGACTACAAAAAGAAATCGGTCGAAGGTGGTTTGACCGATGCCAAGGGCAATGACCCTGGGAATCACATCAACGCCCATTGGAGTGTCGAGAACGGCGAGCTGGTCAATGACGGCAAGGGGCTCTATCTGACCACTGACAAGGACTACGGCGACTTTGAGATGTGGGTCGAATACAAGGCGCTGCCCGCAGGTGACAGCGGGGTCTACCTGCGCGGCATTCCGCAGGTGCAGATTTGGGATCCCGCTGAGGACGATCCCAAAGGTCTCGGTCGCGCCAAAGGCTCGGGCGGTCTCTGGAACAACAGCAAGGGCGCGCCCGGCAAAGACCCGAGCAAGAAAATGGACAAGCCTCTCGGCGAGTGGAACCAATTTAAAATCCGCATGATCGGCGAACGGGTGACCATCGTTTTTAACGGTGAGACCGTGGTCGACAACGCGGTGCTGGAAAATTTCTTCGCCAATAAAAAGGCCGGCTATCTCGCCTACGGAAAACCGAACAAAGGCGACGCCAAGGATCAGGAAAAGATGCCCAACGGCTGGATGAAAGATCCTGCCTTCGCCAAAGGTCCGATCCAACTGCAAACCCACGGCAGCGAGATTCGCTGGCGCAATGTATTCATCCGTGAGATCAGCGCCGAGGAAGCCAACAAAGAGCTCGCCGCCCGCGATGCCGAAGGCTTCGTCGAGCAGATCAACGGCAAAGACCTGAGCAACTGGCAGGGCGCGGTCGACAGCTACGAGGTCGTCGACGGCAAGGTGCGCTGCAAACAAGGCAAAGGCGGTGACCTGCTGACCATGGAGGAATTCGAGAACGGCAAAATCCGGGTCGAATTCAAGCTTCCCAAAGCCGGCAACAACGGCATCGCATTGCGCACGCCGCTCGGTGGTCGTTCGGCGTCGGATGGCCTCGAACTGCAAGTCATCGACAGCGATGGCTACAACGAGAAGCAGGCCGCTGCCGGTAAGAATGGTCTGACACCGTATCAATACCACGGCTCGATTTATCACTGTGTCGGCGCTAAACACGGCTACCTGCGTCCGGCCGGAGAGTGGAATTTTCAGGAAATCGAAGTGCAGGGCCAGCGCATCACGGTGACGCTGAATGGCACCAAAATCCTCGATGCCGACATCGACACCTTCGACCGCAGCCAGATCAAGAATCCGCCGAAAGGCCTGGATAACACCAGGGGCCTGATTGGTTTCGCCGGACACAGCGATCCGGTCGAGTTCCGCAGCTTCAAGGTAAAGCGGATGTAGCGGAGCAGGGGCCTGGGTCTGCGTTGCTGCCTTGGCGGGCTCGGGAGACCGGACAGGGCTGTTGCTCGCGCCGCACGCCTGGTGCACTCGCTGCACGCTTCGAGTGCCGAGCAGAGCGCCCGCCCTGCTTTTGCCTGCCGCCTGGCTGTCTATTCACTATCGAGACGACCGCCGCGCGCAGTGCCATTTTTATCTGTCCGGTCCCTGTATCTGACTTTCAATGCTCCGGCGCGAGAGGGGCGGTTGGGAGCCGCTGAAATTGATAGATCGCGTAGCCGTGCCGCAGCGTGGGCAGGAACCAGCGGACGATCAGCGCGGCGATGGTATCTCCCCGGAGGGCGGCGCCACGGGCGATGATCGAGGTTCGTTCGACGAGGCGGTAGCCGGCCTCGCGGAACGGCTGATCGGGGTGATCGGTAAGATCCGTGAAGCTCGCTCCGAGCGCGCTCAGCTTTTCATGCAGACGGCGGCCATAACGCTCGACGAACGGCACGGTCATGAGGTCACAGATGAGTTCGTGTTCAGGGAAGAGGCGGCCGAGGTCGCTCAAAAGGCGGCTGAGCTGCCCGGACTGGAGATAGAGAATGACGCCTTCGACGATGACGAGCGGCGCCTCGGTGACGAGGCCGTCAAGTTTCTCTGCGATCGATTCCTGAGCAAAATCGATGGCAATGCGGGTCAGAGGGTTGGGGCACTTTTCTTCGGCGAGGCGCTCGGTTTTGGCGGCAATGACTGATGCCTCGTCGAGCTCGATCCAGCGTCCACCGGCCAGCCGGTAGGGACGGCTGTCGAAGCCGGCACCGATGACGACAATCGATCGCTGCGGATCGCTGGTCAGCGCCTCACGGACGTGGTCATCGATGATCCGGTGGCGTGCGACGTTGGATTGGTTCGGTCGAAATTCGCCGGCGAAATCGGCAAAGATCGCTTCACCTTCCCCGGCGAGGAAGGTGGCTGCATGGATGTCGCCACAGACCGGCCGGGCCGAAGCCGCGTCCTGCGCGCGGGCCCCGCAGCAGTAATAGGCTGTTTTCGAGATGGCATTCATGAATTCGTGAGCTGGGCACTCGAACGCAGGGACGCGATCCGAAGACTGGACGTGCACGATGTACTCGACTTAACCTGCATCGCTTGGGGTGACTTGTCGGTGCGGGCTGTTCTGGTCAATGTCGTGAATGTACGGTGTGGTCGATCGGTGCATAAGTAGTCGAGATCACTGCTATAGCCCGACTTTTATGATTCAGCGAGGAGATGATGAGCGAGGTTCAAGGTTGCTGGACCGGTGCCAAAGTTACCGCTCCCGATCGACTGATGGGTGACGCGATGGTGTCGGCCAATGGCTTTGACTCTCAACGACATAAACCTGAGAATTTCGTCTGGCGTCGCTTATCAAAATTTCATTATGAAAGCTTTTATCTGTTTTTCCTTTTTTTCCCTCGTACTGAGTTGGCAGGGTCCCGTGATAAGAGCGGATGAAGAAAGCCCTGCAACGCTGGCAAAGATTCACGGTGGCCTGGTGGTGCAGCTTGGAGCGCCCGACACCGAAGTCGCTACGCAGTTGGCCGGGACCGGTCGCTACATCATTCACGTCCTCGATACCGGAAGCGAAGCGATCGAGAAGGCCCGCGAGAATCTGCACAAACAACAGGTCTACGGCGTTGCCTCCGCCGAGACGGTTTCGGATTACTCGCATCTGCCATATACCGAAAATCTGATTAACCTCATCGTCGCGGGGCCGAACACCGCGACTGCCGAAGAGATTTTTCGTGTCCTGGTTCCGGAGGGTGCCGTGGTCGTGACCGATCCGGGTTCAATGAATCAGGAAGTCCTCGAAAAGGCCGGATTCGAGTTCATCGAGGAAGTTTCCTCGCTGGTCGATGGCAACCAGAAGTGGGTCGTCGCCCACAAACCATGGCCGGAAAGTATGGGTCACTGGACGCATTCCCGTCACGATGCCGACGGCAACGCGGTGTCTCCGGATACCGCAGTTGGCGAACCCAAACGAATTCGCTGGATCGCCGGCCATTCAGGGACCGAAGTGGAAGGAATGGTCAGCGATGACGGTCGTAACTTTTACGGACACGCACTCACTCGGGACAGTTTTAACGGCATGCGTCTGTGGCATCGGGATCTTACTCAGGCGGAAGACAAAATGGATCCGGCCAACTTTGTCATGAAGCGCCTGCGCGGCGATCTTGCCCGTCCGGTCGCGACCGAAAAATACCTCTTCGCCGTCGCATTCCCCACCCAGAATCTGGTCGCTCTCGATTCGGAGACCGGTGAGATCGTGCGGTCCTTTCCAGAGATCGTCAAGCCGCAGGAACTGGTGCAGCACAAGGGCACCGTGGTGGCGACCTGCACCACCGGCGTCTATGCGTTCAGCGCAGAAACCGGGGAAATCCTGTGGAAGAAACTGGCGTCTTCTGCGCGCACCGTTGTCGCCGGCAGCGATCGGGTCAGCTACATTCAAGGTGAGCCGCGCAGGGGCGAAAAATCCGAAGCGGTCACCGTGGATCTCTACACCGGTGATGTGCTGTGGCAGAACTCCGATTATCCCTGGCTGGACAAGGTGAAGCGCAGCGTCCTCTACGGCGATCAGCTCACCTATGAAGTATCCAGTCTTAATAACAGTGACGCCGACAACGGCATTCACATTGTCTCTGCCGAGGACGGCGCGCTCTCCTGGGAAAAAACCTACGCTCCCGGGATGAATCACAATCGCCAGGCGCGGGCCATGTTCATCGGTGATGACCTGTGGATTCAACAGGGCGGCAAGCTCGACTACGACGATAAGGACAAAGCCAAGTTTCAGGCCGTTGAAGTGACCTCGCTCGATCGCAACACCGGTGAGACCAAAACGACTTTGCCGGCAGGGCTCGGCCACTGCGCTCCACCGGTAGCGACGGTCAATATGATCTTCTCCGGCGTCGTGGAAATGACCGATCTCAAAACCGGCAACCTGGTGCTCAATTCGATCACTAAGTCGAATTGCTCGCGCGAAAATGGCTTCACTCCGGCCAACGGCTTGATCTACGCAACGCCCAAACATTGCACCTGCTGGCCGATGCTGCGCGGCTACGTGGCGATGGCGCCCGATCATCCCGGTGTCGCGACGGGCAACTACGCTCCCGCACTGCCCGCCGATCAAATCGAATTTTCCGTGACCGCAGAAGGCGCCAGCGCCGATCCCGAGGCGCCCAAGCCATCGGCATCCGACTGGCCGATGTATCGCAGCGATGTCTGGCGCAGTTCCAGTTCGGCTGCGGCCGGTCCGGAACAGACCGCCATTCAGTGGGCTGTTGCGATTGCTCCGGAGAAAGATTCTCTCGCTGCCTCCAGTCCGCTGCGTTTCGATTGGAGCGACAACCCGTTCGTCAAAGGTCGGCTCAGCCCGCCGACGATCGCCAACGGTCGCGCTTATGTCGCCCGTCCCGACGCCCATGAAGTAGTCGCCATCGATACCGCATCGGGCAAAGTCGCGTGGAGATTTACCGCCAGAGGGCGAGTCGATACACCGCCGACGATTCACAATGGATTGGCGATTTTCGGCGACCACGCCGGTTACGTTCATGCGGTGAGAGCCGACAACGGCAAGCCGGTGTGGAAGTTTCAGGCCGCTCCGATTGATGAACGAATGGGGGCCTACGGTCAGATCGAATCCGCCTGGCCGGTTGCCGGTTCGGTTCTGGTCATGGATGACGTTGCCTACTTCGCTGCTGGACGTCAGGAACTGTCCGACGGTGGCGTGTTCATTTTCTCCGTGGACCCGATGACGGGGGCAAAGAACTGGGTGATGAAGCACAACAGCATTCCTCAGAAAGGCTATGACGGCGAAAACGATGAATCGTTCGGCTTCTACAAGAACTCCGGTCTCGAGTTTGATCCGGTCGACCTTCTGCACAAAGAAGGTGATCGCATCGCCATGTCACGCTGGCTGATCTCTGTCGACGGCAAAGACATCGACGTCGATGCCTGGAATGGATTTGCCAAACTCAACACCGGTGGCGGAACGGTATTCGCTGAGCGTGGAACCTGGACTTACGGATTCCGTCAGATTCATCGCTTCTCCAACGAAGCTCACCGCCGCCCTCTCTGCGCCTATCGGGACAACACCATTGTCGGAGCGCTGAACAGCACGACGGCGCTCTATCGACGCGATTTCGACAACGACGAAGCTTTCGACAGCAAGTGGATCACCGGATGGGAAGCGGCCGGCAAGGGTAGAAAAGGTGAACGCCCTTATCGCAGTGATCGCATCGCCGAGAAAGCGACTTGGAAAGTGAACCCCTGGGCGGAGAGCGATGCCCCTGAGGAACTGCTCAAGCCGACCACGGTGGAAGGCCAGGCGCAGCTGCAGAATAAACTCTACGGCATGGTCATGGATTCGCAGGAGCGCCTCTACGTGGTTCATCAGGATGGCACGCTGAAAGTGATCAACACCAAAGATGGCTCGACGCTTTCAGAGAGCAAAGTTCCCGCTCCGATGTGGGACGGTTTGGCGCTGGCGGAGAATCGGCTGTTTCTCAGCACCGAGGACGGACAACTGGTCTGCATTGGTGAACCGGCCGCCGCGAAGGTGGCGTCGAAAAACTGAGCTGCGCCGGTTGGTGGTAAGGAATCAGTCATGGAACACGGCGTGTGGCGGCGTGCGAGTTTTTCAGATGGGTTCCACGATTTCGAGTTTCGCTATCAGGCGATCCGTGTCAGAATCCCCGCCTTTCTAATCTCTTCGTTTTCCTGCCCATTAACCTTCGTGGCGGTAAACGCGTTATTTTTTCGCCTGACCGGAATCTCGGACAAGAATTCCTGAAGTTTCCCGCCCCTGAAATTTCTTCCCAATCTAAAATGACTTTCCGATTTGCGCATTTCTTCCGTCCAGCCTCAATTTCGGTACTGTTGCTGGCACTCTGGCTGTCAGTTTTTCAAATTCATTGGCCAGTGGCCGCGCGGGCGCAGGAGAAGCCTGATGTGGAAAGCTACGACGTCGTCGTTTACGGCGGCACCAGCGCGGGCATCGTCGCCGGAATGCAGGCATTGAAGATGGGCAAATCGGTGGTGGTGATCGAGCCGACCAACCGGGAAGGCGGACTGACGACGGGCGGGCTCGGGCAAACCGACATCGGCAACAAGCAGGTGATCGGTGGGCTGTCGCGCGAGTTTTACGCGCGCATCCGGCGGCACTACGACGACCCGGCGGCTTGGAACTGGCAGAAGCGTGAGGCATATCGCGACGGAGGCCAGACCCGTTCGACGGAGGGCGAGCCGACCATGTGGACGTTCGAGCCAAGTGCGGCGCTTAAGGTTTATCGCGAGTGGATCGAGGAAACCGGGTTGAAGATCATCTACAACGAGCGGCTCAATCGCGAGACCGGGGTAAACAAGGACGGTGCCCGCATCGTCTCGATCACCATGGAGTCGGGCCGTGGCTTTGCCGGAAAAATGTTTCTCGACGCGACCTACGAGGGCGATCTGCTGGCGGCGGCAGGGGTTCGTTACACGGTCGGGCGCGAGGCCAACGCGACCTACGGAGAAACCCTCAACGGGGTGCAGACGGCGATGGCGAAACACCACAATTTCGTCGCCGGGGTCGACCCGTATCGGGTGAAAGGCGATCCGCAGAGCGGGCTGCTGCCGTTCATCGATCCGGCCGGTCCGGGCGAGGAGGGCTCGGAAGATCGCCGGGTGCAGGCCTACTGCTTCCGGATGTGCCTGACCGATCATCCGCAGAACCGGATTCCGTTTCACAAGCCGGACGGTTATGACGAAGCCTGGTTTGAGCTGTTGCTGCGCAACTTTGAGGCCGGCGAAAGTGGCATGCCGTGGATCAACTCATCGATGCCCAACCGCAAGACCGACACCAACAATCGCACCGGATTTTCGACCGACTTCATCGGTCAGAACTACGACTATCCTGAAGCCAGCTACGCCGAACGGGAGAAGATCGTGGCGCAGCATCTACTTTACCAGCAGGGCTTGATGTGGACCCTGGCCAATCACCCGCGCGTGCCCGACAAGATTCGCAACAGCGTCGCCCGCTGGGGGATGTGCAAAGACGAGTTCGAAGCCGGCGATGGCTGGCAGCAACAACTCTATATCCGCGAGGCGCGGCGCATGGTCGGTGATTTCGTGATGACGCAAAATCACTGCCAGCAGCGCGCGGCGGACACCGTCGAGGATTCGGTCGGTATGGGGGCCTACACCATGGATTCGCACAACGTGCAGCGCCACCTCGACGAAAACGGCGAGGTGCGCAACGAGGGCGACGTTCAGGTCGGCGGGTTTCCGCCGTATCCGATCAGCTACCGCTCTCTGGTCCCGAGCGAACAGGAGGCGGACAACCTGCTGGTGCCGGTGTGCCTTTCCGCCAGTCACATGGCCTTCGGCTCGATTCGCATGGAACCGGTGTTCATGGTGCTCGGGCAGTCCGCGGCGACGGCCGCCTGTCTGGCGATCGATGACCAGGTGGCGGTTCAGCAGATCGATTATGCCCGGCTCAAGACCCGGCTCGAAGCCGACGGTCAGATTTTGTTTCACACTGCCCCGGTTAGGGCGGGCGGCCCCGGATTTACCAAGCTCACATCACTGGACGGTGTGGTCGTCGATGACAGCGCCGCCACGCTGAGCGGAGCCTGGGCTGCATCGACCCTGAATCAGGGGATCCATCACGGCTACCAGCACGACGGCGACGCCCGCGATGGCAAGGCCACGGCAGTTTTCACGACCGAGTTGCCGAAACCCGGAACCTACGAGGTGCAAGTTGCCTACACGACCAATCAGAATCGCGCCAGCAACGTCCCGGTTTCGGTTGAACACGGCGCAGGCGAGATCAAGGAGGTGACGCTGGATCAGCGCAAAGCGCCGGAGGCTGGCGGAGGTTTTGCTTCGGTGGGGCGCTTTGTGTTTGAGAAAAGCGGAACCGTTACGATTTCAAACAAAGCAACCGACGGGCATGTCATCATCGACGCCGTGCGTTGGCTGGCGGTTGAGTAGGGGGGAGGCTGAATGTTAAAATTTCGGCTTCTTCTATTGCGTCACTACCTTATATGTTGACCACTTGAGGTAGGGTAAAGGTGTTGTCTTATCGCCTAGCCTTAGTCTCTGATCTCGCTGTCATCGGACAAAAGTCGAAACAGGTCGCCTGATCCTGCGATCTATCTCGTTTTTCGTTTCTCCGGGCAGGGAGAATCTGAGATAATTCAACGATGGATCTCCGGGGCGTGGGAAAGATCATCTGGGTATTGCTGACCCTTCCTGTTCTCGGAATGACACTGCTTCTGGCGGTTTCGACGGTGACCCTGGAAGGGAGGCTTGTCAGCGGGGGGGTATTGGTCACATGGTTTTCGATTGCTGCATTGCTGTCTATCCATGAGCTTCGATCCCGTTTTGGGATTGGCGCAAGTTTCGCCTTCGCGTTCGGCATCACCTCTGTTGTGGTCGCATGGATTCTTGCTCCGTCGGAAACGCACGAACTTAACTTGCCCACCGGTCTTTCGACTCACTATGAGGGCAGCTCCAAGTTTCGGAGTTGGACCCCGTCAAATCTCGTTCCAGAAGTCGATCAAGTTTTGATGGGTAGCCGATTTTTCGCCGCTTTCGATCCTTACCTCTCGAGCGGCCGGAGCGATCGCCTCCGCCAATCGATTTGGCAAATCTACGAGCCAATGCGCCGGGAAGCTGAGTTTCATGACATTCCCAGCGCCCTCGGACAGGTTTACTCAGATGCGTTTTCGTCCAGCACTCCGACCGGCCATCGGTTTGTTTACCTTCCCAACACAATTTTGGAGAGACGTCCGGTCATCCTGTTTCTTCATGGCAGCCTGGGTAACTTCAAGGGCTACTTGTGGGTTTGGAAGTCGGTAGCGGACAATCTCGGATTCGCATTGGTGGCTCCGTCTTTCGGCATCGGAGAATGGCGAAATGATGAGGGGCTCCGCACTGTCGAGGAGGCGCTGTGCTATTGCCGGCAGCGACCGGAATTTGATCCAGAGCGAATTTTTCTCGCTGGAATATCCAACGGGGGAGCAGGTCTTACACATGCCGCTCCGCATTTCGCCGATGTGCTTGCGGGCCTGATCTATCTCTCTCCGGTGATCGATCCTGATCGGATCGATCGAGACAGGTTCTCGCTAAACCGCTCTCTGGCGTGTCTCATTATTTCGGGAAATAGCGACCGACGCGTTCCCATGAAGTATGTCGAAAAAGGCGCGTTGCGACTCATCGACGCAGGTCTCAACGTCGAGACCCATTTCATCACCGGTGAGGATCACTTCCTCTTTTTCTCACAGCCCACGACAGTTCAGGGGATTATATCAAGCTGGTTAAATGAGCAAAGTTTGAAGCCAATCGAGCCGCCAAACTGAGCGTTATTCATACCTGGCCCTATTTCCCTCGGCCGCATATGCCGGCTTTGGGCCCGAGGGGCAGGGGGCAGTCGATGCGGCTTCTTTCCGTCGTTATCCCGAAACTTGCCGCCTGACCTGTTTCTCCACCACTCGCCAGCTGACCGCCTGTGATCTCGCCGTTTGCGCTCGAGCAGCGTCTCGAGGATTTATTCGTCGCGCCCCGGCGATGCCTCAGGCGACACCGTAGCTTTCTCATCCCCGATCTCCGCCAAACGGATTTGGATGACGTAGCCCTCGTTCCCGGTAGTGGCGAGTTCACGCCCGTCGGGGCTCCAGGCGAGACCGTGACATACGTTTTCCTTCCTGGAGAATTCAAGGGTCTGGCGTCCGGTCTCCATATCCCACATGCGGACAGTGCCGTTGAGATCCGAGGACACCAGGCGCGGTTCGGTAGGATGCCAGGCCAGGTTTTCGATAAAGGCGGAGTGCCCCCGCAGAACCATCACCTGGCGTTCCGCGTCAAGATCCACGATTCGAATCAACCGATCGCGGCTACCGATCGCTATTCGCTTTCCGTCGTCCTCCCAGACCAATTCACCACCACCCGTGGCGCCGACTGACTCCCTTTCGAGCTGGATACGCTGAATCTCCTCGCCTGATAGAAGGTCCCAGACTGTCACCCAATTCGCGCCCGCCACTGCCAGGCGTTTTCCCTCCGGATCCGTGGCCAGTTTGTTTGACCCTCCGGGATGCTCCAGCACCCACCGCAGCTCACCTGTCTGGGAATCACTGAGGCGGGGCTTTCCGTCCCGCCCGAAGGTCGCAACGGTCGCACCCTCTGGCCCCAGATCGACGCCTACCTTGCCAAAGTGAATGTCGTCGAAAACACTAAGCACCTCGCCCGTGTCCGCCTCCCACACTCGAACCGACCGGTCCTGGGAACAAGAGGCCAGCCGCTTCCCATCGGCACTCCATACCACCTTCCAGACACGCTGGGAGTGGCCCTTCAAAACACGCAGAGGCTGCCGTGAGGTCGCATCCCAAATGATGATCGTCCGATCATTGCCACATGACGCAATGCGGGTGCCATCCGGACTCCAGGCCACGGCATCCACCCAATTCCGGTGGCCGCTCAAGCCAGAATCTTGCCCTTCAGAATCGCCATCAAACTCCCAGATCCGTGCGTCACTACCGGTAGCGCTGGACACGATCCGTCTGCCGTCCGCACTCCATTCGAGACTGTTTACACTGCTCGAATGACCGATCAGGCGGACCGTGGATTCTTCTGCGCCATCCACCGCGATGATCTTCACCTCAGCATCCTCTCCACCGGTGGCGAGATGCCGGCCATCGGGACTCCACGCCACGGAGGTCACCCGTCCGTGATGATCCGCTATGCCAACCATTTTCAGAGTGTCAATGTCTCCCGTGACCGCCTTCCAGTTCGACGTGCCGAGCGCCAAATGCTGTCCATCAGGACTCCAGTCGATGCAGGTTGGTGACGAAAATCCGATGGGGGCTCGTCGGACCACGTCCCCGCTGTCGACGTCCACCAGCAAAAGTTCTTTACTTCCCTCCGCAACGATGGCGAAAAGCTGATCGTCAGGGCTCCAGGCCATGTGCCGCCATCGCTCTTCCTCCCCGGCGGCAATACTCATCAGGCCCTCGCCCGTAGCGGCATTCCACAGCTGAATTCCCGTCCTGGTCAGGCTGGCCACACGCTGCCCGTCGGACGACCACAGACCTGCCCAGGCGCCGTCCCCATTCTCATCGCGACTGCTGGCCTCCCAGATCTGGGAGGCCGCATCAACGTCCCACACCGCGACGCTACCGGTGTTGTAGGTCAGCAGGGCCCGCGTTCCATCCGGACTCAACGCCAGGGAGCGCGAAGACTGCCCCTCCACCCATCGCCCGACCCTACTGTGGCGCTCGCCGCTGTGAGCATCCCATACGGAGAAACCGTTTCCACCACGAACGATGAGGCGATCTCCCTCCGGTCCCAGGAACGCGTGACCCGGCGATCGATGGCTGATGACGAGGGAGGCACCCTCCAGCTGATCCTTGAGGTAGTACCACTCCCAGCCACGCAGATCCGGTTCACCTCCCGCTGGCTTCCAGCGGTCGAGGATCTCGCTGATCTGGGTCGCTCCGCCAGGTTCATTAAGAGAACGCCCGGCCAGATTCATCTCCGCCAGATAGAGGTAACGTCGATTGACATCCGAGGTCGTCTCTGCGACCTGCTTCGCCGCGACCGCCTCACCCTCCCGCCGCTCGGCCAGCTCGCGACTGGTCTCAGCGGCATGGCGTTGCTGGCTTGCTTCGCGCTCTGCCCGTAATGCCCATAGTGTAAGCCCGGCAAAGCTCAGGGTGATGGCAGACAGAGCAGACACCGCTATGATCAGCCGACGGCGTTTGCGTTTCGTTTCACGGTTCTTCATAATTCCAAAGCCTACGCCGAGCAGTCCGGCGATCAGTTTCAATTTCGCGTCCGGCTTGCCGTCGCCCTCCAGCCGCGCATCGGCGGCCAACGGTTCTCCGCCAAGCATCAGCGCGTCGGGAAAGCAGGTGGGTGGCTCTCCGTCGGCGATCAGCGCCAGCACGGGGCGCTCAGGATGAAGCTCCCTGAAAAATTGAATCTCTGTTGCGACCCATTCGCTTTGTGCCGAGTTCGGTGAACAGATCACGATCAGTGCTCGGGACTCCGCCAGAGCTTCCCTCACCTTTTCAGAAATGGTGTGCGCCGACGGCAACTCGTCGCGGTCGCGAAAAACCGGGAAGAGTTTTTTCGGAAAGTCTTCCCCGGCGTATTGCTCAGCCTTCTCCTCCAGCCCCTTCGGAATCCTGTAGGTCTCCAAGCCGTGATGAAGCCACTCCGCCCAGGCGTTGTCGCGCTGATTGTAGCTGATGAAGGCGTGGTAGCGCATTGCGAGTCGGAAGTGCGTCAAATAGTGCGCTGATTTTCCGGGCATGCACAAGTTTGAAAGCAGACTTATGCCGGCCGCCCACCGATGCTGATATCTTGTTTACGTCTTACCTGCGATTTTCTCCGGAGAGGACGGCGCGGTTTCTGTCATACGTGTGACGGCACTGCCGGAAATGAGGTCATGTTAGAAATGAGGCGATGGGTTTGGCCTACAAGTTTTAAGCGGGGTCGGGGAAAGTAGAGGACAGGGACAAAGGGGGACATAAGGACGGGGACGGGGACCAAATATCAAAAGATGATCAGCGACATGCGCCGGGAGAGCTGCGACCGGCAGGCATTCCCGATCGAAGGTCGCGGGCTCTACCCGAAGCCAAACAACCAAAAAAGCTGCCTCCCGTTTCCGGAAGGCAGCTTAGTTTTGTTAATTTGATTTTTGAAGTGATCGGGAAATCTTATCCCGCCATGTCTTTGAGCGCTTTCAGCGGGCGTACTTTAACGACCGTCGAAGCGGGTTTCGCTTTGAACATCTGCTCTTCTTTGGTGAAGGGGTTGATGCCTTTGCGCGCTTTCACGGCCGGCTTGTTCACAGTCGTGATCTTGAGAATCCCGGGGAGAACGAATTCACCGACGGAACGCTTTTTGATGTGCAGGTCGATCACCTCACTCAGCGAACTGAGCACGGAGTTGACCTGAGCTTTGGTAAGCTCGGTGGACTCGGCGATGTGTTCAACGATCTGAGTTTTGGTGTATTTTTTGTCGAGGGTGCTTCTTTTCTTAGCCATAATATTGGTTTGTTTACCTTGATCATTAAGAACAAGTGATGGTTCATATTGACGATTAATACCCATTCGGCAAGCAGGATTTCTCGTTCCGGCCTGCAGGGCAACGAGTTCGATGGAGCAGAATGGCCCGAATCGGGAGCGAAATGCTGCTGGCGCAATCTTGATTCGATGAACGCCGTCGAGCTGCCGGGGCGATTGCGATCACGCCTGGCGGGCACGTCAAGGTGCCCGCGTTAGCATTTCTGCACAGACCGGCGCTCGGTTCGCTGCTAGAATTCGTAGCTCAGCTTGAGCGAGGCGAAGTGGGTCAGTTTGTTGTTTTGGAACAAACGGGCCTCGTAGTCGAGCAGCAGGTCGACTCGGTTGGAAAACTCGAAGCGAATGCCTCCGCCGAGCGCAAGCCAGTCGGTGCCCGCGTGGGATTGGTCTTTGCTGGTGCTGAAGCCGCCAATGCGTTCGCTGCCGACTCCGGGTGTGACCAGAAGGAAGGGCGATTGTTCAAGCGAGGCCGATACCTGATCGTCCTGCGGTTGATGCTCTCTTTCCCAGGCAAGGCGGATTTGCGAGTGGATGCCGGTGCGTTGCAGCGTGGTGCTGTGGCTGAGATGCCAGCCGAGGCGGGTAATCAGTGAGTCGTAACCGGCACCGCTGTAGATAAGATTGGCGCGTTGATTGCCGCGTTCAGTGTAACGGTCGATCTTGCCTCGATTGTATTCGGTGGCGAGCACCGGCCCGGTCTTCACGTGATCGGTCAGGGCAAAGTTTTTACCCAGATTCAAGGCGTAGGTTTGGCTGTCGCTTTCGGGGTCGGCGGAGGCGTTGTTTCCGAAGCGTGGATTTCGGCTCAGGTGATTGTCGTAGTTTCCGTAGCTGACCAGCAAGTCGGCGTAGTAGCCTTTATTAAATGCAGTGACATAGGCGGTGTAGAGTTGCCCTTCGATGTCGATCGAACCCAGGTCGCCGGCCAGTTCCGACTGATTTTCAAGATGGGTAAATGCGATGCCGGTAGCGAGCCAGTCGTTGATCAGGTACTCGGCGCCGGCAGTTCCGGAGTAGGTATGGGACTGGTAACCGCGAAAGGTCGAGCTGAGTTCTTCGAGATCATCATTGCCGTAATCAAACGACGAAAAGACCTGCCAGCGGCGCGCTGCGGGTTCGGCGTTGGCGGCGGGGTGGGGATTCTTGGCGTTGGCGACTTCACCCTCAGGAGCGGCCGTCACATAAGTGGTGGCGACTCCGGTGGCGATCGGGATGTAGCCGCCTTGCATGGCGAAGGGATGAGACACCTGCAGGGTGTCGTAGACCTCGACCTGCACGGCGCGGCCCTCGCGCATGCCCAGGGCAACGCGCGCGTCGATATTCTGGCGGGCGGCAAAATCCATGTAGCGGGTCAGAGAACCTCCGGCCATGGTGTCCGAGTTGATGACAGGGCGCTGCGTGCGCGCCCGGAAAAGCCGGCTGTTGATATCGCGCAGCGCCGGTTGGTTCACCGACTGCAGAATGCCTTGCAGCGCCGACGGCATGGCGAGGCCACTGCTGGTCGCTGCCGCGATGGCTTCGAGGTCGACGATCAGAAATGGCGGAGCTACCGGCGGCGGTACCCGTCGCGGTTGTCCGGGGGGAACAACGGCAGCTGGCTTCTCCGGTGCAATGACGACCGGCGGCACATACAGGACATAACTGAGATTATCGATTTGAAAGCGTGCCGGCACCCCGGCCGAGGCTTCGACGAAATCAATCCTCGCCCTGCTTACGGGAGGCCCGCCCGGATAGATAAATTGACCTTCAAGGTAAACGACGCCGACTGAACTCAAGGCAAGCGGGATGGTGCCGAGCGGGGCGAGGTTGGTTCCGAACAGATCTACCGTGAGGCCGGGAGTGGCGGCCAGCGCGGTGGAATTAAGGGTGGCTCCAAACTGGAAAGTCGCCACCGGTTTGTCAAAGTCGATGGTCAGGATGCCGTTGGCATCGCCTTCGAGGACTTGTAAGTCGGTAAAGTTCTGACCTGCAAATCCGGGGGCATTGAAGGTGGCGTCGGCAGAATCAACGCCACCGACCTTAAAATCGAAGGTGACACCTTCGACGGCGAGATCGTCGACCGGTTGGGTGACAACCTCGTCGAAGGTGATGGTCTCCGTCTGTGCGAAAGCGGAATTAAGCGTCAGGCAGACATACGCGAAACTCGAACAGGAAATTCGAAGCATTCGGGCGAGATAATCGTGACGGCTGTTCACTAGCTCTCTTTGTTTGGGTAATGTGGCGCGAGTCGCCTCAAACGGATCTGACAGTCTCAGATGATTTAGTATTAAACATACTCAAAATATTGAAAGCAGAAAATTTCCGGCTGAGACAAGCGGTCGATCGCCGGCTTTTTTCGACCCGATGCCCGTCCGCTTAGAGGCTAACAGCTAAAATAGGTTATAGGTCTCTGAGAGTAAGATCAATCATTGTTATTTGTTTTCGGGGAGGCGTCGACGATCTGCGCTCAACTCGAACGTGGCGGATTGCATTGCTGCGTTTGCGGACACTCAGCGGCTTCCGCTCGAAGCTCCAGGTAGCGGATTAAACGTGGACAGTTTCAAGGTTAATTTATTAATGCGAGCGCTTGGCGTCGTAGTGTCGTGTACCTGGTCGATTGATTGATCGACCGCATCGGTTGGAATCCTTTGAAGATTTTTGCAGTTTGTTGAAATGGTCGGCTTTGGGCTGCCTATTATAAAGGCAATCGTCTATCGGGTTGAACGGATGGTCGATTGTTCTGGAATAGAGGTCGCGATTCATGAGATGAGTGCAATCGTTCACGAGTTAGAAACTTGGAGTATGTTAAGCAGCAGATTTTTCAGGTCCGTTTTGATCGCATTGTTCAGCACTACCGTTGGATATTCAGTCGATGCGGCAGAGGTTGAGGGGACGGTGTTGCCGTTCAAGTCGGTGATCGTCAGTTCGCCGGTACAGGAAATTATCGCGCAGGTTCCGGTCGATGAGGGGGATACCGTTAAGCAAGGTGATGTGCTCGCCCAACTGCGCAGTGAACAGGAGATTCTCGAGCTGACGCGTTACGATCAGCTGATCGATCAGGCCGAACGCGAATACGAGACGGCGAAACGTCTGGCCGCCTCGGGCTCGGGGACCGCCTCGGACCGTGATGAGCGTGAAACGGAACTCAAGCGCCTGCAGTCGGAACGGGCGCTGGTCAAGCTGAGGCTCGACGAAAAAACTATCGTTTCGCCGCTCGACGGGATTGTGGTGAGCAAACTGTTTGAGGCGGGCGAGTCAGTCGACCGGGTTGAGGATATTTTCGAGGTCATCGATATCGACACCGTATTTATAAGAGTCTATGTCGATGACTCGGCGTTCAAGTGGCTGAAGCAGGGTGAAAACATTGCGGTGAAGTTCCCCAAAGTTTCGGAGGACGAGCTGTTTCAGGCGACGGTCGATTTTGTTGATTCACGGATCGACCCGGCGAGTGGACTGGTTCGGGTGAAGTTGCTGATGTCCAATCCGGGGCACCGAATCAAAGCGGGGATGCGCGCCAGAGTGCAACTTCCCGTAGCTGGGTAAAACTTTTAGCCGCCGACCCGGAATGCATCCTCTTCATCAGGAATTTCAAGAATTGAAGTCATTCTCCGGGGCACCCGGCGACTTCTGGAAACGCTTACTGTCGGCAATGACTCGTCTGGTCGACGCGCAGAGTGCGACATTGATGCGTTGCCCTAACCTCACCACTGGCCAAACCTGGCGGGCGATGGCCAAAGAAAAAGGCGGCGTGTCGGCATTTGAGGGTGGCTGGAAGGTGCTGGCGGAACAGGCCCTGGAAAACGGTTATGCCGCCGACGACGATCAGGTCGCGGTGCGCATGGAGGCGGGCAGTGAATCGATCGCCGTGGCGCTCATCCAGTTGCTCGATGGCGGCGATGGTGAACAGGCCGGCTTGCTGCTCGCGGCCTACGCCGATCTTCCCGGTTCGTATCTCAAGAACCAGAACTCAGATGCGGGCGAGCAACGGGCGGCGCGTTTTGCGACGGTGCTCGATGTCGGGCTGACGATTCAGGCGAGCGAAAAATTTGCCGAGGCGTCGATGCGTCTCTGCAATGAGCTGACCTCCCGGTTTCAGTCCGACCGGACCTCGCTCGGATGGTTGCACGGCAATCATGTAAAAGTTGAGGCGGTCTCGCACAGCGAGAAGTTGGAGAAGCGTGCGGAGATATTGCGCGAGTTGGAGATCGTGATGGAGGAAGCGCTCGATCAGGACGATGAGATCGTTTTTCCGCCGCAGGAGGGGGCGACTCAGATCACCCGCCAGCACTCGAATTTTGCTGAGCGGCAGTTGAGCGGCCACGTCGTATCGGTGCCGTTGCGTGCCGACAAAAAACCGGTTGGGGTGATCACTGTCGAGAGGAAGTCGGGTGGTTTCGGCAACGACGAGGTCGAAGTGTTGCGTTTGATCGGCGACTTTCTCGGACCGATGTTGTTGGAGAGCGAGTTTCGCAGTCGTTGGCTGGGATCGCGCTGGGCAACAGGTTTCCGGCGCTCGGCCGCCAAATTGATCGGCTTTGAACACACCTGGGCGAAACTCGGGGCGGTGTTCTTTTTGTCGCTGATTGTTTTTCTATGCGTATTTAAGATAGAGCACCGCATCCGGGCGCCGTTTGTACTGAAGAGTACTGCCACCGCGCAGATTCCGGCACCGTTCGATGGATTCATCAGCGGGGTGCATTTTCGAGTCGGGGACCGGGTCGGGAAGGGGACTAATCTGGTTACGCTCGACACCAGCGATCTGGTTCTGCAGGAAGCCGAGACGGTAGCTGAGGCACAACGTTTTCAGGGGGAAGCTCGAACCGCGGAGGCGGCGGGACGGCCTGCGTTGATGCAGATCGCCCGTTTTCAGGGGGAACAGAGTAAGGCCCGCCAGGAGATCGTCCGGCATCGTCTGGAGCAGGCCGAGGTGGCGGCCCCCTTTGACGGCATCGTCATCGAAGGCGACTTGCAGGAGCGCATCGCGGCACCCGTGCAACGCGGGGAATTGCTGGTGCGCATCGTCCGGCTCGACGGTCTCTATGTCGAGCTCAAGATCGATGAGCGCGATATCGCTTATTTAAAAGACGGTGCTGCCAGCCGCTTTGCCTTTACCAGTCTTCCCGAGGAAAAATATCACGGCGCTCTGGAACCCATGGATCCAGTTCCCGAATCAACCCAGACGGGTACGGTATTTAAACTTCGCGCCGATATTTCAGATGATCCCGCGCAGTGGTGGCGGCCCGGCATGACCGGCATCTGCAAGGTCGATGCCGGTGAGCGTTCGTTGATGTGGCTGTTGACCCACCGGACGGTCGACTTCCTGAGAATGTTCTTCTGGCTTTGAGCGATGCTTCCGACCTTTGATGATTCCTGGTACCGGGTGGCCAAGTTGCAACTGCGACTTCGGCCCGGTGTGGATGTGCGCCGACAATTTTTCCGCGGCGAAAAGTGGTATGTGGTGGAGGATCCTTTCGCCAATCAGTTTTACCGGATGCGCCCGGCGGCGTATCGATTCGTTGCGCGGCTGCAGAATGACCGGACGGTGGACGATGTCTGGGAGGAGTCCCTCGCGGCGGATGGCGACGACGCCCCCGGACAGGGCGAAGTGATTCATCTGCTCGGACAGCTGTATCACGCGAATCTTCTGCAGGCCAATCTGCCGGGTGATTCGGAGCGCTTGTTTGCCCGCCAGAAAGATCGCAAACAGCGCGAACTTATCGGCAAGCTTACCAGCCTGCTGTTTATCCGTATTCCACTTTGGAATCCTGATGCCTTTCTAAAAGCGACCCTGTCCGCAGTTCGCTGGTTGATGAGCTGGGTAGGGGCGGTGCTGTGGTTTGCCGCTGCATTCTTCGCGCTGAAACTGCTCGCCGATAACTGGCAGGAATTTAAGGATCAGTCGCAAAGTATTCTCTCGGTGCGCAACCTGGGCTGGCTGTACGTCGGCGCGGTGATTACCAAAGTCCTGCATGAATTTGGTCACTCGTACGTGTGTCGCCACTACGGAGGTCAGGTAACCATCATGGGGGTGATGCTGCTGGTATTTACTCCACTGCCGTACATGGACGCCAGTTCGAGCTGGTCGTTTACGCGGCGAAAGCAGCGTATCCACGTCGGTGCGGCGGGGATGATCGTTGAGATGTTCGTGGCCGCACTGGCGATGATCGTCTGGGCCTATTCCGGTGAAGGCGTGGTCCACAACGTCGCCTACAACATGGTGTTCATCGCTTCGGTGGCGACCTTTCTGTTTAACATCAACCCCTTGCTGCGGTTCGATGGTTATTACATCCTCTCCGATCTACTCGATTACCCGAACCTTCATCAGAACTCGAGCAGTCAAGTCGGCTACTGGATCAATCGCTACCTTTTCGGGGTGCAAACCGCGACTCCTCCGACGCGCAAAAAGCGTGAGGCGGCGTGGCTGACCTTCTTCTTCATCGCTTCATTCATCTACAAAACGCTGCTGTTTGTCGGCATTATCCTGTTTGTGGCCGATCGATTTCTCATCGTGGGCCTGATCTTTGCCATCATTGGTGCGATTTCATGGTTGCTGATCCCGACCATTAAAGCGGTCAATAATGTCGCCACGGCGCCGAAATTTCAGCCGGTGCGGCGCAGGGCGATGTTTTGCACGATCGGCATCCCGTTACTGCTTCTGGGATTGCTGGCCGTGATTCCGTTTCCTCACTATACCAAAGCCGAAGGCGTGGTCCGTGCCGCTGAATACAGCGACATCTACACCCGCGTCGACGGGCGGCTCGCCGAGATTCTGGTGCCGTCGGGGCAGCAGGTGAAGGCCGGCCAGGCGCTGGTGCGGCTGGCGAATACCGAGCTGCAACTGGCGCAGGTCGGCGAAATTTCACGCCGCAGCGAGTCGGTGGTGCGCAGGGGGGTGGTCGAAGAAAACGGTGAACTTGGCCAACTGACCTACCTTGATAAATGGTCGGCGGCCGTCAACATGCGGCTCAACGATATGCAGCGTCAGATTGGGGAATTGACCGTCTACGCGCCTCACGATGGGCTCTGGATTGCGCCGAATTTGCATGAATTGAGCGATGTCTGGCTGCCCCGTGGACTGGCATTGGGCAGGGTGGTCAACGAGGAGGACTACAATTTCTCGGCGGTCATCAGCCAGTCGCGGACTCACCATTTGTTTGAGCAGCAGGTCGATCAGTCCGCACCGGGAAAGAATAGCGTCCGTTTGCGTGGTCAGGCCGGTGAAGAAATTCCGGTGCAGGGGCTGCAAATCATTCCCGCTGACGTGCGCTATCTGTCCTCGACGGCTCTCGGAATGCTGGGTGGTGGCGACGTGGAACTGGCGGAAAACGACCGCACCGGACGCCGCACCAAAGAGCCGGTTTTTGAAGTTCGTGCGGCTTTGGCGGATGTTTCAGGAGTCGTTTTTCAACACGATGCTTCGGGAAAAATTCGCATGAAATTGCAAAATGAACCGCTGCTCAAGCAGTGGATCCGCAAAGTTCGCCAGCTGATGCAAAAGCGATATCGCTTGTAAAAAGCGGGCAATAAAGGCGAGTCGAAAGGGGAGGCTCGAGCGGTTTTTCTGGCGGATTTTACGCCGAATTTCGAAGCATGTTTTGGTTTTTAAAGCGCTCAAATGAGGTGGAATTTGAGCCTCGCCAGCGCACCGCCCACTGATGATATTCGGGCCACTTTTGCGGCCGATTTAGGCGTTGAAAGCGGGCTTACCATGCCCTCTTTCACGGAGGGGCAAATGGCGGTTTACGTGGCTTGTTGCGATGACTTCGTGGCATCGTCGATGGTTGTATTTCGAAAAAACAGGGCTTGGGAACGGCTGCCCGGTGTTTTTTTCGAAGCTGGTTTTGCCCGTTTTACAGGGCTCTTGAAACCCTTGCGGGCTCCGGCCGCCTGTAGCTTATCAAGTTAGCAAATTGCCAATATATTTAACTTTTGTTGATATTATAGCAAGTGTGAAGATCAATACTGGAAAAGTTATTATTTTTGCGTTGACCTAACTTGCGGAATCGCTATTCTGCTAACTTGTATGCATGTCATGCCGGTCCTGTCGGCAGTCGTGTTCTGGGGATTATATAATGGCATTTCGCTTCAACAACCGTGCTGCGGCACGTGCTGACGACCTTCGGGTCGGTGCGGAAAACGACCTCGAAACGGCGTGTCTGGACCGCCCGAAAGCATTTGCGCTGGAGGCGCTTGAGCCGCGAATTCTGCTCTCAGCGGCGCCGGTCGACGCCCCTGTGGATGCCCTCGGCGGCGACGCGCAAGTGTCCGCTCCGAGTGAACCGGTGATCGAAGAACAGGCTCGTGAAGCGCAGGCAGGCAGCCCTGCTGAACACCTTGAAACAGCCCTCACGCCGACCGCTCAGACGGGCTCAGCGGAGGTCGATTCCGATGCCCTTTTCGAGGGAATGGACGCAGATGATGCGGTCCTGGAGGAGGCCGAAAACGTCCTCGAGGCGATCCCCGAAGGGCCGGTCGGCGAGGCCGATAGCGGGCAGAACAGCGGCCAGAACAGCGGCCAGAACAACGGCCAATCAGCCCCTGTCGCAGCCGTTGAAAATCAGGCCGGTTCGGCGATTTTGATCTCGACCACCGCTCCGCTTGGGAACACTTTTTCAGTCCTCGATGAGGAAGACACGTTTGCTAACGAAGACGTGCAAGTCCCTGAAAATAAAGGGCCGCCGCAGGCGGTTGCTTCTCCTGAAACCCCCTCGGATACTCAAGAAAGCGGTGCTGATGCCACCGCAGCGGACCCTTCTGGCTCTGCTCAAAGCATCAAAACAGGCGCAGGATCAGTCGCCATCGGTGGTCAAAGTGACCTCCACCTCACCCCGGACACGCTCGTCGTGGGTGACGTTGTCCTCGGCGACGGCGACACACTTTCCGGCACCGGTTCGATCGCCGGCAACGTGATCAACCGCGGACTTGTTTCGCCGGGCAATTCTCCGGGCATTCAAAACATCGCCGGTGACTTCACCAACACCGGAACGCTGCTGATCGAGATTGCCGGAAACGACAACTCGGGTGGCACTCCGCAGTTCGACCAAATCCTGATCACCGGAACGGCAAATCTGGGTGGCACTTTGCGGGTCGCGTTTCTCGACGGGTTCACTCCCGATGTCGATGACGAATTTGAGATCCTGACATTCGCATCGTCGACCGGAGAGTTCGAAGCGTTCGAGGGACTGACCTTCGATTTTGGTGAGGGACTTTTCCTCGAGCCGATTTTGACCGACACCGGATATTCGTTCGTCGTGATCGATGATGAGCCCGGCCAGGTCGCCGATGGCGGAAATGTAACCGTCGACGCGGGGGGTGATACTTCGGATGTATTGAATGTCATCAATGGTTCAGGAGCTGCCAACGTTTCGTTTGATGGCTCGCTCAATTTCGATGGACTCGATCTGCGTGGCAATATCTCGATCGGATACAACGCGGCGGAGACTCGTGCCGAGATTATCGTGACGGACGCCAACCTGTTTATCGGTGACGAGGGCACCCGCCCGGATATCGGCGACAATGCCGGACTTCGTTTTTCGAATATCGATGCCGCGCTGATTTACGATGCGGTCAGCGGTGAGCTTGCCTACTCGATTTCCGGACGCGCATCGACGCTGAATGCACCCGGCGCAAATTTCGTCGCTGACTTTGCCGCGAAAGGAAACTCGTTTGTCGGAGTTGGCTTTACCAACGAAGCGATCAGCGCGGACGGCGAAAATACCACGCTCACAGTTGGCGACGGTGAAAACGAGATCGGCGGTCCCGGAAAACTCACCACGGACAACGGCGACATCGACGGCGTATTCACTTTCGTTCGCAACGCGCTCGGCGATGTCGAGGTCTCGGTGAGTGGAGTGAACGTCACGCTCCGGGACAACGGCGGAAACACTCTTGCAGCGCTCACCGATGGTGCTGCCGAGCTTTTTCTCAATCGCGATGGCGTCGCCGGTGCCGCCGTGGCCGATCTCGCCATCAGTCAGGGCGACTTCGATCTTTCGGTCGATGACGCCGCGGTTGCGATCAACACCACCGGCAAGACGCGCAATCTCAATCTGCCGGCTCCATTCGGTGGGGTGACGCTTCCGGGCGGTCCGTACTTCCGGGTCGAGCTGCCGAGCTTCGATCTCGATCTCGGCGGCCAGATCGTCACCGGCAACCTTTTCGTCGAATCGAAATTGACTGCCGATGGCGACTCGGTCGTCACGATCGCGCTGACCGGGGGTGCCGCCGAGTTTGGTGACACCGAAGACGGTGCGGGCGGCGACCAATCGGGCATTTTCAACCTGAGCGATGCGCGCGGTGTGCTGATCGTCCGCAATGGCGAGGTCGCCGGCACGATCCTCGCGACGGTCGGGACTGATGTCGAGGATCTGGGCCTGACCGGGACCTTCGCTCTCGACTATAATAACGGCGGCGCGATCGACGAAACGGTGCGCTTTGCCGGAGAAGACATTCGCGTGCAGCTCGAAGCAGCCGGTGCGACGCCGATCGTCCGGGTCGCCGGGGAAAATGTCGAAATTGATCTTGCCGGTCAGCGTCTCGGTGTCGAGTCGTTCGAGCTGGTGGACAATGGCGACGACGTCACGGTCACCGCGACCAATGCAAGTCTCGGTCTCAGCGATCAGACGACGGAAATTATCACCGCCAGCGTCGCGGCCTTCACCGGGACATTTTCCCGCCAGTTCGGTCAGGACAGCGAGGGCAACGATCGCGTGATCGGCGGGCTGGATGTCGATTTCACTGCGAGTCTCGAGGTGAATCTCCCGGAGGCTGATTTCAGCGGCACCTTCGATGTCGAGATTGATACCACGGATTTCGCCTCGAAAACGATTCTGGTGAAAACGCCGGACGCCTCCTCGACGTCGCTGGAAGTGCTTGGTCTGTCGCTCGACGGCGAATTCACTATCTCGATCGAGCAGACTGCGGGCGCGGATGAAGTCTCCGGCACGGCGGACGATATCGACGTCGTGCTGGTCGCGGCGACTGCGGTGAACCTTGCTCTCGGCGATGGCAGCACCGACGTCATCACCGTGACCGGGGCCGAGGGCCAGGCGATCATCGACAATGCCGGGATCGAGGCGACGCTGTTCTCGGGTGTGGTCGAGGCGACGATTCCGCATCTTGTTTTTCAGGGGAGCTTCATTGTCGAGATCGATACTCGCGATGATTCCGAAGAATTTGTCCGGGTGGCAGCGATCGGTGGTCTCATCCGCGTGCTCGACCACGAGTTGCGCGGCAGTTTTGTTCTCGAGCAGGTGACTACTTCTTCGGGAGATACCGTGGTAAAACTGACGGTCGCCAACGGCGTGCTCGCGCTCGGCAACGGCTCGGCGGAGTTCGTCAAAGTCACCAATGGCACTGGATCGCTGATCATCACCGGTTCGGGGCTCGCAGGCAACTTCAGCGGAACACCGTCGGTGACGCTCGGGGATCTCGCGCTTTCCGCTTCGCTGGTCACGGTCGCGATCAATACCGGTGGGGCAGCGGTGAGTGAGACCTTCGTCATCGGTGCCACGACGCTGGTGCTGGATCTGCCGGGTGGACCGTATGTCCGGATCGAAGTGGAGAATGCCATCCTCACGGTCGCGGGCAACCAGTTCGGCGGGTCTTTCAGCTTCGAGCAGATCGACACCGACGATGGCGCGGGCGGCACCACTACGCTGACCAGGGTTACCGCGAGCGGTGTTTCGATCCAGATCGACGATCAGGGGCTTCAGAACGGAGCCGGCGCGTTAATTATCCGCGCCGATGGCGTTGCGGGCACGCTTACCGGAACGGCTTCGGTCGAGAGCGGGCCGGTCGCAGTCGGTGGCAGTTTCGGGATTCGTTTTAACACGACTGGCAGTGAGATCAATTTACCGGACGAGGGGCTCGTCTTTGGAGTCGGCGAAGAGGACTTCTTCGCTTTCTTCTTCACCGATGGACAGGTCCAGATCGGCGACTTCGTATCCATCAGTGGCAACGTCGGCGTGACCAATGCCGCCGAAGGCGCTGAGGTCACCGGGAACGACATCGAGGTGTTTCTCGGCGACGGTCCACATGAGATCAATGGTGCGACCAATCCGAATGCGGTCGGTCTGCTGATCACAGACGCGATGTTTGGCTTTCTGAAAACCGCCACCGGGTTTGCATTCTTCGCCGATGGTAACGTCGCTCTGCTCGGACTTGCGGGCGTGACGCTGACCGGCGCTGCCCGGGTTCGCTTTAATAATACCGGCGGTGATGAAACGGTCGGCGGACAATTGCTCACCAACGGCCAGCGCAGCTTCGGTGTCGGCACCTCGGCGAATCCGCTGGATCTCGTGCTCGACGATCTCGGCTTCACCTTGACCGGCGTATTTGACTTCGATCGCGTGATCGACGGAACCGGAGCCGCGACCACAACGATCGGGTTCAGCGAAGTGGGGGTCGATTTTGCGGGCATCCTCGAAGTGACCGATGGCAGTGGCGACGCGGTGATCACGGCTGAGGGCATCGCCGGACGATTCGGTGGTGAGGTGGCAGTAACCAGCGGTGACTTCGGTGAAATTGACATTACCGCCGGGGCCATCGTCGATGTTGCGATCAACACCACGGTCGCGGCCGCCGAAGTTGGCGAGGTGACGATCCCGGGTGGACCTTACGTCCGCGTGGAAGCGGAGAATTTCGAACTCGACATCGAAGGTCAGCGGCTTGCCGGTGATCTGGTGATCGAGAAAACGGCAGCCGGCGAGTTGACGATCACGGTCGCCAATGGTGAGCTCGGGTTTGCGGCGGGCGGCGCGGATCTCATTCGTGTGACCGAAGTCGCGGGCAGCCTGGTCCTGGCGGGCGGCAACGTCACCGGGAATGTCAGCGGCAATGCGGTTGTCGATCTTCCGGAAGTGGATTTCTCGGGCAATTTTAATGTCGCATTCGACAACAGCGGGCTCGATCCCCCGATCGTCGCCAGCGCTACCAATGCCTCTCTGGAAGTGCTCGGCCAGACTCTGACCGGCGATTTTACCTTCTCGGAGACGCTTGCGGGCACGATCGAGATCACTCTCGCCGATGTCACGCTCACCCTCGGTAACGGCTCTACCGCATTTTTCGCAGCCACCCTCGCGACCGGCACTTTCACCGTCGCGGACGCCGGAGTCTCCGGCAGCGTCAACGATCTGACGCTCACCTCGAATCTGCCGGGCATCGATTTCGCCGGCGACTTCGATTTTGCTTTCGACACCGCCACCGGTGATTTCTCGCTGACCGGCGATCCGGTCACGCTGACCGTACTCGATCAGGAACTGACCGGTGCCTTCACCGTCGAGCAGACCACGATCGATGGCGCGAAAGTGCTCACTGCTGCACTGGCCAATGTCACCGTTGTTCTCGGCGATGGCACCACGGACTTTGTCACGGTAACGATCGTGACCGGCGCGATCCTGATCGACGAGGCGGGCATCGCGGCTTCGATCGATGCGACCGCAGACTTCAATCTCGCTGATGTAACCGGCATCGCTGCGGGTGCTGCGGTCACCCTCCAGCTCAATACCCGTCCGACCGCGGTCACCGAAAACTTCACCGTAGGCGTCACTCCGGTCGCTCTCGACGTGCCCGCCGGACCATTCCTGCGGATCGAGTTGAGCGCCGCGACCTTCGACATCGATGGCAACACGGTCAGTGGCAACTTCCTGTTCCAGAAATCGGGCGACGATATCGTGGTCGGCGCGAGCAACTTCGAGGCGGCGATCGGCGGCGAAACCGTCACCCTGGTCGATGGCAACGGCGCGTTTCTCATTACCGGCACCGGTGTCGCGGGCGTATTCTCCGGCCTTGTCGGCGTGGCCGGACCCGGCTTTTCGGCCGGTGGCTCGATCGGTGTGCGCTTCAACACGACGGGTGCGGCGGTCGACCAGACGATCACCGTCGGCGGGATTGACCTCGCGCTGCGCTTCGACGGCGACATCTTCGCATTCTACGGCGCGGGCATCGGAATCAATATCGGCAATTTCGTCACCATCGAGGGCAACATCGCCTTCAGCGCGCCGAGTAACGGCGCCGAGACCTTTGGCGGCGACGAGTTGGTGGTTTTCCTCGGTGAGGGCCCGCTGCGCATCGATGCCTCCGATGAAGACTTCAATCCCGTCGCGCGCGGTGTGCTGTTGACCAATGCCACCGTCGGGCTGCTTCGCTACGGTGGAGGCACCGGGTTTGCGCTTGTCGCCGAGGGTGACATCGCACTGATCGGCATCCCCGGTGTCGTGTTCGAAGGCCGCGCCCGGGTCGAATTTAATAATGCCGGGTTCGACGTGAACCGTTCGATCCTGGTCACGAAGATCGATGGCAGCACCGAATCGGTGGTTGTTAACGTCGCCGATGGCTTCGCGCTTTTTCAGGGAACCGGACTGACGCTCGAGGTCGCGGGGCAGTCGCTCTCCGGTGACTTCGCTTTCTCCCGCGACGCGACCGATCGTGTCGTCAAAGTTGCCGCAGACAATGTCGAGATGGCCTTTGGCGACGGTACCACCGACATCGTGACGATCACCGAGGGCGAGGGCGCCTTCATTCTTAACCAGACAGGGATGGCCGGAACCGCGACGGCTTCGATCGCGCTCGATCCGTCGACCGGCGTCGACATCAGCGGGGTGGTCACGATTTCCATTAACAATACCGGAGCCGCGATCAACGACACCTTCGCCGGGGTCGCAATCGATCTTCCGGCCGGCCCGTTTGTCCGGGTCGAGGTCGATGGCGTGATCGAGATTGCCGATCAATCGCTCACCGGCATCTTCGTTTTCGAAAAACAGGGTAGCAACATCACGCTCGCCTTCGAGAACGTCACCCTGATCCTCGGCGACGGAGCGACTGCGCTGCTTACCGTGGAAAACGGAAACGGTCTATTCCTCCTCACCGCCGACGGCATTGCCGGACGAGCCGGGGCGACGGTGACCTTCGATGCCTCGACCGAGCTTGTGCTCGGTGTCGGCTCATTCGAGATCGTGATCAACAACACCGCCGCCGCAGTCAATACTTCGGTCACGATCGGTGGCGCAAGCCGCAGCTTCGCCGTCGAGGCCGGTCCGTTTGTCAGGGTCGAGCTGCGTGACGCCAGCCTCGAGCTCGCCGGTCAGACCCTGAGTGGTGATTTTCTTTTCCAGAAACGCGGCACCGACGTCACGCTCGCCTTCGCTGATGTGGCACTCGCGCTCGGCGATGGCACCGACGATCTGGTCACGCTGTCGAACGCGTCCGGCATCTTCCTGATCACCACTGCCGGTATCGCCGGACGCGCCACCGGCGATGTCGCCGTTGCGGAAAGCACCGGGATCGAAATCGCTGGCACGGTCTCGCTGCTGATCAATCGCACGGGAGTGACTGTTTCAGAATCCGTAACGGTCGATGGCGCGGCGGTTGTCCTCAATCTCGCTGCCGGCACTTTCACTCGTATCAGCATCGCCGGAGCGCTGCTGGAATTCGCCGGCTTCAAGCTGACGGCGGATCTTCTCTTCTTCGAGAGCGCGGTCGGCGCGGTGGCGATGGGCGGGACAAATCTCAGCTTCACACTTCGCGCCGGGGAGAAACGCATCATCGGAGTTGCGAACGCCGACTTCGGGGCCGAACTCCGCGCCGATGGGCTGGTGCTCGGCATTCGCAATGCAGCGGTGCTCGGACCGGACTTCGGAGGCGACATCACCATCGCCGGAACGCTCGATCTCGATATCAACACGACGGCGGCGGCCGCCACGATCGACGTCGGCGGAGCGAACGTTACCATCGATGCCGATGTTGTTCGCGTCATCGTCAGTGACGCGACGCTCTCCGTGCTCGGCCAAGTGCTGACGGCGGACGAGTTCACTTTTGAGCGAGTCGGACAGATCGTCACTGTCACCGGAACCGGTATCCAGTTCCGCCTCGAAGCCGGTGGCACCCGCATCTTCGAAATCACCGACGCCGACTTCGCGCTGCGCTTCACGCCGACCGGACTGGTCGGAGCGATCGATGTCTCCACCTTCCTCGGACCGGACCTCGCCGACATCACTATCACCGGTGGTGTCGAGGTGCTGATCAATACCACCGCTGTCTCGCAGGTTCTCACTGTCGGCGGCGAGTCGATCACTGTGGCTGCAGCCAAGGTCGGCGGTTTCTTCCTGCGGGTGACAGTTACCGGTGGCGACCTCGAGATTTTTGGCAACACGCTCACCGCCGATCGCTTCATCCTTGAGAAAAACGGCTCGAACGTTTCCGTCACCGGCGAGAATCTGAACTTTGAACTCGCCGCCGGTGCGACCCGCATCCTCGGCGTGACCGAAGCGAATTTCGCTTTCCTGTTCACCGCCGGAGGCATCGCCGGTGCCTTCACCGGCACCATCGCCGGGCCGGACCTCGCCAATATCGATCTCGCGGGCGATGTCGCCTTCCAGGTCAACACGACGACGACGGCCCGCACCTTCGAAGTAAACGGCGCATCGATCGCGGTGCAGGCCGCCCAGGCGGGAGGCCAGTTTGTCCGCGCAGAGGTGACGAACGGCACGCTGACCGTCTTCGGGAACGGGTTCACAGCCGATCGATTCCTCTTCGAGCAGGATGGAATGCAGGTCACCGTGCTCGGTGAGAACCTCGACTTCCTCCTGCAAGCGGGCGGAACCGACATCATCGGCATCGATGACGCGGATTTCGCTTTTGTTTTCACCCCGGACGGCGTTGCCGGGACCGTTCGCAACGCCACTCTGATCCCGCCGGCAATTGGGGAGATCACGATCGAGGGCACCGTCGGCCTCCTGATCAACACAACCGCAATCGAGCAGACGGTTACCATCGAGGGCGAGGAAATCACCATCGATGCCGCTCCCGCTGCCGGAACGCTGATCCGCGTCGAGGTCGCGAACGGCCTGATCGAGGTTCTCGACAACACGCTGCGCGCCGACCTCTTTACCTTCGAGAAAGCCGGCGGCGACGTCGCAGTAGGCGGCGTAAATCTCGACTTCACGCTGGCAGCGGGCGATACCCGGATCTTCCAGATCACGGATGCGAATTTTGCCTTCATCTTCACCGCCGACGGCTTTGCCGGAGCGGTCGATGCGCAGACGTTTCTCGGACCGGATTTCGGCGACGATATCACGCTTGATCCGGGCGTGATCAAATTCCAGATCAACACCACGACTACCGCGCAGACCGTCGATCTCGCGGGCACGCCTACCACGATTCCCGCCGGCGCGCCGTCCTTCGTCCGCATCGAGGCGACCGGGCCGATGCTCTCGATCTTCGGCAACGAGCTGAGTGCCGATAGCTTCATTTTCGAAAAAGCCGGCGAAGATGTGCTGGTCACCGGCATCAATCTCGATCTCAGCATTAACGCCGGCGACACCCGCATCATCGGCATCGACGACGCCGATTTCGCACTGAAGTTCACCTCACTCGGCGTCACTGGAGCGATCGTGAATGCCGCGGTGACCGGTCCTGATTTCGGTGGCGACATCACCTTCGACCTCGGTACCGTCGATGTCCTGTTCAACACGACGACGCTGACGTCGGACTTCGATCTCAACGGTGAAATCATCAATGTCGCCGCTGCCGCGCAGGGCGGGTTCTTCATTCGGGTCGACGTTCGCGAGACTCTCGATGGCGGTGGCAATGTTCTCAGCCGCCCGGGCATCACCGTGCTGGGCAATGAGATCACGGCTTCGCGTTTTGTCTTCGAAGGCGCAACCGTGAACGGCGGCACCGTGGTTCGTCTCGCGGTCGAGGGCATTCAACTGATCCTCACGGATGGCACCACGAACTTCGTCGAAGTCACCGACGGCAGCGGCTTCTTCATCTTTAACAGCGCCGGACTCGCCGGCACCATCAGCGCGACTGCTTCCTTTGTCCTGCCGAGTGACATCCTGTCGCTGACGGTCGATACCGTCGAGATCGCGATCAATACCACACCGGTCGCGATTTCCGATTCGCTTCTTATAAATGGCGACACCACCGTGCTGGCGCTGCCCGCCGGGCAGTTCATCCGCGTCACCGCACTCGGCGCGACGCTTTCGATCGGCGATCTGGAACTGACCGGGAACTTCGGTTTCGATCAGACGACCGATCCGGTGACCAGTGCAAAAACCACCCGCGTCGCCGCCACCGACGTCGCCTTTACGTTCGACGGCGATGGCATCAAGGATGCGCAGGGAGCGTTCATCATCGGCGCGGACGGAATCGCCGGTATCCTTTCCGGCGTGATCGATGTCTCCGCCGGTGGTGCAACAATCGGCGGTGGCTTCGGTTTGCGGATCAACTCGACCACGAACGCCGTTGATGAAACGATCACCATCGGCGGCACGGATCTGGTGATTCAGTTCACCGCGAGCGAAGTCCGGACGGTGGCTGACGGCACGTTCTTCGCCGCGTTCATCAGCGATTTCAATCTCGACTTCGGCGGATTCATCACCATCGAGGGCGACAATCTCGCGGTCTCGAACGGTTCGATTACCGGCGACAACATCAGCATTTTCATGGGTCAGGGCCCGCTTTATATCGATTCCGCAGCGGGTACGATCAATCCATCGGCAAAGGGCGTTCGCGTCACCGGCGTCACCTTCGAGGTGATCCAGGTCGGCGATCTTGTCGCGATGTTCGCCACCGGTCAAATCGAGGTGCTCGGCATTCCGAGTGTCGATTTCACCGGCCAGGTGACCGTGATTTTTAACAACACCGGCACCGATCAGACGCTCAACGGCGAGGTCGTTGCCGACGGCACCACGATCTTCCGTCTTGGCGAAGTCGGCACTCCGGCGACGCTCGATGTGGTCGGGCAGACGCTCACCGGCGTTTTCGAGTTCAATCGCGTAACCACTGCCACTGGAGCGAAGGTCACCACCGTTCAGTTCACCGAAGTCGGTCTCACGCTGGGAGACGACATCGTCACGGTCAGCGAAGGCACCGGGATCTTCGTCCTGACCAATGCCGGCCTCGCAGGCACGATGAGCGCCACGGTCACGGTCGATGCCTCGCCGGACGCACAGTTCGGCGCCGGTCTCGGTGTCACGATCAACACGACCTCGGCCGCTGTCTCGGTCACGTTTACGCTTGGCGATGAGATCACGGTCAATATCCCCGCCGGTCCGTTCCTGCGCATCGAGGGCACCGGCGTCACGCTCGACGTGCTCGGCCAGTCGCTGAGCGGCGATTTCGTGTTCGAGCGCGAAGGCACGGATGTCCGCGTCGGCGCTTCGAATGTCCAGCTTCTGCTCGGTGGTGGCACTGCCGAAGACGCTCTGGTTTCGCTCACCGATGGCAGTGGATTCTTCTATATCAATGCCGCCGGTCTCGCCGGAACTGTCACCGGCACGGTCGCTCTGAACGTGCCGCAAGTCAGCTTCACCGGCACCTTTACCCTCGAGATCAACACCACCGGCGCACCGGTCGTCGAGTCCTTCCAGGTCGGTGCAGCGACGATCGAACTGGACCTGCCGATGGGCCCGTTTTTCCGCCTGACCGGAGACGGTGTCCGACTGACCATTGCGGGTCAGGTACTGAGCGCGGATCAGTTCAGCATCGAGAGCAACGCCGGCGTTGTCACCATCACCGTGACCAATGGCTCGCTCCTCCTTGGCGGCGGGATCGTCTCGGTCACCTCGCTCGACGGATCGCTCACCTTTGCCAGTGAGGGAGCTACCGGCGAGATCGATGGAGTCGTCGCGGTGGCTCTGCCGAATGTCGCGCTGAATGCCGATACCGAAGTCTCTTTTGACACCCGTGCCACCGCACCCGGCGGACCGTTCGTGAAAGTCAAAGTCGGCGTCGCCGCTGCCGCCACGCTCGATCTCGCAGGCCAGACCCTGACCGGGAAATTTACTTTCGAGAGCCGTGTCGATGTTGCCAATCCGGCCAGCCGCGTGATCACCGTCGCGTTTGACGAAGTCGGACTCGATCTCGCCGGAATCGTGACCATCACCGATGCGAGCGGCGTCTTCATCCTGACCTCTGCCGGACTCGCCGGACAGGCTGCAGGCACGCTGGAGATCGATCTCGCCGGTAAGCTCACCGCCGGAGCGGACATTTTCCTCCAGATCAACAACACCGGAGTGGCAGTCAATCGCACGGTCGATGTCGGCACCGGAACGATCGGCATCAGCCTCGCCGCCGGGCCATTTATCCGGGTGAAAGCGACTGATCTCGTGCTCACAGTCGATCTCGGCGGCTTCACCGTCGATGTCACCGGCGACTTCTTCTTCGAGAAAAATGCGACCGATGTCAAAGTCGCCGCATCCGGGGTAAACGCCGTGATCGCCGTCGGTGGAGTGACTCTCACGCTGACCGACGCGAGTGGCGCGTTTCTCATCGGCTCAGGTGCCAATGCCGGGATTGCGGGCATCGCCAGCGGCTCGGTCGCCCTGACCGGGATCGACGCGCTGACGCTGAACGCCACGCTCGAGTTCGCTTTTAATAATCGCGGTGCGATCAACCAGACGATCGACGGCATCGAGCTGAATTTTGGCTCCGATATCCTCGCCGTTCGCGGCGAAGCTGAGCTCGGTATCGCGGACTTCGCTGACCTCAGCGGAAACTTTGTCTTCGAGCGCACCACTGATTCGCTCGGAGCGGCGACGATAAAAGTCGGCGCAAGCGAAGTCGAGGCGACACTCGCGGCAGGATCAGTCGAGCTTTCCCTGACCAACGGCACGCTGGCGATGATGCTGTTCGGCGACGGCACCTACGCGATCGACGCGGGTGGGGCGGTGGCTCTCACCGGCATCGAAGCGCTCGCGCTGAGCGGCCAGTTCGCGGTGCGTGGCAATACCACGGGACGCACGCTGACCGAGACGGTGAATGTCGCGGGTGACCTCACCTTTGGCGCGAGCGAGACCAATTTCCTTCGGATCGAGGGCAACGGCGAACTGACCACCCCGATCGGTGGACTCACCGGCAGCTTCATCATCGAGAAAGACAACGCCAGCGGCGACCTCTTCGTCGGCGGCACCGGCATCGACTTCAAGGTTGGCACCGACACGCTCAACGTCATGATCGAGAACGGCACCATCGGAGTGCTGCTCAAGGCCGACGGCACTTATGCGCTCGAGACCGGCGGAACCGCTTCAGTCAACGGCATCCCGGACGTGACGCTGAGCGGGACCATTTCTGCAGAAATCAACACCACCGGCGCGGCGGTCAATGTCACGAAGACGATCACCATCACCGGCACTGACGAGGACATTACCGTCGATGTCGCAGCGGGCGTCAGCCGCTTTGGCGGGGACAACATTACTCTCGCCATCGCCGGCGTGGTCGAGCTGACCGGTAATTTCGTCATCGAGCAGTCCACTGCAGGACCGGACGGCCTGGTCGGCACGGCGGACGACGTGACGGAGCTGCTGATCGGCGCGACCGAGGTCGAGGTGTTTGTCGGCACTGAGGACGGAAATACCGGCGTGCGCGTAACCGGCGCGACCCTTGGTGCCTTCTTCACTACCGGTGGCTACGCGATCGAGGCGGGCGGTGCGGCAGCGATCGTCGGCGTCGATGGAGTCAGTCTCAGCGGTACCTTCAGTTTCGAGAAGAACACCCTTGCCGACAATGTTATCCGCTCGGTCACCGTCGGCGGCACTACGGCGGTGATCAACGTCGATGCGACCACCACCCGCTTCTTCGGCGACGACGTCGAGTTCGATGTGCTCGGCCAGCGTCTTGCCGGTGACTTCAGCTTTGAGAAATCCGGAACCGCCGCGACCAGCGATGAGTTGGTCACGGTAACGATCTCCGACGCCGAAATCCACCTGGGAGACGGCACGACGGATCTCGTTTCCGTGACCAACCTGAACGGAACCTTCACTTTCGACGCCGCGGGACTGATCGGCAGCATCAGTGGAGACATCGCGGTCAATCTCTCAGTCGTCGACCTCACCGCCAACGTGTTGGTCGAGATCGACACCACTCCGGCCAACCAGTTCGTCCGGGTCACCGCGAACGGAGTCAGCCTCACCATTGCCGGTCAGTCGATCTCCGGAAACTTCGTCTTCGAGCAGACTACGACGGACACCGGCGATAAAGTCGTCGGCATCGCCGCGACCAATGTGGGCATCAATCTCGGCGGCGGTATTGTCAACATCGTCGGCGCAAGCGGTGCTCTCTACATCGCACCGAATGGCATCGCCGGTCTGCTCTCGGTCGCGATCACCCCGACCACCTTCGATATCCCGGGTCTCGACATTACCGGCACCGTCAACATTGAGGTCAACACCATCCCGACTCCGGTCGACGTCACGGTCGGCGGCGTCGATATCGATCTGCCGATGGGCACCTTCGTCCGCGTCTCCGTGATCGGAGGAAATGTCACACTCGCGGGCGCTGCCTCGATTTCCGGCAACCTGTTCTTCGAGCAGTCGAACGGAGTGACCAAGCTCGCCATCACGGAACTTGAGGTCGAAGTCGCCGGTCAGACGCTCACCGATGGCGAGGGCGCCTTCGTCGTCATAGCAGCCGACGCTGGAGCCGGTGTCACCGGAGGCATCGCCGGATTCGCCAGCGGCAAAGCCAAACTCGGCGGCGGTGGCGTCGATCTCAGTGCCAGCCTCGGTTTCCGCATCAACAAAACCGGCATCGCCATCGACGAGACGATCAGCGTCGGCAGCCGTCAGTTGAACATTAAGTTCTCTGCCAGCGAAACGGATATTCTGCAGATTTTCGCTGAAGATCTGTCGCTGAACATCGGTGATTTTGTCACCATCGAAGGTGATGTGCAGTTCACTACTGCCAACGGTCGCGATGTGTTTGCCGGGCGCAACCTGTTCATCTTCCTCGGCAACGGTCCGGCCCGTCTGCCGAACGGCGATATCAATCCCTCGGCTACCGGCATCACGCTGGAGAACGCCACGGTCGGGCTGGTCAAAATCGGCAGCCTCTACGCACTCGCCGCAGAGGGCGACGTTTCGGTGATCGGTATCGACGGGGTCACCCTGACCGGAACCGCACGGATTCGCTTTAACAACACCGGTGAGATCATCGACGAGCAGATCAGTTTCCCCGGGGATGACGGCGGCGATGTCATCGTCCGCTTTATAAATGCTGTGCCCGGCACAAGCGCTAATCCCGAGAGTCGCTTCTTCGCGCAGAATCTTGAGGTCAGCATCCTCGGCCAGACACTGACCGGTGACTTTGCGTTTTCGAAAGTGGTTGATAACTCCGGTGCCAACCCGGTGCAGGTGATCGAGGTCTCTGGCGAGAACGTTTCGCTCAGTCTCGGCGGTAGCGCTGCCAACCCGATCGTCGAAGTCACCGACGGCAGTGGTGCCTTCCGTTTCCTCGCCGGCGGAGTCGCAGGTAAGGTCGCCGCCAGCGTCTCGGTGAACATTCCGAATGTCGAGTTCGACGGCGACTTTGTCATCGAGATCAACAACACCGGCACCGCTCAGACCTTCGATCCGCTGATCGGTGACACGGTCACTCTGGAAGCCGGACCTTACTTCCGTATCGACGGCACCGGCATCGACCTCAACGTGCTCGGTCAGACGCTCACCGGGAACTTCTCGTTCGAGCGGGTCACTGCGACCGACGGCTCGAAGATCACCCGCATCGCCGCGAGCGAAGTCCTGCTCGACCTCGGCGGAGGTCTGGTCACACTCGAAAATGGCAACGGCAGCATCATTGTCAATTCCGCCGGCATCGCCGCCGACCTCGCGGCCACGGTTACGCTGAACATCCCCGGCATCGCCTTCGGCAGCGATCTCTCGCTGCAGATCAACACTACCGGCGCGGCGGTCAACGAGTCCTTCCTCGTCGCCGGTATGACCAAGCTGCTCGATCTTCCCGCCGGTCCGTATCTCCGCATCGGTGCCGACAACACTTCGCTGACCGTTGCGGGTCAGACACTGGAGGGCGACTTCGCCTTCGAATCTGTCGCCGACGAGAACAATCAGCAGGTCATTCGACTCGCCGCCAACAACGTGCGCTTCGCCATCGGGGACGGTAACACGGACCTGATCACGCTCGAAAACGGTAGCGGCTCCTTCGTCATCGTGCCCGGAGCGAACGGTGGTATCGCAGGTGACCTCGGCGGTGACATCAGCGTCGGCATCGACGGTCTCTCGATCACCGGCACGCTCCGCCTGCAGATCAATCAGACGGATCAGGTCATCAATCAGTCGATCGAGGTCGGTGGTGAGGATGTTCTGCTCAGTCTGCCTGCCGGACAATTCTTCCGCTTCGCTGCGGATGACCTGGTGATCGACATCCTCGGCCAGCAGTTGACCGGGAACTTCGTGTTCGAGCAGATCACCACCACCGGTGCGACTCCGACTCAGGTCGTGCGCATCGCCGCCACCGAGCTCGGCGTGACCATTGCGGCTGGCGGACAGGACATCGTCACCGTCAGCGACGGCACCGCCTTCTTCATCAGCACCGCTGCCGGACTCGCCGGATCGTTTGAGGCGGGCATCGCAGTGAATCTCCCGGGCGTCGAGTTCTCCGCTGATACCTTCACGATCGAGGTCAACAACACCGGGGCGGCGGTCAATGAGAGCTTCGACATCGGCGGCACGAATGAAACTCTTGTCCTCGAAGCGGGCAATTTCCTGCGGATCAAGGGCGCAGGCGTCACACTCACCGTCGCCGGACAGGAGATCAGCGGGAACTTTACCCTCGAGCGCGGCACTTCCTCGACCGGCCAGGTTGTGGTCAAAGTCGGCATCGCCGATGCCGGCATCCAGCTCGGCGACGGCACCAACACCTTCGTCGATGTTTCCATCACACAGGGCGGCCTGATTTTCACCCCGACGGGCGTCGCCGCCGTGATCGCAGGCAGCGCCGACTTCGACGTGCCGAGAGTGACTATCGCGACGGGCAACGTCGAGATCGAGATCAATACCATCCTCCTTCCGGTCGTGGAAAACATCATCGTCGATACCGAGAACGGACCGGTCAATGTCGCGATCAATCTTCCCGCCGGTCCTTACGTTCGCGTCAAAGCCGAGGGCATCAGTATCGATGTCGTGGGCAACACGCTGAGCGGCGACTTCTCGTTCGAACAGAAAACCGACGCCACCACCGGCGAGAAAACCACCGTGATCGGCGTCGCCAACATCACGGTTGATGTCTCGCTCGGAACAGACAACGCGACCCTGAGCGAGGGCGAGGGCGGATTCATCATCACCTCAACCGGCATCGCCGGTATCCTCTCCGGCACGGTCGCCGGCGGACTCGGACCGATCGAGGGTGGTGGCAATGTGATTCTTCGCATCAACAAAACCGGCGTCGCAATCGACGAGACGATCCAGCTCGGCGGAAAATCCATCAAGATTCTCTTCGGGGCTGCCGAGGGCGATCTGTTCGCGGTTTCGGTCACCGATCTGACACTGACGATCGGCGATTTTGTCTCGATCGAGGGCGATGTCAGCTTTGTCGAGAATGGCGGACGCAGCACCTTTGCCGGGGACAACCTCGATATTTTCCTCGGCGTCGGCCCCGCCAAACTCGACGGCGGCGAGATCAATCCGCTCGCCACCGGTGTCCTGCTCACCGATGCCCGCATCGGCCTGATCAAGATCGCCGGAGCTGGAGCGGACGGCGGAGACGGCTTCGCGATGTTCGCCGAAGGCAACGTGCAAATCATCGGTATCGACGGCGTGACCATCGCGGGCACCGCAGTGATCCGTATCAACACGACCGGCCAGATCATCAACGAGACGCTGACCATCGCGGGCAGCACCGGCGATGGAGTCATTCTCGACTTCGACACGACGGACGAAGTGAAAGTTTTCGAGGCGCTCAACGCCGAGCTTTCCCTCGTCGGCCAGACCCTGACCGGGAATTTCTCTTTCAGCCAGGAAACTACCGGACCGAATGCCGGCAAACTCAAGATCGCCGCCACCGACGTCGGACTTTCCCTCGCCGACGGCACGGTCACTATCACCGATGGCAACGGCGCCTTCATCTCCACCGGCGCGGGTATTGCGGGTCAGTTCGCGGCGACGGTTTCGGAAAACATCCCCGGCATCGACTTCGGCGGCACTTTCACCGTCACGGTCAACACCATCCCGGCTCCGGTCGACGAGACCTTCATGGTCGGTGAGGAGCTCATTGAACTCGACATTCGCGCCGGGCCGTATCTGCGCGTTGAAGCCACCAATTTCACCCTTTCTGTCGCGGGGCAGGAGATCACGGGGGATTTCGCGATCGAGCGAGTCACCACCGCGACGGGCGCCACCCGCACCGCGATTCTTCTCAACAACGGCACCCTTTCACTCAACGCCGGGTCCACCGAAATCATCTCGGTCACCGCGGCCACCGGCGCCTTCCTGATCACTCCGACCGGTATCGCCGGCGAATTTTCCGCCACGGTCGAGTTCAATCTCCCGGGCGCCGTCGAAGCTCGCGGCGACTTCTCGCTGGCGATCAATCAGACGCCGAACGCGATCAACGAGACGTTCATGGTCGGCAACGAAACCATCGAGCTCGATCTCGCCGCCGGCAGATTCTTCCGCATCACTGCAGAGAACGCCGAACTCGACATCCTCGGTCAGACGCTGTCCGGCAACTTCTCCTTCGAGCAGCGCAGCGCCGCCGGAGCCGGAGGCACCCAGGTCAAAATCATCCGCATCGTGATGAGCGAGGTGAGTGTTAACATCGGCAACGGACTGGTCACTCTGACCGACGGCAGCGGCGCACTGATCATCAACGAAGCCGGTCTCGCCGGACGCTTCGGCGGCACCATCGCCGTGGCGATCCCCGGCGTGGAATTCTCCAGCGGACTGCAGATTGCTATCAATACCACCGGTGCCGCAGTCAACGAGACACTCTTCATCAATGGCGTGCCGCAGCCCGCACTGGTCGTTCCTGCCGGACCGTTCTTCCGCATCGAGGGCACCGCCACCACGCTCACCATTGCCGGCCAGACGATCAGCGGCGACTTCGCGATCGAGCAGACCACGAATCCAGCCACCGCTGCGAAAACTACCCGCATTTCCGTCGCCAACGGTCGCATTGAATTCGGTGGCACTGCGGCCGATCCGATCCTCTCACTCACTGCGGTGAATGGAAACTTTGTCGTGCTTCCGACCGGGATCGCCGGCGAACTCAGCGTCACGGTCGGCGTCAACCTCTCGACGATCAGCGCCGGTGGCACCTTCAAACTGCGGATCAACACAACCAATGCTGCGGTCAACGAAACTTTCCTGATCGGCGGTGTCGCATCGACCTTGGTGCTGCCGGGCGGCCCGTACTTCCGCCTCGAAGCCACCCAGGCTTTCCTCGATGTCAGCGGCCAGCGGATCACCGCCGACTTTGTCATCGTCCGCGCCACCGACAGCGCCGGAGCTTCGGTGATTCGCGTCGGTCTCGCCAACGGCTCGCTTTCGATCGGCGAGGGACTGATCTCCGTCACCGGAGGCACCGGATTTTTCTTTATCAACAGCGCCGGACTCGCCGGCACGCTCGAAGCCGGGATCGAACTCGGTGCCGGCATCAGCGGATTCGACTTTGAAGGCACGTTCAAAATCGAGATCAATACGATGCTCACCCCGGTCGATGAAAGCATCATCGTTGGCTCGACCACGGTCGACCTCAACCTGCCCGCCGGACCGTTCACCCGCGTCACCGGAACCGGCGTTCGCCTGGAAATCGCAGGCCAGACGCTGACTGGAGACTTCTCGATCGAATCGGGTGCCCGCAATGGCGTTCGGGTGCTCGTTATTGGAGCGAAAAGGGTCACGGTCAGCCTCGGCGACGGCGACGACGCGATTGTTCAGGTTACCAATGGTGAGGGGGCCTTCATTTCCGGTCCGACCGGGATCGCCGGTTTCCTCGAAGCGACCGTCGCGGTGAATCTCCCCGGCGTCGAATTTGGCGGCACCTTCCAGATCGAGATCAACCAGACCGGCGCCGAGATCGACGAGACCGTCGCGCTTGGCGAAGACTCCACCCGCATCGATCTCGAAGCCGGCATGTTCATTCGCATTTCCGGAAAGGATGTTACGCTCGAGGTTGCGGGTCAGACATTGCGCGGCAACTTCCGCTTCGAGCAGTCGACGAGCGGTCCCGACCGCATCGCGGGCAACGCCGATGACGCGCAGGTCGTCATCATCGAATTCGATTCGGTCGAAGTCGCGCTTGGGGGCGAGGGCAATCCGATCATCGAGGTCACCGGCGGCGAAGGTTATTTCGTGGCGATCAAGGGCACCGCGCCGAATTCATCGGGCGTGTTCGGCTTCTTCAGCGCGAATGTCAACGTCGACATCCCCGGAGTCGACTTCGAGGGCAGCTTCGACGTGCGAGTCAACAATACCGGCGTTCAGCAGGCGATCGGCGCACTGGTTCTGGAAGACGGCTTCCGCGTCGAAGGCACCGGTATCTCGCTCACCGTGGCGGGGCAGACTCTGACCGGTAACTTTGTGTTCGAGCAAACCACCGAGGCAGGGGAGGACGGCATCCTCGGCAATGCCGATGATGTCGACGTGATCGGCATCGCTATCGACAACGTCTCCCTGAAGATCGGACCGGAGAGCGCTCCGTTTGTCGAGGTCAGCAATGCCAGCGGTGCGATCCTCGTCACGCCGGACGGCATCGCAGCGGATTTCCAGGTCGGCGACGACGGAATCAATCCGGCGAATGGCGGCCTTGCGGTCAGCGTGCCGGGGGTCACCTTCAGCGTTGCTTTCGGCCGCATTCAGATCAACAACACGGGTTCGAAGGTGCTCAAAGAATTTACCGTCGGCGGTGACACCATCACGCTCGATCTCGCCGCCGGGCCGTTCCTGCGAGTCGAACTCACCGGTGCCCAACTCGACATCGCCGGAGTCGTCAACCTGACCGGAAACTTCGCCTTTGAGCAGGTCACCACCGCCGGACCCGACGGCCTGGTCGATGCACCGAACGACGCTGACAACCTCACCCGCACCCGCATTGCCGCCACCGAGGTGACCGCAACGCTCGGTGACCCGAACGGTGGAGCCGATCTCTCGATGACCGAGGGCGAGGGCTTCTTCGTCATTCTTCCGGCCGATCCTGCCGTCGCCGGGTCGGGTGGCATCGCCGGTTATCTCAGCGGCCAGATCGACCTCGGAGTCGGCGGAATCAGCGCTGCCGCGAGTGTCGGCATCAAGCTCAACCAGACCGGGCTCGACGTGGATGAGTCGATGGTCGTCGCCGGCCAGACCCTCACCCTCCAGCTGACCGCCGGGCAGACCTTTGAGGTCATCGCCAGCAATGCCTCGCTGAACATCGCGGACTTCGTCATCATCGAGGGCAACTTCGGCTTCTCCGACATCGACGGCGTGCAGACAATCCGCGGCGATGAAGCGAGCATTTTCCTCGGCCAGGGGCCCGGAACCGACGATGAGGGCGAGATCAACCCGGCTGCCGTCGGCGTGCTGCTCAGCGATGCCAGCTTCGGGGTGAAGAAATTCAGCGGCGGCGGAGGCGATACGTTTGCACTGTTCGCAACGGGCACGATTCAGATTCTCGGCATCGACGGCGTCAGCATCAGCGGCACCGCAACGATCAAGATCAATACCACCGGCTTCGAGCAGACCATCGAGAACACCGCCGGGGACGAGATTTTCGCTTTCGCGGACGGAACCACCATTCTTGAGTTCCTCGCCGAGGACGTCGATCTCAATATCCTCGACCAAATCCTGACCGGTGATTTCCGCTTCAGTCAGGCGACCGACCCGGCGACTGGCGAGAAAGTCATCGAGATCGGCGCGACCGACGTTACCCTGAAACTGGGCGACCCGGATGCGCCTGCCGTCGAGGTCACCCTTGCATCTGCATTTTTCCGTTCGACCAGTGCCGGCATTGTTGCGGTGGTCGAAGGCCTCATGCCGACGATCAATATTCCCGGAGGCGACGTCAGCTTCACCGGCACCTTCAATCTCCAGATCAACACGACCGGCGCCGCGGCGACGATCGATCACGACAACGACAACAACGCAGCCACCCCTGATCTGACCCTGCCACAGGGCCCATTCCTGCGACTCGAGGGCGTGGCAATCTCTCTCACCGTACTCGGTCAGACGCTCGGCGGAAATTTCGTCATCGAGCAGTTCGACGGACCGACCAGTCCGCAGGCGGTCACCGCTCCACCGAAAATCGTCCGCATCGCCGCGAGCAATGTTTCGCTGTTCCTCGGTGACGACGGAGGCACACCGGGTGACCTGCCTGCCGACACGGCAGATGACGCCGGTGTCCGCGTCAGCAACGGCGAAGGTTTCTTCCTCGTGACCGAGGCCGGATTGGCCGGCCGTATCGGCGGCGATATCGATTTCTCGATTCCAGGTGGTGCGGTTGATTTCTCCGGCAACCTCAGTCTCATCATCAATACCACCGGCGAGGCGGTCAGCCAGCAAATCGATCTTGCGGGTGAGACGCTCACGCTCAACGTCCAGGCGGGACCATTTGTCCGCGTCGCGCTGACCAACGGTTCACTCACGCTGCTCGGCCAGACCATCTCAGGCAACTTCTCCTTCGAACAGGAAACCGCCGCCGGACTCGACGGACTGGTCGGCACTGCGGACGACACCAGCGTTGTTCGAGTCGCTGCCTCGAACGTCGCGGTTGGACTCGGTGACGGTACGACGAACTTCGTCAGTCTCAGCGAAGGACGCGGAGCCTTCCTGATCACTCAAAATGGACTCGCCGGCGAAGTCAGCGGGGCGGTCGCCGTGACCATCCCCAGTGTCGCGATCTCCGGGAACTTCAAACTCGCGATCAACAATACCGCCACTGCAATCGACGAGACCTTCAGCGTCGGAGCTGCCGAACAAACGCAGTCGGTGACGCTCGGCGATGTCGATGGCGACACCGATCTCGATATCATCGTCGGTAACCTCGGCGGACCCAATCGCCTTTACCTCAACAATGGCGACGGCACCTTCGCTACCGGCGTCGATGTCCATGCGGACGCCAATGACACCAACGCGGTCCTGCTTTCCGACCTCGATGGCGATGGAAATCTCGACCTCATCGTCGGCAACGACGGCTCCAATAAAGTTTACCGCGGCAACGGCGACGGCACCTTCGAGGCGGCGATCCTGATTGGTCAGGCCAATACCCGCAACACCAGCGATCTTGCGCTTGCCGATATTGACGACGACGGCGACGACGATCTGATCGTCGCGAATAACCTCGCCACCAACCGTCTGTTCAAGAACCTGGGCAATGACGCCGATGGCAACTGGCTCGGCTTCGACAACGGCGCCTCGATCTCAGCCGACGAGGACGCCACCACTTCAGTTGCGGTTGGTGATCTCGACAACGACAACAACATCGACATCGTGTTCGGAAACTTCGAGCAGCAAAACCGGGCTCACCGCAACGTCAACGGCGACGGCAGCAACTTCAACAACCTCGCCTTCGGTGAGGCCGATGGGGCGACCACTGATGTGGCTGTGGCGAACCTCGCCGGAACCACGCACGACGATGTCATTGTCGGCAACTTCGGCCAGGTGGATCGCGTCTACTACAATGCCGGTGGAACTGCGGCGAACTGGAACGCTTTTGACGCCGCACGCGATATTGGCGGCGGCCTGCTCGACGAGACCGATACGACTTCCATCGCGCTTGTCGATGTCGGCAACGGCAATCGCCCGGATCTGATCATCGGCACCGGGGGCGGCGACACGATCGTGGTCATTAACCGCTCCACTGCCAAAACTCAGTTCGACGGACAGGCGGGAGCAAAGATCATCACGCTGACCGGAACCGCGCCGACCACCTCGATCATCGCCGGTGACCTCGATGGACTTGGCGGTAACGACATTTTTGTCGCAAACAACGGCAGCTCTCACGAGATTCTGCTCGGCGACGGAGCCAACCCGCCGGCCTTTACCTCCAGTGAACTTGGCAGTGACATCATCCGACTCGTCCTCCCCGAGGGACCTTACCTCCGCGTTGAGGGCACCGATATTCGTGTCAACATCGCCGGCCAGACACTGGTCGGGAACTTCGCGTTCGAACAGCAGACCACCAGCATCGGCGAACGCATCGTCAGAATCGGCGTCACCGATGTCGAGGTGAACCTTGCAGACATCGTCATTGCGACCGTCGACGAAGGCTTCTTCCTGGTCACCAACGAAGGCCTCGCCGGTCAACTCGACGCAACGCTCCAAGTCAATCTTGATCCCTCACTGTTTGCTTTCTCCGGTCGCGCGGTGATTTCGATCAACAATACCGGGACTCGCGTGGTGGACAGCTTTACGGTCGGAACCGAGACTCTCGAACTCGATCTTCCCGCCGGTCCGTATGTCCGGGTCGAACTGATCGGCATCAATCCGGGTGAACTCGCCTCGCTCTCGATTCTCGGCACGAGCGTCGAAGGCCTGTTCCTGTTTGAGAAAACGACCGACAACTTCGGCAACTCCACCGTCCTCCTCGCCGCCCGCGACGTCACCATCGATCTCGGAGGCGTCGTCAGCGTGACCGAAGGGGAAGGCGTGCTGCTGCTGCTGCCGGACGGCGTTGCCGGGCAGATCAACGCCACCGTCGCGATCAACGTTCCGGGCGTGGAGTTCCAGGGCAATTTCGGCATCCAGATCAACAACACCAATCGCGCGATCAACACCGAAGTGGAACTCGGCGATGGTCCTCCGATCGTGGTCAATCTTCAGCGTGGACCGTTCCTTCGGATCGAGGGCAACGGTATTCGTCTCTCGGTGGCAGGCCAGACGCTGACCGGCAATTTTGCGTTCGAGAAAGTCACGCTCGACGACAGGGGCACTCCGGACAACACCGACGACGACATCACTGAGATTCGCATCGCAGCGAGTGAGGTGACCGTCACCCTCGGCAGCGGCGACACGACGTTCGTCAGCGTCACCGGGGGCAACGGAATCTTCGTCATCCGCAACGGTCAGGCCATTGCGAGCGAAAACGGTATCGCCGGCAAACTCAGTGCCCGTGTCCAACTGACCAACATTCCCGGCATTGCGCTCGACGCCACGCTCGGACTGGAGATCAACAACACCAGCACCAGCATCGACGTTCCCATCATGGTTGGCGGAGTTGAGCAGACTCTGCAATTGCAGCCTGGTCCGTTCCTCCGCGTCACTGCCGAGGACCTGGAGCTTGAAGTCCTCGGTCAGACGATCAAGGGCAACTTCGTCTTTGAGCAGACCAGGGGCGCAGGCGTCGATGGCACTATCGGCACGGCAGACGACACCCGCATCGTCCGCATCGGAGCGAGCGCGGTCGAGATCACGCTCGGCGACGGCAACGGCAATAACTTCGTCGAGGTCACCAACGGAAACGCCGCTTTCATCATCAACGACGACGGCCTTGCCGGATTCGTCAGCGCTCAGGTTCGTATCGAGATTCCCGGTATCGCGGTGGCGACTGCCAACAACATCACGGTGACGATCAACAACACCAACAAGATTGTCGATGAAACCATCGACATCGCGGGCACGCCGACTGACATTGAGATCCGCGCCGGACCGATCTTCGCCGTCGAAGTCGATGACCTCGTGCTCGACATTCTCGGTCTGCAACTGACCGCTGATTTTGTATTCGAGCAATCTCAGTCCACCGCCGTGATCACA
>CBDULB010000031.1:0-51833 GCA_965367965.1 uncultured bacterium | reverse complement strand
GTAACCGTAGGTGGGGTCGAAAGAAAATTTATGGGGAATCCTGGCCATGAATGGGGCGGGGGGGAAGCGGGAAAGGCAGAAGGAGCGCAGCACCTTGCTGGAATCAACTCCGAATTTTCAGGGGCGATCGGGTGGTCGGCATAGGAAAACAGGAAATCTGTTGCGGCCGGGGAGTAAGATCACCGCTGCGTCTCGTCTGACACTTTGACTTAACTATTCGTCGAGCCTGCACCCTGTTGACCCGTGGCGGGCTGCCGCGCAGGGGAGATCACAGCTTCCGTTCGCGTCGTGTTTATGGATGCAGAAATCGCATCCTCCAGGGCCTCCGCAGCTGCCTTTGATGCGGCGATTGCCCACCATTACTCCGATCGCCATGATAAAGATGACGAAGCCGAAGATCGACACGGTGGTGAGGAAAAGGGCCATGGGACTACTTCAGGGTGTCATAGAGAGACGCCTAAAACGAGAGCTTTTCGTCTCAACGAAAGCTTCGCCCTGTTTGGTAATAAAGAGGGCGGCCAGGTCGGTGCGCTCAGCCAACTCCGGCCCCTTTAGTGGGCCCATCACCATCAGCGCGGTGGCCCAGGCATCGGCCCGCATGCACGAGTTATTGAGCACACTGGTGGCTACCAGTTGGTGGCGCACCGGTTGGCCGGTTGCGGGGTCGATTTCATGGCTGTACCTGTGGCCGTCGACCTCAAAATACTGGCGGTAGTCACCTGAGCTGGCAATCGCCAGGTCCTCGAGCGCGATGACTCGTTGAATAGCTGTCCCGGTTGCTGCCGGGCTTTCGATCGCAATTCTCCACGGCAGATTGTCCCCCTTGTGGCCGCTGGCCAGCATTTCGCCACCGATGTCGACCAGATAATCGGCGATGCCCAGAGATCGCAGCAATTCAGCGATGGAGTCGACGGCGAAGCCCTTGGCGATTCCGGACAGATCAATCTGCAGGTCAGCGAGATCTTTCTTCAAAGACGGAGGCGAAAGCCGGACGTGCAGGTGTCGGGCGCCGGTTTTGGCGAGCGCTTTTTCGATGCTCGCCGGATCGGGAATGCGGGCTTCACTATCGACCGGACCAAAGCCCCATAGATTGACCAGCGGAGCTACGGTGATATCAAAAGCGCCTTCCGACTGATGGAAAATCTGCAGTGCTTCCGACACCACCGTGGCGGTCTCCGTGGAAACCGGAAACCAATCGGGGTCACGGCAATCATTGAAGCGCGAAACCTCGGAATCGGCGAGGTAGGTGGACATCAATGCGTTGATCCTGTCGAGACGTTCTTTGATGGCGTCGTGCAGCTCATTTCCGGACATTGTCGCGGGCCGGGATGGCAGCGTCACCCGGTAGTAGGTCCCCATCGTCGAACCGGACAGCGTGACTGGTCGGTGCGCTGCCGTAGACGAATCGCCGCAGCCCGGGAGAACCGTGCTGCAAAGCAAAACACCCGCCGCAGTCAGTAAGTGCGATACCAGCCGTCTACCGCCGACAAGTCTACGCCCCGAAATCATCAAACAGTATGTTTTCGTCTTCGACCCCGAGTTCATCGAGCATCCTGAGGACGGCTTGAAGCATCATCGGCGGTCCGCAGATATAGTATTCGCAGTCTTCGGGCGCGGGATGGTCTTTGAGGTAGTTTTCCAGAAGCACTTGGTGAATGAAGCCGGTGTAACCCTGCCAGTCATCCTCGGGCAGCGGGTCGGAAAGGGCGACGTGCCATTCGAAATTGTCGTGTTCGCGCGCCAGCTGTTCGTATTCCTCGACATAAAACATTTCACAGACGCTGCGGGCACCGTACCAGAAGGATATTTTCCGCCGGGTTTTGATACGTTTCAGTTGATCGAGAATATGCGAGCGCATCGGCGCCATGCCGGCGCCACCGCCGATAAAAACCATTTCGGCATCGGTCTCCTTTGCGAAGAACTCCCCGAACGGGCCGGAGACCGAAACTTCGTCTCCCGGCGCAAGACTGTAGATATAAGAGGACATCTTGCCGGGCGGAATTCCCTCCGGTCCATGGGGCGGTGGCGACGCGATGCGCACGTTGAGCATGATGATTCCCTTCTCCTCAGGATAGTTGGCCATCGAGTAGGCCCGGGTGACCTCTTCGTCGACTTTGGAGTGGAAGCGCCATAGATCGAAACGGTCCCAGTCGGGTTTGTACTGTGCTTCGATTTCGAAGTCCCGGTAGTCGAGCTCGTGAGGCGGGCACTGGATCTGAATGAAGCCGCCGGCGCGGAAGTCGAGATCTTCTCCAGCTGGAAGTTCGAGCACGGTTTCCTTGATGAAGGTGGCGACGTCGTGGTTGGAACGCACCTTGCAGGTCCATTTCCTGATTTCGAAAACCTCTGCGGGGACCTCGATCTTCATGTCCCGCTTGACCGCCACCTGGCAGGAAAGACGCACGCCGTCGCGGGCGTCACGCCTGGAAATGTGGGCCAGTTCCGTCGGCAGAATATCTCCTCCGCCCTCGAGGACTTTGAGCTTGCATTGCGCACAGGTGCCACCGCCTCCGCATGCCGAAGAGATGAACACCTTCTCCGCCGCCAGAGTGTTGAGCAGCTTTCCTCCGGCCGGGACGACCAGCGTCTTGTCGGCGTCACCGTTGATCAGGATGGTGACATCGCCGCTTTGCACCAGCTGAGCTTTGGCGACGAGAATAATCGCCACCAGCAGCAGCACGACCGCTGTGAAGACGACGACTCCGGTGACAATCTCAATCATGATATGGCTTCAGCATCTGGGTTTTTATCAAAGCTGGATTCCGGCAAACGCCATGAACGCAAGCGCCATCAAACCGACGGTGATAAAGGTAATTCCGAGACCTTTCAGTCCTTCGGGGACATCACTGTATTTCAGCTTTTCGCGAATGCCCGCCAGGCCGACAATTGCGATGGCCCAGCCAAAGCCGGAGCCAAATCCGAATACCACGCTCTCGGAAAAATTGTAATTTCGTTCCACCATGAACAGGACGCCGCCGAGAATGGCGCAATTGACGGTGATCAGCGGAAGGAAAATCCCCATGGTGTTGTAGAGAGCCGGGAAAAACTTATCCATGACCATTTCAAGAATCTGCACCATCGCGGCGATCACACCGATGTAGACGATCAGGCCGAGGAAGCTGAGATTGACGCCGTAAATGCCGGCCCATTCGAGGGCATTTTCCTGCAACACGTATTGATAGATCAGGTTGTTGACCGGAACGGTGAGTGTCAGCACGGCGATGACGGCGATGCCCAGGCCGATGGCCGTATCCACCGTTTTCGATACGGCGAGGAAGGTGCACATGCCGAGAAAGAAGGCCAGCGCCATGTTTTCGACAAACACGGCGGTTAGAAAGATGCTTAGGTAGGATTCGATCATGGCTTCAGGATTTTTCCCGCTGGTCTTTTTTCCACATTCTCAGTGCCCAGATGTAGAGGCCGACGATAAAGAAAGCGCTGGGAGGCAGCAGCATGAGCCCGTTGGATTCGTACCATCCGCCTTCCGTGGTCAGCGGCAGGATGACCGTGCCCAGCAGCCGGCCCGAGCCGAGAAGCTCGCGGATCACGCCGACGACAATGAGGATGAGGCTGTAGCCGATGCCGTTGCCAAGGCCGTCGAGCATACTGATGCCGACCGGGTTCTTCATCGCGAAGGCCTCGGCCCGCCCCATGATGATGCAGTTGGTGATGATCAAGCCGACGAAGATCGACAGCTGCTTGCTGATGTTGAAGGCGTAGGCCTTGAGGAACATATCGACGATGATCACCAGTGACGCGATGATGGTCATTTGCACGATGATGCGGATGCTGTTGGGAATATGGTTGCGAATCAGGCTGACCGAGGCGTTCGAGAGACAGAGCACAAAGGTCACTGCCGCGGCCATCACGAACACCGTTTCCAGTTTGGTGGTGATCGCCAGAGCGGAGCAGATGCCGAGCACCTGGAAGGCGATCGGATTGTTGTTGAACAGCGGGTCGAGAACGACCTTTGACGGTTTGTCTGCCATTAGTTAATTCCTTTCGCGGAGCGCAATCGATCCAGTAGAGGTTTGAAGCCGTTCTCACCGAGCCAGTAATGCAGCAGTGAGTCGACGCCCCGGGTGGTAATCGTGGCACCTGCCAGACCGTCGATCTGATGCTCCAGATCGGGGCTGTCGGGACTCACAGCGCCCTTCACGACTTCGAGTTTGAGGTTGCCCTGTTTATCGAAGGCTTGTTTGCCGATCCACTGTGCCTTCCAGCGCGGGTTGTCGACTTCTCCACCGAGACCGGGCGTTTCGCCGTGTTCGTAAAAGGCGAAACCGTTGATGGTTGTCAGGTCGGCATCCAGAGCCAGGTAGCCGTAGAGGGTCGACCACAGGCCCTTGCCGTGGACCGGCAGGATCAACTGCAGCAAATTGCCGGTGTCGTCCCTGGCGATGTAAACCAGGGCATAGTGGGATCGCCGTTTAATGCCTGCCAAGTCATCTGCCGGCGCAATCTCGACGCCAGTTTCAGGATCTCTCGCTGCCCTTCTTTGATCGAACGTTGCGGCATCGATGGTGTCCCTGAATTCGCCGCTGGCCAGGTCGACGACCTTGATTTCAAACTGCTGAAAGACTTCTTCGATCGACCTGTCCTGATCGTAGAGGCCCGCCGCCTGAAGGATGTTTTTCTTTCGATCGAGATCCTTGTTCTTGGACTGCAGGGGGCGCAGGATCACCGCCGAACTGGCCACGAATGCCGAGCAGACAATCGACAGCAGTGCCGCGACCAGGAAGGTGTTGGAGACGGCCTCTTTAGCCATGCCGCTGTTTCCTCCGTTTGATGTGAGCCCGCACCACGAGTGCATCGATGGTGGGTGCGAAAACGTTGCCGAACAGGATCGCCAGCATCATCCCTTCCGGGTAAGCCGGATTGATGACCCGGATCAGGATCACCAGAAATCCTATCAAGGCGCCATAGATCCATTGACCGGTTTGAGTCATCGCCGCCGAAACCGGATCGGTGGCCATGAAGATCAGGCCAAAGGCAAAGCCGCCCAGTACCAGATGCCAGGCAGGGCTCATCTGAAACATGGGATTGGTGTCACTGCCGGTCAGATAGAGCAGGCTTGAGGTGAGCAGTGCGCTCGCCAGCAGGGCGAGCATGATTCGCCACGAAGCGATCCCGGTATAGAGCAGAAAGCTGGCCCCGATCAGGCAGGCGACGACCGACGTTTCGCCCATCGAGCCCTGGATTCTGCCCATAAAGGCCTGCGTCCAGGTGACCCCGGCAGTGAGCGCCTGCATGCCTTCGGCGGCGACCAGGCCCAGCGGTGTGGCGCCGCTGAAGCCGTCGACGGCTGTCCAGATCGCATCGCCGCTCATCTGCGCCGGGTAGGCGAAGAAAATAAACGCGCGCGCAGTCAGAGCGGGATTGAGAAAGTTCTTGCCGGTGCCTCCGAAGACCTCCTTGCCGATGACCACGCCGAAGGAGATGCCCACCGCCACCTGCCAGAGGGGAATTGTCGCCGGAAGGGTGAGGGGAAAAAGCAGTCCGGTGACCAGAAAGCCCTCGTTGATCTCGTGCCTTCTGATGGTTGCGAACAGCAGTTCCCACAATCCTCCGACCGCGTTGCAGACAAAAAACACCGGCGCGAAATAGAGCAGTCCATGCAGGACGTTGGCAATGATGTTGGCGTGGTTGTAGCCGATGCCGAGCGTGTCTATGATCCAGCCGCGCCAACCGGGAGCCGCCTCGATGCCCATCTCGCTCATCGCCAGATTGGCCTGGTAACCGGTGTTGTACAGGGCCATGGCAACGCAGGGGCCGAGGGCAACCCCGACGGTGATCATGATGCGCTTTTGATCTACCGAATCACGCACATGAGTTGAGCCACTGGTGACGTAGCCCGGGGAGTAGAGAAAGGTATCGATCGCCTCGTAGAGGGGATAGAGTTTCTCAAGCTTGCCACCCTCGGAAAAATGAGGGTGAAGCTTGTCGAGGAACTCTCTTAGAAACTTCATGGCGTTTACCCGTCGGCCTCAATCATGCGCAGGTTATTGCGCAGAATGGGTCCGAAATCATATTTGGCCGGACAGGCGAAGGTGCACAGGGCGACGTCTTCCTCATCCAGTTCCAGGCACCCGAGCGCCTGCGCCTGGTCGGTGTCGCCCACGATCAGCGCCCGCAGCAGAAAGGTAGGCATCATATCGAGGGGCATCACCGCCTCATAAGAGCCGATCGGTACCATGGCGCGGACGCTGCCGTTGGTGCAGGTGGTAAAATGGAATTTGGTCACCCGCAGAAACTTTGACAGGAACAGTCGTGTCACCGAAAAGCGGTCAATGCCCGGGTAATGCCATTCGAGAAATTTTCTTTTCGGATCCTCCTCAATCGCGCACATCTGCAGTTGATAGCGGCCGAGAAAGCAGAGCGGCCCTTCGGCGCAGTGACCGGAAAGTACCGAACCGGCAACGACGCGGGTTTCATCGTGATTGTGGCCGCGATTGGGCCGCGCGGCGGCAATGTCCAGCGGCTTCAGTTCGCCGCCCTTGACCAGGTCATCGACGTTGGCGCCGATGCGGGTACGCAGCAGGCGGGGGCGCTGCGCCATCGGTCCCCCCAGCGCTATGATGCGCTCGACGTTGATACGTCCGGATGTGAACAGTGCGCCGATGGCGATAACGTCCTGCAGGTTCAAATGCCACACCGTTTTGGCTTCCGACACCGGATCGAGAAAATGAATGTGGGTGCCGACCAGACCCGCCGGATGCGGGCCTTCGAACACCGCGCCGCTGACGCCATCGAGCTCGCTGCCGGGCAGGGTTTCACCCGGAGGCTGGCAGAGGAAAAGTTTTCCGTCGCTGAGCTTGCCCAGCACGATCAGGCCGTTGCGAAAATCGTCTTCGCGTCCGCGCAGCGCGACGGATGGCGGGCCCGCCAGCGGGTTGGTGTCCATGGCATTGACGAACAGTGAATGCGGCACAGTTGCGGGCGACGGAACCTTGCTGAACGGGCGGGTGCGCAGCGCCGTCCACAGGCCGGAATCGAGCAGGTTCTCGATCACCTGTTGGCGGGACAGCTGCGCCAGCTGGTTGGCGGGAAAGGAGGCAAAGGTTTCCTGCGAGGCATCATCGCCATCGAGTTCGATGACCACCGACAGCAGCATTCGTTTCGCGCCCCGGTTGATCGCCGACACGGTTCCCGAGCCCGGCGAAGTGTAGCTGACACCCGGGTTTTTCTTGTCGGTGAAAAGCACCTGCCCGAGCTTTACCTTGTCGCCGACCGCCACCGCCATGGTTGGCTTTAAACCATGGTAATCGCCTCCCAGTAGAGCCACCGTTCGGACCGGTGCTGCATTTTCGACGCTTGGTTCAGGTTTCCCTGAGATCGGCAGATCCAGGCCCTTTTTGATTTTGAAATAAGCGTGCCCTTTCTCCTCACCTGCGGTGAGAGAATTTCCGGCTCTGAAGGCAGTGGAATTTGTTAAACTAATAGTTGTACCGGTTGCAGGCACGCGGGGTATCCGGAGTGGAATTTCCAGACAGCGTGCCCGGTAGGCAGGTAGGCCGTCGAAGGCAAAAGCGTAATAAGGTTAGCAAATAGGTTGGTTAAAAAAAGCCGCGGCCGAGTGAGCCGCCGAGGCCCTGAAAAGTAGATCCGCTTTTTCAAATGCTGCCTCGCATTGAGCGTTCGGAGGCATCGGCCGTTTGCCGGTCGCATGCCCGTCTTTCTGACGTAGAAAGTGGGCGGGAGGGTAGACATAACTTACAGGTTACAAATCTCTATCAACTGCGTCAAGCGCTTTGCGAACCGGGCAAGACAGGTATACTTTACCCTCAGGACAGAGCACCTGTCGCCACAGGTGGAGGCGGAAAATTTTTCCTGCCCGGATGGTATGGACTGCGCGGCTCGGGTGCCGTCTTATTATCACGATTACCCTGTTATTCGTAAGCACTGAAATTATCTCGATTCAGTGAGGGTAAACACCGGAAAAAACTACCGCTGTAGTCGGGGTGTTGACTTCATAATCGCTTGAAGATAAGACGATAGTGGGTTAGTATGCTACCTGCATGAAGTGCAGTGGCAACTCCTTTTATCAGTTCTTTCGGGATGGAAACGTTACTCTCAGAGCTGCTTCGTGAGAAAGGTAGCAAGGTGCATAAGATAGAGCTCACCGCTACCGTCGAGCAGGCGGCTAAGGAAATGACCAGCAAGCGGATCGGTGCGTTGTTGGTTATGAAGGGCGATGAGATGGTAGGTATAGTTTCCGAGCGCGATATTCTCAACCGCGTGGTAGCGGACAGTGCCCGGGCTGACAAAACTACCGTCCAGCAAATCATGACCTGCGATGTGGTGGTGATCGCTCCGTGTCGCACTATTCGCGATGCCATGCGCGTGGTCACTGAAAAGCGCTTGCGGCACCTGCCGGTGGTCGAGGACGGTCGCATTGTCGGTATGCTTTCGGGCGGCGACCTGACTCGCGCGATTGTCGCTGAAGAAGAGGGCGTCATTCACACTCTCTACGACTACATCTACGGAACTTATCCGGGCTAGCGGTGCGCACGCTCCCGGCGGTGTTGATCGGCGCTCTGCAGCATGACCGGTTGATCAATCCGGCTTCGACGGGTTCGATCGATCTTCACCCTCGCCCATCTGCAGCTCCGGTTCCGACCCTGGCGTTTTGTCGTTTTGATTACTTTCCTCAGCCTTGTGGCGGTGTTTTTTGAGCCCGCGGAAACTGATCAGTTTGCGGGCTTTTTCGTCCCACAACCGGAATGTCAACGCCTTCAGACTCGAGAAAAAGGTCATTGGCTGCACCTCAGAAAACATCGGGTCGGAGTGATGGCAGCGTTCCAGGTTGTAGTTGGGGATCCGGGGACTGAGGTGATGAATGTGGTGAAAACCTATATTTCCGGAGAACCACTGCAAAACTTTCGGCAACTTGTAAAACGAGCTGCCCTCCATCGCTGCCGCCGTGTAGTCCCAGTCCTTGCCGCGTTCCCAGTAGGCGTCTTCGAACTGGTGCTGCACGTAAAACAGCCATACCCCGACCGAACAGGAAACTCCGGTCGCGGTGGTCTGGATAATCAGCCAGGGAAAAAAGCCGTAGATCGAGATCAGCCCGAGAGCCAGCGCAAGCACCGCGAGGTTCATGATCCAGACGGAAGCCCGCTCGCGCGGTTTGGCGCCTGGTCGTGGGAAACGCTGCATGACCGTAAACATAAAAAACGGCGCGACCACAAACAACAGAAACGGATTGCGCACCAACCGGTAGGTGAACTTTCGCCATCGAGACGAGTTGAGGTATTCCTCGACGGTCAACGTCCAAATGTCGCCGACACCGCGCCGATCAAGATCGCCGGCCGTCTGGTGATGCAGCGAATGTTCCCAGCGCCAGTGGTAGTAGGGGGTAAAGGTTAGAACACCGGTTATAAAACCCCAAAAGTCGTTGGCGCGGGCGGATTTAAAAAACGATCCATGTCCACAGTCGTGAAAAATGATGAAGGTTCGTATCAGGAAACCCGCGGCGAGGACCGCCAGCGGAACCGTCAGCCACCACGATACGGAGAGGCTCAAATACATCAGATACCAAAGCGCCGCATAGCTGCCCAGCGTGTTGACGATTTGCCAGCTGGCGCGCCAGAAGCTGGGGTGCTGGTATTCGGCGATGACTGCCTTCCACTTGGCAATTGATTCGCGGCGATTGGCTTTCCCGGCCGAATGTTGTTGGGAGCTCATTCCAGAATGGATTCCTCTGCAACGTATCACTTCGGGGCGACAGTGGAAAGGCGGGCTGCATCGGGGCCTGCTGAGAGATGACCACTGTAGCAGCAAATGCAGGGTTTGGGCAGGCAGGAGACAGCCACTGTCGTTGCAAGCAACAGTGGCGGGCAGCGGTCGATTGGTTGCGGGATTCAGGAGGGCCGAAAACGATTTAAAAGAGCGCAGACATCGAAGCCCGTTTGAAGAAAATGCGGAGGGAAGCCCGCGCTGCCAGCAGGGGGAGCTTGCGGTTGCGGCAATGCGTTCGGCTCGACAAGTTTCTCGGTCTTTGCAGCAATCGGTGCGTAGTGCGCCGCCGATCGATCGTGTAGTTTGAATTTGGTAAGGCGTAACGGGCCCCGTTGTCAGCCAGGCACAGACCGGCTTCCGTTGATATCCGTTCGCGTTTGTCAGCTTAGATTTGCAGTTATGAAAGCGAAACCTAAAGAAGCCGACGGCGGTTCGATCCGCGTGGCGTTGTCGGGAGGGCCCGGTGCGGGCAAAACCACGGCGGCCGATTTTTTCCGCCGCGAAATCGGCGACAAAGTCGTCATTGTTCCGGAGGCGGCAACGATCCTGTTTCAGGGAGGATTTCCCCGTTCAACGGATCCTCATGCCAGCCGGGTGACGCAGACGGCGATTTTTCAGGTGCAACGTCATCTCGAGGATGTCCAGAGCGCGTTGTATCCGGGGCGGACCCTGCTCTGCGACCGCGGCACCATCGATGGCGCAGCCTATTGGCCCGACGGCGAGAACCGTTACTTTGAGGCGGTTGGCACGACCTTCGATATCGAGCTGGCGCGTTATGATGCGGTGATCTTTTTCGAAACGGCGGCAGTCGGCGGTATTTCCATCGAAGGCGGCAATCCGAGTCGCAACGAAACGCTCGATGAGGCGCTCGAACTGGATCGTCATCTGCATGCGCTGTGGAGCCGGCACTCGCATTTTATTCACATTCCTCATCATCCGTCGTTTTTCAAAAAGATCAGCCTGGGGCTCGCGGAAATGGAGTCCGTGGTTACCCAGTTGAACGCTGAGAACGGGCGGGTATGAAGTTGGATCATTTACCACTCTCGATATTCGCGCCATGGTGGTGGTCCATCCGTAAATCAGTCTTTTATGAGTAGTACCTGGCACGATCAACCGGCACAGCAGATCTGTTCGGCGCTCGGTGTCGATGCCGGATTGGGGATGTCCGCCGAAGAGGCGCTGCGCAGGCTGCACGCGGACGGGGCGAATGAACTTCCCGAGGCGGCGCGCAAAGCCGTGTGGAAGGTATTTGCCGCGCAGTTTGCCAGCCCGCTGATCTATATCTTGATGGTTGCCGCCGTCATCGCGTTTGCTCTCGGGCATCGCGGTGATGCGGCGGTGATCCTGGTTGTCGTGGTATTGAATGCCATCATCGGTGCCGTTCAGGAGGGCAGGGCGGAGCGTTCGATGGAGGCATTGCGCAGTTTGTCGGCGTTGCGAACGCGGGTGGTGCGTGGTGGGGCCCTGCTGGATATCGAGGCGCGTGAGTTGGTGTGCGGTGACATCATTCTGCTGGCGGCCGGCGATGCGGTGGTTGCCGATGCGCGACTGCTTGAGGCCGCTTCGCTGGAAACCTCGGAGGCGGCGCTGACCGGAGAATCGCTGCCCACGGCAAAACTGATCGATACCCTGCCGGTCGAGACTTCGCTGCCTGACCGGCGCAATATGGTTTACTCGGGGACTTACGTGGCGGCCGGTCGTGGCCGGGCGGTAGTGGTTGCCACCGGGCAGGGCACTGAGGTGGGAAACATCGCCAGCCTGACCACATCGGCGGAAGATCCGAGTACACCCCTGGAATTAAGAATCGCCCAGTTCGGTCGTTATCTGGTGGCCGCTGCCATCGCCATGTTTGCCGTGGTCATCGGCGTCGGTTACCTGCGCGGGATGGCATTTCTGGAGGTATTCATGGTCGCCATCAGTCAGATGGTGTCGATGGTGCCCGAAGGCCTGCCGGTGGCGATGACCATCGCTCTGGCGGTGGGAATGCAGCGCATGGCGCGACGCAAAGTCATCGTTCGGCGGCTCAGCGCGGTGGAGACTTTGGGTTCCACCAGTATCATTTGCAGCGACAAGACCGGCACCCTGACAAAGAACGAAATGACGGTCACCCGCTTGTGGTTGCCGGATGAACGGTGGGTTGAGGTTGGCGGCGTCGGCTACGAACCGTCGGGTGGTATCGCTATCGATGGCCGTGTCGTGGATGTCACCACGGATGTCGGCGTGCGCGCGCTGGTCGAGGCGGCGGTGCTGTGCAATGACGCTCGATTGCTAAAGCCCGATGACGAGAGCCCCCGGTGGCGGGCGCTTGGAGATCCGACCGAAGCGGCGTTGATCACGCTGGGCATGAAGGGCGGCGTGGAGATTGAGACTATCTGCGATCAGTATCCCCGTCAGGGTGAGATCCCCTTCGATGCCGCGACTAAAATGATGGCCACGCTACACGGTGCCGCCGGAGCTGGTGGTGGTGGAGGTGTATTCATCAAGGGGGCGCCCGAAGAGGTGTTGGCGCTGTGTGCCAGCTCATTGAAGGCGGGGGTAAAAAACCGTTTCGACGATGGCGACGTAAAGGCGGCGGAGGAGGCGGCAGCAGTCATGGCTGAGCAGGGCCTGCGTTTGCTGGCGGTGGCGCGGGTTGAATCGGAGTCCCTTGATGACAAGCAGGGTTTTGCGCCTTTCCAGGGCAAAGCGGAGTTTCTCGGTCTGCTGGGACAGATGGATCCGCCCCGGGGTGAGGTCAAAGAAGCCGTGGTTAAATGTCGAGAGGCCGGGATTCGACCGGTGATGGTGACCGGTGATCACAAGGCGACCGGACTGGCGATTGCGCGAATGCTCGGCATCGCCGTCGATGGAGACATCGCCGTCAGCGGCACCGAACTGCAGCAGATGAGCGAAGACGAACTGCGCCGTATTCTCGATCGGATATCGGTCTTCGCACGCGTTCATCCGGCGCAGAAGTTGCGTATCGTCAAAGCTTTCCAGGATCAGGGGAAAACCGTGGCAATGACCGGCGACGGCGTCAACGACGCGCCTGCTCTGGCGGCTGCCGATGTCGGTGTGGCGATGGGGATTACCGGAACCGAAGTGGCCAAGAGTGCCGCTAAAATTGTCATTTCGGACGATAATTTCGCGACCATTGTCGACGCGGTTGAAGAGGGACGGCTGGTGTATCGAAATCTTAAAAAGGTGATCCTCTACCTGTTCGCCACATCGATGGCTGAGGTGGCGGTTCTGCTTGGTGCACTGTTTCTTGGCTACCCGCTGCCTCTGGCGGCGGTTCAGATTCTGTGGATCAATATTGTCACCGAGGGCACCGTGACGGTGAATCTGATCATGGAGCCGCGCGAGGATGGCGAAATGACCCGGCCGCCGATTCCGTTCGGCGAAGCGCTGCTCAATCTCGCGGTGTTGAAGCGGGTGTTTCTGATGACGCCGGTGATGGCCGCCTCGACCTTCGGCTATTATCTGTGGAGGTTGTCGACCGGTGTCGATTTCGTTCAGGTGCAAACGGAAACCTTTACGGTTCTCGCTGTTTGTCAGTGGTTCAACGTGCTCAACTGTCGCAGTGAACATCGTTCGGCGTTTGATCTTCAGCTGTTGCGAAATCGCTGGCTGCTGGGTGGTCTGCTGCTCGGCAACGTGCTGCATTTCCTGGTCATCTACACCCGGCCGCTGAACAATATTTTTCATACGGTGCCAATACCGCTGACGGAATTTTTTCTCATTGGAGCGGTCGCCAGTGCGGTGCTCTGGGCCGAGGAGATCAGGAAATTCTTTGCTCGAAGGAAGCTGCGTCGTAAAGCCGGAGGGTGAACGGCAGCTTCAATTTGTAGTGCAATTGAAGCCTTTCAAATGACAAAGAAAGATGAGCCATTTTTCCAGCTAAGGTGATGGTTAGGGATGGAAAGCTCAATTCGTCGAATTCTGGTCCCCCTTGACCCATCGGTCTATGCCACCGCTGCCGCAGAAACAGCGTGTCAGGTCGCTCGCCTTCACAAAGCACAAGTCGGCGGGGTCGCTGTTCTGGATTCGAAGGAGATCCGCTCGAGTGTGGCACCGGCTTTCGGGCCGTATTATCCGATGATGGTAGAGGTGGTGCAGGAAAAGGTGCACCATGCAGCCAACGTTCTCTCGGATTGTCTGAGTCGTTTCAGGATTGTGTGTGAAAAGGCCGGAGTAGCACACTTCGAAACGGAGTATGATGGCCTGCCCGTGCCGAAGTTACTGGAGTCAGCCATCTTCTTTGACCTGATTGTCGTCGGTCTCGAGACATTTTTTCATTTTGAAACCAGAGAACGGAAAGGCGACTCGCTCGCGGATTTGCTCGACCGTACGGTTACTCCGGTGTTGGCGGTGCCGGCCACGGGCATGGAGAACTTTAGATCGGCTTTAATTACCTTCGATGGCAGTCTCGGGGCCGCCCGTGCCATGCAGGACTTCGTGAGATTCGCAGTGCCCTTCGATGTGAAGGTCACGGTGCTGGTGGCCGAACGGGAACGCAGGCAGGCAGATTTTCTGCTGGAAAGTGCCTCGGCGTTTTTAAAGGCGCATGGCATCGAGAGTGTCGCGACTGAGCATAGCGACCGTCCGATTGAAGAGCTTGTCGATGAAAACTACGTCGCAGATTTCGACATGATCGTCGCCGGCATTCACTCGCGGAAACATTTTAAAGATTACTTTGTCGGCAGCTTCACCAAAAAGTTGATCGAGCAGAAAATGAAGCCGCTGTTCCTATCGCATTGACCGCATCTCTGCGGGTGCGGGCTGCTTCAGTCGACTGCAGCGGAAGGTGTTCCGTGTGCCGGGCAGGGTGCCTTGTGCGCTACCGTCAGGACAGAACACGCCGACTTTTCGATGACCCGCTCGACAGTTGACCCAAGAGACGCCACGCCGGCGGAAGACCTGCCGACCATGCCCATGACGATCAGGTCGGCGGAAACGCTCTGCGCATATTGCAGGATTCCGTGAATAACATGGCGGCTCTCGAGAATATCAAAGTGCACGGGGGTGCCTTTGACTTCTTCCAATTCAGAGTAGGCGTAATCGCAGAAGCGTTTGCGCAGATCGGCCTTGTAGTTTTCGATTGATTCGGCGAGCTCGGCCTGATCGCCGTAGTTTTTCCAGTCCGGGGCAAACACGTAAACAACGTGCAGATCGGCGTCGTCGCTGCGGGCGATTTGTACGGCACGGTGAACGGCTCTTTTGGAATTTTCTGAAAAGTCGATTGCGGCGAGAATGCTGCGGAAGGGTTTGCTGTGTTGTCTCCTCACCAGAAGTAAATCGCAGGGAGTTCGCCTTGAACAACTCCTCGATACGGCGCCGATCAGATCGTCACAGTTTTTGTGACTCTCTCCCTGCGCCCCGAGAATAAGCAGGTTTGCCCGTTCCCTGTCGGCGGTACCGGTCAAACCGGTCGACGGATGACCGATCTCCACCCGGACGACGAAATCAATATCTGCTTCCACTAAACCGGATTTATCGATCCACGACAGCAGGTGGGTTCTGCGTCCGTCGAGAATTGCGGATTCCTGCAGTCCGTTGCACCGGGTCAGGTGCTCCATCTCTTCGTCGTGAAGATAGTGACAGGCAATGATTCTCGCCCGGTTATTCGCAGCGATGCGCACCGCTTCCTGTAGAGCCTGAAGGCTTGGCTGTGAAAAATCGATTCCCACGACGATAGTGGAATCTTGCGAAGAAGGCGCAGTCATGAGTAGCTGGCGAAAGGGATGAAGGCGGTTTTACCACTATTCCGGAGTGCCGCCGCGGTTGCTCCGCTCTGCTTGGCGATTGGTGCGCGTATGTTGAGACGTAGCTCATTTGTCGACGATGCGATGGCGATGCAATCAACGCCGAGACTTTAGCAATCGCCGCAGTGTGAATGTCGGTTGCCGCGACTATTCACTGTAGTATGAAAGGATTGCCGAGTCGGATACTGCTGCCGGTGACGGCGGATGCTCATTTTCCACAGGCAGCCGGTATGGCGCTGCAATTGGCGGAAGATTTTGGCGCGGAAATTACCGTGCTGACGATCGATGACGACAGCGATGCTTACGAGACGGTAAGCCTGCCGTTTCACGAACGATCTTTCGTCGCAAATATTCAGCCGGCTGGTGATCTTTCGGCCGGGGAGATCGGGGATCGCGCCTCGAAATTTCTTCTCGATGCGGTGGACCGGAAGGTCAAAGCGGAAGAAATGCGGGTGCGTGGACATACTGCTACTCAAGTGCTGCTGGTCTCCCTCTATCACGATTTTATCGTTACCTCAGCAGAACCTCTGTTCGCCTGGAGGGACTTGAATGCGCCGCGGCGGGTCAATCCCGTCATGGAGATACTCGACCAGACTGTGGTGCCATTGCTTATGGCCGGGACCGGAGGGTCAACTGCATTGCGTTCTGCTGCAGTGCTTTTCGACGGCGGGCCTTGTGCCACCCAGGCCCTGCACGGACTGGCGGCGATGCTGTCCGATCGTCCGCAGATTCCTGTTCATGTCAGGGTGTCGCGGATCGATGAAAATGTCGCTCAGCGTCTGGCCGGAGATTGCGAGAAGTTTCTGAGATCGAAAGGTTTTGAGAATGTCATCAAAGAGTACTCGGCTCAGGCTCCGATGGAGGCGGTCACTGGCGGTGATTTTTCGCCGGTCGATGTGACTGCGATGGGGATTCGTTCGAGGAACACCTTCCACGATCTGCACGTCGGAATGCTGGCGAAGCACCTGATCGAAAATCCGCCTTCAGGACACACTTTGTTCTGCTGATCGTCGCCAACGGGGCAACGCGCCGCTTGCCGGTTTTACTTTTCCCGGCGAATCGAAAACAGCAGTCTGGCCCCCAGCCCCGCACTGGCCAAAAATCCCAGCGCGCCAAACAGCGAAACTCCGAACAGTGTTGGCGGCGCATTCATGCTCCACATGATGGCGGATCCGAGAAACATCGCCGAGGAAAGCAGGCCCTGAACGAGGCGGTCGACGGTAGTCTCCAGTCGCCGGTGTTCCATGTGGACTTCGAGAGTTCCTTTGCGAAACCGTCCGATGATGTCTGATAAATCGCGTGGCAGACCGCGTGCCAGGCGCTTCCATTCGCGCACACTCCGGTGCAAGTCTGAAACCACTCGTTTCGGTGCCAGTCGACGGCGCATGCTGCGTCCGTAAAAGGGCTGGATCATGCTGGCAAGGCTGAATTCGGGAGACAGCTGGCGCGAAGTGCCTTCGAGAACGACCAGCGTCTTGACCAGCATGCCGAAGCTTTGCGGAAGAACGATCTGGAAGTCATGAATGAGGTCGAACAGCCGTTGCAGGGCTCCGCTGACGTCGAAGTCTGCCAGAGATTGGGTCGAATAGTCTGAGAGCAGTTCGTTGACCTCACTGCGCAGTTCCTCTTCGTCGAGTTCTATCGGCACCAGGCCGACCCGGATGATGGCATCGGTGAGGCTTTCCGCATCGTTGCTGACAGCCGCTAAAAGCATATCTTCAATCTCTTCGCGCAGGCCTTCGTCAATGTGCCCGACCATGCCGCCGTCGATGATGCCGACGACGTCATCCGCCATACGGAACAGATTCCCGGGATGAGGATCAGCATGATAGAAACCATCAGCGAACACCATCTGTAGATAGATGTTGGCGCCTCGTCGCGACAATTTATCCAGGTCTGCGCCGGTTTCCTGCAAAGCGGCTTTATTGGTAACGGGAATGCCGTCGAGGCGCTCCATGGTCAGTACGCGCTCGGCACACAGGTGGGGAAACACTTCGGGGAAATGAACCGTGGTATCGGTGCCGAAGCTTTCTGCGAATCGCTGGAGATGGCGGCGTTCGTAGGAAAAATTTAACTCTCTCAACAGGCTGCGTTGAAAGTAGCGGGCGGTGGCCACGGGCTGATAGCGGCGCAGCGGGGTTGCGTGTTTTTCGGCCAACTCGGCCAGTCCAATCAGCAGATCAAGATCCCGACTGACAGCTTTCTCGATTCCCTGGTGCATGACTTTGACAACCACCGCTCGACCGTCTTCGAGCAAAGTCGCCGCGTGTACCTGTCCGATCGATGCCGAGGCAATCGGTTGCTCGGAAATATCGCGGAAGATTTCATTGAGCGGGCATCCCAGTTCGCTCTCAATGAGCGGTGCTACCGCTGTCCATGGATCGGGACGCGTCTGGCTTTGCAGCTTGGAAAGTTCGGAGGTGATCTCGATGCCTACCAGATCCGGTCGGGTACTGAGGATCTGGCCCAGTTTGATAAAGGTCGGCCCCAGATCGGTGAGGAACAGGCGAATCCGTTCGGCCGTGGTCAGTCCGGGGATAATTTCGCCATCCGCGCTTTTGAGCATCTTGCGGAACCAGTGGTATTCGATTCCCGACAACCAGTCGGCAAGACCGTACTTGGCCATAGTGCCGAGTATCTCCGCCAACCGCCGGGCGCTTTTGTCGATGCGGACGAGGGTGCGCAGTCTCATGAATGGAAGTGGGAAGTGTCCTGAATGGAAACGTGATCCAACAGGTTAAGGTATGCCAGCATTGGGATCGGTGCCATCTATTCAGTGTGATGCGAAAATCAGAATGGAATTAAGTCCAGCCTCCGCCGAGCGCCTTATGGAGCCGGATCCAGACCTGCAGCAATTGAATTTTTGCCCGGATCTCGGCGATATCGGCGTCACGCAGAGCCTGTTCTTCGATCAATACCTCCAGTTGCGGGGAGGCGCCGGCCTGCTGACTTTCGCGCACCCGGCGGACGGCTCCGGCGGTGGCGGCACGGGAGCGTTGAATGATTCCCAGGCGACGGGATTCAGCGCTGAGTTGGTTGAGTTCAGTTTCGACTTCGCCGATGGCGGCGTACACGGACTGTTCGTATTCGAGCAGGGCGATTTTCTGGCGGGCATTGGCCTGCTCCAGGGCGGCGCGGTTGGCGCCCCCCTGAAAGAGATTCCATTCCACCCGCGGTGCAAACTGCCAGACGTAGCCGGCGGCATCGAATAAATCGCCGGGGCGCGCGGCGAAGCTGGTCGGGCCGGTCGTGCCGATTCTGAACTTTGGATAAAAATCGGCGACGGCGACACCGATGTCTTCGGTGGCGGCGGCGAGACTGCGCTCCGCCCGGCGCAGGTCGGGGCGGCGCAGTATCAGCTCGGCAGGCAGGCCGGTGCGTATCATAGGCAGCTTTTTCGGAAGCCGTTGGCTGGCGACGCGCTGTCGGTCGAGGGCGTCGGGACGCTCTCCGAGCAGCAAGGCGAGGCGTTTGATCTGGGTGACGATGCCCGCCTCCAGCGTCGGTAATTGAGCGCGCGTGGTTTCCAGTCTGGCCCGTGACCGGTCGAGTTCGAGGCGGCTCGACGCCCCTGCATCAACCCGCTCCCGGATGTCCTCAGTCTGAGACTCCTGCAAAGACACCTGCGCTGCAACGGCGTCCATCTGTTCACGCAGTCCGGCGATGGTGAAGTAGGTCTCGGTAACTTCCGCCGCCAGGGCCTGACGAACGCCGTTAAGACTTTCCTGCACAGCCTGCGCGCGCGCCGTGGCACCGCGCTGCCGGCGTTGCAGTCCACCGAAGACATCGGCTTCCCAGGAAATATCGATGCCGGAATTCCAATACTTGATCGGCTCGTCGAAAGCAAAATCGGCACCGAAATCGCCCAGACTGTTGCCGCCGGTGATGCTGCCGGGATTGAGGCGCGAGTAGGAGGCATTGGCTCCGACCCGGGGCAGGACGGCGCCGGCGGCCTGCTTGCGCATCGCCCGGGCTTCGCGCAGCCTCTGTCTGGCGATGGCGACATCGATATTGTTGGCGAGGGCGCGCTCGACGAATCTATCCAGTTCGCGGCTGCCGAGTTTGCGCCACCACTTGTCGAGGTCCGGGGCGGCCAGCTGTTGCTGATTGGCGCCGGCGAATTTTTCCGAATGTTCAACTTCTGGTCGACCGGCATAGTTTGGCCCAACCTTACAGCCACCCGCCAGGGGGAGCAGAAGGAGGGCGACGCTGACAGCGGTGACCGGTTTCATGATCGCGGAGTGATCAGGGTTCCGTCTTCGATGCGGTCGCCGGGATGCAGGATGACCCGGTCGCCATGATCGAGACCGGACAGCACTTCGGCAACTTCGCCATTTTTGCGATCGAGTTGAAGATGGGTCAACCTGGCGACCCCGCCGGCGATCCGGTAAACGGCCCACTCCGGACCATCGCGAAACAGGGCGCCGACCGGCACCTTCAGTGCATCGTCGCTCTGCCAGATAACGATGCGGGCTTCGACGCGAAACCCGTCTGCCAGTGCCGAGGCCGTATCCGGAACCGATTGAAAATCGGCGATGACGTCGACGCGTTGTTCGTCGACGCCAAGAGCGGAAACTTCGGTATAAGCGGAGGGCTCAACGTGGCGCACGCGGGCCATCAATTCGCTTTCGCCACCCCAATGCTCGATGATGACCTCCTGTCCGGACCTGATTAGCACGGCATCCCGGGACAGAACGTCGATACGTATTTCCAGTTCACGGGGATCACCGATTTCCAGTAGTGGCGTCCCTGCCTGGACGGCTCGGCTGCTTTTTTCATGGACGCGCAAAACTTTGCCGTCGATCGGTGCAGGCAGGTGAAAGCCCTGCAGGTCGGCGGCCCCGGCACTGCCGTCGAAGCGCAGCAGTGCGGCCTTCGCCTGGTCATAGTCGAAGCGGGCGATTTCCACCGAAGCTTTGGCTCTTCTGAGGGCGGGCAGCGCTGCGAGATGGGCGCTCTCAGCTTCCTCGAAGGCGGCATCGGCGATGTTGCCCTTCGTGTGCAGCAGTTGGCTGCGCTGAAAGGCCTTTGCCAGGCGGTCGGCTTCGATGCTGCGGCTTTCGACCTGAGTTTCGGCACTTTCGATGGCGATCTCTGCACCGCGAACCGCGGCCTCGGCCCGGGCCCGGGCGCGGTCATCGAGCAGCCCGGGCGCCGCCGGAAGCAGCGTCGCCAGCACCTCGCCTTTATTCACGCGATCACCTGGATCGAGGTCGATTCGCATCAGCTGTCCGGCCAGGGGCGCGGACAGGGTATAGCGGTCTTTGACGCGGGTTTCACCATCGTCGTCAATGGTCAGTCGCATCGCACCACGGGTCACTTCGCCAACATCGACTTCGACGGGTTTCGGCCTGATGGCAAGTAACACCAGTGCGGTGATGATGCCCAGCGGAACCAGCCATTTCATCAGCCTGACGAATCGACGCAGCGGCCTGTTGCGGCTTTTTTTGTCACCACTCATTCGCTGGTTTTCAGTGCAGTTATCATGTCGAGCTGATCGATTTTTCGGCGCACGATCAGGCCCGACGCGGCAGACGCGGCGAGAACCACGAGTGAAGCGAGACCATAGGTTGCCGGATGAATCACAAACGGAAGACGGTACATCTCAGTAGACATGGCCTGCGCCATCAGTAAACACAGACTGTAACCGATGAGCAGGCCGACGGGAATAGCCAGTAAGGTAAGCGCCGCCAACTCGCCTAGAAGAATAACGGATACTTCGCCGCGGGTCAGGCCGATCACCCGCAGCGTGGCGAGGTCCCGGCCTCGTTCCGAGAACGAAATGCGGGCACTGCTGTAGACGACGCCAAGGCTGATAACGCAGGCGAAGAAAAGATTAAAGCCACGCATCTTCAGCATGTTTTCATTCATTTGCTCCATGAAACTGTCGATCATCACCTTCTTCAGCGTTACTCCGATGACGCCCGGACGGTCCTTGAGTTCGGCAAAAAGTTCCTGCTCGCGCGTTGAATCGACTTGCAGATAGGCACCCGAGATGGAGCTCCCTTCGCCGAGCAGTTGGTTGAGCGCATGCAGATTCATATAGGCAGCCGTTCCGGCAAAATCTTCGACCAGACCGGATACGATGACGCGTCGAACCGCGCGCTCGCCCTCAAGAATTTCGACCTGCAGTTCATCACCGACCTGCAGGTCGAGCCGGTCCGCCACGATGGTCGAGATCATGATTCCCGAACCGCGCACCGGAATGACCTGCCGGTCGCGATCGAGCAGCCGATACAGTTCGCCATCGTCGGCGATGCCGGTGATGCCGATCTGCTTGGAGCGTGAGCCGTTGCGCAGCCGCGCAGCGACGGCTCGAAACGGTTCCGCGCGGATCACCCCTTCGACGCCTTGCAATTCCCGCAGCGCGCGCATCGGTCTGGCGTCGACAAACAGCACCCGGGCATCGTCGCGTTCGGCGGCGCCATACTGGAAATCGATCAGTTTCTGAACTGAGTCTTTGCCGAAATCACCGATGATGAGGATGGCACATGACAGGGCGATGCCCAGCACGGTGAACATCGCTTTCAGAGGCCGCCGTCCCAGTTCGCGCATCACCATGCGCCCCGGTTGGGAAAACAGTCGACCGATTCCGATTCGCTCCAGCAGCGCCGGTCGATAGCTCGCCGGTGGCTCGGGTCGCATCGCTTCTGCCGGAGCGAGTCTCACGGTCGAGCGGACGCCACTGAAAACTCCCAGCGCTCCGGTGCTCAGGGCCATGGCGACCGCCACCAGATAGGTTTCCAGAATCGGCGAATAGTCGATCACCGGGAAGCGATAGAAACTGGCATACATGGCAACCATTCCGGCGCCCATCCAGGTGCCGAGCAGGCAGCCCGCAGTGGAACCCGCAAGCACAATTACGGTCACCAGTTTTGCGTAGTGGATGCCAATCTCGAGATTCGTGTAGCCGAAGGCCTTGAGCGCCGCCACCTGTTCGCGCTGCATCGCGAGGATGCGGCGCAGCGAGATATTGAGCAGAAAGATTGCCACGCCGAGAAAGATCAGTGGCGGTATCTTACCGATGGTGCGCAGTCCGGTCAGCTCGTCGGCAACGAAGCGCGCCGACTGTTGGTTGTGGCGGGAGTAGGCACCGGCGCCACCGTAGGGTTCGAGCAGCCGGTCGACATTGCGGATCACCTCGTCTTCGACGGCACCTCTCGCCAGCAGCAGGTTGAGGTCGTTAAATGCGCCGACCATGTCCGCCGCCGCCGCAAGTTGACGGCGGTTCATCCAGAAAATGCCAAAGCGTTTGTCGTCGGGAAAGATGCTGCCCGGGGGCACCTGCATGACATACTCCGGAGACAGCGCGACGCCGACCACGGTGAGCGTCTGGGAACGGCCGCGCAAGGTGGCTTCAAGACGGGCCCCAAGGGGGAGTTGATGGGCTTCAACGAACGCTTCGCTGGCCACCACCTCGTCAACCCGGCCGGATTCCGGCCAGCGCCCGCTGATGAGATACGGGGCATTCAGACCGGAGTCGGGCTGTTCCGGCAGCGAGATCACGCGGCCACTGGCCGGGTCGGCCAGATCCGGCATGTCCAGCGTCAGTGCCTCGACGACGCGATCGTCGACGGCCGCCACACCATCGATCTCCGCCACCCGCCCGGTCAGGCTGACGGGGGCGCGAACCAGCGGGATGAATATCTCCGCCAGCCGGTTTTCAGCATAGTAGGAATCTTTTGCGACCGTCAGGGTGCGCAGCGTGGTGATCGACATCACGAACACGGCGATACCGCATGCCATCACCGCGCCGATGGCAAAGGCCTGGCCTTTGATCGCCACCAGGTCGCGGAGCATTTTCCGGTCGATTGCCTTCATCGGTCTTGGTTTACCAAATTAAATTGTCGGCCGGTTGGCGGTCGGTGTTTTTCTCTATGTTACTGATCCGCCCGTCGGTCAGTGATACGACGCGATGGGCCATGCCGGAGATGATCGCGTTGTGGGTGATGATCGCCGTTGTCGTGCCGAGTTCACGATTGACGTTATCGAGTGCCCTGAGTACCGCTACGCCGGTCTGGACATCGAGAGCGCCGGTCGGTTCATCGCAGAGCAGCACTTCAGGCTTTTTGGCAATCGCGCGGGCGATCGCCACGCGCTGCTGTTCGCCGCCTGACATTTGCGAGGGGAAATGGTCGAGTCGATGATCGAGGCCGACCAGTTTGAGTGCCTCGGCAGGCAACATCGGGTCCCCTGCAATATCGGTTACCAGAGCGACATTCTCGCGGGCGGTCAGGCTGGGGATCAGATTGTAGAATTGAAACACGAAGCCAACGTGGTCACGGCGATAATAAGTCAGTTCACGCTCACTGAAATTGGTGATCTCCCGACCGCAGTAGTGGACGCTGCCTTGCGTCGGCGTGTCGAGGCCTCCCATGATGTTGAGCAGTGTTGATTTGCCGCTACCGGAGTGGCCCAGCAGCACCATGAACTCGCCGGTGTGAAGTTGCAGGTCGATGCCGCGCAGGGCGTGTACCTCGACTTCGCCCTGGTGGTAGACTTTGGTTACTCCGCGCACTTCGAAGACGGGTTCACCGGTCGCGTCGGCGGTGTCAGTGTCGCTGGTATTTGAGCCGGATCCTGCCATGGAAAGCGGAGAAGGTTTTTTCCCGATTGCTAAGTTGGCCAGCACAGGGAGCTCCGCAGAGTAGATCACAATGCGAAGAGTTCTTCACTACTTCGAATGGCTTTTCTCGATCGGGAAAAGGCAGCGAAGACAATTTCGAAACCGGCACAACGAAGCCAATTTGTGGACGATCGATCAGGCCGGAAATTTGACAGAGTGGCCGGATCCACAACCATTGAGGTAGTATCCGGAAGCTTCGCACAACGAAGGTAGCCGATCGGCACATAGGTCCCGGGCAGGAGCGCAAAGTGTGTCACAGCGCCTTTCCCGACTCGATCCATTTGATGGCGTAGGCGAGCACCGCGCTGCTGTCGTTGAGGTGCAGCTTCTTGCGGATGTGCCTGCGGTGAGTGTCGACGGTGCAGGTGGCGATGTGCAGTTGATTGGCAATTTCGTGGGTATTTTTCCCCTGTCCGATCAACTCAAAAACCTCGATTTCCCGATCGCTGAGTCGCTGTAGAGGAAAGCTGAATTTCTCGCTGTTGCTGCTGTTACTGCTGCCGGTAATGGTCTCAAGAAAGCGATTGGTGGTCGTCCGGCTGACGTAGACTCCACCGTTCAGGACCGTTCGGATGGCCGCGGAAATGTTCTCTACGGCACAATCCTTCATCAGATAACCGCGGCCCCCGGCGCGCAGAACCCGCTCGGCGTAAATGTGCTCGTCGTGCATGGAAATGACCAAAACCGGGATCTCGCGATGCAGCGTCTGCAGGTCTTTGATCAGCTCCAGTCCGCTCCGGTCCGGCAGGGTTAAATCGCTGATCACCATGTCGGGATGGATCGATTCGACCAGTGCCAGCGCTTCCATGGTCGTGCCGGCGGCTCCGGTCACTTCGAGATCCGGCTCCGCCTCAAGGATGCGCTGCATGCCCTCGCGTACCAGCGCGTGGTCATCGACAATGAGAATTCTTTTCCGGGTCACGGAAGTTGCAGGCGTTGTCATTGGGTGAAGGGTGGGGGGCATCGGATACAAAAATGGTTGGTGTCGCTGATTTTTGACCGCGAAACGATTCAGGGACAGTGACGGCAGCCCTGATACGGCTTTCGCCGACTCTGGAGGAGACATCATTGCCAGGCGCAGAAGCGAGCAAAATCATGATACTGGCGTTGGTTAAAAGGCGCTTCGACAGGTCCGGTTTCGGATTAACCGCAAGAAGGAGAGGGATGACGGCGCTGCGGTCAGGGTAAGCCGGATAAGTGCGTCCGACTGTTTGGAGGGATATATGGCTTCTTCGCCGGAATATATCTCAGCGAGGAATGCCGGCTTCGAAATTGCGGATTGAATGAAAGCAACGTAGTGGCCTGCGTGGGCCGAAATACGAGAATCGCGTACCAAGAAGTTCACGACACCGTTGCTGGCCTTTTCCGCACAACGCCGCAACTCTGTCGGGGAAAAGAGGCAATTCGGTGATGCAGTTCCCCATAGACCGTCGGAAACGCGCCAGATCCCTCCGCTATTTACCATTGAGAATCGAATCCACCCTGTGGCATAAAAATTCAAGGGGGGCTCGTGTTGCTTTGTCAGGTGGTTCGCATCTCAGTGGTCAGGCAATCGCTAAATAACGGATGATGAAGAGTTGGCACGCTCATGAAGGCTCCCCATTCCCATTGGGGGTTTCGTGGGTCTGTGAAGACAAGTCCTGGAACTTTGCCATTTATTCCAAGCATGCCACAGAAGTGGAGCTGCTATTCTTTGCTCTGGATAAATTGGAAGAGCCGCTTTGTCGCTATACCTTCGATCTCCTGCGCAACAAGTCGGGACCTATCTGGCATTGCCGCGTGCCGGAGCAGCGGGTCGCCGGAGCGAAAGCGTATGCTTATCGCATTTGCGGCCCCGATCCGGGAGGGGGCATCGCCCGGCACAACTTTGATCCTGAAAAGTTGCTTTTGGATCCTTATGCCTCATCGGTTTATTTTCCGCCGTCGTTCGACCGCGAAGCTGCCATGGCTCCCGGATCGAACCTGGGCTGCGCGCCCTTGGCTATTCTTCAGGATGTGCGTGGTGATTGCGGGTTCGATTGGCGTGCAGACACACCGCTGCGTCACGAATCGGATCTGGTGATCTACGAATTGCATGTGCGCGGCTTCACCCGGCACGAGAGTTCGGGCGTAGTCGAGGCGAATCGCGGGACTTTCCGGGGGGTTATCGAAAAGATTCCCTACCTGAGCGAACTCGGTGTCACTGCGGTGGAACTGATGCCGGTGTTTCAGTTTGATCCCGGCACCGATGACTACTGGGGCTACATGCCGCTGAATTTCTTCTCCCCGCATCACCTCTACTCTTCCCGTCTTGAAGCCTGCCATCAACACGACGAATTTCGCGAAATGGTTCGAGAACTGCATGCGGCGGGAATCGAAGTGATTCTCGATGTAGTCTACAATCACACCGGCGAGGGCAATCATCTGGGCCCGATCTACAGCCTGAAAGGTATCGATAATACCACCTACTACATGCTCAAGGATGACCCGGTCGAGCCGTATGGCAATTTCAGCGGCACCGGCAACACCTTGCACACCAGAAACCGGGCAGTGCGCCAGTTGATCATCGACAGCCTCCGCCACTGGTCAGTCGAGGGGCATGTCGATGGTTTTCGTTTCGATCTCGCATCGATCTTTGCCCGCGAGGCCGATGGTTCGGTGACTCCGGAAGACCCGCCTCTGTTCGGAGAAATTACCTCGAATCCGCAGCTGGCCGATATCCGCCTGATTGCCGAGCCATGGGATGCCGGAGGTTTGTTTCAGCTCGGCAAACGCTTTCCGGGAACTCTGTGGATGCAGTGGAATGCCGCCTACCGCGATACCTTGCAGCGCTTCGTGCGCGGCGATGCCGGTCAGGTCGGCGATTTGATGACCCGCCTCTACGGCAGTGCCGACCTGTTTCCTGACGATTGTGAGCACGCGTTTCATCCGTTTCAAAGCGTCAACTACATCACCTGTCACGATGGATTCACGCTATATGATCTGACCGCATACAATCTCAAGAATAACTGGGCCAATGGTCATGACAACCTGGACGGCAGCAATGATTTGAGTTGGAATTGCGGATGGGAGGGGGACGCGGAGCTGCCGGACGGGATTCGTCAACTGCGCACCCGTCAGGTGAAAAACTTTTTCTGCCTGCTGATGTTATCCAACGGTACGCCGATGTTTCGCATGGGAGATGAATTTCTCAATACCCAGCACGGCAACAACAATCCCTACAATCAGGACAATGAGACCAGTTGGCTCGAATGGCGGCAGTTGGAGCGCAACCGTGACGTGTTTCGCTTCTTTAAGTTGATGATCGCTCTGCGCAAGGCGCATGCGTCGATCTCCCGTTCCCGGTTCTGGAGGAACGATGTGCACTGGTACGGCGTCGAGCGTAGTGTCGATCTATCGGCGTCGTCGAAACAGCTGGCGTGGTGTCTGCACGGTGAGTCTCAGGAGGATGCCGACATTTACGTGATGGTCAATGCGGCCGAATCTGAGATCGAGTTTGGCATTCACGAAGGGGTCGCCGGAGATTGGACACGCGTGGTGGATACCAGCCGGGACAGCCCTGACGATATTGCTGAGCCGGGCGGGGGCGAAGCGGTTGACACCCATTGTTGTGCCGTGAGCGGGCGCAGCGTTGTCGTGTTGCTGCGCAGATAGTTGGGTTATGTTTGATTTTGTTGGCGGATGCGATCAGTTTGCGGTGCGGCAACTGAGCCCTCAGCCCGTTGATCGGGCTTCCGGATGGCGTAAGCTGTGCACACTACTATGAGGTCCGTAAACAAGTCAGCCGGCGGCGATAAACCATTTCCAAAGACCGGTGGCTGTCCGATGGGGAAGGTCGGTGACGGGCAGGCAAAAGCGGCGTTAAACACTGCTCAGGATCAGGTCATACCGGTGGAGGATGCCAGAGTCCTTTACGAACAGGTGGAGAGAAACCGGGCGATCTTGGACGCAGCCGTGGATGCGATTGTGACCATCGACGAAAACGGAGTCATCGTGTCGAGCAATCCGGCGACCGAACGGATCTTCGGCTATTGCGAAAACGAACTTCTCGGCAGGAACGTCAAAATGCTCATGCCGACTCCTTACCGGGAGGAGCACGATGACTACCTGGCCCGCTACCGGAAGACGGGTGAAGCCCATGTCATCGGCATCGGGCGTGAAGTGAAGGGCCGGCGCAAGGACGGCTCGATCTTTCCGGTCGATCTCGCGGTTGGACGAGTGGATCACCTCGGGTTCTACATCGGCATCATGCGGGACATCAGTGCTCGCAAAAAGATCGAAGAAAGTGCACGCCGGGATCATGAGTTTGCCGAGCGTCTGCTCGCAACCGTGCAGAACATTATTCTGGTGCTGGACTGCGAGGGCAGGATCGTGCGCTACAATTCGTTCTTTGAGCAGATTTCAGGGGTTGCGCTGGAGGAGGTCGAAGGGGCCGACTGGTTCGATACCTTTTTACCGGAAAGCGACCGGGTTCGTATTCGTGAATTGTTTCAGCAGTCGGCAGTCAGCGATGCGGTGCGTGGCAGCATCAACTCTATCGTCACCAAATCCGGTGAACGGAGAGAGATCGAGTGGTACGCGTCACCGCTGTGTGAAAACGATGGCAGCGTTATTGCTCTGGTCTGTTGTGGTACCGATGTCACTGAACGCCTGCGGCTGGAGCGGGAGGTTTATCGTGCGTCCGAAGAGGAAAGAATACGCATCGCTCAGGACCTTCACGATGGTCTGGGATCCTTTCTGACGGGAATCGGCTACCTGGCAGGTGCCCTGAGTGCTAATCTGCGGCACGGCAAAGAGGTGACCGCCGAGGACACCGATCTCATTGTCGAAAATATCAACGATGCCATCCATCAGGCGCGGGCGCTGGCCCGGGGGCTGCACGGAATCAGCGATCAACCGAACGGCTTGCACGGCGCCTTGAAAAAGCTGGTCGCCTGGGTCCGGACGACGACGAAAATTAAATGCCGGTTTAGCGCTTCGGACAGCTACATCGCGATTGCCGACTCGATCGTCGCGAACCATGTGTATCGAATTGCCCAGGAGGCGGTAAACAACGCGGTCCGGCACAGCGGTGCGACGCAGCTGACTCTCAGGATCGAAACGGCAGCCGACAACGGCCTGGTTCTCAGTGTGCTGGACAACGGCTGTGGATTTGATCCGGCGACATTACCGGACCGAGGTATCGGGTTGCACACGATGAAGTATCGGTCCAAGGCAATCGGAGCTCGTCTCAGCATCACCAGACGCAAAAGTGGCGGCACGCGGGTTAAATGCCATTTTTGCGGCAGCTGAGACCCGGAGCGCGCATCGACCGGGCGCGATGTAAGGGTTTTTCGTAGGCTGCGCTACGGTTTCCAATGAGCTGTCAATACACCGCGGCGACTATTGTGGGTAGCGTCCGGTGTGTTGATTATGGGGGCATCATTTTTCGGCTGGCGTGGTCAGGGTTCTCCCTCGCGTCGGCCTTTATGTCTCGATTGAAAACCCCACCTCGTCTGCTGTTATGCCGTGCCCTGATGTGTCTCTTCAATTAGTAAATGTCAGCCAGTCGGACGTCGACAGAATGCTCGATTGTTATGATTCCGGGATGGCTGATGTATCGACGTCGAATGCCATAGCCTTGGCTTTGAAGAATCTTCTCAAGCCCGGTCATCGGGTCAAGGTGATTCGCGATCCGGCGGGCAGCGAAGGTTTCGCCCGCGTCGGCCGCTATGAATTTGCGCTTCCGGAGGAGCTGTTTGATTGGCTGGAACGCGCCGAGCGCGCCTCACCGGTCGATCCAATTTCATTCCGGGTGGCTCTGCCTGACGAGTGGCTCAAGCAACCTCTCGAAAACCGGCAGAAACCGGTCAGCGCAGAGCAGGTATCGCTGGTCGCCTAGCGCCCTGGCGGGACCTCGCCCGGTGGTCGGGTTTAGGCCACCAGCCGGTTCAGCGTCATCTGTTTCGGTGCCGGGCTTTACCACGCGGCTTATCGTTCCGCGATGAGATGTTTTTGCGGCGGGTGCCCGGCTTGAGCTTGCGCTGATCTGCGGGGGGCACCGGCAGGTGGCAATCGGTGCGGTGCAAATGACAGTCGGCGCGATGAGCTCCGTTCCATGTTCGCGAGAGTGAAGGATGCCGACGGTTCATCAATCTGCGACTGCGGTGGACACGGGCCACCGGATTCTGGTTCCGCTCGATCTGAGCGATCACACCGAGGCGGCCTTGCAGAGAGCCTGCGATATAGCCTCCAGACTGAAGGGCGGGATCACCGGACTGACGGTGGTGGATTCTGAAGGCATCATGGAATCCGTGGCCCTGCCGTTCGCCACCGAGTTGCTCGATTTTCCACGTCCCAACGCGGTCAAAAAATTTCATGATGCCACGGAGAAACTCGAGCAGGCGGGAAAACGTTTCGGAGAAACCTGTGTTACGAGGCAGGTCAAAGGGCGCCTGCGAACCCTTAAGGGGTCTCCCGCTCATGGCATTCTGGATCTAATCCGCTTCCATGATATCGGAGTCATGGGGTTGCAGAGTCACTTTCACTTTGAAACTGAGTCGACCCCGGGTGACACGCTCAAACAAGTGCTCGGCGGGACGGCTGTGCCGATCCTCCTGACGACTGCATACGACACGGATCCTTTGCGGCGGGCACTGGTGGCTTACGACGGCAGTCCGGCCGCCACACGGGCACTGCACGCCTTTGTCAGATTCTGGCCGTGTTACCGGCCCGAGGTCCGGATTGTTACTCAGACCAGAGATGACAAAACCGGGGGACATCTGCTCGATGAAGCCCAAAAGTTCCTCCAGTCTCACGGCATCACCAATATCACCACCGAACTCGTATCGGGTTCGCTGATTGATACCGTTGAGCAGGATCATCTCGAATGGGCGGAATGGATCGTTGCAGGTATCCGATCGAAACCGTTGATCAAACGGATGTTGCTGGGCAGCTTCACCCGCTTCCTGATGGAAAAGTCTCATCGCGTTCTGCTGCTGTCGCCGTAGTAAATGCTATGCCGGAAAGACAGCGCTGAAAGCAGCATTCCGCTGCAGCGGGGCGTAGCTGGATTGGAAGTCATTGCCAAATGGTTTTCAGGGCTGAGCCGGGATCGGGAAAGCGGTTTTCAGCATCGACGGGGATCGGCGTTGCCTGGGGGAGACGCTGAAAAAATAGCGACTGCAGTGAGCGGCAAAGCGTTAAAAAAACGCGCTGTATTTGCTCAAACGGTGCAGCAAAAACCACAAGCCGTGCCAAGCGGCAGTGGCGGCGGGGCAATAGTGTCTTTCATGACTGGACGAAATCCGCCGCAGGATCGCATTGAGCAGTTTATCTGTTCCCGGCAGGGTGAGGGAACGTCGTCCGCAAGAGCGAAACAAGGCTTCATTCCATCGATGACCATCTCCCGACAGTGTGGAACGGGTATCGACCAGATCGGACCGGCACTGGTGCAATATTTAAGCGAGGTCGGTGGTTCTGAAGATCCTGTGTGGACGCTGTTCGATCAGTCTCTGATCGGGAAAGTCATCGAGCACCATCAGTTGTCGAGTTCGGTTGAGTCTTATCTCGTTGAAAATGCAAAGTTTCCGGCAGATGAATCGGTGCAGGCGATACTCAATCTGCGCCAGTCCCAGTGGTCTTTGTTCAACTACTCGGCGGATACAGTTCGAAATCTGTGTTATCTGGGCCACGTCGTGGTGGTCGGAAGGGCTGGAAATTTTGTTACTTCGGATCTTTCGAATACGTTCCATGCTCGATTGGTGGGGTCACTTGAGCGCCGGACAGCACATATTTCTGAGCTCTATGATATTCCGACGAGCCGTGCCCGCGAGCTTATCGAAGTGACCGACCGGGGGAGAAAGATGCTGATTCGGCGTTATACAAACGCTGACATTGAAGACCCGAAGTTTTATCATATTGTGGTGAACACAGATGATTTTTCGGTGGACGGTGCGGTGCGGTTGTTGGCTGACAGCCTGCTCGACTGGGCTCACGAAAAAGAGTCAATCATGGGTGGTAGTTAACTGAATCATGAAGGAACGGCTTGAGGAAACGTTGATCGTCGAAGGAATCAGAGCTCGCGCCACCGACATACATATCGATCCCTTGCTGGAGGGGTATTCGGTGCGGATGCGCATCGATGGCAAGCTTTCGCTGCGAGCCAAACTGAGCAGTGACAAGGGCGAGCGACTGATCAATCAGATCAAGGCGGATGTTGGCATCGAGCCCGGTGCAGTTTTCCATCCGGTAAGTGAGCGGCGGGCGATGAAAATCGAGGAGCGCCGGGTGGATATACGCGTGTCTCTGGCTCCGTGCATCAGTGGACCGAAGCTGGCGATTCGGCTGCTTGATTCGAGCCGGGTGCAGAAACGTCTGCCAACCCTCGGGATTGAGAGTGAAGACTCCGATTGTCTGGAGCGCTGGCTGGTGGAGTTAAACGGCATGTTTCTGGTAACGGGGCCGACGGCCAGCGGCAAAACGACCACCGCCTATGCGCTGCTCCACGAACTGGTCGAGGAATCCCGTCATGTGGTGACAATTGAAGATCCGGTGGAGTATGAAATCGATGGCATCAATCAGATGCAGGTCGATCTGCGTCATGGCTTGAGCTTTGCCGAGGGGGTGCAGACCTCGCTGCGAATGGACCCGGATTGTCTGATGGTCGGTGAAATCAGGGATGCGGAAACGGCGCATCAGGCGGTCAATGCGGCGGTGCAGGGACATGTGGTGATGGCCACGCTGCACAGCCGTGACTCGGTGAGCGCGGTCACCCGCCTGCGCAATTTCGGGCTGGAGGATCACCAGATTGCCGCAGCGATCGGCGTCGTGGTGAATCAACGTCTGGTCGGAAAGCTTTGTTCGAACTGCGCCATCACGAGGAAGCCGACGCCTGCCGAGATCGCCTTTCTCAAGTCCAGAGATGTGCCGGTGCCGGAAACGGTCGCGTCTGCCGAGGGTTGCGATACCTGCACGGGCACCGGTATCCTCGGGCGCACCGGTATTTTTGACGTTTGGAATCTGAACCAGGCGGACTACCAGATGATTCTCGCCGGCGCCGATGAAGAAAGTATTCGCGAAAAATTGAAACTGTCGCTCCACCGGAAATTGCTCACGGTTGCGCTGGCAAAGGTCGAGGCGGGAGTGACTTCGGTGGACGAAGTGATCCGGCTGGGACTGAGTTTGCCGTGGGACAATCAATGAGCGAATGGCTCAGTGCCGATAATTAAGAAGCCCGCAGAAAAATCTGCGGGCTTCGCCACCGGGTGCCTCCCGACTGTGATCCATTAACTGGATCCGCCGCAGCCGGCCATCGATTGCAGGGTGCAGCCGATGAAATGGATTGGCGTTTTAGTTCCGGGGAGCGATCGGTGGCAGTGGGGATTTGGGGTTTGGGTTTGGGGAATTGCGGAGCGAACGGCGGATCAGGCGGCATCGAGTGCCCGTTTCTTTGACGCCGACTGGCGGTGTCGTTCGCGGAATTTTGTCGGAGAGATGCCGACATATTTCAGGAAGCTGCGATTGAATTGAGACAGTGACTGGTAACCGACCTCATAGGCCACCTCGGTGACCCTGGCCTGTGGATTCAGCAGTCTTTGCTTGGCCCGTTCGACACGACGGCGATTTACATATTCGGTCAGTGTTAAACCGGTGGTGCGTTTGAAGATCTTGCAGAAATAGAAGGTGCTCACTCCGACGTGCTGAGCCACCGCTTCCAGATAGATTTTGTCTTCGAGGTTTGCATTGATGTACTGTTTCGCACGGATCACCACACCGGGCTCCTGATGAGTTTCTTCGAGTAACAGACGATTGAAGAGGTCCGATAACTGCAGGGCAAAGGCGGACAGCAAAGTGATAATACCTTCATACTGTTTGGCCGGAACAACACGGGTTTCGGCCCAGGCCGCGTGCAGTTCTTCGATCTGTTCCGGCTCGACACCGTATTCGTCGAGTGTCTTTTTAATCGCGCCGAACGAGGCCTCTCCGGGAGGGGCGGTGAACACCTGACCGGTGGTGAGCAGGGCGATGGTCGATTGGCCGGCACGAACCGGAACGGCGGTCTCTCGAAGTCCGGCATAGCAGGTGACAGTTTTGCAACTGTCTTCGGCTGACTTCCAAAGTTGCAGGCAGGCGTGTTCACATCCGGGGCAGACGCCGCCGCGAACCGTTTGGTTCACCAGTTGACAGAACGAACTCTGAATATTGTAGCCGCGATGATAGTCTGCTGGATCCTGATCGATGGGGACGAGTTCAAGGTTCATTCCGGTCGCATTGATAAACGCCTGCCGGTAGATGGCGAAGAGCTGCGAATCGAGCAGTTTAGCAAACATGCGTTGATCGGATGTGGATTGCTGAAGGTCACGTTTCATCTTGATTTAGTGGGGGGTTCCGCCTCGAGTGATCTATATCGTAGCGATTCCAGTAAATCTTAATAGAGGGAGGCACTCTGATCCGGTGATCGGTAAACCCGCGCAGAAGTCGTACTGGATTTGCGTAAGGTTACCCGGCAGTGTGCGCCCGTCGGACTGGAGCGGGCGGCACCTGCCCGGCAGTGGCACAGGCGTTCTGAACGGCGATCGATCGGTGAAGCCGCCCTGGCTTGATAAATCAAGCTATCACCCCGGCCCTCCTACAGCAGACGCTGCCGGCACGGCATGAGGTCAGCACGCTCCGGGTGTCAGGACTGGTCCGACTGATGAGCGGCTCAAGCGCAGCTGCGCTGCGAGCTGTTATCTGTTGCCGCCGGCCAAACCCGGCCACGGCCGCTGAAGGCGGCGCTTCGCTCAGTACTTACGATCTAAAACCGCCGGGCGCAGCGACTCGTTCTCCGGCCACTGGGCGCCTTGAAGGATCCACTCACCGATCAGGTTCATTTCTTTCTCGCTGAGCGTGTGCCCGACCGGGGGCATTTGACTCGCGTCCCCGCCCTCCAGATAGATTCTACTGAGTAAGGTACTTTTGTCCGGCTCGCCGGGCACGACGTAACCGGCACCAATCATGCCGTCCGCCGTCCGGAAGTCGGGTAGCGGTGCGCCCAACAGGTCACCCTGGTGGCAGCCTAAACACTGCTTCTCGAAGATTGGTTTTACTTCAGCAAACCCGGCCTTGGTGGATTCCTGTTGATGGACGGTTCGGCAGCTTGAGATCGCAGTGCAAATGGAGGCTGTCAGTACCGTAAGAAAGAGTTTGGACATAACGTGATTGGTTCCGCAGCTGGCGGCATCAACAATGCTGGCCTCAGCGGGCGGGGCATTCCAGAGGAAAATGACTATTCGGCTTCCGGCTTTCCGTAGCCGGGCAACTCCTTGCTGTAGATCTGATTGAGGAAGGCGGTCAGGTCCATCAGTTGCCGGGCAGTCATGTGATCGGTCAGGTCGGGCATAAGCGGTTCGACCGCACCTTGCAATTCGATGTTGGTGAGGATCGCTCGATAGCGCTCATTGATGATGTGACGAGGGCTGGTGATAGCGAGAATGATATCTTCGTAGCGCTTCACAAACTGCACTTCAGACGCCAGTTTTAGATCGATGCGCCTTTTTCCCAGTGGTTCCGGAAGATTGATGTTTTTAACGGTATGGCATTGAATACAGTTAAGAATGGCAAACGCCTTCTGGCCGCGTACCGGGTTGCCACCACGAAACTGGAAGCCTTCGCTGACGGGTGCTGGCTTTGCAATCGGGCCGTCTTGCGCTTGATGTGTCGCCGGATGTAAAACGGTGAGAACGAAGACCAAGGCCGGAAGGGTTTTTTGCAAACTCATTGTCGACGATTCAATTAATGCCGCTCCGGCACCGCGCACAGCTTGTGCATCTCGTGGCGTTTTTTGCCATTGGCCTGCATCTCCGCCTTGCTCGAAGCTTCTCGCGGTCTTCCTCTCCGCCCTGGAATAGGTGATGTGCCGCCAGTGCGCGAGCCCTCGAATCGAGTGACAAGAGAAGCGGAGGCTTTGCCAACATCGGATGAGCGGTGGGTGGATTTTCTGCCAGGCTGGAACTATGAAACGGACTGAGCGTGAATCCCCCAGCTCGCCGGATCACAGCCTGCCGCACCGGCTTCGCTACTGGAAAACTCACGGCGCGGTCGCCTCGCCCACGGAAACGATCGCCGCAAGGTTTTCGTCTGAGCTTGACGATGGCAGCCTGAGCGATCTGGCCGATGAGGTCGGCTTACCGGTGGCGACGGTGAGAGGAACCGGCAGTTTTTATGCCGATCTGCAGCGGGACGATTCAGCGGGGCCGGTGGTCTACGTCTGTGACGGCACCTCGTGTCGCCTTTCGGGAGGCGCTGTGCTCGAAGAGACCGAACGCAGGTGCGGACACCGGTGCCGGAAGGTCTACTGCCTCGGGTTGTGTGACCGGTCACCCGCCTCGGTGATGAACTGTGAGCTATTGCGTGAGCGCGAACGCACCGTGGTCCGCTGCGCTGCGCCGACGCCGATCGTCACCGCGCGTATTCTCGATGGCCCGGTGCGGGAGATCCAAGCGGCGATCCGCGCCGGAGTGTACAAGGGGCTCACCGCTGCATTGGCATCAACGCCCGAGCATTTGCTTGAACAGGTCGAGCTCTCCGGAGAAAGGGGGCGCGGAGGCGCAGGGTTTTCCACCGGCACAAAGTGGCGATCGGCCACCCGGGTGGAGTCCGCCAAGCGCTATGTGATTGCCAACGGCGATGAAGGCGATCCCGGATCGTTTGTCGACCGGGTACTGATGGAAGATGACCCTCACTCCATCATCGAAGGCATGTTGCTTTGCGGTTACGCGATCGGAGCCGACGAGGGCATCGTCTACATACGCTCTGAGTATCCGCAGGCGATCAGCACCATGACCGGGGCGGTCGATGCGGCTCGAGACGAGGGCTTACTGGGCACTGATATTTGTGGGTCGGGCTTTAACTTCGATGTCCGTGTTTTCGAAGGCAAAGGCAGTTACGTTTGCGGTGAGGAAACGGCACTGATCAATTCGCTTGAAGGGCTTCGTGGCGAAGTTCAGATTCGTCCGCCCTATCCCACGGAGTACGGTCTCTACGGGAAGCCGACGGTGATCAATAATGTTGAGACCCTGATCAATATTCCCTTCATCGCCAGAAAGGGGGGCGCGGCTTATGCCTTTTTTGGAACCACGGCGACTTGCGGAACCAAAGCGATCTGCCTGAATCATGGCTTTGCCAATCCCGGTCTGGTGGAGGTGGAATTCGGTATCACATTCCGCGAAGTCATCGAAGAGATCGGCGGTGGGGGACAGGGCGGTGAACCATTGGCCGCCGTTCTGGTCGGGGGATCCATGGGGACTTTGTTAAAACCGCAGGACTGGGATCTTCCGGTGTGCCTCGACGTCCTCAGCCGACATAATATCCAGCTCGGCCATGGCGGCATGGTGGCGATACCGGAGAGCAGCAATTTTCGCGACCTGCTGGTGCATCTGGTTGAGTTTATGGTGCGGGAATCCTGTGGAAAGTGTGTTCCGTGCCGGCTCGGTTCACAGGCGCTGCTGAATGCCGTAAAGGAGGAGCGGAGCCCAGCGGAACTGGTGCGCATGCTGGACTTCATCGAAAATGGCAGCCTGTGCGCATTCGGCCAGTTTGTGCCCGGGCCGATCCGGACGCTGATCAACGACTTCGGTGAACGCATTTCTGCCACCTAAGGTCGCCACTATCCGATTATAGAATGCCAAATCTCAGTCTGAACGGAAACGAGGTCGAGTTTGCCGAGGGGGAGACGATTCTCGACATCGCCAGGCGTCTGCGGGTTGACATCCCTACGTTATGCCATGCGCAGGGGCAGACGCCTGAAGGGGGCTGCCGGCTTTGTCTGGTGGAATGCGCCGGCCATCCGCGACCGGTGGCAGCTTGCCATACGCAGGCGCTTCCGGGGATGGAGATCGCCTCCGACTCCGATTCGATTCGTGAACTGAGGAGGGGGATACTGTCGTTTTATCTGGAAACCGGAAACGAGACAGGGTTCGTCGCAGCCGATGCCCGCGGTGCGTTTGCGGACTTACTGAGGGAGTATGATCTTCAATCAAACCGCCGCTATGGAGAACAAGCGCTATCGATAGAGAGCAGTCATCCCTATCTGCGGTTCAGGGCGGATGCGTGTATCACCTGTCGCCTGTGTCTCAACACCTGTGAGCAGGTGCAGGGACAATTCGTTTACGGTGTTGCCAACCGGGGGGTGCAAAGTCAGCTCATTATCGGGGTCAACGATCGCTTTGCCGACAGCGACTGCGTTGCCTGCGGAGCCTGCGTGGATGTGTGTCCTACCGGTGCATTGTTTGACCGGGATCGCGGCCCGGCGTCTGTCGGACCTGACGAGAAGCATACCCCGAGTGTGTGTGGCTTCTGCGGGGTCGGTTGCCGGGTCGACATTGTCTCCCGGGACGAGCAGGTTGAGCGCATCGACGGCATCGCTGATGCCGAGGTCAATCACGGTCAGCTCTGTGTGAAGGGGAGGTATGCGCATCAGTATCATCATTCCCGCGAGCGTCTGACGCGTCCGCTGTTGAAATCCTCTGCCGGTTTTGTTGAGGTCAGTTGGGATACGGCACTCGACTTCATCGCGGGACAACTGCGCGGTCTGTTGAAGACCTGGGGGCCGGAGCAAATTGGCGCGTTCACCTCTTCGCGGTCGACTAATGAAGCGTGTTATCTGCTGCAGAAGTTGTTTCGTGCGGAACTGGGGTCAAACAACGTTGATTGCTGCGCTCGCGTCTGCCATTCGTCGACCGCTCTGGCGCTGCAACTGGTGACCGGCACCGGTGCTGCGACTGCCTCCTATCAGGATTTGGAAAAGGCGGCCGGGATTATTGTAGCAGGGGCGAATCCCACCGAGGCTCACCCGGTGGTTGGCGCCCGCATCAAGCAGGCCGTGCTCGATGGCGCACCGCTGCTAGTGATCGATCCGCGTAGAATTGAGTTGGCGGAATTTGCCACCATTCACCTTCAGCTGGTTCCGGGAACCAATGTGGCATTGTTCAACGGCTTGGCGAAAGTGTTGATAGAAGAGGGCTTAGTCGATGTCGATTATATGGCGCAAGCCACCGAAGGCTTTGATGAATTAAAACCTTTCCTCGCTGACTTGAGCCTCGACGAAGTGCAGCAGGTCACCGGGCTTGCCGTCGATCAGATTGAGCGCGCCGCGCGACTCATCGGCCAAATGGGGCCGGCGCTTTTTGTGCACGGTCTGGGTTTGTCGGAACTGACTCAGGGCACGGCTTCGGTGATGACCTTGTGCAATCTCGGCATGTTGACAGGGAGCATCGGTAAAGCCGGTGCCGGAATGCTGCCGTTGCGCGGTCAGAACAACGTTCAGGGCAGTGCCGACATGGGCAGCATGCCGACGCATTTTACCGGCTATCAGCCACTCGGTGATGCCGCCGCCCGCGCGCGCATCGAATCGATTTGGGGAAAACTGCCACCGGAGCAAGCCGGGCTGCCCAGTACCTTGATGTTGAAAGCGGCTGCCGAGGGTGATTTCCGCGGAGTCTGGTTGATGGGCGAGGATGTCCTGCAAAGCGACGCGAATAGCAAAGAGGTCGAGAAAGCTCTGCAAAATCTCGATCTCATCATCGTGCAGGATTTGTTTTTCTCCGAGACCTGCAACTTCGCCGATGTGATTCTGCCCTCATGCGGATGCCTTGAACAGGAGGGCACGTTTACCAACGGTGAGCGGCGTATCCAGCATGTTCGGCCTGCGGTGCAGGGGCCGGGCGATGCGCGGCCAGACTGGATACCGGTGGTCGAAGTTGCCAAACGGCTCGGGGCGACATGGGACTATCACAGTCCGGCGGACGTTATGGACGAAATTGCTGCGGTGGCGCCCCGAATGTTCGGCGGGGTGAGTTATGACCGTCTGAGCGGCGATGGCTTGCAATGGCCATGCCCGGACAGGGATCACCCGGGAACGGCGACCGTGCATGCGGATGGCTTTCTGCGCGGTAAAGGTAAACTGGTCGCCATCGACTATGCGCCCAGCCCTGAACACGGGGTTGATGGTTTTCCCTATCTGCTGGTCACCGGCAGACTTCTCGAACACTACAATGTCGGCACGATGACCCGCCGCACACCGAATCTGGATCTTGTCGGAGCTGATCATCTGGAAGTTCATCCCGAAGATTTGCGGCGCGAACGAATCCACGACAATGACAAGGTGTGCCTGGCGAGCCGCTGGGGCGAAATCGAAGTCACCGTCGCAGCCTCTGACCGGGTCGCCCCCGGGACGTTGTTTTTATCCTTCCATTTTCCCGGGACTCATACCAATCGCCTCACCGGGCCGGCACTGGATCCTCAGTCGAAGTGTCCGCAGTACAAAGCGACCGCCGTTAAGATCACAACCGCCAGCCGATAAGAAACCATGGCCGAAATTTATGGGAGTGATGCCTTCTCGCCGGACGAGATCGCCGAAAAAGTCGAGAAGGTAGGGGTGGCAAAGGCGGGTTTGCCGTTCGTAAAAATGCTTGCGCTCGGGGTCCTCGCCGGTGGATTTATCGGTCTGGGGGCGATGTTCTATCTGCTGGTTGCTGCGGATGATCAATTGAGTTTTGCGGTGCAACGAATCCTCGGAGGATTGGTATTTTCTCTCGGGCTGATTCTGGTGGTCGTAGCGGGCGCGGAGTTGTTCACCGGCAACAATCTTATGGTGATGGCCTGGGTGAGCGGAAAAGTTTCCCTGTATCGCCTGGCCCGCAATCTGGTGATCGTTTACATCGCAAACTTCTTCGGTGCGGCGGGATTGGCGCTGGTGGTCGAAGCGTCGGGCCATCTCTCGATGAACGATGGCAAGCTGGGCGTTGCGGTTGGAAAGATCGCCGAGGCGAAGCTGTCCATGTCGTTTACCGAAGCATTTCTGAAGGGAGTGCTGTGCAACATTCTGGTATGCCTGGCGGTTTGGCTGGCGATGGCGGGGCGGAGCGTGGTCGATCGGATCGCGGCGATAGTGTTCCCTATCAGCGCGTTTGTTGCGGCGGGATTTGAGCACTGTGTGGCAAACTTCTACCTGGTTCCCTTAGCCATTTTTCACGGCAGCGAAAAGTGTTCCTGGGGAGCGTTCTGGATAAATAATCAGGTTCCTGTCACCCTGGGCAACCTCATCGGGGGAGCCGGAATGGTCGGGCTCGTCTACTGGGTTATTTACCGGAGAAATGTCCGCGAAGAGCAGAGGCGGTAGCCTGAGTGCCGGTTCGGTCAGTGTTGCGATTCCATCCAGCGAATCGCCTGGTAGGTGAGTTCTGTCGCATCTCCCAGCCCCAGTTTGTTTTTGATATGGGTGCGGTGGGCATCCACAGTACGCACGCTTATGCCAAGCAGTTCTGCAATCTCCCGGCTGCCCTTGCCTTCGCCGATGGCGCGATAGACCTCGAGTTCGCGATCGGTGAGCGATGATACCGTCGAGCCGGTGGTGTTTCCGCCTGCGAAAGTCTCCATCATCTGCCGGGTCATATCCTGACTGAGAAAAATGCCACCGCCTAGCACCTGATGAATCGCATCGATCAATTGTTCCGGTGCACGGTTCTTCATCACGTATCCGCGACCGCCCGAACGCAGGACTCGTTCGGCGTAGACGTCTTCATCGTGGGATGAAATGATCAGGCATTTGAGTTCAGGCTGGCCGGACCTGAGCTCCTTCAACAACTCCAGGCCGTTTCGGTCGGGAAGCGAAACATCGATGATGAACAGGTCGACCTCGCCGCCATTTTTCACGGCCTCGATGGTTTCATCCGCGGAACCCGCTTCCCCGCAGACCTCGAGGTCTTCAGTTGAAGCAATAAGATGACCGAGGCCCAATCGCATCACGGGATGGTCATCGACGATGAATATTTTTGCTTTCGGGTCCATTAGCGAAGCGGGTTGCCTGAAACACGGCTCGTGCCACCATATCCAGATGAAGCGTATACGCCGACGTTAGCGTGGCTGGATTCGGCGCGACGAGGCAATGCTACCCTGCCCGTCTTACCCCATCCAGTGCAGACTGGATCTTCCGACAGGTTGATCAGAGAACGGGCTGAGATCCGGTCAGTGTGAACATTTAGGCTTGGGTTGGCAGGTAGCTTATTCGGAAACATCGCTCCGCAAGCTATACCAAATTTTGACGGCAAATGACAGGTTATCTGCGGCCGATAGCTCAGACTTTGACAATTGCTTTGCCCATTTTGTCCCCTTTGAACAGATCGATGAAAGCCTGAGGGGCATTTTCAACGCCTTCGGTGATCGTCTCTTCCCAGACGATGCGACCGGATTGAATCCAATCGCTCATCTCTTTGACGAACGGCTCCTGTAGATCCTGATGGTCGCGAACGATGAATCCCTGCATGCGGATCCGCTTGCCGATGATCTTAAAAAGGTTCGACGGTCCCGGCGTCGGTGATTCGTCGTTGTAGCCGGAGATCATGCCGCAGCAGACGATCCGACCGAAGTTGTTCATCGCATCGATGGCTCCGGCGAGGTGATCGCCGCCGACATTGTCGAAGTAGAGATCGATTCCGTCGGGCGCCAGTTCCGCCAGTTTTGCGGTGATGTCGTCGGTTTCTTTGTAGTTAAAAACTTCATCAACTTCGGCCCGCTGCTTGAGCCACTCGACCTTTTTCTCCGATCCCGTGCTGGCGATGACTTTGCAGTTTTTGAGTTTGGCAATCTGACAAACGATCGAGCCGACCGCGCCGGACGCGGCGGAAACAAAAACGGTTTCGCCTTCCTTCAGCTTGCCAATCTCGGTCAGGCCGACCCACGCCGTCATGCCGGTCATGCCGAGAACACTGAGGTAGTTCTGCGGCTGCGCTGTCCCGGGATCGATTTTCTGAGCATCTTTGCCGTCTGACTTCCAGAACTGTCGCCAGCCTTTATTGCCCAGTACGTAATCACCGTTCTGAAAGCAACGGTGTTTCGAATCAACCACCACTCCGACACAACCGCCTTGCATCGCTTCACCCAACTCGAAGGGCGGCACGTAACTCGCCACGTCCTTCATGCGTCCGCGCATGTAGGGATCGACCGAGAGCCATTCGTTTTTCACGAGGATCTCGCCATCGCCGATCGTCGGAACGTCGACCCGGGCAGCTTCGAAGTTGTCGTTGTCAGGGACGCCTTCAGGACGCGATGTCAGATGAATTTCGATGTGGGTTTCCGGTAGGCTCATAAGGGTTGAAGAGGTGAAGCTTTCTGACGTGTGAATCAGCTGTTTATTTACAAACTTGAGCAATCCGGGCCGAGGCTTTTCGCGGTCAAAGTGATCCTCTTGTCAGCGCAGCTCGTCAGTTGTTCCCCGGTGGCGGGATTTGCCATTGAGCACGCCGCGGTTCGTACTGTTCAGGCCATCTGCGCCGCGTGTTTGCCTTCGGCAAATTCCTCGATCGCCTTGGCGCAGAATGCAGGAATGTCGTCCGGATTGCGGCTGGTGACGAGGCCCTGGTCGCAAACGCATTCTTCGTCCACCCAGTCGGCGCCGGCATTGATCAAATCGGTGCGCAGGCTGGGCCATGAGGTCACGCGCCGTCCGCGCACGACGTCGGCTTCGATCAAAGTCCAGGGACCGTGGCAAATGGCTGCGACGGGTTTGTGCTGAGTGAAAAAGTCGCGCACAAAACTCACCGCCTGATCGTTGACCCGAAGCGCATCAGGATTAAACACGCCTCCCGGCAACACCAGACCATGGTAGTCGTCGGCAGACACCTCGTCGATGGTCCGGTCGACGTCGAATGTGTCGGCTTTCTGGTCGTGGTTGACGCCCTGAATGGTTCCGCTTTCGAGAGAGATCAATTCAACGGTTGCTCCGGCACCCTCGATGGCCTGCCAGGGCTTGGTTAGTTCAACCTGTTCGAATCCGTCGGTAGCGAGAAAGGCGATTTTCTTTTCTGATAGTTGGTGGCTCATAGTGAGTTTAATCATCAGATATCGTTCCATGTGCGGACCGGGGACCGGGAAACACACTCGGAAGCCCCTTGATATAAGGGCGGCAGCGATTTCAGCTTTATTGGAGGAGGGCGATTGAAGCGTTCCGGAGCGGTTATGAGAGTGCAGGTTGCACAGGTGTTGAGTGCAATGGTGCACGATATCGGGCCGGCAGAGTTGTCCTTCATGGAAATGTTGGTGGCGAATCAGGAGGGTCAGGCCGGCTGCCGACTTACACAGCCGACAGGCGACAGGCAGTAGTGATCTGGATTTTCGATTTTCGACGGAGCGGTGAAGCTTCGCTGGCATTTTTGTCGGTACCCTGATGTTATCGTATCCGTTCGAAGCCATGATTCCCACCTCGCCGCAACGCATCCGCGTCATTGATTCTCACACCGGGGGCGAACCCACCCGGGTGATCGTTGCCGGGGTCCCCGAACCGGGCGGCGCGACCATGATGGAAAAGCGCAATTACTTTGCCCGGGAGTTCGACTGGCTGCGTAGCGCCAGTGTCTGTGAACCCCGTGGTCACGATGCGGTGGTCGGGGCCATGCTCTGTGAACCGGTGGCGGACGATTGTGTGGCGGGGGTGATTTTTTTCAACAATGTCGGCTGCCTGAACGGCTGTCTGCACGGCACCATGGGCGTCGCGGTGACGCTGGCGCATTTGGGGAAAATAGGCGATGGCGTGCATCGCATCGATACGCCGACGGGAGTGGTGACGGTCGAGCTTGGCACGGCGGGTTCGGTGACGGTGCACAATGTGCCGAGCTATCGGTTTCGGGTTTCAGTCGATGTTCATGTCGAGGGCTACGGATGGGTTTTCGGTGACGTCGCCTGGGGCGGAAACTGGTTCTTTCTGACTGAGGTGCCTGAGGGATTGACGATCGAACCGGGGGCGATTGAGGAACTGACAAAGTTTTGCTGGTCGCTGCGCCAGGCGCTGGCCGGGGATGGCATAAGCGGAGCCGACGGCGGAGAGATTGATCACATCGAAGTGTTCGGGCCGCCGTCCGATCCGGCCCTGGCGGACAGCAGGAATTTCGTGCTCTGTCCGGGCAAGGCTTACGACCGTTCGCCCTGCGGTACGGGCACCAGTGCCAAGCTGGCTTGTTTGCATGCCGATGGAGAGCTCGTGCCGGGTCAGATCTGGCGGCAGGCCGGGATTCTCGACTCGGTGTTTGAAGGGCGGATCGAAGTCTGTGCGGACAATGCCGATGCGGTGATTCCGGTGGTCACCGGTAGCGCATTCGTCACTGCCGAGGCCGAGTTGCTTATCGATCCGGGCGCGCAGTTTGCTTTTGGAATTCCCTCTGTGATAAAATGACCACGCCGCGAATGAAAATCGTCGCCCCGGGCAGCCGCGTTTCGGGAGGCTTCGCGAGTTTTCTGATCATGTTAGTCGTGGTCTGCAGTCCACCACTGACGGCGGCTGACGAAGTGGAGAAGCCCAACATTCTGTTCATCGCGCTCGATGACCTCAACGACTGGGTCACGTGTCTCGGTGGCAACTCCCAATCGATCACGCCGAATCTCGATCGCCTGGCAGCGAGCGGTGTGCTGTTTACCAATGCCCACTGTCCGGCAGCGGCCTGCAACCCGTCGCGCAGCGCGATCATGAGCGGCATCGCACCGCACCGCTCGGGGATCTACAGTAACGAGCAGAAGATGCGTGAGATCCTGCCCGATGCAGATTTGCTGCCACAGCATTTTCGCAACCACGGCTATCGAGCATCGGGTTCAGGGAAATTGCTGCACTACTTTATCGACGCGCGTTCCTGGGATGAATACTTTCCCGCCAGGGAAACCGAGAATCCGTTTCCCGATACTTTCTATCCTGAGCAGCGTCCGGTCAGTCTGCCGCGCGGTGGCAAATGGCAGTATGTCGAAACTGACTGGGCCGCACTCGATGTCACCGATGAGGAGTTCGGCGGCGACTGGGCGGTATCGAAGTGGGTCGGTGAGCAACTTTCCCGGCAGCATGAGCAGCCGTTTTTTCTCGCCTGCGGTATCTACCGACCGCATGAGCCGTGGTTCGTTCCGAAGAAATATTTCGAGCCGTTTCCGCTTGAGGACATCAAACTGCCGCCCGGTTACAAGGCGGACGATCTCGATGACCTGCCGCCACAGGGCAGGCAGCGCGGACCGAACCGTTACTTTGCCCATATTCGCGAACAGGGGCAGTGGAAACAGGGCATTCAGGGCTATCTGGCCTCGATTTATTTTGCCGATGCCATGCTCGGTCGGGTGCTCGATGCCTTGCAAGACGGTCCCAATAAAGACAGCACCATCGTCGTGCTGTGGAGCGATCACGGCTGGCACCTTGGAGAAAAACAGCATTGGCAAAAGTACACCGCCTGGCGTGCGGTAACGCGCGTGCCGCTGATGATCCGCGTGCCGCAGAAAATCGCACCCGGATTGATCGAAGGTACGGTCGCCGGATCCGTATGCGATCAGCCGGTCGACCTGCTCAGCCTGTTCCCGACACTCACTGAACTGGCCGGTGTTTCTGACAAAGACACCAACGACGGACCGAGCCTGGTGCCGCTATTGAAGAATCCGCGGGCCGGGTGGCCGCACATCGCCACCACCCATCTTGCCGATGCCGGCAGCTACGGCGTCAGTGCCCGCGACTGGCGCTACATTCACTACGCCAACGGCGACGAAGAACTCTATCACGTCGCTGAAGATCCTTACGAGTGGACCAATCTCGCCGGCGAACCGGAACACGCGGACAAGTTGACCGAACTGCGCCAACTCGGACCGACTGAGTTTGCCCGCAAGATTGCTCCCTCGCTCGACTCGCTCGGCGCACTGAAATGGCATCCCGCCGCTGATGGCGATGCGCCGCCATCGAAGCCGGACGGCGACCCGTTCAAAGTTGCGTTCATCAATAACCGTGGTCGAGCTGTTGAGCTGTTCTGGATCGACGGCCGGGGCAGACCCAATTCGTATGGCGTCATTGGCACTGGAAAAGTTCGCGAGCAATCGACCCGTCCCGGTGCCGTGTGGATGATCAGCGCTGGCGATTCCGGCGAATCGCTCGGTTATTTCATCGTCGATGACCGCCGCGCAAGAGCGGTGATTCCCGGGCAGTAATTTCCAAACTACCAACCTCCCATCCAACCCGCTTAGCTATGTCTGACATCAACGTATTTCAGGGAACGATTCCCGCTCTCATGACTCCGTGCGACCAACAGGGAGCGCCGGATTACGATGCCCTGGTCGCGACCGGGAAACAACTCATCGATCTCGGCATGCGCGCAGTGGTCTATTGCGGATCGATGGGCGACTGGCCGCTGCTCAGCGACGGGCAACGCCGGGAGGGCGTGCGGCGCCTGGCCGATGCGGGTATTCCCGTGGTCGTCGGCACCGGAGCTCAGAGCACCGCCCGCGCCGCTGCTCATGCCGCTCATGGCAAGCAATGCGGTGCCGCTGGATTGATGGTGATCCCGCGTCTGTTGTCGCGCGGTACTTCGGCCGCAGCGCAGCGCGATCACTTTGCGGCAGTGCTTGAGGCTGGCGACGATTTGCCGGCGGTGATTTACAACAGTCCTTACTACGGATTTGAGACCAGGGCCGATCTGTTTTTCGCGCTGCGTAGCGATCACAAAAACCTGGTCGGCTTTAAAGAATTTGGCGGTGCCGAATCGCTGACCTACGCGGCGGAAAATATCACCAGTGGTGATCCCGGGTTGACGCTGATGGTCGGGGTCGACACGCAGGTGTTTCATGGTTTCGTGCGCTGTGGAGCGAAGGGGGCGATCACGGGGGTTGGCAACGCTCTGCCACGCGAGGTGCTGCGTTATGTCGAATTGTGTGAACAGGCCGCCGCGGGCGACGTCGAAGCGCGGCGCCTCGCGCGGCAGTTGGAGGAAGCCTTGCAGGTGCTGTCCCAATACGACGAGGGTCCCGATTTGGTGCTCTACTACAAGGCCTTGATGGTCCTCGAAGGTCACGACGCCTATCGCCATCAGATCAATTCAAGCGATCGCCTGTCGCCGAGTCAGCAAGCATTTCTGCGAACGCAGTGGCAGCAGTTCCGAGATTGGTGGGCACAGTGGCCGGGAGCTCAATCGCAGCGGAATCAGTGATAATTTCGGCAGTGCGTTGGCCCATTGCCGTTCGACGAAATTCTGACGCATTGCGCTACTTGAAAACCGATGGCTGCTGCTGAAAAGAAAATCCTCGTCATCGGTGGTGGTATCATCGGTTTGTGCTCGGCATATTTCCTTGTCAGGGCGGGACATCGCGTGGTCGTCATCGATCGCGACCCGTCGCGTCGCGAGAGCTGTTCGGATCGGAATGCCGGCATGATTGTGCCCAGTCACTTTACTCCTTTGGCGGCACCGGGGGTGATCGCGCAGGGGCTGAAATGGATGCTCAACCGGCGCAGCCCGTTTTTTCTGCGACCGCGTCTCGACCCGAAACTGTGGCAGTGGTGCTGGCAGTTCTACCGGCACTGCAATCGCCGCCATGTGGAAAACAGTCAGGAACTGTTGCGCGATTTGAGCCTCGAGAGCCGCAGCCTGTTTCAACAACTCGCCGAAGATCTCGATTTCGAACTGGTCGAGCGCGGTTTGCTGATGCTTTGTCAGACCGATGCCGGACTGCGCGAAGAACGGGAGGTTGCGGAGGCAGCGAACCGGCTCGGCATCAAAGCGGAAGTCTGCGGACCGGAGCGACTGCGCGAACTCGATCCGGCGGTGTCGATGAATGCCGTCGGTGGCGTTTGGTTCGAGCAGGACGCCCATCTCGATTCGCAAAAGTTTCTCGGAGCCCTGCGCGTTGGTATTCGCAACCAAGGCGGCGAGTTTCGCGACGGCGAGGTCGTTGAATTGGCGGTGAACAATTCTAAAATCGTCCGGGCGCGCTTGAGTGATGGCGAAGTAATTGCCACCGACCAGGTCATCATCGCCGGCGGGGTGTGGAGCCCGCAACTGGCCAAACCGCTCGGTCTGAAGCTGCCGATGCAGGGTGGTAAAGGCTATTCGTTCACCCTGACAAAGCCACCTAAACTTCCGCGGTTGTGTTCGCTGCTCAAAGAGGGACGGGTGGCCGTAACGCCGATGGGCGACAGCTTGCGAGTCGCCGGTACAATGGAAATTTGCGGCGATGACCTGTCGATCGATCGGCTTCGACTCGGCGGAGTCATCGATGCCTTCTGTCGCTTTTTTCCAGAGTTCTCAGCCGATGATTTTGCCGGGCTCGAACCCTGGTCCGGTCTGCGGCCGTGTTCTCCGGATGGGCTGCCCTACGTCGGGCGCGTGCCCGGGATGGCCAACGCGCTTGCAGCCACCGGTCACTCCATGCTCGGTCTCAGTCTGGGACCGGTGACGGGGCGCATGATTGCGGATCAACTGACCGGGGCCGATATCGACAAACGTTTATCACCGGGGCGTTTCTCGGCTTGATCAGCGATGGCTCTCCCAGAGCGCCGCATTGTCATAGGCGTCACGCATCCGCCACTCGCGAAGCCGGTCGAGCAAGTCGCGCTTGCGCTCGGCGTGCGCTTCGGAGTCCCACAGGTTGACGTTCTCCGCCGGGTCGGCCTTGAGATCGAACAGTTGGCCGCAGGTCTCGCCGAGGAAATGCACCAGCTTCCAGTCGCGGGTGCGCACCATGGTCATGAAGTCGCTGGTGGTGAAGTTGCCGTCGCGCGCCTGTTCGGCAAAAACGACGTCGCGCAGGCAGGTCGATTCGGCATCGGGTTCGCCGTTGAGCACCGGCAGCAGGGAGCGGGCGGCCATCGGTTGCGGCACTTCGACGCCGGCCATTTCCAACAGTGTCGGGCCGATGTCCATGGCCTGACACAGGCCTTCGACGCGGCGACCACCCGCAAAATTCTGCGGCGACCAGACGATCATCGGCACGCGGGTGACGGTGTCGTACATGGTCCACTTCTGGCTGTGGCCGTGATCGGTCAGGCAGTCGCCGTGGTCGGAAGTGAACACGATCACCGAGTTTTCGAGCTGTCCGGTATCGTCCAGAGCGTCGATGATCTCGCCGATCTTTTCGTCGATCATGGTGACGTTGGCGAGATAGTAGGCGCGCTGCCGATGACGCTGCTCGTCGTCGGGATCAAGTTGATGAACCACCGAGTCGTGGTCGACCTCGGTATTGTGCAGCCGCATGCCCTTGTAGGGTTCAGGCTGACCTTCCAGGTCGTCGGCGCTTAGCGGCGCCAGTTTTAGATCCCTTTGCAGATAAGGCTCGGCGTAGCGGGGGATCGGATCGTAAGGCGGATGAGGTCCGGGAAAACCGATCTGCAGAAACATCGGTTCGCTGACCGGATAATGGCGAATCCACCAGCTGGCCAGATCGCCAACGAAAAAGTCGGGGTGCAAATCTTCGTCGAGCTGCCATTCGAACGCACCCAGTCGTTGTTCATAGTCGGGCAGCTTTCGGTACAGCTCGCGCTGTTGTTTGACCTTGCCGCGGGCACGCAGGGCTTTGTCCCATTCGTCGAAAAAATAACGTCCTTCGAGGTAGCGGTCTTTGTTTTCGACCACGTAGCGCTGATCAAAACCCATTTCGGTCTGAAACGGCCAGGTGTGCATCTTGCCGATATTGGTGGTGTGATAGCCGGATTCGCGAAGTTGCTCGATCCAGCCGTGCCGCCAGGTATCGGCGTTCTTGAGGATGCCGGTGGTGTGGGGGTAGTGGCCGGTGAACAGGCTGGCACGAGAAGGCGCACACGACGGAGCGGTGACGTGGCACTGGTCGAAAGACACACCCTCACGCATCAGTCGGTCGAGGTTGGGGGTATCGACGTGATCAAAGCCGGCCTCGCGAATCGTGTCGAAACGCTGCTGGTCGGTGATGATGAAAATGATGTTGGGACGTGGGGCGGCCATCGCGAAAGCAGAAGGGGTGCGGTGAAAAGGATTCAGTTAGGTGCGTCTATTTTTGCCGGGCGCGGTAAGTCTCCGCAGTGATCCATGTCAGATCTTTCCAATGATCCGTGTCGTTGTTCTGCCTGGCTCCCGGGGTGGTGCGGCCGTTGCAAATGATGTCGGTGATCGATTGCGTCAAGTTATCGATCAGTGTCTGATCCTGCTCCGCGATCAGATCTGTCTGTTCGCCGGGATCGGACCTGAGATTGTACAACTCGGTTCCCTGCTTCTGATGCGCCATGATCAACTTCCAGTCGCCATCGGTGATCGAAAAACGCCCGCTGACTCCGTGATTAATCAGCGGCCGGCGGATGTGTCGGTGATCGGGGTCGGTGAGCAGTGACGCAAAACTGTGACTGTCCTCTCCGGCCGTGTCGGGCAGCGGTTCTCCCAGGATTTCGGCAAAGGTCGCGAGAAGGTCGATCTGGCCGATCAGGGCGTCGGATTCCCGGCCCGGCGATTTGATGCCATTTGGCCAGCGAACAAAAAATGGCACCCGGTGCCCGCCTTCGTAAATGTCGCGCTTGCCGCCGCGGTAGATGGCATTGCTGTGATGCCCGAAATCGTCGATGCGTTGCTTCCATGAATTCTCCGGTCCGTTGTCACTGGTGTAGACGATCATGGTGTTGTCATCGATGCCGGCCTGCTTGAGGAAATCGAGAATACGACCGACGTGATGATCGGTTTCGATCATGAATTCACCGTAGCCGCCGCACTCGCCCTGACCGTGAAATTCAGGTAGCGGACAGACCGGATAGTGTGGCGAGGTGTACGGCAGGTAGACAAAGAACGGCTTGGTGCTGCCTTTTTTAGTCCCGATCCATTCGATGGCCTTGTCGGTGAAACGTGTCAGGCATTGATTGTCGATGAAGTCGGGCGCAACTTCCATTCCCATGGTTCCAACCACAGCTTTGGTTTGCTGCGGCGAATCCTGATAGGGCGGCATAATGCGGTAGTCGACGTGACGCTGGTTCGGCTTCTTGTTTGTGA
>CBDULB010000030.1:0-52865 GCA_965367965.1 uncultured bacterium | reverse complement strand
CACGGCAAGGGTGGCAGCGTCGGCCCCGAGCTGACCGGTGCCAACCGCTCCGACGTTTATTACCTGCTCGAAAACATCATCGATCCCGCCGCCACTCTGCCGCAGGACTTTCGCATGACGGTCATCACCCGCAAAGACGACAGCGTGCTCAGCGGCAACATCGCCAGCCGCAACGAATATAGCGTCACCCTGCGCACCCTCACCGGGGAAATTTCCATCGATGCGAAAGACATCGCCAAGCTGGAAACTCTCGACGTATCGATGATGCCCGAAGGCCTGCTCGCGCCGCTCTCCCCCGATGATGTCCGCGACTTGATCGGCTTTCTGCAAAAGCCGTAGCGCATTGCCTCGAGTGTCCCGCAATTTTGGCGTGGAGTTTTCACTCCAAAAGCCGGCGTCGCACGTAACGGACTGCGATGCAACCCACCCCCACTGCCCGAACTTTTTTAGTCGCTGGAGGCAACACCGGTATCGCCGCAGCCACGGTGGCAAAGCTGCATGCTGAAGGCCACAAAGTCGTCTGCGCCGCGCGCCAACCGGATGCAGTGGCCACCGGCCCTGACGTCACGGCTCAAGTTTTTGACGCCACGGACAGTACTGCCAGCCTCGATCTTCCCGAGGCGCTGGATGGAGTGGTCTACGCCCCGGGCACGATCAATCTCAAACCGTTCGGACAACTCAGCGACGAAAACTTTCTGCACGACCTGCAGGTCAACTTGCTCGGTGCCGTGCGTTTGATCCGACAGGCGCTGCCCGCATTAAAAAACTCGTCGTCGGAGTCACCCGGCATCGTTTTGTTCAGCACTGTCGCGGTGCAAACGGGCATGTCATTTCATGCCAGCATCGCTTCGGCCAAAGGCGCCATCGAAGGCCTGGCGAGATGTCTCGCCGCCGAGTTCGCGCCGAAAATTCGGGTCAATGTCATCGCCCTGTCCCTGACCGATACCCCACTCGCCGCTCGCCTGCTCGATTCCGACACAAAGCTCGATGCAGCGCGCCAGCGCCACCCGCTGCGCCGGGTCGGAGATCCCGATGATGTCGCTGCAGCAGTCAGCTTTCTCCTCCAGGACCACGCTTCATTCATGACTGGCCAGGTGCTTAAGCTCGACGGTGGCCTGTCTTCAGTGAAGCTTTTCTAACTCGCCTCTCCGGGAAAATGGCCACGACACTGCTGATCTTTCCGCACCAACTTTTTGCGCAACATCCCGGTTTGCAACGCGACCGCGAGATCCTGCTGATTGAGGATTCACTGTTTTTCGGCGACCCGCATTTCCCCGCAGACTTTCACAGGAAAAAACTGATCCTGCACCGCGCCTCGATACTCAGTTACGCGCAGCGGCTGAAAGATCAGGACTACGATGTGCGCCACGTCAAGTATCAGCCCGACACACTCCTCGATGATCAACTGAAACCCATCATCCGGAAAAATTGCGACGAGTTGATCGCCTGTGATCCGGTCGATTTTATCCTGGAAAAACGTCTGCGTGCGCTCGCCGCTCAGCGGGGCCTCAAGCTGACCCTGCTGGACACGCCCCAGTTTCTCACCCCACCGGAATGGGCCAATGACTTCTTCGATGATCAAAAGAAGCCGCAAATGGCACCGTTCTACACAGCCCAGCGCAAGCGAATGGAAATCCTGCTCGATTCAGACGGCGGCCCGCTGGGAGGTAAGTGGAGCTTCGATACTGAAAACCGGAAAAAGTTGCCGAAGGATGCAGCCGTTCCCTCGCCACCGGTTCAAACCTCATCACCACAATCCCATGTCAAAGCCGCCACCCGGTGGGTTGATGAGACTTTTGCCGACAACCCGGGGCGCGGCGAACAATTCATCTATCCGATCACTCACTGCGCCGCTGAGCAATGGCTGGCCGATTTCCTTGAAGAAAAACTCGGTCGGTTCGGAGACTACGAAGACGCCATCAGCCGCGAGCACCGTTTTATTTACCACAGTGTCCTGACACCGATGCTCAACATCGGACTGCTGACGCCCCGGCAAATCATCGACGCCACTCTCGACTACGCGCAACAAAACGAGGTGCCTCTCAATTCGCTCGAAGGCTTCGTCCGGCAAATTATCGGCTGGCGGGAATTCATGCGGATCATGTACACCCGAGAAGGAGTCAGCTTGCGCAACGGCAACTTCTGGGGACACGAACGCGAAATGCCCAAGGCTTTTTACACCGGCGACACCGGCATCGCCCCTGTCGATCACGCCATCCGGTCCGTGCTCGACCATTCCTACAACCACCACATCGAACGATTGATGATCCTGGGAAACTTCATGCTGCTCTGCCGGATCCATCCCGACGCCGTCTACCGGTGGTTCATGGAAATGTACATCGATGCCTACGACTGGGTCATGGTCCCGAACGTCTATGCGATGAGCCAGTTTGCGGACGGCGGCTCATTCACTACCAAACCCTACATTTCCGGTTCGAACTACATCCGCAAAATGAGCGATTTCCCAAACGGTGACTGGTGCCCGGTCTGGGACGGTCTGTTCTGGAGCTTCATCGATCGCAATCGCGACTTCTTCATCACTCAGCCACGCATGGCGATGATGGCGCGACAGTTGGATCGCATGTCATCGTCCAAACTGCAGGCCCACCTCGAGCACGCCGGCGGGTTTCTGGACGGCCTTTAACCCAGCCACAACTTCGTTCTTGAAGTCGCTCCCCGCGTGCGCCTACTATTCAGTATGCGTGATTTTGGCTATTTTCTCATTCTCTTGATCGTCACTATCGGCCTGTCGGCTTGCGGCACCGTAGAACAACCAACCGACCCCACCGAAGCCAACTACCCGGCGCCGGATCGCATCAGTAACCAGGAAAACCTCCAGGAGTTACACGGCGACATTCTGCGCAACGACTTTTAGTCGCGGGCCCGGCACCTGGGTTCAGGCGTACGCCCCCACGCCCGATTGGATCGATCAGTTAGTTTTTGGCTGCATCCGGCAGCACTCCCTGTGCGTGCCCCATGTCGACCGCGTAGAAGCCGGTGCGGGCCGTCACGTAAAGCGTGTTACCGACCAGACTGCAGTTCGCAGGTCCCTCGGGAAAGGTGATACGCTTGAGTTCTTCGCCAGCTTTGCTGTAGATCCACACGTCCCCTTTCCAGGTACAGTAAACATTGCCGCGACGGTCCATGCTCATGCCGTCACTGCCGATCGGCGCGAACTTTTTCCTGTTCTCGATCTTGCCTTCCCCGACCACGTCGTAGGCCCAGATCGTCTCGGCCCCGGGATCGGCAACGTAGAGAGTCTGGTAGTCGGGTGAAAAGATAATCCCGTTCGGCTTGGTCAGATCGGCCGCTACCTGTGTCACCTTGCCGCGACGGTCGATGTAGTAAACCGCCTCGACGTCGATCTCACGGTCACCACCATCTTTACCGTAGCGGGGATCGGTAAAGTAGATGCCGCCGATGTGATCGAGCGCGCAATCATTCGGGCTGTTGAGTTTTTTACCGTCGAACGAATCTGCGATGACTTCGATGGTGCCATCCGCCGCCGTGCGCGTTACCCGACGATTGCCGCCCTCGCAGGCAATCAAGGCATCTGCCGGCGTCCACATCAGCCCGTTGGCACGCCCCGACTGTTCGCGAAACACCGAGACCTGCTTCGACTCCGGATCAAATACCATGATCCGTTCATTGGGGATGTCGGAAAAGTAAATCTTCGCGTCCGGGCCGACTGCGGGGCCTTCGGTAAACTTGTAGCCATCGCCGAGTTTCACCACTTCGCCGATTTTGGAAAAGTAGTCTGTATCCGAACCGGAAAACGCTTCGCCCGCAGATTTCTGTTTCGACAACTCGATCGTATCAGCAGTATCGATACGAATATTGCGCCAGCTGACCTGCATCGGCTCCTCGCGATTACCCACACCGTGAACTTGAAGGGCGATGAACCCCTCGGCGGTCATGTCATCGGTCAGGTCCGCCGCCGGAACTCCGTTGATGAAAGTCTTGATACGGTCACCGATCGCTTCGATTCGATAGTGATTCCATTCGCCCTGGCGGAATGCAAAACGCGCCGCATCGTTGTCGGCGTGATCGTCGAGCCAGCCGCGCCGCCCCTCGTCATAAATACCACCGCTGTAGGCCCGGTCCGAAGGATCAATCTCGACCTGGTAGCCGTAGACCCGACCGACCGGAATCGTCTTTCCCTCGACCGGTTGCGTGTCGCCTTCGGCAAATTCATTGCTGCGAATCTGCACTCCCGAGTTGAGTTGCGGATGCACCTTGAACTCGAGTTCGAGAATAAAGTCCCCGTAGTTCTTTGCGGTGCAGAGGAACGAGTTCGGCGTTTTCGGCACCGTCGTTCCGACAATCGCTCCGTCTTCGACCGTATACCTGGCCTCACCTCCACGCTGCACCCAGCCATCCAGCGATTTGCCATCGAACAGGTCAACCCAATCGGCGCGAACGGTGGCCGGAACCACTCCAAACAGCAGGCAAAAGCCCATTCCTATTAATTTTGTTTTCATCGTAAAATATTATCTAACACTTTATATATTAATATTCGGCACCATTAAAGCGCCTGGCAAATCACCTCATACTGAGCGGCTGCACTCTCCGTTTCATCAGCGTCGCGTTCAAGCTCACACAATTCCATAAGCGCGTACGAATCTGGCCGGGCCTGCGCTGAATGACCATGCGGGTTTGCATCAAAAACGACCGACCCAATGAAATTACAGTGCACAACCGACAGCGGAAAGTCGAATCTCCTTCGATTATTTCGGTTCGACGCCAGGGTCAGTTTTTTCCTCAACTTCGCTCCCCTTGCCTTCCGACTCAGCGCTCGCGCCGACGCCGGCATCGCTGTCTCCGGCGGCCTGCGTTCCCGCTTCGAGGTAATCTTCCAAGAACGCCTGCAAGTCCGCCGACTTGTTATTCGACTGGATCAAATAGATGCGATCATTGGTATTCAGCATCAGCCCCTGCTCGTCCGGCGGCGAGCCAGAGTAGCTGAGCCGGCCTTTGCCATTGATGAAGAATGACGTTTTTGACTTCATTTTAAATCGCCTGTCGACCTGTTCCTTGATGGTTTCGATCGCCACTGTCATATCGATCTGGCTCGTCTCTGCGATCCAAATACGGATCTCATCGCCACCCGATGCATAGACATCGAGCAAGCCCATTGCCTCAAGAGAAAACCCCGGAGGCCCGGCATCCAGCGTTTGCCCCTTACGCTGTAAACCGGCTACGCTCTCCGGCGATAACAATTGCGGCGTCGTCTCCGCGCCATCGAGCGCATCCTCCCAGCGTTCAACCAGGGCAATCAGTTGGGATCGCTCCTCGGCCGCCGTTTGAAAATAGGTCCACGCCTTTTTCCCCCAGATCACGCCGATCATCGCCACCGCGCAGACGACCACAGCCACCGCCGAGCAGCAGCCGATGCCGATCTTCGTTCCGTTTCCTTCAGCCATGCGTTCAGTGTTTCCAGAATCCGGCTCCGAATCAACGTTAAACTGTCATCCCAGAGCCGGCTCAGCGATGGCGAACACCGATCGTGGATTCTCCGGCAACTTGCGCCCGTCCAAGGTCATGCGCACCAGTTGACGCTCCGCGCTGAACCCGAGGTTTTGCGCAAAACTCTCCGCCGGCAAACAGTGCTCAGGGATATCCCAGATCACGGGCTGACCGCCCGCCCTCGCGTCAGTCAGCAGATCCTCCAGCAGAGCTCTGGCACTATCCCAATCCCCGGCAACCACCGGTCCCACATAGTTGGCCAGCGCACCACGCCTGACCATTCCAAAACCCACTCCCCCGGCGCGCACCGCCAGGGCATCCTTCGCCAGCGCCAAGAGCAGGCGACTTCGGTCCGCGCCGAATGTTGCCTGATCAAACACCAGGCGTTGGTTGTTAAAAAACTGCTCAGCACCGACCTTCCGCGTCGACGGATCAGCCGATCGCTCAGGCTTTGTGTCCGGTGTATAGCGCCACCGCTTGATCCCCCACTCAGCGACAAACCCTAACTTCTCATACAAGGGCTGACCTGCCGGGGTGGCATCCAACTTGATGCACTTCACCCGGCGCTCATCGCGCAGGTAGCTGATGCAGTGCGCCAACAGCGCCCCACCGACGCCACGCCGGCGCGCGGATTCGTCGACCAGCACCATACCGATCCAGGCCAGATCATTATCGCCGTAAACCGTCGTCGTCGCGGTTCCTGCCGACTGCCCGTCGAGTTCAGCCAGAAAACACCCGTCCGGCTCCAGCCTCAGCAACCGTCGCCAGTCGTCGAGCGTCTGATTCCATCCCGCCTGCTCGCGCACATGATCCGCAAACGCGAGGTCATCAACTCCGAGCTGACGAATTTGAATGGCTGCCGGCGTACTCATCTGGGTAGCGACCGGGCGATCAGATCAATACCGGTTTACGCGTCGGCAGATCCACGCCTTCGGCAGGTGGCCCCGGAAAGTTGTCGGCGAAGAATCGCTCGTAGTGATCGCGAGTTGCCTTGGACAGAAGCTCAGCCGCCGCCTCCTCGCACTGATGGCAAACCAGCAAAGGCGCCAGCATATTCATCAGCTCACGGCCGCTGCAAATCGCCTGAATTGTGAAGCCGTCGAGCTCCTTCCGGTCCCTTGTGCAGATAAAACAGTACGAAGTTTTCTCCTGCGGGGAACGCATCAAATGCCCTTCCGCACCTTCAGCGTTTGCCAGGAACTGCTCAATCTGTTGGCGCGATTCTGCCGAAATATCCTCGCGGAAGCGCTGCGCACAATCGCCACACAACGCCCACTCCAAAATGGTCTCACCACGCTGGAACGCCTTTGAAATGTAGTACGGTGACTCGACCTGATCGACCAGCGGCAGACGACATTCCAGACAGGACTCAAACGGCTGGCCAGTTTCAAAACAATGAAACTCCTCCGGAATTTCCGGAAAGATCTGATCGAGTGTAAAATCGTCGTCGTCGTCGTCCATGAAACCTCAGGCAACGATCTCAGCCGCCGTGCTCACTTTTACAAGTCGCAAAACTTGCGCATCCGATCGAGAACCGGTGGCACTGCGTCGAACGGATTATCGTTTTCTTCGTACTCGAGAACCACGTAACCCTGATAACCACTGTCGGTCAGAATTTTGCCGATCCGCTCGAGGTCGGCGTCCTCTTTCTGGGTGCGCATTTGCACCTTCACCTGCACGTTAACTGCGTACGGAGCGCTCTCCTCGATATCTTTGTAGGGATTCTCCGTGCGGAAGTTTCCGGTGTCGAGATTGACGCCCACCCAGGGACTGTCGACCGCCCGAATGATGCGCAGCAGGCGGCCGGAATCGGCGATGCTGTCGTGGTTTTCAATGCCCAGAAAAATCCCCTGCTTGCCGGCGTATTCGCCGGCTTCCTCGAGAGCGGACGCGGCAAATTTTTCCGCCGAAGCTTCATCGACCCCCTTGGGATGTTTGCCGGCAAACACCCGGATGTGCGGAGCCCCCATGAGCGCCGCATTGTCGATCCACTGCTTCACGTAGTCCATCTGCTCTTTGCGTTCATCGGAGCCCTCGGGATTGGAAAAATTGTTACCCACCGCCGTGCCACTGACTTCAACACCACAGATATGTGCGTGACGGCGAATGCCGGCAAAGTAAGCGTCGTCGGCATCGCCGGGAAAAAAGTAGCTGGTCAACTCGGCACCACCCGCACCGTGTTTTGCGCAGTAATCGAGGAAGCCATTCATATCCATCTTCGGCGACTCGGGAGATTCGACCGCTTTGCCTTTCATCCACTCGAAGTGCTTGCGGAACGAATACGCGGCCAGGCCAAGGCGCAGGCGGGCCGGTCCGGTACGCGGAAAAGGATCACTGACTGCCAGGCCGGTCGTCGCCGCCAGACTTCCGGAGATAACGGCTGCACTGGTGCTACTCAAAAAATTGCGTCGATTCATGACGCAAGCTTGCGTGGTTCACCCGCCAATATCAAGCGGCGAAGCGACTCGATTTGCGCCCTGCGCTCATCTCAACCGTCGGTCACCAGGCCGTCCAACCACCATCGACCAGCAGATTCTGTCCAGTGATGTAGCTGCCGGCATCGCTGGCCAACAGGATCAGCGCCCCTTTTAACTCATGCGGCAAGCCCATCCGCGCCATCGGTGATTTGGTCTTTAAGCGTTCGACCATTTCCTGCGGAGCGCTCTCACCCGGAAAAGGTCCGGGACTGAGACAATTGACGCGCACCCCGTCTTTTCCCCAGTAGGCGGCGAGGTGGCGCGTCATGTGTAAAATGCCACCTTTCAAGGTGTGATACTGAACCGGGCTGGCCGCGCAAATCCCTTCGTAGGCATCCGGATACGAACCGACCACCCCGTACATCGAGCCGATCATTACCACGCTGCCGGCGGCGTTGCGTTCAACGACGTGATCGTGCAACTGCCGCGCCAATAAAAAATACGCCGAAGCCTGACGCATCTGTCGGTCGAAAATCTCACCAGTCACGTTGGTCAGATCGTGCGGACTGGCCGAGTTGGCGTTGTTGATCAAAATATCGATACTGCCGGCCGCCGCCACCGCATCGGCGAATCCCGACTCAAGCGAATCGTGATCGAACAGATCGAGACATACTCCGTAGTGCTGCTGCCCTTCGACAGTAAGCGGAAGCTCTGCCGCAGTGTGTTCGGCTCGCGCAAGATCGGTACTGCTGACGACGACATTACAGCCAACTTCAGCCAAAGCCGCCGCCATGGCACTGCCGAGATAACCCGAAGCGCCGCTGATTAACGCCGTCCGCCCGCTGAGGTCGAACAGTTGCTGAACCGTAGGTGAATCACTCATCACAAAAGCCTCGTCACTAAACTAAGAATCCTTCTCCGCAGCCAACACCGTCGCGCGCATGTCCTTCCACCGGAATCCACCGTCGACAACGACCACGCTGCCGGTGATGTAGTCCGCATCCTCTGACGACAGAAACGCCGCCGTGCGACCGATGTCCTGCGGCGTGCCCATGCGCCCCCACGGCATCTTTTTAGCCTCTTCCTGAATGGTCGCTTCGTCGAAAGCCTTGCGTTCCCCCGGAGTGTCGATCCAGCCCGGCTCAATCGCATTTACATTGATGCGGTGATCGATCAGTTCGACCGCCACCGAACGCGCCAAATGATCCAATCCGGCCTTTGCGGCACCATACGGCGCACTTCGAGCGAACGGCAGGCGCGCATGCACACTGGAAATGAACACGATCTTACCGCCACCACCGCGCTCGACCATGTGCCGCGCTACCAGTTGACTGACATGAAAACCGGAGATCAAGGTGCCTTCCAAGGTCGCTCGCAAATCCTCCAACGAATAATCCAGAAACGCCTCGCGCCGACTGTAAGCCGGATTGCTGACCAGAATATCGATTCTCCCGCAGGACTCGAGGGCATCCGCGACCAGTCCTTCACGGCCTGCATCGTCAAATACGTCCGCCTCAATGCCAACGCAATCGTGGCCCTCGGCACGAAATTTTTCAACAACGCCAGCCAACTCCGTGCTGCCCGGCCGATCGTTCAAAATCAACGACGCTCCCGCCTCCGCCAACGCCAATGCGCAGCCGTGACCAATTCCCTGCGCGCTGCCCGTAACCAGCGCAATTTTGCCTTTCAGTTTCATCGTTTCGATAGGTTGTGCGAAGAAGCCGTCACCTGCGACAGACGCCCCGGCTGTCTACAAAGCGTCTGTCATCTCAACAGTCGCGATTCAATCAAACTGTTTGATCCCCGCCAACAGTCCGTTCTTCAACGTCATGAAGTCGCCGCTGTTGGCCAGATACTGGGCACCCTGACTGCGCCGTTTTTCAATCATCTCGGGCCCCGATGCCGGGCAACCCCAGGCGATGCCGTTGGCCTTCGCCGCCGCCGCCACTTTTTCAAAAGCGGCCTCCAGCTGCGAACCGTCATGATCTCCCAACTGTGCCAGGCGCAAGCCGAGATCACCCGGACCCACGAACAGAAAATCAACCCCCTTGACGGCGGCAATCTCATCGACGTTGGCCACCGCTTCCGGCGTTTCGATCTGAATGGTTAAAAAGGTCTCGCGGTTGGCCCACTCGGTATAAGCCTGCGCATCCCCGGACCGCAGAAAGCCGCTGTCAAAGCCGGCATTGTCGAGGCCGCGATCTCCGACCGGTGGAAATTTTACCGCATCGACCAGGAATTTGGCCCGGTCCGCCGTCGGCACGTGAGGAATCATCAGGCCGGTCACGCCATCTTCGAGAAAACGATACAGGGCCGTTTTCTCCAATGTCGGCGGCCGCAACATGCAATCGATATCGTAGAGATGAAACAGAGGCATCAGCGATTGAATCTCGCGAGTCGTCCAGGTGCGATGCTCCATATCGAGCCAGATGCAATCGTAGCCGGCTTCCGCAGCATGACAGACAAATGACGGAATATAGTGCCCCAACACAGCGGAGCGCACCACCTCGCCGGCGCGGACGCGGGCCATGGCCCGACTCTTTCTTAGTTCCTTGAACATAAAACAAACAGTTAACGACGTGAAAAAACCAGCAGCGTCTGCGCCGCCCGAATGCGCGCATCCTCGTAGGGATCGTCGAGCATCTCAATTAATTTTGGCGTCAAATTCGTGAGATTCGCGTCCCCTGCAAAAGTCGCCGAATAGGTACGAAAGGCACCGTCCTCCGAGTCGAGGTTCTGCCGAAGCGCGACTTTTCCGCCCGGATCACCCAGCGCTGCCAACGAATTCTCGATCATCACCACCACCACAGGCTCAAACGTTTCCGGGGCAGCGGTCACCCGGGCCAGATTGGTCCGCAGCAGCCTGCGATCCGCGCCTTTCCCGATCCGGCCCAGCAACCACGCGGCAATCCTCACCGTGTCATTGTCATCCGATGTCATTCCCTGACGGATCGCATGCATGGCCTCACGGTCGCCGTGCTTCGCCAGAGCCGCAGCCGCCATCAAGTGCAGCTTCATGTTTTCGGTCTGCCCAAAGGCTTTGCGCATCGCCACACCGTCACCGATCATGCCCACCTTGTAGAGACTTTCAGCAGCATGCACGTGACCGTAGTCGTCGTCGCCGGCCAGAATGTCGAGCATCACCTGCGCCTTGTCGGTATCACCGGCGCGCACCATTTCCCGGGCCAGTCCACAACGCTTCTGGTCATCGCTCTCGCGCGGCAGCTTAGGTGCAAGGTAGGCCTTCACCTCTTCGCCGTAACCACCGAGCGTCAATCCTTCAGCAGCATGCATTGACGGCCAGAACTCATCACCGTGCATTCCCTTGCGCAGAATCGAAACCGCCTTCGCTTGGACTTCTGCATCGATCTCAGCAATGCTTGCGTTCGGCGCCGAGGCACAACCTGAAAAGACCGTACCGACCAGCGTCAGTAACATCAGATGAAACGCCGGGGAAGCGCCTGCGGAAATTGTTTTAAGGATCTTTTTCATAGCAAATTTTATCAACCCACTGAGGACGGATGACCCGCACCTTTTCGCGGAAACAATAGACTGAACACGTAGCCAACCACTACGTTGACCACCAGCGCCGCGACCGTAATCCACTGAAAGCTGATCGGATCCAGCCTGCCTTCCGGCGTTTCGACGAAGCCGAAAATCGGTCCCGAGAAGGCAATCAAGATGGCCACCGTGGTGCCGGTCAGGCAACCGATCCAGACGCCGACCGGACTGGCCTTTTTGATAAACAGGGCAAACAGGAACAGGCAGAAGATCGGGACCGTAAACAGGTTCACCGTCTTCTGCGTCATCGCCGTGATGTTACCCGGGATCAGCGGCATCAGCGTGCTTCCCGCCACCACCACCACGCCGATCACCACCGCCAGAATTCGCGCCGTCAAAACTTCCTGCCGATCAGTGCGCTCGCCCTTGCCCAATCTTCCGACAAAATCGTTGCTGACCACTGCTGTGATCGAATTGATCCCCGAGTCCATGCTCGACATTGCGGCAGCAAACAAACCCGCCGCCACCAGACCCGAAACGACCGGCGGCAGATGAAAGCCGATGAAGCGCGGAAACACATCGTCCGCATTGCCGCGCATCGAAAATTCCGCCGGCAACAATTCCGGATGCGCTTGAAAGTAACCGAGCATGGCAAAGCCCGCCAGACCGAGCGTCACTCCGACCACCAGGGCAATCACTAATTGCATGCCGATTGCCTTGCGCGCCGCCGCCGCATCTTTGGTGGCCATGAATCGCTGCACCGACACCTGATCGCCGCCAGAGGTCGCCACATACCAGATCATCACCGACAAAAAGGTGCCGAACACCGACACCCGCGTCGAAAAACTTTCCGGGAACAGCAACTGGCGATCCCAGTTTTCATTCCACTCCGTCGGAAACCACTGAAACCCGCCCATCTGCCACGACACCACACCGATCACCGCCACCGCGCCACCATAGAGCAGCAGTGATTGCATCAGGTCGGTGACCACAACCGCCCGCAGGCCACCCAGCGAAGCATAGAAAAGCGAAATCGCCCCGGTGATCACCACGATCCACGGAATGTATTTCGGGTCCGCATCGATGATGTAACAAAACGCTTTCGCCGCCGCATAAATCAGCAGCGACATCCACACCAGACGCAACACCAGGAACATCGACGCGCCGAGCAGGCGCACACTCAAGCCGAGGCGTTCCTCCAGCAATTCGTAGGCACTCATCACCCGCAGGCGCATGTAAACCGGCAACATGACAAAACCGACAACGATGAAAATAATCGGGTAAGCCAGATAGTTCGTCAGGTAGACCGGCCCTTTGCCGAATACCTCTCCGGGAGTCGACAAGTACGTGATCGTACTCAACAGCGACGCAAACAGTGACACCCCGATCAGCAGCGGGTTCATGTTTCCGGAACCGGTGAAGTATTCCTTGGTCGAGACCTGCTTACGGCCATACCACCAGCCCATAAACAAGGTCGTCGCCGCATACAATACGACGATGGCCCAGTCGATTACCGCCAATCCGCCCTCGGGGGCAGGGACCGCCGTATCAGTTATCTGAGCCAACAGGCCCCCGGTCGGCATCGCTGCCCCAAATATATTTTCAATCACACTGGTCACGTCCGACGGATCGTGGCCATCACTCCGCGTCCTGTCCAGTACGTGCTTGAGGAAAAAATAATTCGTGCGCTACACGACCGATGTAATCGCCGGCTTCAGTCAGCAATCAATCGCTTGGCTACCGCGTAGCCTTCCTTGTCGGCGTTGTTCGACAGCCCGCGAAACCAGCCGTCAATCCTGGCCCGCGCAGCTTTGCAAAAGTAGCGCACCAGGCCGAGCAATTCTTCAGCGTCATCGCCTTTGGCCTTGCCGGTGGCCAGCAAATGCTGAGCCCGACTGCAGGTCGCCGTAATCGCGAAAAGTTCAGCACCAATGTCGACAAAGCGCCCCAGCAACGCCTGCTTTTTCTCCAGCTTAGGACCATTGAGCACCATGGCGTGGAATAAGCGCCGCGCCAGCTTCCTGCTCAAGGCGCGCACCCTGCGCATTTCCGACTTCAGATCGGCATGCATCTCGCCACTGACGCCACTCGAGAACGTGGGCAGCCACTGTGCCGGATACCAACGCCCGTAAAACCATGCCGAACGCAGCGCGGCTTTGGCGCGAACCTTCCACGGCAACATCGAGTTCAGCACCGGACCGCCCATGTTGAGATGCGGATCGAGCGCTTCACGGGCGATAAACAGACGCATGATCTCACTTGATCCCTCGAAGATCGTATTAATGCGCGAGTCGCGCAGAAAGCGTTCCACCGGGATCGGATCATCGCCGCGCGCGCGCAGCGAATCAGCGGTCTCGTAACCGCGACCGCCACGAATCTGCATGGTGTCATCGACGATTTCCCAGCCGCGTTCCGTGCCCCACATTTTGCCGAACGCCGCTTCGATGCGGATGTCGGCCTTTTTGTTGCGATCAACCAGGGCCGAGGTGTAGAGCACCATCGATTCCATCGCAAAAGTTTCCGCCGCCATCTTGGCGAGCTTCTGTGCGATGGCGTCGTGTTTGCCGATCGGCGCCCCCCACTGCACGCGACGACCTGCCCAGGCGCGCGACCACTCCAGGCACTTTTTCGCCATGCCAACACAAGCCGCCGGCAGAGTGATGCGCCCCGTGTTGAGCGTCGTCAACGCCACCTTCAATCCGCGCCCCTCTCCGAGAATGATGTTTTCCGCCGGAACGCGAACGTCTTTAAAAGTGACCACACCGTTGTAGAGGGCTTTCAACCCCATGAAACGACAGCGATGCGTCACTTCAACGCCGGGCGTATCCATTTCGACGATGAAGGCACTGATCGGTCCGTTCTCCAGACCGCCGCCCTTCTCCGCCGACGCAGGGGTGCGCGCCATGACGACAATGACACCGGCTTTGACGCCGTTGGTGCACCACAGTTTTTCACCATTGATGACATACTCGCTGCCATCTTCACTCGGCACGGCCGTGGTCGACATGCGCGCCGGATCGGAACCGACATCCGGTTCGGTCAGAGCAAAGGCTGATATTTCACCGCCGGCACAGCGCGGCAGAAACTTCTTCTTCTGCGCCTCGGTGCCGAACACAATCAGCGGCTGCGGCACACCGATCGACTGGTGTGCGGATAACAAGGCCGTCAAGCTGCCGCAGTGACCACCCAGCAGCATTGCCGCGCGCGAGTAGTTGGTCTGCGAAAGGCCCAGGCCACCGTACTCGGTGGGCGTCTTGATTCCGAAAGCCCCCATCGCGGCCAGCCCTTCGATGACTTCGTCGGGAATCTCGCCCGTGCGATCGATGGCATCGGCGTCGACCTTGGTTTCAACAAAATCACGCAAGCGCGATAGAAATGCATCGCCCTGATCTTCGTCCTCCAGACTCTGTGCAGGAAACGGCACGATGGCATCGAGGTCGGGACGCCCCATGAAAAGTGAACCGGCAAAGCTGTTGCGTTCGCCGGCCTTTTCCCGGGCCGCTTCGGTCATCTCGAGCGCGGCGCGTTCTTCGGCCGACATCTTCGAGGTATCGATGACAGAGTGCGATTTTTCACTTCGCGTCGCATCACCGCCGTTACCGGTGGGTGTATTCGCAGACGATGATTTCATGGTGGGGTCCTTTCGTTTATGGGGGGGGTTATTCATTGGCTGCCGGCACTGACAAGTCCGGCAGCAGGTTCGAAAATTTCTGCTTCTTCGCCACCGATGGCACCGAGACGATCGACGACGTGCTTAAGACCGAGTTGACGGGCGTAAGTGATCGGCCCGCCGCGAAATGGAGCGAAGCCGGTGCCGAGAATCATCGCAAAGTCGACGTCATCGCCACTCGCAGCGACGCCTTCATCGAGCACGCGAAAGCCTTCGTTTACCATCAACAGCGACAAGCGCTCGGCAATATCGTTTTCTTTCAGCGACTGCGGTGCGCCGCTCGCCCGACACGCCAGAGCTTTTTCACTGATCGATGCATCGCCTTTTCCATAGACAAAAAATCCTTCGCCCGACTTACGTCCGAGCAGCCCTTTGTCGACCAGGCGTTTCAGCACCGGCGGCGCTGCGAAGCGATCACCGAATGCTTCCACCATCGTGTCGGCGACGTGCATCGCTACATCCAACCCGACCTCATCAAGCAGACGCAACGGTCCCATCGGCATGCCGAAGTCGAGCATCGCGTCGTCAATCTTGTCGGCATCCACGCCGCGATCGAACAGTCGTCCGGCCTCGATCAAATAGGGCATCAGAATGCGATTCACCAAAAATCCGGGGCTGTCTTTGACCACTACCGGCAGTTTTCCGATCTTGCGCGCAAAGCGCAGCGCCGTCTCGACGACTGCCGGGGAAGTGCGCTCGGTAACGACGATTTCGACCAGCTTCATGCGATGCACAGGATTAAAGAAATGTAGACCGACGATTCGTTCGGGATGCGTGATTCGCGGATCGTCGGCCAGTTCGCCAATCGGCAGCGCCGACGTGTTGGTAGCCAGCACCGTGTCCGCCCGCACCCGTCCACACAGCCCGGCGAAGATCGTCTTCTTTACTTCCAGATTCTCAACGGCCGCTTCAACCACCAGGTCGGTGCGCTGCAGCGGCACGGCGCCAACAGCTGGCGAAATACGATCGATCAAGCGCCGCGCCTCGCCGCGCGAGAACAGGCGGCGCTTCACGCCATCAGCGTAGAGTTTGCCGATCCGCTTCATGCCGGCTCCGACCTTCTGCTCGTCGAGATCCAGCAACACGGTGGGAATCTTTCGCGAACTGAACCAGTGAGCGATGCCGGCCCCCATGACGCCGGCTCCGATCACCGCAGTGCGGTCGATGGCGGGCGCCGATACATCACTGAGATGAAATTTCTTAGCATGTTCCTGCAAGTGAAACACCCGCATCAGTTGGCTTGCCGCCTGAGTCGTCGACAACTCGATCACTGCGCGTCGTTCCAGCTCCAAAGACTCCGCCTCGCTGCCACCGAGACCGTCGCAGACTACATCGATGGCACTTGGTATCGCGGGGTAATTGCCACGGGTCTTCGCCGCGGCATTGGCGTGAGCCTTGCGCTGCACGATTTCTCTGACCAGACGGTTGTTGGTCAGCCAATGAGAGGAACGCTTTGGCGTGGCCTTGCCGGCATCGATCCGGGCAACCGCAAAATCGACCATTCGCTCACGCGGTGCCAGTGCATCGACAATCCCGAGTTTGCGGGCATGAGCCGCAGTGAGAATTTTACCACCGAGAATCAAGCCCAGTGCTTTGGTTAGCCCGATGAGACGAGGAAGCCGCGTCGAGCCTCCCCACGCCGGAAGTATGCCGAGCTGCGTTTCGGGAAGACCTATTTTGGTGCCTTTGTCAGGACTGGCGATGCGATAATCACAAGCCAGCGCCAGCTCAAGGCCGCCACCCAGACAGGCACCATCGATGGTCGCAACCGTCGGCACGCGCAGTGCGGCCAATTTGGAAAATACCCGCTGTCCACTTTCGATGAATTCCGTCAACTCGTCACCCGTTGCCGTCGACACAAAATCCAGATCGGCGCCGGCGACAAAAATGCCGTGCTTGGCACTGGTCAAGACCAGCGCACGCACACTCGAATCCGCGGCAATCTCATCGAGCTGCCTTTCCAGTTCCAGCAGTGTCGCCGGATCAAAGATATTCACCGGTGAATTCGCCCGGTCGAAAACCAACACCGCCACGCCATCACTCTGCTGTTCACGGCGAATGTTGTGATCAACCGGTTCGCGGCGCTCGCGCTGCTCCGAGGGTGCATTCATTGTTTCTAAAATTGGAGGATTCTTCGTTTCCATAGCTCAGGGTCTTTCCAGCCACGCGGCACCGCCCTGGCCGCCACCGATGCACAGAGACACCAGGGCGTGACGGGTATTGCGTCGCTTTAATTCACGCAGCGCGGTCAGCACCAGGCGGGCGCCGGAGGCCCCCACCGGATGTCCGAGGGCAATCGCGCCGCCGTTGGGATTGAGTTTGCTGCGATCCAGTTCGCAGCCTTGAAATTGATCGCCTTCGAGGCACTTGAGCACGCCGATAACTTGAGCCGCAAAGGCTTCGTTGATCTCCACCACATCGGCATCACCGGGCGGGCGACCACTGCGTTTAGCGAGTTCGCGAATGGCATAGGCCGGTCCCAGCCCCATACGTTTCGGGTCACAACCGGCAAAGGCATACCCGGTCAGACGCCCGAGCGGTTCGAGACCGAGAGCTTCAGCCCGCCCGGCAGTCATCACCAGCAGCGCCACCGCACCATCGGTAATCTGCGACGAATTACCGGCGGTGACTGTGCCGGTGTCTTTTTCAAAAACCGGTCGCAACTTGGCCAGCGCCTCGATCGTCTGGCCTTCGCGCGGGCCATTGTCGCCAATCACAAAATCGTCTTTGCCACGGCTCTCCGGCAGATAAACCGGACACATTTCCTCGCGCAGACGTTCAGCCGCCGCCAGCGCCTTGGCGTTCGATTCAAACGCAAACTGATCCTGCTCTTCACGGGAAATATTAAAGTCGCGCGCAATCAGTTCAGCCGTTTCGCCCATGTTCATCGACACCACCGGATCCGTCAGGCCGAGGCGCAGGCCGATGATCGGCGCGAAATCGGAAGGTCGAAACTGCATCGCGGCCGCAGCCTTGGCGCCGAACGTTTTTGCCCGCGACAAGGCGGCAAACTTTTTCGCTGCGGCTGCAGAGTAAAGCAGTGGCACCCGCGACATGCTCTCGGTTCCACCGACCACAAAGACCTCGCCATTGCCAGCCGCCATTCTGTCGGAAGCCGTGGTGATTGCCTCGAGCCCCGACCCGCAGTTGCGATGCACCGTCATCGCCGGAACCCTTTCGGGAATGCCCGCGCGCAGCGCAATGACGCGGGCGATGTTGGCAGCATCAGCGGGCTGCGAGACACAACCGATAATGGTTTCGTCGATGATCTCGGGATCAATGCCCGTCTGAGTCAGCAGCGCCGATACGGCAGTGCGCCCGAGTTCGACGGCATCACAACCCGCCAGCGCAGTGCCCATTTTTGAAAAGGGAGTGCGCACGCCGTCGACTACGACCAGTTGTTTTTTTAAATCTAAACTCATGGCCTTAACTTGAAATGACAGGCTCAGAAATGCCAGCGCTGTCACTGCCTCGTTTGCGGTGGTCGACGACCTTCTCCTCCTTCATGGCCACCCCCACGCCCTGCAGATCACGGAGGGTTTCGGCATCATGAAATTCGATACGGTTAGGCCTGATCTCGGTTGCCTTGAGGAAACGTTTTTCGACGCGACGACGCAACGATTCCCGATCAGCTGTCGGAGCTGGATCGATGTGAACCACCAATTCGTCGCACTCCATCGGATCGTCGTTGCGTTTACAGATCTCGATCTGCCAGGCACCCACTTCGTCCATGTCATCGAGAATGTGTTCGAGATCGTTAAAGTTTACCAGCGTACCTTTGATCTTGTCGATATGCAGACGCCGGATATCCGATACTCGCGAGATACGCCCGATCAGACGCGGCGTGCGACGACCACAATAGGGGCAGCGCTCAAAGACTAAACCACCGCTGATGTGATCGCCGGTGCGATAGCGAATAACCATGGAACCTCGACTGTCGAGTGGCGTAAAAACGATCTCGCCCGGCTGACCATCAGCCACCGGTTCACCGCTGTCGGGATCGATCACTTCAATGATACCGAGATCGGGATACAAATGATAACCACTCGGCTCCCCACCATCGTGCGCCGGACATTCCGGCCAGGCCATCTTCGCTTCGGTAAAACCGTAAGTCGCCATAACATCGACCGTTGTCGAGCCCAGTTCGGCACACAGCGCACGCAATTTGCGACGCATCCCATCGGGAACTTTTTCTCCGCCGAGCACGATTTTTTTCAAGGTATCAACTCGCAGTCCGTTATTTACCGCTTCGGCCAGAACATGATAAATAAACGTCGGCATACCGATCATGGCATCGGGCTGAATTTTATCCAACATGCGCACATTGCCGTCGGTACCCATGACTTTGCCACCGCCAGTACTCAGGCAAAACGTGGTAAAGCCAAGCCCGGCGTAGTGCATTTGCCAAAAGGCGAGATGCGGAGCATACGGGAAAAGATTGAGATGCCGATACTCCGCCCTGGACTCACAGATTTCCATCAGCCGGCGACCGGTCAGTTTCAGATTTTCCAAATCGTGGCGGGTATAAAGGAACGGCACCGGATCGCTCGACCGACCGGTGGTGCTGGTCATTAACAATGGGCGAAATTCGTCCGCCAGTTTCTGCTTCGCCCGGCCCGGGCCGCAAAACAGGGCACGGGCGATGGTCGAGGGGCGGCGCTTGAGGACGTCCTCCTCGGGCGCGATCACGAAATCCCGTGTCGGCATCGGCTCGCCTTCGGGGCCGAGCAGGTCGCGCTTCGAGGTGAACGGCAGACGCGCGAGGTCGCTCCATTCGCGCAGATCACCGGCTTCGATGCCGTGCTCTGCAAACAGCTCGCGATAGTGTTTGGAAAATGGCAACACCTCGCGTCCGAGATAGCGGCGCAGCTTGCGCAGCTGAAGTCGACGCAATGACCGCTCGTCCAGCGAATCCCATTCGCGGGTCAGCGGTGCAGTGAAGATTTTCGGTTTCATGAGGGATTACGGGTGGGCGACTAAGAAACTTTTTCGAGTTCGAGTCTTGGTTTCTGCGAGGACGGAGGCGAGTGATGCTCGATCTTTTTCTGCGCCGCAGCCGCCGCAAGCCGCGCTCGAATCTCCGGCAACGCTGCCTCGGCAGCCCGGCGACCGACGTCGATGTATTCACGCCACGCGGTGTAATCGTGCCAACGGCAGTGCGTCGTTACCGGGCGAATCAAAACGTCAGCCTTTTCAGCACTGGCTTCGGCAAGGCGCAACTGCGATCCGAACGCCGCACCGCGCAGAATGTCGAACAGATTGCCCTTGGCAAAATAGTTGGCCTTGTGATTGAACCACGACAGCGCGCGTCGCCACCAGGACGGGCGCTCCCGGTCCAGTCGGTCGAGCGGTTCCCTGCCTTCTTCCGGCAGATCTTTCAACGAAGGAATGACACTCACCGCGATCACCACGTCGAGACCTTTCTTACGCAGCACGCCCACCGGCAAGGGGTCACAGACGCCGCCATCCATGTATTCAACCCCATCACGAACCGTAGGCGTGAGAATGCCGGGAATCGACAAGCTGGCGCGAACCGCCGATGCGACATCGCCGGTTTCAAAGATCACGCGCCGATAGCCGTCCAGTTCGGTGGCGACTACCGACAGTGGACGCACCAATTCTTCGAAAGTGATATCACCGATGGTGCTGCGCAACCGATCTTCAATCTTCGATCCGCGGATGAACCCGCGCCGCGGCGGAAACACCGGATCGACCAGATCGAGCAGATCTTTTGAGGTCTCCATCTCGGCCGCCAATACTTCCAACTTTTTACCGTCCTGCCCGGCGGACCACATCGCTCCGACATAGGCGCCCATGCTGGCCCCGGCAACGGCATCGATTTTGATTCCATGCTCTTCAAACACTTGAATCACACCGATGTGTGCCAGGCCCTTGGCACCGCCTGACGAAAGCGCCAGGCCCACCCGGGGACGGACTTCCAGTTCTTCCGGGGCAGATGGCTCATCCGGGTCGTTCTCGCCGGTGCCGGCCGCCCCCCGGGAGCCACGACCACCTTTGGTCCACGGCAACAAACGCCATGGAAACCACCGGCGGCGGCTGGATCGCTCATTGGTTTGGAAAAATTCTCGCATCGATTTGGGGGTTGGATTGTGAGGAAATTTTGCGGTCACCTTACTTACTAAAGCACACCGTCATATTGTAAGACAATCTTACATGTGGAAATGTTCACAATTTTTGCGAATTTTCGCGAGAAAATGCCGGAAATCGGTATTTCCGTGCCGGCAGTCCCCCTTTTTCTCGTTTTTCTTCAATTTCAGCCGGCAAATCGTGCGCACCCGGCTATCCCTCCGATAACGTAAAAAGGCTGACAAAATTGCGTGCCTCCCCCGCTAAAGTCTGATTTCGTTAGCCCATGTTTTTCCGACGACCCACTCCCTGTTCATCAACTTTTCTGCCGGCTTTGATCGCCCTCGCTTTCACGGGATCCGCGCTCGCTGACCCCGGTGAACCGGTTCCGCTCTGGGATGGAATCGCACCCGGAGAAAAGGGAGACATCCCCGAAGAAAAGGTGGAGGTCGGCGGTAAAAACAAAAACGATGGCATCGAGCGCATCTCCAATGTCAGCAGCCCGACCCTGCAGATCTTTTCAGCTCCGAAAGAGAAGGCCCACGGTGGTGCCGTGCTGGTGTGCCCGGGCGGGGGTTACGCAATTCTGGCCAGTGAGCACGAAGGTTCAGCGGTTTGCAATTGGCTCAACGAACTGGGCTTTACCGCCGTGCTTTTAAAATATCGCGTGCCCCGGCGCGAAGGCCTGGAGAAACACCATGCCCCGCTTCAGGACGCGCAACGTGCGATCAGCATGATGCGCAGCAATGCTGACGAATGGCAGATCGATCCGCAGCGAATCGGCGTGCTCGGCTTTTCAGCCGGCGGTCACCTGGCGGCGATGGCGATGAGTAATCCGGAGCGCACCTACCCGCTCGATCCTGCGATCGACAAAGTCAGCTGCCGCCCCGATTTCGGCGTTCTGATTTATCCCGCCTACCTCGTTGATGAGAATGATGCCGATAAACTCTCGCCGGAGTTGGCTTTTGACAAAGACAGCCAGCCGACTTTTCTCGCGGTCGCCAGCAACGACCACTGGGCATCGAGCAGCGCCCGCCTGTTCCTCGAACTGCAGCGCCTCAAAGTTCCGGTGGAAATGCATGCCTTCGCCGAAGGTGGCCACGGCTTCGGTATTTTGAAAAACAAAGACCTGCCGGTCGGCACCTGGCCCCGCTTGTGTGGCGAATGGTTGCAGGCGATGGGCTTCGATAAAGCCACCGGGGCGCCGGATAAACCGTAGACCGGACATCCCCCGGGTCCGATTGGCATTCCGGTCCGGTCCGGATCCTCCAACTTCACCCGCAGCTCTGAAAGCGGAGATCGCGGCGACTGCCGCATGACTTCTCTAGCGCCGCTCGTAAACGTCGAAGCTGTCGAACACGACCTCTTCGGACGAGGCAGCCGACGCAGCGATGCGATCGAAATGCTCCTGGTCCTCTTCAGTCTGCCACGGCACTTCGGCATACAGCGTGATAAACTCGACCATGCGCATGCCTAACTTGCGGCCGGCAAACTCGAGCTGAAACTGATCGAGCGCGTCGCGGGCATCGAGAGCCTGCACGAATGCATACACAAACCCGCCCTCAAACTCACCGTGGTATTTTGATCCTTCGTCGTAGCTGAATTCGATATTCGCCCAGTAGACGAGACGATTGGGATCGGGAATGTACATAATGGGAATCGATTTACCGAAAACTGGGCCATTCTGACCGAGAAATACCAGTCGCGCAAAAGGAATTTCGCGGCAGCCATCCAACGGCGAGGCCCGCTATTTCTGCTGTTTTTGCGGATTGGGCCCAGCCTTGGGCTGAACGGCCAACGGTGGCCCGTCGAATGGCAGGCTCAGAATGGATTCCCGGGTCGCCGGTAAATCGATCGGAACCAGCTTCATCTTGTTCCACCATTCGGCGGCGCGGTCAGCGCGGAAGCGATCATTCCAGTGCGGTGCCAGCGCTCCCGTGCCCTCCCGCCAGGCCTCGAGCAAGGCTTTGATCCGCTGAGCTTCATCCGGCAATGTGGCTGCCAGATCGTCAGTTTCACCGAGGTCAGTCTCAAGGTCGTAGAGCTCGACGAGATCATCGTCATAAAAATGGATCAACTTGTATTTGCCCGCGCGCACCGAACTGCTCGGTCGCGAATGATGGTAGTGCGGGTAGTGCCAGAAGATCGCCTCGCGATTCAGCGTCTCCGACGGATCCTTCAGCAAGGGCAGAAGGCTGGTGCCATCGAGAGCCTGTGCCTGCGCAAGCGCAGCCGGCACTTCGATCCCCGCCGCTTCAAGCAAAGTTGGATAGAAATCCATCGTCATGGCAGGTTCTGAACAGACATCGCCGGCCTTCGCCACACCGGGATACCGAATGATGGTCGGGACGCGAACGCCGCCCTCATACGGCGCTCCCTTTTCGTCGCGCAGCGGCGCGTTGCTGGTAACGATGTGCCCCTGTCCGTCGTAGCGACTGTAGAGCCCGCCGTTGTCCGACGTAAAGATGACCAGGGTATTGTCAGTGGCACCCAACTGATCGATTTTGCCGACGATCCGGGCGACCAGGTCATCGACGTGCTCGACCATTGCCGCGTACACCGGATGCATGATCATTCCATCGGGACGTGGTTTATTTTCATACTTGGCGATTTTCTCAGCCTGCGCCTGCAACGGAATGTGCACGGCGAACGGCGACACCATGACAAAGAACGGAGCCTCCTGTTTGGCTTCAGCCTCGAGGTAGGCGTCGACTTCGTCGGCGATGAATTCCGTTTGATAAGTTCCCCGCTCAAGCGGCTTCTTTGGCTGAGTGCGGAAGCCGGGAAAGAAATGGCTGCCGCCGATCATCGTCACCCGATCGTAACCCTGCGCCTGCGGTAAATGTTCAGGCTTCGAGCCGAGATGCCATTTTCCAAAGTAACCCGTCCGATATCCACCCTGCCGCAACGCTTCTGCGACCGTGACGATCTCAGCAGGCATGAACTGGGCATTCGGCGGTTGCTTCAGTTTTTCAAAGGGACGCCAGTGCCCCGGGATATGCGCGGTCAGCGCGAAGCGATTCTGATACTGCCCCGACTGCAGCGCCGCGCGAGTCGGTGAGCACACAGCCCCATTGGCATAGAAATCCGTGAAGCGAACGCCTTCGGCAGCGAGTCGATCAATGACCGGCGTCTCGACCCAGGAATTGCCGAAACAACCGACATCGGTCCAACCGAGATCATCGACCAGGATGAGCACGATGTTCGGCTTCGTGTCAGCAGCCTGGCACTGACAGGACCACGCGAACAGGATTGCACACATCGCGACAACGCGGCTACGGAGAATCAAGAATCGAGACAGGTTGGTTGTCATCATTGCCAATAATCTTCAGCTGCCCGGCCGATATCGACAAGTCGGGATTTGCCGACAGTAGATTTCCAGCTTCGATAGCTGCTCGGGAGGTCTACCCGCTACCGTTCTTTTTTCCAGAGAGCGCAGCGTAATCTTGCTCGATCAGTTCAGCCAACCACTCAATATCCGGCCGCGCCGCGTAGCTACCAGGCGTGCACCGCCACAGCAACGCTTGAACCGACGACGCCTGCGCAAAATTGACGCCTAACAACTGCCCCTCTTGATTGATAAGCGGTCCGCCGCTGTTGCCTTGGCGGAGTGGCGATTCGTGCCGGATAAGCACGCCGTCGCTCCTTGATTTTTGGCGATCAGATACCGCAAGCACCTCACCGCTGAAAGGTGCCATCACACTATCCGCTAACGACCCCGATTTATTGCTTACACCAACGCCCAGCACTGGATCGTCGGCTTCAGGCAATGGTCCCCAATCGAATACATTCGTCAGCGGGCTTTCGATTTTCAGCACAGCAAAATCGAGTCCATCGTCGCAAAGCCCTCGACCGCTCCACACGACCCTCGCTGTTTTCATGATGACTTCTGCCTTGGATCCAGGGAACACCAAATAGACTTGCCCTCCCACTCCGTCGTCCTCGATACAGTGGGCGGCAGTCACAAAATAGCCCCGACGATCCACCGCTGCAGCCGAGCCTACGGCAATCTGTTTCGCGCCCGGTTTGAAGTGAATCGTTCCGTTAAGCGCTGTTTCGCCTTCCGATGGCAACTCGTTCTGGAATTCCTGCAGATCAAGGCTCTCTCCGGAGAACAACCCGGCAGTCCGCAGCATGGCATAATTCCTTATCGATTCGCCTCTCACCGAAAGTTTACCATACGGCTTAAACGACTCCTCCTGCTCAAGCACCGTCGACTTCGACATGACACAGCCGCTCCCAAGCAGGGCCACAGCGGCAACCACTGCCAGCGGAAAGATCTGAACGTGGTTCACCATATTACCCCTATCGTATCAGGTCCCGCCGGACACAAAAAGACCCGCCAACCTGAACGGCTGACGGGTCTTTGTGAGAATCAAATTCAGGTCGACTTAGAAGTTCGCCGTAGCACCGATATGGATGCGGCCGCTGTCGTCGACTCCGTCCAGTCCTGAAGTGTCGAGCGGAATACCGTAGTCGAGACGGACACGGAACCAGTCGCTGTAGCGCCAGCGAAGACCGGCACCGACACTGAGCATGGTAAAGCTGCTCGGCTCGTCTTCGACGCGGTCGACATTCGACAGATTGGCGAAATCGAGGAAGCCAAGGAAACGCAACTCGTCGGTTTCGTTTTTCCAACGCATGTGCTTACCGATCGATGTCGCGGGCGTGTAAAGCTCAACCGTGGTGGTGAGACCATTGTCGCCGCGGGCAACCCGCTGGTCGTAACCACGCACCGAGTCGTAACCACCGGCACCCAACTGCTCACTGGCAAGCAGGTTACTGTCAGAGCCCTGCACAGCGCCTTTCAAGCGCAGCGAGAAGCCTTCAGGAAGCACCTGCTGACGTTCGGCACGAATGATACCGTAGAGATACTGCGATGACGCATCGTTGCGAGCCTGCTGAAAGGCTTCGTCCTCGTTGGCGTTGGTCAGACCGCCAGGGCTGTAGTAACCGGTGGCTTCGATCTTGGTGAGGCCGTAGCGGTCCTGCACCAGCACGTTGTAACCTGCGGAGATCTGAAAGATCTGCGTCGTGGTGTCGAACACTTCTTCGCCACCGAACTCGAGATTGTTGTTGCTCGACTTGAAGTCAAAACCGAACTGCATCTCGTGCGACTGGCCCAGCGGGGCCCATGACAGAGGAACCGCATAACGACCACTGAACTGATAGTTCTCTCCGCCAATAGCGATCGAGGTATCCTGCACCGGAATGGTGGTATTCACGTCGACATACGAAGCCAGCAAGGTCACGTAGTGCTGCAGGCGGTTCGGGCCGGTATAGACAACCGAGTGACCGCGGACGCGATCAAACTCAAAGTCGCTGGTCAGCTGATAACTCAGGGACTGGTCGGGACCGAAAGCATTTCCCCAGTTGGCACCGAAGATCATCCGGTCCGTTCCAAGTTGCTCAGTGCCCGAGTCTTCGTAGCCGAGGTAGAAAAACACCGGATCACTTTCCAGAGCCCGCAAAATGATGTCGGTCTCGCCGAACTCAAAACCCGGTGCATAAATCAAGTCGACCTTGCGATAAGGGCTTTTATTGAGCCAGTTCAAGTCGCGCAGGATACGATCGCTCTCCAGCACATCACCTTTCTGCATGCGCATCTGGCCGCGCAGGTAATCTTCTGCTTCGGCATCCACTCCTTCGACCCGGATACGACCGAGGCGACCTTCGACCACGACCAACTGAACAACACCCGAAGTGATGTCCTGTTCGGGCAGCGAGATATCAACCACAGGGCGACCACCGGCACGGTAGGCGCGAATCGCGTCTTTGAGCATCGCGTCAAGCGAGGCGAGCGATACCGGCTGATTGAGATAGGCGGAAAGCACCTTGCCAACTTCCGGTGGGAAATCATCGAAATCGTGCCACACGCCCTGAACACCAGGCCAACCGTCAGCGCGAACATCACCCGGACGGGTCACCATCACCACACCGCGAAGGCTGTCGACCAGAGAGTCGCGACTGAGTCCGCTGCTTTGATCGTCGGTAGTCAGATAAATGCGACCCAGACCGTCCACCTTCAGCGGACCTTCGGTCGTTCCGCCGAGTTCCAGATTTTCCTGGGTCAACATGACATCGCGCTGCATTGATGGCGGCAGGGCGTCGACCAGGTATTCCGTCCCCAGAGGATCGGTCACGATAGACTGCGCGGATGCAATACCAGGGAGTAAAGCTGCAACGGCGACGGTCGCCAAAAAGGCGCCTGCCACACGTTTAGAAGTGCTCTTGTTGATTCTCATACTCGAGTTGTAAAACTGAAAACGTTGTCGGTTGTCACCGAATGCGATGGATTAACACAGTCTTTCCACCTTGGAAAAGCCTTTTTATCAGAAATTTCCCCGTCAGAGTGATCAATGCGAGCCCACTCGTCAAGCATTCCAAACATTTTTTACCACCGTTTTTTGCGATACCGGAACGAGACGCCCCGACTGACATCACTGATGGCAGCTATCAGGTGCTTCAGGGCACCGCCAATCGCAAAAATCGACACCACCGGCATCGGCGCATCGATCCCCTCCCCGGCCTTGTCGCAGTGCCGAAAAAAGGGCGGAGGATTGCTCCTCCGCCCTTTGACGATTGATCAGCTGAATCTAAAGCGATCAGCCACGATCTTCGCTGTCGTCGCCACCGTCGCCGTTGCCGGCGTTGAGTTCGGCGTCAGCTTCGACAGCACGTTCGGCCATGGCGGCCTTGCGGCTCATCTTGACGCGACCACGCTCGTCGATGCCGATGCACTTGGCGACGATGACGTCTCCGCGTTTGACGACGTCTTCGACTTTTTCGACGCGGAAGTCGGCGAGTTCCGAAATGTGGATCATGCCGTCCTTGCCGGGCAGCACTTCCATGAACGCACCGAAGTTGGTCGTTGAAACGACTTTACCTTCGTAAAGCTTGCCGACTTCGATCTCAGCACCAACCCGATTGACCAGCTCCATGGCGCGGTCCAGCGCTTCCTTCTTGGAGGCGTAGATGTGCACGGTGCCATCGTCTTCGATGTTGATTTCAGCACCGGTCTCCGCCTGGATGCCCTTGATGTTTTTACCACCGGGCCCAATCAGTTCACCGATCTTCTGAGGATCGATCTTGGTGCTTTCGATGCGCGGAGCGTGCTCGCTGAGCGAGGCAGGTTCAGCGACAACCGAGTTCATCACGTCAAGCACCGTGCCGCGACCGGCTTTGGCTTTGTCGACGGCTTCGAACAGGATGTCGAGCGGGATGCCCGGCAGCTTGAGGTCAAGCTGGTAGCCGGTCACACCTTCCGAGGTGCCACACAGTTTAAAGTCCATGTCACCGAAGAAATCTTCGGATCCGATAATGTCGATCATGGTCTTGTATTTTTCAATACCACCGTTGTCGTCGAGCTCAGTAACGAGACCGACTGAGATACCGGCGACGTGACGTTTGATCGGCACACCGGAAGCAAGCAGTGACATCGAACCCGAACAGACACTGGCCATCGAGGTCGAGCCGTTCGATTCCATGACTTCGCTGACCACGCGGATCGCGTACGGGAATTCATCGGTGTCGGGGATAACCGGCAGGATGGAACGCTCAGCGAGCGCACCGTGACCGATTTCGCGGCGGTTAAAACCACCGACACGACCGGTCTCACCGACGCTGAACGGCGGAAAGTTGTAGTGCAGCATAAAGCGCTTGCTGTCTTCGCCACCGGCATAGTTGTCGATGAACTGAGCTTCGTCAGCCGGAGCCAGCGTGGCAACTGCCAGCGCCTGCGTCTCGCCACGGGCGAACAGGGCCGAACCGTGGGCGCGCGGCAACAGATCGATCTCGCCCGAGAGCGGACGGATGGTCTCGGTGTCGCGACCGTCACAGCGCTGTCCTTTTTCCATGATCGAAATGCGGAAGGCTTTCTTCTGCAGGTAATCGAAGGCCTGTGAGATTTCGAAATCGGTGGCGTCTTCGTAACGCTCGCGAATCGTGGTCTCGACTTCTTTCTTCAGCGCGTTGGTCGCCGCGGCACGCTCGACTTTACCGGGCTTGTAGATGGCGTCGGCGATGCGGTCACCGGCGATTTCGTAAGCGACTTCGAGAAGCTCGTCGCGGACCGTCATCAGGTCGGGAACGCGCTTTTCCTTGCCGGCCTTGGCGACCAGCTCTTTCTGTGCCTGAACAAGAATGGCGACCTGGCCCTGGGCGTAGGTCAGCGCTTCTTTGAATTTTTCTTCGCCGATTTCTTCAGCGGAACCTTCGATCATGATGACCTTGTCTTCGCTACCGACGTAGACCAGATCGAGATCACTTTCTTCACGCTGCGTGTGGGTCGGATTGACGACGAACTCGCCGCCGACGAGACCGACGCGCACCGCACCGATCGGGCCGGCGAAAGGAATGTCAGATACAGCCAACGCTGCGGAAGCACCATTGATGCTCAGAACGTCTGAGTCATTTTCGCCATCAGCACTGAGCAACAGCGCGATGATCTGGGTGTCGAAAAGATAGCCTTTCGGGAACAACGGGCGCAAGGGGCGGTCCGTCATGCGGCAGGTAAGAATTTCTTTTTCGGTCGGACGGCCTTCACGCTTGAAGTAGCCACCCGGGAAACGTCCGGCTGCCGAAGCTTTTTCTTTATACTCGACCGACATCGGGAACCAATCCTGGCCCTCACGAACTTTGGTCTGTGAAACAGCGGTAACCAGAATGCTGGTTTCGCCACAACTTACGGTGACCGCTCCGTCTGCCAATTTGGCATACTTACCGGTCTCGATGGTGATTTCATTCGCGCCGACTTGGCACGTTACGGATTCAATACTCATGTTTTTTTACTTTCTGTTAATGAAATTAGTTTGGGATGGGGTCGCCGAACGGCGAAAATTTATGGATCAGCAATCTCGACCGGGTGGAAAATCGACCGCGTAGAAAACTTCGTTAGAGGTCGACGGGAGTTTCTGATCAAAATGACAAGCGCAGAACGGCGCGAGTCAGAGCCTTGTCGGCGGGGCAAGCCGCGGCCACCTACTGGGAGACAGCGGTGGCCGGAATCGTTCGCCGCGGAGAAATCCGGACGAGATGGTGCCGCGGCCGAAACCGAGGCATCCTCGATTCCGGCGGCAGAGCTAACGGCGCAAGCCGAGAGTCTTGATAATCTTCTGATAACGCTCGTTGTCAGTTCTGGCCAGATAGTCCAGAAGCTTGCGCCGAGTCGCCACCAGCTTCAGCAAGCCGCGACGGGAGGAAAAATCTTTCTTATTCCGAGAAAGGTGGTCGGTCAGGTGCGTGATGCGCGTCGTCAGACGTGCTACCTGGACATCTGCACTACCGGTGTCGGTGTCGTGCAGTTGGAATTCTTTCAGATCTGTGGTTGTTTCAGTCATTTCCTTGAGCAAGGAGGCATCGCCTTGATGCAGGTTTTAGGTTCTTTGTAGCTTTTTCTTAACGGCGCTGAATCAACCACGTTTCGCTGTTCATGCAATAAATAAAATCAGGGGATTGGTCGATCTAAATTCCTGCGTTCCCAATTCGCTCCGAACATCGTAATAGCCTTTGCATGGAGCTCATCACGTCTAAAATCCCCCTGCCGTCGACGCTCCCGGTCATGGTACTCAGTGACTGCACGCTGTTCCCCCACTGCCTGCTGCCGCTGTGCATTTTCGAGCCCCGCTATCGACAAATGCTCACTCACGCCCTTGAGACTGACCGCATGTTCTGCATCGGCACCATCCAGCGGGACGCCGACGACCGCGACGACGACGCCATTCGCAGCGTCTCCACCGCCGCTCTGATTCGCGCCTGCGTCTCGCAGCCGGATGGCACCTCAAACCTTATTCTGCAGGGTGTGCGCCGCATCCGACTCGGTGAATGGCAACAACGCGAGCCATTCCGTCTGGCTGCCATCGAGGAGTTTGACGAAAATCCTGCCGGCCTCAATGCTCCACAAGCAGATGAGACTCCGGCCAGCCTCGACCAGATCGCCAACGAACTGGTCAGCCTGACTTCGGCCAACGGCTCACTGTCGGAGACGCTCACCCATCACCTGCGCACCCTCGACAATGCCTCAGCCACGGCCGATGTGATCGCCCACAACGTGGTCGGCGACCCTGACCTGAAACAGCAAATTCTCGAAATCCCCCGACTGCGCACCCGACTGCGCCTGCTTCTCGCCTACTGCAATGCCAGAGCCGGCGAAGCCTGAACGGCGTTTTTCGGAACCGCTTACGCGACGAGGCGGCTCCGCAACCGCCATACTCACAAGACAGCGCGCGTAAATACTGCGATGCCGCTGCGCGAATCCGCAAAACCTGCCCGGGCGGATGAATTTTTATTCCGTCTGCGTCAGCCGGCGGAACACCTACCCCAACTCCGCTGCCGCGCTCATCAGATAGCGATCGGTCATTCCCGAGACATAGTCGCAGGCAGTGCGCTCCAGACCGTCCCGGTTGCGGCGGTTCAGCGTCGACTGGCCCATGATCTCCGGCTTTTCCAGACAGGCGCGAAACACCCGTTCGATGAGATCCGCCGCGCGCTGGTTCGGTTCCGCCACCTGCGGATGAAAGTAGAGGTTTTGATAAAGAAATTTGCGCAGCTGCTGGTTGCCACGCCGGATTTCATCGCTGTAACCCACCAACGGCTTTGGTTGCCGGCGCACATCGTCCGCCGATTGCACCCCCGAATCCTCGATCCGCTGCGCCGTTGCCGCGACCACATCTTCAACCTCAAGATCGATCAGATTTCGAATCAACTGGCGACGAAAAGCCGCGCCATCGAAGCCGGGAAAGGTCTCCTGCACGCCGACCGCACAGCGGCGCCAGAGATCGAGCTCCTCCAGCTCGTCCTCCGACAACAGTCCTGCATCCAGACCATCATCGAGGTCGTGGCTGTAGTAAGCGATCTCGTCCGCCAGATTGGCCACCTGCGCTTCCAGAGACGGGGAAGGAAAGCGCTGACTGCCACGCAGGTAACCCTGGTCATGTTTACGCAATCCCTCACGCAATTCGTAACTCAAATTTAAGCCCGGTGTGTCAGGGTGCTTGGACTCGATGAACTCGACAATGCGCAGACTTTGCAAATTGTGCTCGAATCCGCCATGACCCTTCATCAACCGGTTTAAACGCTCCTCGCCGGTATGTCCGAACGGCGCATGACCGAGATCGTGCGCCAGAGCGATCGCCTCCGCCAGGTCCTCGTTCAGGCCCAGCGCGCGCGCGATCACCCGACTGACTGAAGCCACTTCCATGGTGTGCGTTAAACGCGTGCGCAGGTGATCGCCGGTGCCATTGAGAAACACCTGCGTCTTGTATTCCAGCCGACGAAACGCTTCAGAATGTATCACCCGCGCCCGATCCCGCTGATAAGTCGTGCGCAGCTTGTGTTTCGGCTCGGCGTGCTCGCGACCAAAACTATCCGCCACCCGCTGCGCCCACGGTGCCAGCACCGCCGCTTCCGCCGCTTCGAGATCTTCACGTCGTCGAATCATCAACCTGCTATTCACTTGGAAACATCCTCAGACTCGACATCGATCACTGTCTGCCCCGTCACCTTCCCCTCGTTCAAGCTGTCGTCAGTGCCACCTGTTTCTGCAGCTTTAGCTTTTATTTCCTCCATCGCCTCGCCCAATCGCTCCTCGAGCCTGCGCTGCTCCCGCTGGTGTTCTTTGCGCACCCGCATCAGGTCGTAAAGCGCCATGATCGACAGCGCCAGAACCAACAGGAAACACACCAGCCAGTAAATCGTGAACGCCAACGGCCGCTGCATCAGCACCCCGCCGATGAAGGCCGCTCCGACAAACGTCCACAGCAGCGTCACCAGAGTCAGCCCGAACAACAAATTACGCCGATAGCGCCGCGTGTGCAGCACCACCAGACCCGTGGCAATCACCATGGCCAGGGGGTTACTTTTTTTAGGAGGAGGAGTCGGTTCAGGCATCAGTCGGCCCCACCATGCAACACCAGAGCGCCACGAAACTCAATACCGGGTGCATCGGAATTGTGCTACTCAACAAGCCCTGACATCGATCGATGACGCCCCCGCTTGAAGCCGGAAATCCAGATTATCGGACACGGCCGCAGCCTCCACTCGACACCCCCGGAAAAACTCTCTACCCTGCACCGACATCTACACCATGCCCGGTTCCCGACTCGCCATTCTTAAAACCTACAAGCTCTACATCGGCGGATCGTTTCCGCGGACGGAAAGCGGACGCTACATGATCGCCACGGACGCCAAAACTGACGCTCATCTCGCCAACTATTGCCATGCATCGCGCAAAGATCTTCGCGATGCTGTTCGCGCCGCGCGCAAGGCGTTCAGCGGCTGGTCCGGCACTTCAGCTTACCTGCGCGGGCAGATTCTTTATCGTGCGGCCGAGATGCTGGAGAGCCGGCGCGACACCTTTATCGACGAGATTCGATCACTGACCGGCGTCGGCAGCAGAGACGCCACTCGCGAGGTCGACGTCAGCGTCGACCGGCTGGTCTACTTCGCCGGCTGGACCGATAAAATCCATCAAGTCTTCGGTGCCGTAAATCCCGTCGCCAGCAGCCACTTTAATTTTACCACCCCCGAGCCAACCGGAGTGGTTGGCTTGTTCAGCCCCGATCAACCTTCGTTGCTCGCGTTGGTCAGCGAAATCGCCGCCATCATTCTCAGTGGCAATACGGTCGTCGCCATCGCCTCTGAGACCGCTCCCCTGCCCGCCATCAGTCTGGCCGAAGTGTTTGCCACCAGTGATCTACCCGGTGGCGTGGTCAATATTCTGACGGGACAACGTGCTGAACTGGCACCGGTCATGGCCTCACACATGGACGTCAACGCCGTCATCGACGCATCGGGTTCGCGCGACATTGCCGCTACCCTGCAGAGCGGCGTTGCCGACAACGTCAAACGCTTCGCCGATCACTCCTGCGCGACCGAACCGGACTGGTTCGGCTCCAGTGCGGCAGACCCGTACCGCATTCTCGATACCATCGAGCACAAAACTGCCTGGCACCCGATCGGCGTTTGAAATGTGTGCTCAGTTTTGACCGAAACCGAGCAACCCGAAATACCAGATCATCAGGCCGGTACCGGCGAACACCCACAGCACTGCGCCGAGCGTCAGATACGGTCCGAACGGGATGGGACGTTTCCATTCCTCCCTGGACACCAGTTTTTGTCCGACACCGATCACCGCTCCGATGATCGAGGCAGCAAATACCGTGAACAGCACCGCCTGCCAGCCGAGGAAGGCACCGATCATGGCGATAAATTTCACGTCGCCAAATCCCATGGCCTCACGCGGAATGACAATTCTGGCGCAGCGCCCGCTGACCTCCTTGACGTCCTCGAGTTTCATTACCACACCGTCCGGCAGCTCAAAGCGGTCCCCGAACACCACCGCCTGGCCCGGTTCGCGCTTTTCACCATTGATCACCAACTCGGTCGCATCGATGACCATGCGATCGGTCGGCCGATAAAAAACATCGGTCCAACCGGTGTCTTCACCATCGACATGAATGATAGGCTCATCGGCATCCTGCGGTTGATGGACCTTCCAGACGGCCGGGTCTTCGAACTCGTACTTGATCCGCCCGAAGGCCAGCTTGCCGAGATTGACCACCAGCCAGAGCAGTGCGTATCCGGTCGCCGCACCGATCAGCGACATCAGCAGACCACGATACCAAATCGTTTCGTTGAGCATCCCCGGCACCAGCGTTACCGCCACCACGCCTACCACCAGACCACCGATCGTGATCGAATCGGGAATGATGAAATGATCAAAATCAATGAACGTCGCCGAGATGAGCAAGGCAAAAAGAATCCACAATGCCAGCACGTGCCCGGCGCTGGGCGCCATCAGCTTCAGCATCGCCAGCACCGTCCTGTTCTCCGGCTCGAGCGCATTCAGCGCGGCGTCCACCGTATCGAAGTCGATCACAAACATTTTCCAGATCGCCAGGAAGCAAACGCCGGTCAGCGCCTCAACCATCAGGTAACGCGGTGAAATCGGCTGCTTGCAGGACGCGCATTTGCCGCGCAACAGTAGCCAGCTGAAAACCGGCAGATTCTGATACCAGGGGATGTCATACTTGCACGACGGACAGAACGAGCGCTTCGGTTCGTTGACACTGAGATCATTCGGCAGGCGGTAGATGACCACATTGAGGAACGACCCCACGCAAAGCCCCATCACCAATGCAGCGATAGGCAGAAAAACGGTGACAAAAGTCTCAGGCAAAAGCATGACGCGATAGGGGCAACGCTGGGCAAACAGCGAAAAAAGGTGAAAAGTCGCTCAATATCACCAAATAGTCTATAGGTTCTACAATTTTACATGAATTCAATACTCCCCCGACTTCTCCCCCTTGTCCTGCTCGTCAGTGCGGCGCTGATCCTGGTCACCTGCGCCCACCGCCAGCGTTTTCCCGAAATGAACTCGGCGGAGCAACGCGCTTTGGTGCAGCGAAATAATTTCGTCTACGTCGCCGACGCCGTCCCGGGAGTGGTCATCGATCTGCGTTACGCGACCCGCGACAACGTCGCATCGAAGCGCCTCTACCCCGACGACATGCCCTGCCTTCTGCACCGCGATACCGCCGAAAAGTTGCTGATCGCCCAGCGTGTCGTCGCGACTCAGGGCTTTCGATTAAAAATATGGGACGCCTGGCGTCCGCCGAGTTCGCACATGGCCCTCTGGTACTCGAACCCCAACCCCGATTACGTCGCACCACCGGAAACCGGTCTGTCATTTCACACCTACGGAGTCGCCGTCGACGTCACCCTGACCGACGTCTACGGCAATGAAGTTCCCATGCCGTCGACCTTCGACGAATTTTCACCGCGGGCCTGGTCCAGCTACACCGGCAACGACGCGGTGATCCGACAAAATGTCGCCCTGCTGCAGTCGGCGATGACCACCGCCGGCTTCAACAAAATCGAAAGCGAATGGTGGCATTTTCTCGACATCAACGTCAGCAATGCCAAACCCGTATTCGCCCGCGACCTCGGGATCGAGCTGCCCGTGCCTCTCGTTCAGCTTAAGGTAGATTGACGACACCCCTGTTTTCTTAAAAACAATCAGCCGATTTTTCCGCCCCCCCGAATATCCTAACTCCTAACTCCTAACTCTAACTATGCCCGGGTTTTCCATGCGTGACGCAGCCACAGCGATCGTCCGACGTCTTTCCAACGCCGGCCACGAGGCGCTGTTTGCCGGCGGCTGCGTGCGCGACATGCTGCTCGAACAAACGCCGAAGGACTACGACATCGCCACCTCAGCTCACCCTGACGAAGTCCTGAAACTGTTTCCCGGCGGCAACACTGTCGGCGCTCACTTCGGCGTCATCCTGGTTCGCCATCGCGGCCACTCACTGGAGATCGCCACTTTCCGCACCGACGGCGACTACCGGGATGGACGACGTCCCGAAAGCGTCGTCTTTGCCACAGCGGAAGAAGATGCCCAGCGACGCGATTTTTCGATCAACGGCATGTTCCTCAATCCCATCAGTGGCGAGATTCACGATTACGTCGGTGGTCGTGCCGATCTCGACGCCCGCCTGATTCGTGCCATCGGCGATCCGGCGCAGCGCTTTCACGAAGACTACCTGCGCCTGCTGCGCGCGATCCGTTTCGCCAGCCGCTTCGAATTCGAAATTGAAGCCACGACCTGGGCCGCCATCCGGGCCGAAGCCGCCAACATTTCCAAAATCAGCCCCGAGCGCATCCGCGACGAACTCGACAAGATCTGGACCTCCCCGTCCGCGCGCCGCGTGCGCGGATTTGACCTGCTCGTCGACAGCGGACTGATGCTGGCAATTCTGCCCGAAATCCTCGATCTGCAGGGCTGCGAGCAACCGCCCCAGTGGCACCCTGAAGGCGACGTGTTCGTGCACACCCGCATCATGCTCGGCCTGCTTCCCGACGACGCGTCCCTGCCGCTGGTGCTGAGCGTGTTGTTTCACGACATCGCCAAACCTGCGACCTTCACCTACGACGCCGGCGAAGACCGAATCCGCTTCAACGGCCACGACCGGCTCGGTGCCGAAATGACGGAAGGCATCCTGCGCCGGCTGCGCTACAGCAACGACGTCATCGAAGCGGCCGTCGGCAGCGTCGAACGCCACATGCAGTTCAAGGACGTGCAGAAAATGCGCACCTCAAAACTAAGGCGCTTCATGGCCCGCCCCGGCTTCGACGACGAACTTGAACTGCACCGCGTCGATTGCACCAGCAGCAACGGCCTGCTCGACAACTACGATTTCCTGCGCGATAAGGCCGACGAATTCGCCTCTGAACCACTCATCCCCGAACGCCTGCTCGACGGGCGCGACCTGATCGACCAAGGTTGGAAACCCGGTCCCGAACTCGGCAAACTCCTCCAGGAAATCCAGGACCTGCAACTCGAAGGCGAACTCACCACCCGTGAGCAAGCACTGCAGTGGTTGAAGCACCGTCCGCCAAGTGCCTAGCCACAGTTCAGGCCGGCGGAGCTCACCGCGAGTAGTCGCTGATCGCTGATCACGCAACGCTCCGCTCAACAAGCACCGCCGTGCAACCGCCCCAGGCTACGGCTACAGCACCGAACCACGCTGAGCCGGCGCCCGCCACTCAGCCCCGCCCCCCGCAGTTGCTCGGCTCCTGCGCACATCACCCTATAAAAGCCAAGGCCTTTTATAGTTGTCAACTGACCCAGCTCCGCTGATTTGCTAAATCGATCCCATCAGTCAACTGACGCGCGTGCCCTCCGTTATCCGCGCCCTCTACAACTTCACTCGGCTGCCCCGAGAATCTCGAGGTAGGTCTTGCTGATGGTCTTCGCTCCGTCGGAAGTCGGTTCCAGCTTTTCGATGCGCATCTCGTCAACCATCCACACGTCTTTGATTTTCTTGCCGCCGACCACGGTGAAACGTTTAACCGCCCCCCCCTGAGCATTGTAGCCGATCATTTTCAACAGTCCGCCGCTGGCTTTATCGACCCAGATATCGACCGTCGCGTAGCTGCCGATACCATCGGGATTGCGCACCCGCACCCACCAGCAGTCGCGGCCTTTGACCTCATCATTCTGCTGGTGAATCACCGGGTTCGGCCAATATAGAAAACGCATCGCCAGATCCTCAAAGGTCACGTCCGTGCCGCGAATTTCTTCATTGTAGCGACTATCCGCGATCGGCGCGTCGCTGCCCTTGACGACCTCCTTCAGGTAGGCTTTGTCGCCGGTCACACTGAGATGAATGATCTGAGCGGGATCCGAAAAGCGAAAGCGCACGTGATTCGGCTCCAGGGTGAGCTGAAACGGCGTTTTTTTGAAACCGCGACGAAGCCGCCCTTCGAAGCTCTGATCAAACAGCGTGTAGCTGTAGCGCACCAACTTCAGAATATCGTTCGCCGTCAGGGTTTCCAGCGTCTTGCCTTGAAAAGGACTGTCCTGCGCACGCGTCTGGACTGGCGGCGCCGCCACAGAAATTAACAAAAGCAGGGCAAGCAGCCTCGCCGCGGGTGCGAATGCGAATGACGATGAGAAACACGATTTCATAACAAATTGGGAAAACAGACGGCAGGCGCGACCACGGTGCGCTCGTCATTCAGACGAAGAATGGTTAAGATACATTCAAAATTGTTGCCAGCAATGCGACGATTCTTTCGTAAGCTCACTGTTCCACCATGGAAAACCACAAGCTCGTCCTTCCCGAACACCTCAACCACTATGGCTTCCTGTTCGGAGGTTATCTGCTCATGTGGGTCGATGAAATTGCTTGGATCGCCGCATCCCTCGAGCACCCGGATTGCCTGTTCGTCACCGTCGGCATGGACAAGGTCGAATTCAAAGTCAGCGTGCGCCAGGGCACTATCCTTCGATTCGAGACCAAGTGTATCCGCACCGGCAATACCTCGGTAACCTATTCAGTGGTGGTCAAACGCGAGCACGAATCCATTTTTTCGACCGACGTCAGTCTGGTCAATGTCGATGACCAGGGCAACAAGCGCCCCATTGCGGTCTAGTCATTGACCAGCTTCGCCGTCGGGCTGAGATGAACTCCTCCCGGCGCATCGAGCTGTTGCGAGCCGACCAGAGTCGTCTCCGTTCCCCTGCCGAGCACGACATTGCCACCGGATTCAGCCGTTCGCCCCTCGCCGGCACGAATCTTGAGGCCGTCAATACGCAGCTCAGCCGCCGGCGGCGGCACATCACCGCCACTGGTCGATATCGAAAGAGCCGTCTCCTTACCACCCACCTCGATCTCGCAATCGATCAGGGAATGCACGCCACCCTGAAACACAACATTGCAGTTGATCGCACTGCTAAAAAAACAGCGCTGGTAGTGGGTCTCAGCCTGGTTGACATCGGCGATCGCGTGATCGCCACGTAAAAAACGACTGTCGCGAATCACGCACTCGCAGGTGTCATGAGCACTGAAGCCCTCATCGTAATTATCGTAGCCGGAGATTTTTTCGAACACCAGTTCCCGCGCATCGCCATGGATATTGAAGCCATCGTTCAGGCAATGCCGGGCATTCAGATTGCGCACCGTGCCACCGCGGAGCTTGCCACTCGTCGCCAAACCATTCGAACGTGTCCCCCACTCCAACGCGTGTCTGCCCGGATCAGCACGCACTGTCAGCCAGCCTTCTTTTTCGTCACCATCGATGTAGTCGAAACGAAACTGACCGGGCTGCAACTGGTCAGCATCCGGAAATGGATCCGTCTTCGGCGTCGATGGAGTCCTGCCCATCGATTCCGCACGACCATCAACAATCAGCAAATGCCGGTCCCAGCGCGGAATGCCGATGCGTCGCTTCCACAGCCCCTCCCCGGCGGGCTGCCATCCTTCAGCCGGTATCGGATCGGCGCCACTGAGAGTGCACCCGTTGCCTTCAATCGTCAGTTGGTCATCGCCGGTGTTGAGCACAACCGTTTGCCGAAAAAGCGCCCCCTCCGGCAACAAATGAATCGTGTCGCCTGCCGTCGCCAAAGTCACCGCCCGCTGCAGCGTGGCCACCGGAGCATCTCTGGAGCCATCATTGGCATTGTCGCCAACTGAAGAATCTGCATGCACATACCAGTCGGCCGCAGACACCGGCGGACAAGCCATGGCGATCGCCACTGCGACAGCCACCGCAAACACCGATGCCGCTACGCTGGCGTAGCGAGAATAGCTATTTCGGAGCATCAACATCGGGCAGTTTTTGCGCGGCGTACGACGCTGGAACGTTCATCACTTTGGCTTCGATCTCATCCGTGGAAACATTTAACAACACTTCGGGACGACCATTGAGAGCCTCGACCTCGACCTTCAGCGGTATCTTCTCGTCCGGCCCTGCGAGCATATCCATATCGCCGAAATGAGCGCGCAGGTTAGGAGGCAGGCGCGTCCGCACAGAATCGAGAAATACGGCATAATTTTTGATTACCTCGTAATCGGCATCCGAAATTTCCAGCGTTTGCCGCGGCACAACATAATAAGTCGCGGTCTTTTTGCCACGCACAAAGCTTTCGACGACTTCTGCCTCGTGGCCCCCGAGGTTTACCTTCTCGCCGGTTGGCTGAAAATCGGCTTTGCGCTCGGGCGCGATTTCCATCTGCACCGTTTCTTCGCGCAATTTTTCGACCATCTTCTCAAACTGCGCCCGCTGCGCCTCAGGAATCGTTTCCAACTTTCTCTCCATGTCCGCGAGTGCCTGCAATCGCGACGCCGAGAGATTGTCGACGATCTTGCTGACCTTATCGAGATCGAGCGAGAAGTACTGCTTTTTCTCGTGATCAATCACATAGGCGCGCTCATATCGACCGTAAAAAATCATATACGGCTGATCGGTGCCACCATCAATCGAGAGCCGATCACCCTTGATGCGCAGCCGCTGAGTCGAGATCGTTTTTTTATCTTCCTGCAATTGACCGAAGGTCAACTCGGTATCAGCGAGTCCAGAAGTTAACGATACAAAGAGGCACACGACGGCGACAAGGACATGCGTCGTCGCCATGTTCCGACTGGTGGTAAGGCTCATCATGATCAGATCAATTGGCGCGAATCGCGACCGCAGTTCGGGCATCAACCGGCTTGATGCTGACCTCCGCCTTTTCGGGAATCTTCACGTCGGGGTTTTCTTCAAAAAGTAAAAGGTCGTAGACCATCCACACGGTCTTCTCTTCATCTGCGGCGATCTCACGCGAACCGAGTTTGCGCATGATCACCACCGGTTCACCGCCTGTCACGATCTGAATCGCCAAAGTCTCGTATCCAGGAGTTCCAAAGTTAGGATCGAGTCCGCGCATTTTCTTCTGCAACTCGAGCACCTGGCTGAACAGATCGCGATACTTGACTTTACCGTCGACGACTTTGGGACGCACCTCCTTGAGGTCGATCATGACCTTGAGGTTCATCGTTCCCTTTGGCTGGTTGGAGGCGACCATCGGGTTCTCATCGTACAGCTCGTCGGAAAACGGCACTTCAAAATCGCCATTTTCGTCGATCACTATCGGCACCTCGCCCTCCGCTCGCATGATAGTTAACTTGATATCTTCGACGCCGACGCCTTCGCTGCTGGAAATTCGCAGCATCATTTTTTCGCCATCCTCGGGACGGTCCGCATTGTTACGAGCGATGCCAACCAACGCCTGATACGGCAGTTGCGCGATTTCCGCAGGCTTAGCCGAGGGCCCGGTGGCAGCCTCGTCCTGCGCACCGGCACGGTCGACAGCACAAAGCGTCGCCAGAGCGATACCAAAAAACAACGGATACAGCGTTTTCACAATTCCTTTCATTGTCACAATAGATGCCGTCTCAAGTGGCCCGCGTCGAGCGGTTTTCATTTCGTGAAACTTAAGGTTTCCACCGAAAACCGGGCCACCGCCGGCAGGATTGCTGTCGGCAGCTTTTCAGTGCATGCGCCCGGCTTCGCTCTTTGGTACGATCGAACATCCTTACAACACTTCCGGTGCCGCCCTTATTCGCCGACAAGTTTTTCCCAATACAATCGCAAGCCATCGGCGCACATCGACGACGGATTGGCGAGATCGTACTGACGCCACACCTCGTTAGGAAGTTCAGCTACAAACGCACGCTCGAGGTTCCACGCCTGAAAGGCCACCTGCAAAGAGTCGCTGTCCATGCCCTCGTGGAGGCGGTCGCGCACAAATTCGGCAGACGCACGAACCTCCCGGCGATACGCCTCGAGATGCTCACGGACATCCTCGACGGTTCCGAAATGGGTGAGATACAGCTTTTCAAAATTCCGCTTCAACAGACGATCGATCGACGTCTCGTAGCTCTCCAGATCAAACTGCGGTGGCGCACTGGTCACCGACAGAAAGTCCCGGCCGGGTAGCCTGACGCCGGCAACATCACCAGCGAATGCCTCACCATTCACCGCCCAGACATGATGGTGTCTCGCATGTCCGGGGGTGTCGAGCGCTTCAAATTTCAACCCCGCAGCGGAAACAATTCCACCGTCTTCGATGGCATAAACTTTTCCTTCCGGAGCTGGAGTCATGCCTCCCCACAACGCCTGCATTCGATCACCGTAAACCATCGTCGCACTCTCCACCAATCGCGACGGATCGATCAGATGCCGCGCACCACGTGGATGAACATGCAGCCGCGAACCATGATTGGCGGCCCACCACCCGGCCGCCCCGGCGTGATCGAGATGGATGTGCGTCACCAACACGTCAGCGACATCACCGACCGCGAAACCTGCCTTCTCAATCCCCGCAAGCAACGCTTCAAGCGTCGATTCCGGGCCCGTTTCAATCAACGCCAGTCCGTCCGGTCCTTCGATCAAAAACGCCGCAATCGCCTGCGGCGCGCCCTGAAACATCAAATCAATCGTGTGAACCGTCATGGTCGTAGAACAAGCGCCATCCCGCACCAATTGCAATCCCCTTGCGCGCGCACTGGCCGTCACCGTCACTTGTCGAAGCGCAGTCCCTCGTCAGCTCCGGGCCGGGGCGCGGTCGAGGTCTGTTTACCTTTTCCCGCATCAGGTCCAGGCCCACCTCCTCCGACCTTTTTACCGCGCTCGACCGCGGCCGGGTCGGGTTCAAAAATCAAGGTCATGCCACGGGTAGTGACACGCGTTCCCGACTGCGCAGTAACATAACGCACCAGGTCAGCCAGAGAAACATCGTCGAGTTGCAGATCAATCTGAGCCGCGGACTCGCCGACTGCATCGATAACATTCAGTCCGCCTGTAGCCGCCGACGCCTGGCCACTGTAATAGCGAACCGCCTCAATCGCATCCTTCATACCAACTTCGGCGAACCTCACTTTCTCAATCCGGGTCGCGCTGAGAAATCTGTGGATCGGCGAGTTTTCCGGAATCTTGTTTGCCGGCTCAAAAGCAACCCGCTCAGGGGTGCCGACGACGAACGCGCTGTAATCCGCGCGGAAGCCGAGTCCACATAGTTCGGTCGCATATTGCAACGCTGTCAGTGCCGAAACTTTTCCCAGTTTCATGGTCACCGTCCGGGTTGCCGCCGGCTCGACACCGGGATCCTGACGATCTTCCAGAATGATGATATTGGTAAGCTTGCCCGCATGAGTATCACCGGATTTCTGACGCAGCAGCGCCAGCACATCAGAGATCGGCGTCTGCTGTAGATCAAACGAACTCAGCGGTGTGGTTTGCAACCCCGAAACTGCCGGCCACCCCGCTTTTAGCGGCGGATTCGAGCGGCGCAATTGATCCAGAGACCGGAGATCGGCGATCGATCCCACCAACACCGCATGGCGTTCGGTCCGGTAGGTGCAGTTACTCAATCGGCAAAGATACTGCAGCACGGTTTCGGCCGAAACACCGCGCATCGACATCGTTACTGACTTCGCCCCCAGGCCCTGCTCACCACCTCCACCAAGAATCAGGAACGGCGTGCCACCCGATTTGGCGCTCAAAAACTCAAGACCGGCCTCCAGCGTTACCTCGTTGAATTCGATGCTCTCCACCGTCGTGGTCTTTAACTGCCCGGCCAACGATGCCACGGCCGGAGCAGCCGCCATTCCTGACTGGCTTATGCCCGCCAGAGCGACAACCAGAGCGATCCGAACAAACAGAGCCTGGACATTTTTTGTCATTTTTAAAGAATAGCACGACTTAGCCCGGCGGGGAAAGTCTCGGATTGCCATTGCAGTAGGCATTTGTTCTGCTAACAGAGAACTACCTCTTCGTTATCCCTGCTTCCCACCCCGTTCGCGAAACCGCACCCTAATCTGAGCCATGGCACGCCTAACCCGTCGCCGCTTCTGCCAACGCACCCTGCCGTTGGCTGCCGCTACCACACTGTTCGGTATCAATTCCGCAAGCAGTCAACAGCCAACCAAGTCAAAGTCTCCCGATCAGACAGAGGACGACGGCTTGGATTGGTACAATGTTGAAGACTGGGGCATTGAAGGGCGCGGCTGGTCGGACAAACAAATGGTCCGCTACTACGACCGCTTGCCTGCCAAAGCCGAGGGAGTCGTGCGTGACAGCGTGTGGAATCTGAGCCGTCACAGCGCCGGCATGCTGACGCATTTCGACACCGACGCCACTGCCATCAACGTGCGCTACAGCCTGCTCAGCAAGAGCCTCGCCATGGCACACATGCCGGCAACTGGCGTCAGCGGCATCGATCTCTACGCCCACGATGAAAACGGCCAGCCCCGCTGGGTATCCGTGTTTCGACCGAGCGGCGGAGCCGAGCAGAGTGGTCCTCTGGTTAGCGGAATCGACCCCGGCAAACGCCGCTTTTCCGCTTACCTCCCCCTCTACAACGGTGTCAATAAACTCGAATTCGGCGTCAAACGTGGCAGCTACTTCGAAGGTGTCGGCCCGCGTCCCGATAAGCCGGTCGTCTATTATGGCACTTCGATTACCCATGGAGCCTGCGCCTCACGCCCCGGCATGCCCCATCCGGCAATCCTCGAACGGCGCCTGGGCAAGCCTGCCATCAATCTCGGCTTCTCGGGCAACGGTAAAATGGAGCTCGAAGTCGGCGCGCTGCTCGCAGAAATCGACGCCTCTGTCTACGTCCTCGATTGCCTGCCAAACATCACCGCGGATGTCGTCGCCGCCAACACCGGTCCACTGGTTCGGCTGCTGCGCGCACTGCGCCCTGACACCCCGATCGTTCTGGTCGAAGATCGCACCTACGCCAGCGCCTGGATCAAGCAATCCTCCCGCGAACGCCATCGCAGCAGCCGTGCCGCCCTTGTCCGGGCATACGACGCACTGATCGAAGGTGGTGCCCGTGATCTTTACTACGTTCCCGGTGATGACTTACTCGGTGACGACGACGAAGCCACCACCGACGGCTCCCACCCCAACGACCTCGGATTCATGCGTCAGGCTGACGCTATCGAACCAGTGTTACGTGAAGCCTTAGGGATGCCTGTCGCAGACGCCTGACCGTCACCGCAAATCGCTGAGCAGCCGGGCCAGTCCTGCTCGCTGCCATTGGTAACCTTCACCGTGCCCCTGCCGGCATCAGCATCGATTTTTGCAATTCGGGGACTGAACGGGATCGATTTAACGGCGAAATTCCGGTCCTGAAGATTCGATCCTGCCACGTGATAATCGACACAGCAACGGCGTCGCGTCAATCTGGCCATATATCTATTCGGCAACTAACAACCCCCTGAACCGAAAAACTGTTGAAGCAGCGCCCTGAATTCGGAGTCGAACAAAAGGTGCCACCCGCAACTGTTTCCGCAAACTCTCCCACAAGCGGCACCCTTCTCTCAAGTTTCGACCAGCGCCTGATCCCGATGATCATCGCCAAGCCGGAGCCAAAGATCCTCCGGCAATCTCAGAATAGATCGTTCGGAACATCCGGACGAACGCGGCTCATCGAACCGATGCCTCTCCGGAATCGAAGCATCCCCGCTCCCCCCGCCGGCCCTTCGCGGCAGCAACATCACCCGCCATATAACAATAAAGTCCATTGCCTTTTATAGTTTACAAATGCTCTCTGTGTCCTTATTTAACTCAGTCTGCGAACAGTTAATCGATCGCCAACCGGTTTCCTTTTACGTTTACGCAATTTCGTTATCGATGCCCCCCTCACCATGAGCCAACCGAGAATTCTCCGCACCTCGAGCGTCTCCTATTATCACGCCTATTCGCGAATCGTCGACCGGGCGATGCGGATCGGTGAACGGGAAAAGGCATATTTTCACCTCTGGATGAGGCGTCTCGAACGATTCAGCGGCGTCCAAGTGGTCACTTATTGTCTCATGTCCAACCACTTTCATCTCCTGATACGAGTCCCTGAGAAGTCACTGATGGCGATGCTTGATGAAGCGCATTTACGCAAGTTGCTGCCGCTTATCTATCGAGGCCGCCAACTGGCTGATGCAGTTCACGAAATCGATCAAGCATCCGCGCACGAAGCCGCAGGTGATTCAACCTGGCTTCAGGAGATTCTCGAACGCTATCATGCACGGCGCTACGACCTGTCTTCATTCGTGAAAGACCTCAAGCAACGATTCACTCAGTGGTACAACGGCCGCCATCAGCGAACCGGCACTTTATGGGAGGACCGATTCCACAGCGTGCTGGTCGAAGGTTCGGAAAATGCTTTGCTTACCGTCGCAGCCTACATCGACTTGAATCCCATTCGGGCCGGTCTGGTAGCTGATCCTGCAAGCTACCGTTGGAGCGGCTACGGCGAAGCAATCGCCGGTAAGGCCGTCGCCCGCAACGGGCTCAATGCCATCCTTCAGCACACCAGCTTCGGGCTGAACCGGCGTGTCACCTGGTCAAGCACCGGGCCGCGCTATCGCATCTTGCTCTACGGCCACGGCGAACAGGTTGACGCCTCCCGCCTGACCGGTCGCCGCGGACGCATCGGCCTCAGCCGCGCAGCGGTCGAAGCCGAATTGGCCCGCGGAGGCAAACTTCCGCTGGCAGAAATCCTGCGCTGCAAAGTGCGTTATTTCTGTGATGGCGGCATCCTCGGTTCGACACGTTTTGTCGATGAATCCTTCGACAGGCTGGCAGCCAACAACCAGTCCCCCGCTTCCAACCGAAAATCGGGTGCTCGAAATATGAAAGGCGCCGAATGGGGTGAGCTGCGCAGCCTTCGCAATCTCCAGAAAAAAGTTTTCGGCTGAGCGCCGGATCAGATACCGGCGTCGCGTCTCGCATGTTCCACAGCTTGCCTGCGGCCACGAGCATGGCCCACTGCCGCTGCCCCGGCAGGGCAACTCCTGTCTATCGAAACAGCTCGCGTGCGGTATAACCCATGCCCATCGCTCCGGCGGCATCGCCACCGATAGCCCACTCGAAGCGCGTGGTTTTGCGCCCCGGCTCGACCGGACTTTCGATGTAGACTGGCCAGGCACGTTTCTCGAAGCCCTCCATCACCCAACTGAGATACTGATCGCGAAACGACGTTTCGGCGAGGCCGCCGCCGATCACAATCAGACCGGGATCAAATAAGCGCGTCAAGTCGGCCAGAGCGTAACCAAAGATTTGTCCCTGTTGCCGGAAAATCGACACCGCCAGAGCATCACCCTCCGCCGCATAATCGCGCAACGCGAACGCCTGCTCCTTGTCGGACAAGTCCCCCTGATTGAGCGGATGATCAGCATTTTCAGATTTTGCCAATTCCAGGCGCACGCGGCGACGCAGCGCCACCAGCGACACCCATGCCTCCGTGCACCCGTACATGCCGCACGAACATTGCGGCAGTTCTCCGTCGTCTTCGCGATGCGGCACAGTGTTGTGCCCGACCTCCAGCGCCAATCCGTTGACACCCTCGTAAATCTGTCCACCGGGCAAAACCAAACCACCGGCCAATCCCGTTCCCGGCGCTGTAAATAACAAACTGCCGAGATGCTTATGCCGCAGAGCATACTCACCGACAGCTGCAGCACTGCCATCGTTGGTCATAAAAACCGGAATCCCCAACCACTCGGAAAGCTTGCTGCGGATGTCGACCCCGACCCAATTTTGAGCCAGGTTCGCCCTGCTCCAGACCACCCCATGGCAACAAGGTGCCGGCACATCGAGACCGACTCCGCGAATCCGATCAAAACTAATGCCGGCGTTTTGCGCCAACTGCTCGAGCGCCAATCGCAATTGACCGAAGGTCGCCTCGTAGCCTTCATCAACCTTGCTGCGCACCTCGACCATTTCGCCGACCTGCTCACTCTTCTCATCAACAAGAACGGTTTTTACCGTCGTCCCGCCTATATCCAAACCTCCGTAAAAAAATGTTTCTTCACTCATAGTAATAACAGGTTTCTTTGCCCTTGATTCAGCCACTCCAAAGCCCCTTTCCATTCAGGGCGACAGCGCTCAGGCATAGGGGGCCCAAGGCTGAGCGTCAATGTCAATTTTAATACCAAAAGCCACTCGCCGCCCCCGGCGACTTACTTGACAATCGAAACTGAAAAGATCAGTGTGCGCGCGCTTCGCTGAGGGTCAAAAAACGTCCCCGGAGCAGGAACCGCCTACACCTAACGACCTCATGAAAATCGCATTTCTCACTGCCGGCGGCATTGCCCCCTGCTTGTCAGCGTCCATCGGCGCCCTCATTGAACAATACAATACGCTGGCCCCCGACGCGGAGCTGGTCGGCTATCTGAACGGTTATCACGGCCTGTTGAAAGGGCTCTCGGTTCCGTTTCCGCAAAAGGTCCGCGACCAGTATGCGACACTTTTCAAGTTTGGCGGCAGCCCCATCGGCAACAGCCGCGTCAAGCTGACCAATATTGAGGATTGCGTAAGACGCGGACTGGTCAAGGAGGGCGAAACCCCACTGCACGTCGCCGCCAAACAACTCGCCGCCGACGGCATCGAGATTCTGCACACCATCGGCGGTGACGACACCAACACCACCGCAGCAGATCTTGAAGCCTATTTAAATGAAAACGGCTTCGAACTCACCGTCGTCGGCCTGCCCAAGACCATCGACAACGACGTCTTTCCGATCCGCCAGACACTCGGCGCCGTCACCGCCGCCGAACAGGGCGCGCGCTTTTTCCGCAACATCGCGAATGAAAACACCACCAGCTCACGTCAGCTCATCGTTCATGAAGTCATGGGCCGCCACTGCGGGTGGTTGACCGGAGCGACCGCCAAAAGCTATCAGGACAGCCTCAAGGACTACGACTTCCTTCCCGAGGTCATGCTGCACCAGATGCGTTGGGGCGTCGATGCCGTTTGGGTGCCCGAAATGCACATCGATATGGAGGCGGAATGCGAGCGTCTCAGGCAGAAAATGGACGAGCACGACAGCGTCAATATTTTCATCAGTGAAGGAGCCGGTATCGACAACATCGTCGCCGAAATCGAAGAACAGACCGGCACACCCGTCGCCCGCGACGCCTTCGGCCACGTCAAGCTCGACGAGATCGGCGTAGGTAAATGGTTCTCCGACCATCTCAAAGCCGGCTTGAATGTGGAGAAGATTCTCGTTCAAAAGAGCGGCTACTTTGCCCGCTCCGCCGCACCTAACGCAGAGGATCTGCAGCTGATCCGCGACAGCGCGAAAGTCGCCGCCGCCTCGGCTCTGGAAGGTCATGGCGGAGTCGCCGGCCAGGACGAGGATGCCGATGACAAAATGTCGATCATCGATTTCCAACGCATCAAGGGCGGCAAGCCCTTCAACATCAACGAACCCTGGTTCGGCGATCTGCTTGAAGAAATCGGTCAGCCGAAAGGCCACCGCATCGAAGCGATGTAACCGGTCGCGACGTTCGAGCGTCTAGCGCCTGTATCATGGATCAGGCCAAAGCTCCGGCGTTCGCACCCGCGATCGTCACACCACCTCATCTCCCGCAACCTGCCGACGCCGACGAAACCGGCACGGTTGTCGACACCACCCTGCGATCCCCCTCGCTGGTGCGCAGAGCGCTCGCCTGGTTGAGTTCGATGCTCGACTGGCTGTTCGGTTTCGTGGCACTGATCTTTGGCCTCGCCGCGCTGTCGGTGATCCCGGTTCTCAATTTTTTCAGCCTTGGCTATCTGCTCGAAGCCAGCGGCCGGGTCGCGGCGAACGACGCCCGGCTGAGCACCGGATTCGTCGGTGTCCGCAAAGCTGCCGTGCTCGGAAGGATGATCATCGGCGCGTGGCTGTTCATTCTGCCGGTGCGCTTTATCGCATCGATGTGGCGTGATGCTGAACTGATCGCCCCCGGCAGCGGCACTGCTTCAGCATGGCGACTGGCGTTGATTTTTTTCACCATCGTCGCCGTCATCCACATCGTCTGGGCGTGCATTCGCGGCGGCAAGTTAAGACATTTTCTATGGCCGGCGCCACTGCAGTTTCTGCGTTGGATCGGTCGACGCGGCACCTACACCGCCATGCGTGACAGCACTCTCGATTACCTCGCCAGCCTGCGCCTGCCACATTACTTCTGGCTCGGCGCGCGCGGCTTTGTCGGTGCCGTCATCTGGTTGATCATCCCGGTGGGTATCCTCATTGCTGCCGGACAACTTCCGCCGGGAGGCAATGCCGTCATCTCACTGTTCGGCGCCGCACTGCTGATGCTGGTGGTTCTCTACCTGCCTTTCCTGCAAACTCACTTCGCCCGCGAAGATCGTTTCGCCGCCTTATTTGAGATCAAAGTCGTGCGCCGGATGTTTGGGCGCGCTCCGATCGCATTCTGGATCGCCCTGTTGACGACCCTGCTTTTCGCCATCCCTCTCTATCTGCTGAAAATTCAACTCACCCCGCGCGAAGTCGCCTGGTTACCCAGTCTTCTGTTTGTCATTTTCATCTTCCCGGCCCGACTTCTCAGCGGTTGGGCCGTCGGACGTGCCGAACGCCGTGAACAAAGCCGCCACGCAATATTTCGCTGGGCCGCCCGTTTGGCCGCGGTCCCGGTCGTCGCCGCCTATGCCCTTATCGTGTTCCTCACCCAATACCTGAGTTGGCACGGCTCACTGAGCCTGCTCGAACAACACGCTTTTCTCGTCCCGGCTCCCCTGATGGGGCTTTAGCGAATGCGCAGATCTGAAGCAATCAGGCCGTCGCAGCTGCATGGGATTGCGCCGTCGGCTTGATGATCGCGGCCATCGCCAGACCGGCGAGCGCCCAGCTGACCACGGAATCGACGACACTGACGACCGTGTGATCCACGGGAAACCACCACCAGTTCCAGTTGGGCAAATGCCCGGTGACCCCGGCGAAGACTCCGAGCATCGACACGAACATGAAACGCCCGAGAAAATTCAGATTCGGCGCCGCCGCAGCCAGCAACACGGCCGCGATCAGTGCCGCAATCAACTGGATCGCCACCCCGCGCAGCATGAACGGCCCCATCGCGGGAGCAGCATCCAGGCTCCCCGACCGCACCACCCCCATCATGTACGGCCCGCGCCGATTATCCTCCAGATGAGCTGCCATACCGGCTTCGTCGTCGTAGTCAACTGTCATTGCTGGAATGACGTAAATACCCCTCTCAACATTTTGAGCCTTTAAAACTTCCGCCACCGATGACTCATCGGGGAACTGCCGAATCGAGTCACCGTGCAGATCAAAGGCGACCCACGACAGATTCACCCACAAAAATGACAGAACCGTGCCTGCCAAAGCTCCCAAGACGACGCGACGCACTTTCATAGTGCCAATGGTAGCCACGAAAGTCCTTGCCGGTAAACTCAAAAACAGGCTTTGCTGACGGCATCACGATGCCCATTTCCACTCCACCACGTCGTCCCAATATCCTCTGGCTGTGCACTGATCAGCAGCGCTTCGATACTATCCGTGCCCACGGCAATTCGCGGATCAACACACCCAATCTCGATCAACTCGCCACCGATGGCGTCAGCTTTCTGCAGACCTACTGCCAAAGTCCGGTGTGCACACCGAGCCGCGCCAGCTTTCTTACCGGACGCTATCCGCGCACCACCCGTTGCCGCCAGAACGGTCAGCAGATGCCGGCCGATGAAATCCTGCTACCGAAAATGTTCGCCGACGCAGGTTATCGATGCGGCCTCGCCGGTAAACTCCACCTCGCCTCATGCTCGGACGGCAAGGTCGAAGCACGTAGCGACGATGGCTATCGTGACGAGGATTTCCACTGGTCGCACCATCCGCAGCCGGATTGGGGGCACGACAACGCCTACACCCGGTGGCTGGAAACGGAGAAAAACACCACCTGGGGCGCTCATTACCAACAACCTCCGAAAGGCTCCGCTTTCGTCAAAAACGGCATGCCCGCCGATCTGCACCAAACCACGTGGTGCGCTGAAGAAACCATCGGCTTTATCCGCGATGCCAGTGGCGCGGATCAGCCGCCATGGTTTTTCAGCTTCAACTGTTTCGCTCCGCATCACCCCTTCGATCCGCCGCCGGAGTATCTGGCCCGTTACCATCCCGATGACATGCCGCTGCCGAAACGACGGGACGGCGAACTCGACGACAAACCGCAGTTCCAAAAACTCGACGCTGAATGGGCGCACAATTCGCCCGGCGAATTTCACAGCGGTGCGATGACCGATCACGATCGGCAGGAAGTCACGGCGGCCTACTATGCCATGTGCGAACACATCGATCACGAGGTCGGACGAATTCTCAGCGCCCTCGATGACAGTGGTCAACGCGATAACACGCTGGTGATCTTTATGAGCGACCACGGCGAAATGCTCGGCGATCATCACTTGTATTTTAAAGGGCCGCATTTCTACGACGAAGCAATCCGCGTGCCTTTGATCATCCGCTATCCCGACGGCAACTTCTGCACCGGCGCTGAGGTCAACGACCTGGTGGAGCTCACCGATCTCGCCCCCACCCTGCTCGAACTTGCCGCGGTGCCGGCTCCGGCCGACCGGCTGCAGGGGCGCAGTCTGGTCGCGCCTTT
>CBDULB010000029.1:0-52985 GCA_965367965.1 uncultured bacterium | reverse complement strand
TGCCAGCACACAGACGGATACGCAGGGTCTGCAACCCGGTAGCGCCGACAATGCCCAACCCACGATGACCAGACGCTCGCTGAAAATCGGCTCCGGGGACAGCGCGCCGGGCACTTCAGAAAACCGTGCATTGCGCGTCGCAGATCGCGAATTGCTCAACGAACTAAGCTCCAGGAAAAAGAAAATCCTCGCCGTCGAAGCGGCTTTTGGACAGCTCAAGACTTACATCGCCAGCGCCCTTAATCATACCCGGACGGCTAAAGCCCCGAACTACGTACGCGGCGAAAAACGCGACATGCGCCCTCTCTACGCCGCCGTAGGAAATGCCCGTCAGGACGTCGCAAGCGCCAATCAGGCCACTGAAAATTTTGCTGTGCAGGCACCCGGCACGCCCTACGCATTTCTGAGCCTGCAATTGCAAACCGTGGCCCGCAGTCACCTGCAACCCGCCGACGCCATGCTCAAAGGCGCCGTTGCCGGCAGTCTCGATGAGTTGCCGCCTCGCGAGCCGCACCGCAAAATGGCCGAGGGACATCTCGTTCAAGCCATCGCCGCCCTCGAAAAGCTCGACAGCAGCGTGGCTCAGGTGCGCAGTCAGGTCGATGCGGAGATGGCGATGAGCGATTTGATGACGATGCACGTCGCTCAGGTCGAGGATTTACCCGTGCTCATGGAAGCCAGCGGCAGCGGAACCCCCTACCAGCGAAGCCCCGCCGAGGTCAGCAAGGAACAGGCGGAAGCCGCACTCAAATTGCTTGAATCGCGTAAAGCTCTCTACAAAAAAACCGCCGAACTGCTCGAACAGAATCCCGATCTCTGGCAGCGCTACATGGACAAATCGCAAGCCGAATCAGAAATTTTTCGCGATCAACTCGAAGCACTTGCCCACCGTCACCAACGCGTCCAGGCGATGACTCTGGGCATTCGTGCCGGAGAGACCGCCGCAGTCGCCCGCGAGCTAGGGGCGCTCATCGCCGGCCACCACGAAAAAGTCGCCACGGCGTTGCAGCGCACACTCGGCAAGGCTCGAACCTGGTCACCCGAAAAAGAACCCGCCTGGCTGAAGCCACTCAACGCGGCGCTCCTCAACGCAATGCGCGCTTCCGGAAGCGAAACCATGAGTAGCGACGACTTGATCAGCGCGAGCGAACAAACCTTGCACGATCTGACTATTGCCTCCGGACTGCTGCGCAACACCCTGCGCGATGGCGGCAACGGCAGTCAGCGCTTTTCCTCCCTGCGCCTCGGCGAGTTGGAAATGACGATATCCGAACAACGGCTAATCTATGAACTGAGCAAGACATTAAAGGATCAGAACTGGCAACATGCCGCACTGCTTGAACAAACCAACGTCGCCCATCAGACGCAACAGCTGGTTGGTAAGATCGAAGTCGAAAGCGCCGGCCTGCTCACCCTCAGTGGCGAAATCGCCGGCTATGGCGAAGCGCTGACCGAAACAGTTCAGAGTGCTCTTATGCCTCCGCTCGGCGAGTCGATCGAGCATCTCCAATCGGACAAAACCAATGCGCTCTTCCATACAGTCGCCGCTCAGGAAAAAGCTACCGAAGGTTATCACGCCACGGTGCGCGCACTCGATAAATTCGTCGTCGCTGCCATCAAGGAGAAGGACAAGCGCAGTAAGGGCAAGGCCAGCGCCGGCATGGCCGGCCTTCCGAAGATCACTGCCAACACGCTGCAGGAACTGCAGGACAAGCTGGAAGCCGAACGTGAAGCCGGCGAAAGCTTCGGCATTCCCTGCTGTCGACCGACCAACTTCCAGATTATTTCTGATTGGGATACCTTCGCCCGCCAGCCGAAACCCGGCAGCAGCAAGCCCGGTCAGGGCAATGCCAACCCATCCTCGAAACCCTCATCGCCGCCTGCCGAACTTGCCACAGCGCCAGAATCAGATCCTCCACCCTCCAAACCCGGGAACGGCAGCGACAACGACAAACAAGCACCCCGGCCCGGCGATTCGCCCGGCTCAAAACCCGGCGATAAAAGAAGCCGGGTCGATATCGCCTCGCTTACCGGTAGCAAACCGGGCACCGAACCGAAAACCGGAGCCACTCTGACAAATAATGATGATAACCAAGGCGGTGAGCCTGCGGATGGAACCCGCCAGAACGGCAAACCGGAGGGCAGCTCACCGGCAGGACAGGCTGCGGCGTCGGCTGTCAACGACAGCAGCGCCGACACTTCCGGCAAAGCTCCTGAATTGGCTCAACTGGCCCGCGACCAGGGTCTTCAACAAGCTCGATCGATCGCTCACAGCCTGATGGAAAATAGCGCACACAACGCCGGATCCACCGGGCAGCGCTCGTCCGCCCAAACCGATATCGACTCAAACACCAATACCCCGAACGGTGCCAGAAGCACGCCCGGGGACGGTGGTGAATTGGTCGAAGGCAGCAGCGACGGAATGGGCAAAAGCGGGCTCACCACCAGCTCGACATTTTTCCGCGATGGCAACCGTGCAGGAAGGGACTGGAATCACATCGGATCCGAACTGCGTCGCGAATTTCTTCAGGAACAGGCGATTGAACTCCCGGAACACTACCGCGACGCCGTCGAAGATTATTTCCGCCAGTTGTCCAAGTGGCAGGGACGCTCGCCCTCCACCGACGCCAACTGATCCTGCCATGACTGCGAACATGAGCTCCCGCTTCTACCTTTGTCTTTCAGGCACCATCGCCGTCGCCATTGCGACCGTTCTCGCGCTCAGCGTCGGCACGGCCTCCGCACAGGACTCGCCGCCTGCGATATCGCCGGCCGGCAATTCCCAGGCGCTGAATTTCGACGCCGCGCAGTGGCAACGACTCGAAGCATCCGTCGATCGCGGCCTCGCCTGGCTGGTCGAGGAACAGGCGGTCAACGGTTGTGTTGGCGACAGTCATCCCAACGTGCAACCCGCACTCACCGCACTCGCCGTGATGGCGGCGCTCTCCGCCGGCCATCAACCCGGCAGCGGCCCCTACGGCCAGTGGATCGAACGCTCCGTCGACTACGTGCTGACTACTCAGGATTCGTTGGGATTTTTTGTGATCGACAAAAAATACAACGGCAGCGCAGCGACCTACAATCACGCCATCGCCGGCATCATGCTCGCCGAAGTTCTCGGCATGGCGGACAACGCCCGCAACGATCGCATCACCGTTGCTATCGATCGCGGCCTGGTCGCCACCACCAAACTTCAACAGCGTCATCAGGAAAGCAAAACTGACCGGGGAGGGTGGCGTTACATCAAACGCAACACCCGCAACGATGCCGATTTATCGGTCACCACCTGGCATCTGCTGTTTCTGCGCGCCGCCAAAAACGCAGGCTATGCGGTTCCCGAAAGCCTGGTCACTGAGGCCAGTAATTTCGTCCGCCGCTGCTACAACGAAGAACAGGCGATGTTCGCTTACCTGCCTGATTCCGGCGCCAGCATCACCATGACTGCTGCCGGAGTGCTCAGCCTCTACCTTGCCGGCCAGGTCGACGATCCCCGACTCATCGCCGGAGCGGAAAAGCTCGCCGCCTACGACTTCGAACACCTCAACCCGGGAATGACCTGGCCTTACTACACCTGCTATCACTCCAGTCAGGCGGCCAATCAGATTGATGGCAAAACGCGCCGCAAAGTTCTCACCGGCATCGCCACCTTCCTGATGAGCCGACAGCGAAATGACGGCCGCTGGCCGGCAACCGAACGGGTCAGTCGCGGAGGCAATGTTTACGCAACTTCAATGGCCATTCTCTCGCTGACTCCGGCCTACCAGATCCTGCCGATCTATCAGCAGTAGTCGCCGAGCTCCCGGTTAACCCGGGTGAAACAGACTCCGCCTGCTCTGCTCACCGCCCCTCATCCACCCGCACCCAGGCTCCATCGCTGTCAATTATAGTCTGCCTGGCAATACTTACATTGCACGGGTCTGATGTGGCTCATGGGATCCAGAGCTCACGATCGACAATGTCCCTTCCCGCCCTGCAGCCCGCCTCCAGACAGGACTGGCGTCAATCCGCCTTATCGGCCTTGCCCAAAGTCGCTAGTCTAATTGACGTATGACCGTGCACTCACGCAATCGCCATCACTGCAGCCCTTTCCTTTTCCGTTTCCCTTTCCGACGGCTTATTTCAGCACTCACCGCGTGGTCATTTTCGATCGGCACCAGCTTGGTATTTGCGCAGGCCCCCAATCAGAACGGCGCCGATGGACCTCCCCCCTGGCCGGTTCTCACCGCCAGTGAAACGACCGCCCCCCTGAAGGGTACAGCGCCCCTGACCATGGACGGCGACCTCGCTTCGGAAATGGTATCCGGAATCGACGCTTTTCTACTGAAACAGATCGATGAATCGACGGCTCGACGTCCACGTTTTTGGAAACGCGATTTCTCATCGGCCGATGGTTATGCGAAATCCGTCGCAGCCAATCGCCAGCATCTGCGCGAAATGCTCGGCATGCGTGACCCACTGACTCCGGGACGCCTCGTCTCCGACGCCGAAGTTTCAGAGCTATCAGCTCAGGTAAGCCACAGCTCCGGGGTGCGCACGCTGAATGTCCGCTGGCCGGTCGTTGACGGCATCACCGGTACCGGACTGCTGCTGCTGCCGGCAGATGCAACCCCGCTGGCCGGCGACATTGTCGCTGTGCCCGATGCCGATCAGACACCGGAAGATCTGTCCAATGGCGCGTCGCTGAAAAAGACTTCCGCTTTCGCCCTGTCGCTGGCTGAAGCCGGTTATCGCGTGCTGGTGCCGCTGCTCATCAACCGTGATGAGCACGTCTACAAAATGCCGAATCGCGAGTGGCTGCACCGCCCGGCATATGTTCTCGGACGCACGCTGGCGGGATACGAAGTGCAGAAAATTCTTGCCGGCATCGATGCTTTGACGACCGGCAATCCGACTGACCGCCCGCTCGGGGTGATCGGCTGGGGGGAAGGTGGTCGGCTCGCGCTGTATGCAGGAGCGCTCGACCAACGCATCGACGCCACCTGCGTCGCCGGCTATTTCGGGAACCGCAGCAAAGTCTGGAACGAACCCGCCGACCGCACCGTTTTTGGCCTGTTACGCGAATTCGGCGATGCGGAAATCGCCAGCCTCATCGCACCGCGCTCGCTGGTCATCGAAGCCGGCCCCGCCCCCGAATTTGTGTTTCGCCCCGACGCCAGCGGCCAGCCTGAAATTCTCGACGGTTACGGCCCCAAAAAAGGCAAACCCGGAATCCTGATCACACCTTCAGTGGCGGATGCCGGCTCCGAGTTCGCTCGAGCCGAAGCGCTGATCGCCGCATTAAAACCTGCGCCTCATTTCGAAATGGTCACTGAATCGGGCCCGGTCGCCGTCGGCGAAGCCACTCTAGCCGCCTTCGGCAAATATCTGACCAACAGTCCGGTGGCAACGTCAACCGATGGCAAGGCTCCGAACACCACTTCAACCATCGATCCCGCGCGGCGTCACGCCGACCAACTTGCTGAGATCGAGCGCCACAATCAGCGCGTGCTGCAAAACGCTTACCAGGAACGCATCGTCTACGGCAAAGATCTCAATACGAATTCGCTGGAAGAATTCAACGCCTCCGTCGAGGCCTACCGCGACAAATTCCGCAGCGATGTCATCGGCGAGTTTCCAGTCAAACGTCTGCCCCTCAACCCGCGCTCTCGTCCTTATCAGGAAGGCCCGAAAACGGTCAGCTACGAAGTTGTGCTCGATACCTTTCCCGGCGTATTCGCCTACGGCATCCTGACATTGCCCAAAGACCTGAAACTCGATGGCTCAGAAAAACGCCCGGTGGTCGTCTGTCAGCATGGCCTTGAAGGTCGCCCGCAGGACGTCATCAGCGAGAATAAATTCAAAGCCTACGAGGCGTTCGCCACCCGTCTGGCAGAACGCGGGTTCATCACTTTTGCTCCGCAAAATCCGTATGTTCTCTTCGACCGGTTCCGCACATTGCAATTCAAATCGGCTGCCCTCGGCTGCACGCTGTTTTCGACCATCGTTCCGCAACACCAGCAGATCGTCGACTGGCTGCAGGAGCAAGCCTTCGTCGCCGGTGACCGGATTGGATTTTACGGACTCTCGTACGGCGGCAAATCGGCAATGCGTATTCCTGCACTGGTCACCGACTACGCCTTGTCGATCTGCTCCGCTGATTTTAACGAATGGGTTTGGAAAAATGCGGCGACCGATACCCGCTCGTTGCGCTACAGCTACGCCAACAAGGGGGAATACGAAATTTTTGAATACAATCTCGGTGGCACATTCAACTATGCGGAAATGGCCTACCTGATCTGTCCGCGCCCGTTTATGGTCGAGCGCGGCCACTTCGATGGCGTCGGCCCGGACGACCGCGTCGCTCAGGAATTTGCCAAGATTCGCTTTCTCTATCAGGCCAAACTCGGCATCGGTGATCGCGTCGAAATCGAATGGTTCCCCGGGCCCCATAAAATCAACGGCGTCGGCAGCTACGACTTTCTACATCGCAAGCTCAACTGGCCTGCTCCAAAGTAGAAACCGCCATGCAGTCTTCGCCCGGTAGCTGCCCGCGTGCAACGAGGTCATCTCCCCGGACGCGCAGTTCGTGAAGCACTATCTGTCGTCCCGCATAGCCGTCTTTTGCCAAAATCGGCAGCCAGCCCCGCATCCAGTCAAACAGCGGGTTCTCGCGAACAACCGCAGTCACACCCGTTTCGCTGGGCTGAGCGCCACGCAGCCCTGCTGCCAACGTTTCATATTGCGCCAACCAAAGCGTCAAGGTCGCAAAGTCGAGCACACCATCCCGAACTTCATCGTCACCGTCGATACCGGTGGCAACCTCTGCAAACGACTTGCGCAGTACACTCCAGACACCACTGGCCGCCAGAGTCATTCGCTCCCAGGAAGGCCCGAGACGTATCTTTAAAACATGCCCCGGCCAATCACCGTGTGCACCCAGCGTTGCCACCTTGCTCAGACGACTGCCATCGGCAAATGCACTTGGAGAACTTCCCAACCAATCAAGATCGGTAAAACAAACCCACACCGACCAGGGATCAATCGGCCATTTGGGTTGCGGCCGCTCACGCTTCGGGGACGCTGCTCCGCCAACTTCAGTGCCATCCACCGCCTCCTCGAGTTGACGTAAGCAACGGCTCAGCGCCAGCATAAGATCGACCACTTCCGCCACCGGCAGATCCTCGGGTCGCGCCGCCCAGTCACAAAGACGAAATCCGTTGATCGGCTCTTCCAAGGTGTAAGTCAGCTCGGCATCCCAGTTCGCCGCGTAAGTTTTTACCAAACTCGGATGGCCTCGCAGCCGACTGTCCTGCATGCTGGCAATCAATCGGTTCTGATCAAATCCGGGGGCGTAGCACGCAGGCGGGAAAAGTTGAACATGCACCTCAGTTCCCGCTGCCATCCCGAGATGGCGCTGGCCGAGCCCTCCGTGCAAGCGGTGCGGCGGTTGCCACCAACGATGTACTCCAACATTTCTAAGCCAAGGTGCAAAAGCGCCTTCCCGGCCAGCCCCGGATTCATAATCTTCGGCGTCTGATTCGCCGTAGATTCTCGACGGCAGCGGTCCGACCGGAGCCCACCGGTCACCCGGTCGACACGCAAAACACCGCGCTGCGGTCGACTCGTCGACACCGCTGACCGACAACACACCCTTGCGCAAAATCTGCAATAACTTCATCACCGGGGCATTGCCGCCGATTGCCGATCTATCAGCACCGACCGCCAGTGACAGTTCTGCCACCTGCAACTGATCGAAGACTTTCGCCAACGATCCATCGTCCGGCATTGTTACATCCACCATGCGATCGAATTCCAGGGCATCCGCAACGACTCCGCCGCTAAGGAGTTTTTCCAACAGCACCACAAGACGCCGGAACCACAACCGGGCAGCAGCCTCGCCGGCGGAGGGCACACCTGGCTGTGCGGAGGATGCCTCACGAAACAGGCCGACGTTGTAGAGCCGCACTCTCAGACAGTCACGCTCGTCATAGTCGATGGCAAAATCACTCAACCGCAGCGGCTCCAACCAATGGTGTTGAGCTGCCAGTGCTGCAATCCCGGCGGTTTGCAACACCACGCTGAGCGACAATTCGGGCGGCAGGGCGCCGACTCGTTCACCGTATTCCAGCAATGACTCGCCGTCCACGAACTCGCTCACCACGACCAGCGAATCCTGCCATTGCCCCCAGCCGAGAGCCGTCGCTACACCTGAATGGCAGACCTGCGACCACCGCTGCGCCCGCCCCTCACATCGCTCCCGTTGTGCGCTTCGACCGCTGTCTTCGTCCCCGGTGCTCTGCCCGGTCAAGCGACGGGCCACGCAGTACTCGACAATTCGCTCGGTAGCGGGGTCGAAGCCCAGAAAGCTGCGTGAGTGCGCGTCCTCGGAAATCAGCTGCGGACAATCCGGTGCAGTCAGTACTAATCGAAAGTCGTCAAAACGGTTGCCGCTCATGAATCTGCAACCGCAATCGGAGAGTTACTTCGCCGGCTTCGCTGCAGTCGGCAGATTTTCGATCCTGCAATTCTCCAACATCACGTTCAGTTCCGCCCCGGAACAGGTGCCGGTGATCGTAACCGGCTGACCAACCGTCAACAATGTGCTGCGATCTTCGCGACTGACCATACGGCCCTGGGTAGGGATCACGTCGATATCATTGCTTACGTTGCGCCTCACAGCACAGCGCACCAGAGTTCCGCTACCGACGCCACGAAGAAAGATGTAGTCATCCTGGGTGCCGCTTTCGAAACGCTCAATCGGTCCCGACACTTTCAAATACTTACCTTTCCAAACGGCATCAGCAGCACCGACATCACCGCCGTAGGCTTCGATCAATTCCTGCGACGTCACTTCGGCCGCCCGGGTCAAGTCGTCGCGCACCCGCTTGTCTGCGAGCGCCTCGTGTAACTGTGCGTTATCAGCTTTCAGCGCCGCAACTTCGTCATTTAATTTGTCGACCTTTTCAGTCAGTTCTTCGACGGTCTGCGCGGTCTTCAGATAGGCATCTTTCAACTCGGTCAACTGGCCGGGCAAGGTTGCCACTGAGTCCGGCACCTTGATGTCTTTAACCTTCTTAAAAAGATCCCCCAACGATCCGCCGGAGTCCTTTTTATCATCGTCAGCCATCGCCGCCCAAAACGGGGCTCCGACGAAGATTGCGGCAAGCAGGGCCACTCGAAGATTCGGTCGAACCACTCTCATAGCCGCCAAGATGGCGTCGGACCACGCACTCGTAAACTCATTTCGAGTCCACAAATGCGCGACACCGGAGCCACCACCGCTGGCCGTTACCGCGGCGAATCACCTACGGGATCGGCACGGACGGAACGTCCCAGATTTCCTCCGCATATTGAGCGATGGTCCGGTCCGAAGAGAATTTGCCCATGCGTGCGGTGTTCAGTGCCGCCATACGCGCCCAGCGATCCTTATCGCGATACGCCTGGTCGACTTCCGCCTGCTTTTCGATGTAGGCGCGGTAGTCAGCGAGGACGAGGTATGGATCGCCACCATCGAGGAGACTGTGACGAAGTTTCTCGAACGCGTGACGGTCGCCACTGAAATAATCCGAACTCAGCCAGTCGATCACGCCGCGAAGCTCTTCGTCGGCCCAGTAGTAGTCCATCGACGAGTAACCGCCCGCCCACAGCGCTTCAACCTGCTCAACCGTGAGACCGAAGATGAAGATATTTTCGTCTCCAACCTCTTCGCCGATCTCAACATTGGCCCCGTCGAGCGTGCCGATGGTCAGACTGCCGTTGAGCGCCAGTTTCATGTTGCCGGTCCCGGATGCCTCTTTACCAGCGGTCGAAATCTGCTCCGACAAATCGGAGGCCGGAATGATTCGTTCAGCAACACTGACGCTGTAATTGGGCAGGAACGCGACCTTCAGTTTGCCGCCGATGCGCTTATCGTTGTTGATCTTTTCACCGACGCAATTGATCGCGTGAATGATTTCCTTGGCGAGTTCGTAGCCCGGCGCCGCTTTGGCACCGAAGATGAACACGCGCGGCACGATATCGAGTTCGGGATCGTTGAGCAGTCGGCGATACAGGGTGAGGATGTGCAGCAGATTGAGGTGCTGACGTTTGTATTCGTGGAGACGTTTGATCTGCACGTCGAACAGCGCGTCGGGGCTGACTTCGACGCCGCAACGCGCTTTGATGAACTCGGCCAGACGCACCTTGTTGCGGCGCTTGATGGCCATAAATTCCTCACGGAAGGCGACATCTTCAATGTGCGGTTCAAGGTCGCGCAACCGGTCCAGGTGACGCGGCCAGTCGCTGCCGATGCGCTCATCGATCAGCTCCGACAACTCAGGATTGCATGACTTGAGCCAGCGGCGCGGCGTAATACCATTGGTCTTGTTGTTAAAACGATCCGGGTAGAGCTGATTAAAATCGTTGAACAGATGCTTCTTCAACAGATCCGTGTGCAGCGCCGCTACTCCATTGGTTGAGTGGCTGCCAATCACCGCGAGGTGCGCCATGCGAATCATCTTCGGATGACCTTCTTCGATGATCGACAGCGCCGCTTTTCGCGCATCGTCACCGGGCCAATGTTTCTCGCATTCGAACTCAAGGAAGCGGCGATTGACTTCGAAGATCAGCTGCAAGTGACGCGGCAGAACTTTTTCGAAAAGCGGAACACTCCAGCGCTCGAGAGCCTCCGGCAGCAGCGTGTGATTGGTATAGGCAAAAGTCTTTTTGCAAATCGACCAGGCGCGATCCCAATCGAGACGCTCCTCATCGACTAACATGCGCAACAGTTCGACCACGGCGATCGCCGGATGGGTGTCGTTGAGCTGAATAGCTGCCTTTTCGGGCAAGCTGTCCCAGTCGTTGCCGGCAGCAACGTGACGGCGCATGATGTCGCGCAGCGAACAGGCGACGAAGAAATACTGCTGCACCAATCGCAGTTCCTTGCCCTGCGCGGTTTCATCGTTCGGGTAGAGCACCTTTGAAACCGTCTCGCCCTCCGCCTTTTCTTTCACCGCATCGAGGTAACCACCTTCGTTGAAGATTTTGAAATCGAAATCACGCGACGCACGCGACTCCCACAAGCGCAGAAAGTTCACCGTCGAACACCCGTAGCCGGCAACCGGAATATCCCAGGGCACGCCAATGACTTCACTGGTATTTTCCCAGACGATGCGACCGCGCCCCAGATCATCGAACTCAGTGGTGACATTGCCATACAGCGCCACTTCCACGGCATACTCAGGGCGAATGATCTCCCACGGGTTACCGAAGCGACGCCAGGCATCCGGGTGCTCAATTTGCTCCCCATCGACGAATTCCTGACGGAACAAGCCGAACTCATAGTGAATACCGTAACCGATCGCCGGAATATCGAGCGTCGACAGCGAATCCATGAAACACGCAGCGAGACGTCCCAGACCACCGTTGCCGAGACCGAGGTCGGGCCCCTGCTCGGCCAGTTCGTCGAGATCCTGACCCATCGATTTCAGCGCTTCGCGTGTCGGCTCCAGCAGGGCGGTGTTGACCAGATTGTTGTCGAGCAGGCGCCCCATCAAGTATTCCAACGAGAGGTAGTAGACGCGCTTCACCTCACCTTCACGATGCGCCTGCCGCGATTGGCTGGCGCGTTCCATGATCTGGTCGCGCACGGCAAGGCACACTGCCCACCACCAGTCAGACGGACTGGCGGTTTCACGGTCGTGCGCCAGGGTGTAGGCCAGGTGATTGCGAATCGCTTTCGCCATTTCTCTGGTCGAAGCGAGCTCGGCGACATCGTCGGTCGCAGGATCGGAAAGTTGGGTAGTCATTGTAGGAGGTGGGGGGCAAAGGGGGTGAGGGACTCATTCATTCAGGAGATCTGATCGCTGAAAGCAGCATCCAGCACATCCATCACAAAATCGGCGACGTTGGCTTCGCCCGAAGCGCGCGGTCCCGCAATGTTCAATATGGCGACAAAATATTCGTCGACAAAATCGCGCAGTCGTCGCGCCGGATCACCCGACGCCGCCCGGGACAGATGCAGGCATGGCTTATTCAAGCTGTTGGCGATACGCTGAGTCGCCAGTGAACCACCGCTCAGTTCCGCGGCGATTGAAAAAATCACCGTCGCATCCGAATCGCGAACGTTCCAGCGAGTGCGCGTGATGTAGCCAGTGGCGGGCGTTTCACGCAATCGATAGCTGCTGTCGATCGGTCCATCCTCGGCGCGTCGATGCGCAGGGCACCAGCCCTGATGAGGAATTCCATTGGCAATGGCCCAGTCGAGTCCAGCGCGATCCGCACCCGATTGTCCGCCGGATACGATTTTTTCGATACTCAGCATAGGCGGCCCCCGTCACCGGTTCGACGGAGGTTTGAAATGTTGCGGCCAAATTACCGCTTAGGGGGAACCTACTCGATACCAAGCAGTTCGACCACAAAAACCAACGTCGCCTTCGGCGGAATCGCTGGCGGCGAACCGGCTTCGCCATAAGCGAGGTCGTAAGGAATCACGAAGCGATACTTCGAACCGACAGGCATCAATTGAACGCCTTCGGTCCAACCTTTGATCACCTGATTGAGACCGAAACTGATCGGCTCGCCACGCTTGTAGGAACTGTCAAAAACTTCGCCACTGGTAAGCGTGCCTTCATAGTGAACCTTGACCTTGTCGGTCGCTTCCGGCTTGGCGCCGTCGCCCTGTTCGATGACTTCATACTGCAGGCCGCTCTCGGTGACTTTGACGCCGTCTTTTTTGGCATTGTCACGAAGAAAACGACTGGCGACGAAATCAGCGTGTGCCGTGAAAGCCTCGCGCAACTCCTCGTCGGTCATCGCCGGCTCCCCGTCTTTATCGGAGGCCGAGTAACCTTCTTTAAACTTTTCCAGATTCAGCTGCGTGCCGGCGTCCTTCAATTGACGCGACATGACTACACCGTAGGCGTAACTGAGCTTGTCGAGCAACGCCTGCTCCTCTTTATCGGGAGCGGCAGCAGGTTTTGCTTCAGCAGCGGGCGCCGCGTCAGCTTGAGGCTTGTCGGCCGCTGCGTCTTGCGCGCGACCTGAAGATGGATTGGACATGAGAAGAGACGCTGAAGCAAGGACCAGGCCCAGGCGTGTTCCGGAAGGAAGAAAAAGGCGAAAAGACCTCATAGTGGCAGGATGTAAGAGTTAAATTATCTGATCTCCAGACCACTGCGGCACAGAGAGCGAGCGGGCAATGTAAGAGCGCGAGGCGGGTGGTCAAGTGGCGATCCCCCGCGGTCACGGAAGCGGCGACGAGCGGACCCTGCGTGCTTTTAAGCCCCTTGCCTCACGACATTCCAAAGCTACACTTGCGTGCTCGCTCTTATGTCCTCCAGCATCACGCATCGACCTCTCATCATCCGGCCCTCCCTGACAGGGTTGGGTGCCTGCATGATACTGACGCTTACAGTGGCAGCTCTGTTGAGCGGTTGCGGCGGATCATCTGAGCCTCTTAATCCCGGCAAAATCACTGCCTTCGTCTCCGTTCCACCACAGGCTACTCTGGTCAACGCCATCGGCGGCGAACACGTAACGGTCGAAGTCCTCGCCGGCCCCGGCAAAGATCCACACGCTTTCTCCCCGTCCTCGAAACAGACCATGAATCTCGGCCGCGCCGAAATCTGGTTCACCACGCGCATGCCCTTCGAACGGCGCATGACGAAGAAGGTTCAGGCCAATGCTAAACGTCTGCTCATCGTCGATACCAGCGAGGGCCAACCCCTGCACCCCGAGTCGCAACCCCGGTCGAGATCCGGCGATGCCGACGAACACGCCGGCCACGATCACGATCACGATCATGACCATGATCACTCCGCCGGCGACCCGCACCTGTGGTTGTCCCCCCCCATCCTGAAAATACAGGCGCAAATAATCGCCGACGCCCTGACAAAGTCTGATCCCGAACACGCGGCCGATTTTCAAGCCAACCTCGACAAGCTCCAGGCTCAGATCGACAGCCTGCACGCCGATCTGGAAAAATCTCTGGCCCCGCATCGTGGCGCCACCTTCCTCGCTTATCACGGTGCCTTCGGCTGGTTCGCCGACAGCTACGGCCTGAAACAGGAAATCATCGAATACGGTGGACGCAGCCCTGAAACCAAACGCCTGCGCGCCATCATCGAGAAAGCCAAAGCCGACGGCATCAAAGTGGTGTTCACTCAACCGCAATTCGATCGCCGCAGCGCCGATGCCGTCGCCGCGGGACTGGGAGGAAAAGTCATCGAAATCGATCCACTCGCCGAAGATCTGTTCTCCAACCTGCGCAGTATCGGCAAGCAACTGGTCACTGACCTGTCCACCCACAGCCCGGGCGAATCCCAGTGAGCGAACCCGTGATTCAGTTCGAGGGCGTAAGCAAAAGCTTCGGGCCCACCCAGGTTCTGAAAGACGTCGACTTCACCATCGACGAACTTATTTCGACCGCCGTCATCGGCCCCAACGGCGGCGGTAAAACTACCCTGTTGCGCCTCATGCTCGGGCTCATCGAACCCGACCGGGGCAGCATTCGCATTTTTGGTCAATCCCCGCGCGATGCCAGCAAACGCGTCGGCTATGTCCCCCAGGCGATTCGCTTTGACCCCCTGTTCCCGATCAGTGTTCGCGAAATTGTTCTGATGGGGCGACTCGACCGGCTGCCATTTGGTTTTTTCAAAGCCGAGTGCAAAAACGCCGCCATCGCCGCACTCGCCAAAGTCGGACTCGAGGACACCATCGAGAAACCTTTCGCCGATCTCTCCGGAGGTCAACGCCAGCGAGTGCTTATCGCCCGCGCCCTCGCCTGCGACCCCGATCTGCTGCTGCTCGATGAACCCACCGCCAACATCGATCTGACTGTCGAGGCGCAACTGCTGGAAACCCTCGAAGAACTCGAAAAGCAGCTCACCATCGTCATGGTTTCCCATGACCTGGGCTTAGTCGACCGCATCACCAAGACGGCCCTGTGCGTGCGCAAAACGGTCCATCGCCACGACGTCGATGAGCTCGATGGCGATCTCGTCGCCGAAATTTTCAGCGGCGAAAAGCGTAAGCTTCACGAACAAAAGACCCTCCACAGCCAGGGCGACCACTCCCATTGCAAACACGACTGAAGCGAGCAATCGCTCCGAAGAGATACCTGCTCCTTGCTCCTAAATGAAGGAAATCCTCCAGGCCCTCGGCGATCCCGACATCGCCTTTTTCCGCTTCGCAATGATCGGCGGTATCATCGCCAGCGTCAGCTTCGGCATCGTGGGCAGTTTTGTCGTCGTGCGCCGCATCAGTTACATCGCCGCCGCCATCGCCCACAGCATCCTCGGCGGTATCGGCGCGGCGTTGTGGGTGCAGCACCACTGGGATCTCGACATATCGCCCGATGTCGCCGCCCTGCTCGGCTCCGTCATTGCTGCGCTTGCGTCCGCCCTGATCATCGGCACCGTCAGCCTGCGCGCCCGCGAACGCGAAGACACCATCATCGGCGCTATCTGGGCGACCGGTATGGCGGTCGGCCTGCTGTTCCTGCACTACACCCCGCTGCAAACCTCGCTCGAGAGCTACCTGTTCGGCGACATCGTGCTCATCGGTCGCGGCGACCTCATCCTGACCGCAGTTCTCGGACTGATCGTCGTCAGTGTCAGCGTGCTTTTTTACCACCACCTCGTCGCAGTTTGCTTCGATGAAGAATTCGCCCGGCTGCGCGGAGTCAATGTCACTCTGTATTTCCTACTGCTGCTCTGCCTGGTCGGCCTCAGCGTCGTGCTCCTCGTTCGTCTCACCGGGATCATTCTCGCCATCGCGCTTATTGTTCTGCCTGCCGCCACCGCCAGTCGTTTTTCGCGCCACCTGGGCAAGATTATGCTCGGCGCCGTCGTGCTCTCGATGGTCTACACAACCGGCGGGCTCATGCTCAGCTATCCCACCGACACCCCCGCCGGCCCCGTTATCGTTTTACTCGCCGCCCTCGTCTACTTCATCGTCACCGTCCGCGCTCACCTCCGCCGCTCATGAGCTCTCTCAAAAACTTCCCCCTCGACCAGCACCCCTATCGGGTTCAGCCCGGTCAGAAAATCGACCTCGAAACTTACCCGACCCGCGACGACCAGGTCTTCGATGCCGACAAGCGCGACGGCAAAGGCGCCATGAAAGCACTCGCCGACCAGATCGGCGAACTTCAGGAAATGCTCTACGCACAGGGCAAACACAAGTTTCTGTTCGTCATCCAGGCCATGGATACCGGCGGCAAAGACGGCACCATTAAAGATGTGTTCGAATCCGTAAACCCCCAGGGCCTGCGCTGCGAACCGTTTAAAAAGCCAACCAGCAAAGAACTCGCTCATGACTACCTGTGGCGGATACACAAAAAAGTCCCCGGCAAGGGCGAGCTGGTGATCTTTAACCGCAGCCACTACGAGGACATCCTCGCCGTCCGCGTGCGCGATATCGCTCCCGAATCCGTCTGGTCAAAGCGCTACGATCACATCAACGCCTTCGAACAAATGCTCGCCGACGAAGGCTGCGCCATTGTCAAAATTCTCCTGCACATTTCCCGCGACGAACAGAAACAACGCCTCCAGGCCCGCCTCGACAATCCCGCCAAGCACTGGAAATTCAACCCCGGCGACCTCGACGACCGCGCCCTCTGGCCGAAGTTCATGAACGCCTACCAGGACGTGCTGGCGCAAACCTCGACCGACCACGCGCCCTGGTATGTCATTCCCGCAGACCGCAAATGGTATCGCAACCTCGCCGTCGGCAGCATCGTCGCCGATACCTTCCGCTCCCTCAAGATGAGCTTTCCCGAGCCCGAATTCGATCCCGCCGCGATCGTCATCGACTAATCCTCGCCAGCGCATACCACTCACCACGCAGACACGTAAAGTATGCCAGGCAGTATTTACTTGTTTTCGCTTTGATTGGTAGTAACCTTCAGGTATGCCCAGACCTCGTATCACATTCGATGACGGCGGCGCGTATCACGTCTGCTCGCGCATTGTTGACCGGCGATTTATTTTCGGGTCCGCGGAGAAAGATTGCTTCGTGACCACGCTGCGCAAGTTGGAGGCCTTTCTGGAGGTGAAAGTGCTGACCTACTGTGTCATGTCCAACCACTTCCACCTGTTGCTCGAAGTGCCCGGCCATGAGCAAGTCTCTGTGTTGACCCCGCAGTTGCTGCGCGAGCGGCTTCCCCTTTTATATCACGGCTCCAGACTCGCTGAAGCGATCGAAGAACTTGATCACGCCGAAGCCATTGCCCGCGGCGAAGGCTCATCGACAGGCACGTCAACCTGGCTCGACGCCATCGTAGCCCGCTATCAGAAGCGCATGGGCAACCTCTCAGTGTTCATGAAGGAACTTAAGTGGCGCTTCTCGATGTGGTATAACAGCTGCAACGATCGTCGCGGCACGCTTTGGGAAGATCGCTTCAAAAGCATCTTGATCGAAAGCGATGAGCATGCGCTGATGACTGTCGCGGCTTACATCGAACTCAACCCGATCCGCGCACAGCTAGTCAGCGACCCGAAGGATTATCGCTGGTGCGGCTACGCTGAAGCGGTTGGTGGCAAAAAAATCGCCCGGCAGAATCTCGCACGCCTGCACCACCGCACTCGTGCATGGCAGGGTGAGGGCCGGGCACCGGTCAGGTGGCAGGACGTCGCCGCGATCTACCGCATCCACTTGTTCGGCCATGGCGAACAGCGACTCGGTGACCCGCGAACGGGCGCCGGCGCAAAACCCGGCATCCCCGCCGCCACGGTCGAGCGGGTCGTCGAAGAAGAACACGGTGAATTGCCTCTCCACGAAGTGCTGCGCAGTCGCGTCCGCTATTTTACCGATGGTGCAGCGATCGGCAGCGCCAATTTCATCGATGGCGTTTTCGCCAGCCATCGCGAACAATTCGGCGCGCGGCGTACGACAGGCGCCCGGAAAATGCGCGGCGCAAAGTGGAACGGCTTGAGCACCCTACGCGAACTACGCGACAAGGTATTCGGCTAGCCAGCCCTCCCCCCTGACACCGAAAAACCGGCACGACCGCCCCCCGTTGACCCTCCACACCGCCGGTGCTACCGTCCCCGCTTCTCAGGGTGCCCGGTTTTGTGGCCGCTGAAGACTATTTCTCATGAGCGACAACGACAAATCCAAGGCCGGCGACGCGGGCTACAAAGACACCCTCAATCTCCCGCAGACCGAGTTCCCGATGCGCGGCGGCCTGGTCGACAGCGAACCCGTTCGCCTCGATGCCTGGGAAAAAGCCGACCTCTACCGGCGCATCGTCGACAAACGCAAAGCCGAAGGCGCCCCGACTTTCATTCTCCACGACGGCCCGCCGTTCGCCAATGGCGACGTGCACATGGGCACCGCGCTCAACAAGATCCTTAAGGACCTGGTGGTAAAATCGCGCACCATGGCCGGCATGCACTGCCCCTACGTGCCCGGCTGGGACTGCCACGGCCTGCCGATCGAGTTTAAAGTCGTCAAAGAAGCCCGCGGCCTCAGCCCCGCCGAGATCCGCACCCGCGCCGAAGCATTCGCCCGCAAATACATCGACATCCAGCGCAACTCGTTCCGCCGCCTCGGCGTGCTCGGCGATTGGCAGAATCCGTACCTCACCCTCGACCCCGGCTACGAAGCCGACATCGTGCGCGTGTTCGCCACCTTCATCGATAAAGATCTCGTCTATCAGAGCAAGAAGCCGGTGCAGTGGAGCTACGGTGCCCACACCGCGCTCGCCGAAGCTGAGGTCGAATACGAAGACCGCAAGGATCCCGCCATCTTCGTAAAATTCCCGCTCACCAGCGGCGACCTTGCCGGCCAGTCCTCGCTGGTCATCTGGACCACCACCCCGTGGACCCTGCCCGCCAATCTCGGCATCGCGCTGCACCCCCGCCTCGACTACGTTCAGGGCGAATTCGTCAAGCCTGCCAACCCCAAACACGACCACCCTGAGCGGCGCGAGAATCTCATCATTGCCAAAGACCTGCTCGCCGCCTTCGGCGAAAAAACCGGATTTACCCCGGCCGATGGGGGCACCCTCAACGAATTCAAAGGCGCAACGCTCGAAGGCGAAACTGCCCAACACCCCTTCCTCGAGCGCAGCTCGAAAGTCATCAACGCCGAGTTCGTCACCACCGAATCCGGCACCGGCGCCGTGCACATCGCCCCCGGCCACGGCGCCGATGACTACGTTGCCGGCCAGCAGAACGACCTCGGCCTGCTTTCCCCGGTCGACGACGACGGCAACTTCACCGACGAAGTCGGCGTCGACGAACTGATCGGCATGCACGTTTTCGACGCCAACGTGCCGGTCATCAAAATCCTCGCCAAAGCCGGCAACCTCATCGGCAAGGAAAACTACGTTCACTCCTACCCGCACTGCTGGCGCTCGAAAACGCCGATTATTTTCCGCGCCGTCGAACAGTTCTTCATCCGCATCGATGCCCTGCGCGATACCGCGCTCAAGGAAATCGATCAGGTCGAATGGATGCCGCACTGGGGCCGCAACCGCATCTACGGCACGGTCGAAAGCCGCCCCGACTGGTGCATCTCGCGCCAGCGCACCTGGGGCGTGCCTCTGCCGGTTTTCTACAGCGCCGAAGGCGAAGCCCTGATCGATGCCGATCGCGCCCGCAAAGTCGCCGACCTGCTTGAAACCGAAGGCACCAACCTCTGGTTCGCCAAAGACGACGCCTGGTGGGCCGAAAAACTCGACCTGCCCGCCGGCACCACCCGCTGCACCGACACCCTCGATGTGTGGATCGATTCGGGCTCCAGTCACGTCGCTGTGCTCGACAAAAATCCCGAGCTGCACACCCCTGCCGATCTCTACCTCGAAGCCACCGACCAACATCGCGGCTGGTTCCAGAGCAGCCTCATGCTCAGCGTCGCCGTGCGCGAAAAAGCCCCTTACAAAACCGTGATGACCCACGGCTTCGTCGTCGATTCCGACAAAAAGAAAATCTCCAAGTCCGCCGCCGAAAAAGCCGGCAAGCCGACCGACGCCGCCCACTTCTACAATAAATACGGCGCCGACATCCTGCGCCTGTGGGTGTCCTCGGTCGACTGGCAGAACGAAGTACCGTTCGGTGAAGATCTGTTCAAGCAGACCACTGATACCTATCGCCGCATCCGCAACACGCTGCGCATCCTGCTCGCCAACAGCAACGACTTCGATCCTGAAAATGACAGCGTCGAAACCGCCGACCTGACCCTGATCGATCGCTGGATCCTGGCCCGCCTGCACAACGTCATCGCCGAATGCCTCGACGGCTACGCCCGCTACGAGTTCCGCAAAGTGTTCAACACCATCAACCAGTTCTGCGCCAATGACCTGAGTTCGATCTACGTCGACATCACCAAGGACCGCATGTACTGCGACGCCGTCGACAGCCCGCGTCGGCGCGCATCGCAGACCGCCATGCATCGCGTGTTCCGCGACCTGACACGCCTGCTCGCCCCCATCCTCGCCTACACCGCCGACGAAGCCTGGGAGTTCGCCAAACTCAGCAGTGACAGTGTCCATCTCGAAGACTTCCCCGAAGTCGACGACACGCTCGCCGACGACATCGCCCTGGCCCAGATCGACGAGTTGATGAAAGTCCGCGCCGCCGTGCAGCAGGAAATCGAGACCGCCCGTCAGCAGAAACTGATCGGCAGCAATCTCGAAGCCGCCGTCAAGGTCACCACTCCCGCAGCCGACAAACTCGGCGACATCGACGAAGTGAAGGAATTCCTCATCCTCAGCGACCTCTGCATTGAACCCGGCGACGCCCTGCACGCCACCGTCACCCGCACTGAAAACGGCAAATGCCAACGCTGCTGGCGCCACGAAGCAAGCGTCGGTGAGGGCGAACTCTGCGACCGCTGCACCGAAGTCGTCACCTGAAGGCGTGCCCGGCAGGGACGATCCGGCCCGGTCGTCCGCCGAGCGCCCCCTCGCCTCCGTCACGCCCCTCCCTCAACCTTACGCCCAGCGAACACCACCCGACGCTCGCGGACAAGCGGGGCCGCTTGTCCCTACCGCCACTTTTCACATCGATGAAACTCTTCCTTTTCCTCAGCCTGCCGCTGCTGATTCTCGATCAGGTCACCAAGTGGTGGATCGTCGACAACTTTAACGATCCCTTTCAACCGGACACCTACGACGCCGAAAAGTACCATCAGATCGAAGTTGTCCCCGGATTCTTCAACATCGTTCGCGTCCACAATACCGGCATGGCCTGGGGCATCGGCAACGGCACCAACGCCGCCAAGATCATTTTTCCGATCGTCGCCTGTTTTGCCATCGGCCTGATCCTCTGGCTGTGGCGGAAAAATGCTTTCCCCACCCTGGTTTCCAAGCTTGCCGTCGCCCTTTTGCTACCCGGAATCCTCGGCAACCTGATCGACCGCATGCTGCCCGGCCGCGGCTACGTGGTCGACTTTCTCGACTTCATTCTGCCGGGCTACGTCAAACTTTTCCCGCAGAGCGGCGGCCACTTTCCGTCCTTCAACGTCGCCGATTCCTGCATCTGCGTCGCCGCCTTCCTGCTCATCATCAGCGCGTTCAAAGGCGAGCCCGGGAGTGATACAAAAGCAGCACCCGCTTCCAGCGAATAGCTCTGCGCCCAGCTGATCAGGCTTTGCCGGGTCGAGACAGGCAGTTGCGAGGCGCAGCTCAAACCAGTAAGCTCCCGCAATGCCTCCACGAGCCATCACCTGGATGATCATCATCTTCGGCAGCTGTTTTGTGCTGCTCGGTATCAGCCATTTCACCTACGGCAAATTGCGCTGGATGCAGAGCCTCGAATCGGCCTCTGAGCACATTCAGGAAAAATTTAAGGACGTCGATCACATTTCGACTGACACCCTCGCCAGTCTGCTCGACGCCGACCGCGAAAAGGTGCTGCTGATCGACGCCCGCGAGCCGGACGAGTATGCCGTCAGCCGCATCCCCGGTGCCCTCAACCTGCAGGAGCCTTCGGCCATCGCGCGGGCGATCGCTGCGCTGCAGGAGGCTCCGAACAGCATCATTACCTACTGTTCGATCGGTTATCGTTCAGCCGAACTCGCCGGGGAACTCGAAGACGATGACGACATCGCCATTCCGGTGAAAAATGTTCTCGGCAGCATCTTTCAGTGGGCCAACGAGGATCGCCCGCTCGAGACCCCGAAGGGCGAGCCGACCACCAAGGTTCACCCCTACAACAAAACCTGGGGACGCCTGCTCGAACCCGCGCATCGGCTCGAGGGCGCAAGCGCTGTCGATGGCGCTGCCAGTCTGAACCAACCTTAGCCGTTAGCCGGCTTGCTCTGCTTCTGCTTTACCCGGGGATCACTTCGCCGGCAATCAAGTCATCGAAAGTCTGGCGTTTGCGAATGACATGCGCCGTCTCTCCGTCGACCAGAATCTCTGCCGGGAAAGGCCGCGAATTGTAGTTCGACGCCATCACAAAACCGTAGGCACCGGCGCTGAGCACCGCGATACGCTCACCTTCCGCGACATCTGGCAGCTCGCGATTTTGAGCAAAGAAGTCACCGCTCTCACAGACCGGACCGACGATGTCGACGCTCTCCGCTTTGGCATCGGCCGCCGGCTGTTTGACGGGAACGATGTCGTGATGCCCTTCGTAGAGGGCCGGACGAATCAGATCGTTCATACCGGCATCGATGATTTTGAAAGTCTTGGCCGAGCCACGTTTCTCGTAATTCACCTGAGTCAGCAGCACGCCGGCGTTGCCGACCATGAAACGACCCGGCTCAAGAATGATACGCAAGCCGAGCGGCTTCAACAACGGCACCAGCTGGCCGGCGTATTCTTCAACGGTCAGCGGTTTTTCAACACCATCACGATCGCCCCACCAGGTCACGTCGCCACTGGCCAGCGAGTCCTGATAAACGATGCCGATGCCACCACCAATACTGAAAAATTCGATGTCGTAGAGCGACTTCAGCTCTTCGACCAGCGGCGCAATTTTTTCGACCGCCTCAACAAACGGTGACACCGAGGTCAGCTGCGATCCGATGTGCATCTGCAAGCCGCGGATTTTTAAATTCGGCAGTTTCGACGCGCGTTCATAGGCTTCGCGAATGATCGAAAAATCGATGCCGAATTTATTCTCGCTCTTGCCGGTGGAAATGTATTTGTGCGTTTTGGCATCGACGTTCGGATTGACCCGCAGCGCGACCGGCGCGGTTTTGCCGAGTTCGCCGGCCACTTCACTGATGCAACGCAGCTCGGCTTCCGACTCGGCGTTGAACGAATAAATGCCCGCCTCCAGCGCTTCGCGGATTTCCTGACGGGTTTTACCGACGCCGGCGAAGGTGCATTTCGAGGCATCGCCGCCCGCGGCCACAACGCGCTGCAGTTCACCGCCGGAAACGATGTCGAATCCCGAGCCGCGGTTGGCGAGCAGGTTGAGCACCGCCAGGTTGGAGTTCGCCTTGGTCGCGTAGCAAACCAGGTGATCGAGTTCGCTCATCGCCGCATCGAGGCGCGTGAAGTGATCGACGATGGTCGCCTGACTGTAGACGTAGAGTGGCGTTCCGTGCTGTTCGGCGAGCGCATCGAGATCGACACCTTCGCAGTGCAGTGAACCGTTTTGGTAATGAAAGGAGTGCATGAAAAAAATTTCCGGGCGGCAAGATAGCCAGCGATCAGCAATTTTCAATCACTTCACGTCAGCTCACTCGTGCGCCGGATTCGGCATCGCCTCGGAGTGGCCATCGGCAAATACCACAACGACTTGTGCGACGTTCGCCGGCGCGCGCTCCTGAATGACCGCGACGCGGTTTTTCGCCGATTCAAATACCGGTCGTTCGTGCGGCACCAGATCGAAAGCCGGATAATACGTCGGGTCACTGGTATGCGCACTGCTCAGCCATTGTTTAAGATCAACGGCGTTGCTGTAGCCTTTCTCCAGGTCCTGCCACGTCTTCGGGTAAGCGTCGTTGTGATCGCGTGCGTAACGCTCACACAGCAGATAGAGCTCGGAGGCGTTGCGCATCGGCTTGGCAAGCTTCTGCTCTTCTAAAACCTGCCTGCCTTCGTGCAGAAAATCTTTCACTTCAGGCCCGAATTTCGGCCACAACAGAATCGCTGAAATGAGAATCAGTGAAAACATCATCACGCTGACGTAACCCATGATCATGCCTGTCAGAGCCAGACGATGTCCGCCGAGTTCGCGGTTGGCGTGACGGATTTTGTGCATCGCCAAATGCCCGGTGATGATGGCACAAAGCGCCGGCACCACCAGCAGCGCCGACATCAGTGACAGAATGCCCAGCACCAGACTGACCACGGCCAGTCCCATCAACGGTGCGGTGCCCACCGTGTGCGATCCCGAGCTCGGCTCATGATGCTGATCACCCGGCAGAGGCAGGTTGCGACTTTGTTTTGATGACGAATCCATACGACGACAAGGCAGCATACCATGAGTGCCAAGCCCGCCGCCACAAGCGAAAAACTCAAGCCCGGTTTTTCCGCTGATGCAGCACTTTAAACGCTCCGCCGGCACCCTCGTCATCCAGCAGAAAGGCCGTCGCCCGCGATTTCCCGAACGATCCCGCGTCCAGCTGCCGGCGAAAGAACTCCGCCTGCGTCTGCATGGCTTCGGTCCGCCAACCGATTTCATCGCCCCATCTTCGCAGATCCGAAAAATTGACGTCGCAGGTCAGGTCCTGCCGACCGAACCAGCGGTAAATCATCGCACCTTCGCAGCGCTGGTGCCGATGGTAGCCACGCAAGGTGCCCATCGGCCGCCGGGCATAAATTTGCGCCAGATCGGTATCGCCATAATCGACCGTCAACAGGCTGCCGCAACTCAACGACGCCGACCACAATTCCAGCCAGCGACGATACGATTGGTGAACCTCGTAGCGTTGTCCGTCGGCAAATGTGACGCCTTCCGGCATCTTTTCGTCGGTCGCGACGAAACCTTCGCGCAGCCCCCGGTCGGGATCGTATTCGACAAAAATCTCATCCGCCCGGCCCCGCGCAGCGTTCCAGCGCAACCAGCGCACCGGAAAGGCATCGACCAGTTCGTTGGAGAAAATCAAGGCCGCGCCTGCGGCAGCTTCGACAGCCGGCGCGATCTCGCGATGCCAAAGCATGCGCCCGGCATAGCGCTTCAGATTTTTCCGCTGCAGAGCTTCCAACTGCGGCGAGATGTCGACCATGTGATAGCGCACGCGCCGCCGCAAACGCCAGCCGAGCGCATCGAGAACCGCACGTGCCAGACTGCCGTCGCCGCCACCAACTTCGATGATGTGCCACTGCTTTTTCAGCCCGTGGAAATCTCTCTCCCGCTTCAGCCACCCGGCGATCGCCTGACCGAGCACCGGTGACATCGTCGCCGCCGTCGCGAAGTCCGCCCTGCGCCCGCCGATGTCAGCAACGTGTTTTGTGTAGTAACCGAACTCCGGATCAAACAGCGCCAACGCCATGAAGCGCTCGAACGGCATGCGCCCGTCGGATGCCGCGAAGGTCGTGTCGAGAAAGTGCCGTAACTGCGAGCGTGAGCGAGTGGACCCGCTGGACGATTCCGGGTCTTTTGAGCTCATGCGCATGGAGGTAGATTGCCACTCGCTGACGCTCGCAGCTACTCCGCCGGGATCGCGTTGAGCGTATAGAATGCTTCCGAATGCAGCAGCGCACCGCCTTCAGCATCGCGGACACCGTCAGCGTGCAGTTCGTGAACAAAACCTTCACGCAGACTTCCCGGCGCACAGTGCAGGCGCACGCTCATGCCATCGGCCGCGACCTCGGCTTTGGCGATCGCGACCGGCTTGGTCATGATCTCGTCGCCACCGTAGGCCTGATGGTATTCGTAAGTGTAACTCGACATTTTATAGGCGCCCGGGTCGCCGGCGGTTTCCGGATCGACGGCCTTGGTGAAACGCAGCACAAAGCCGTCCGGCTGCGCCTCCATGGTCTTCATTTCAAACGGCATCCTGCCGGTCCAGATCAGGCGCTCCAGTCCGAAACTGCGCACGCCGAGCGAATTCCAGCCGCGATTGGACTCGCCGATGACCATCGAGCCGTCGGGCAACCACTGCATCTGCAGCACCGCAGTCTGCATGCCTTTTCTAAAATGGAAACACGCTCCCTGATATTCGCCGTTCACCTTTTCCAGAAACACGCGACTGACAAAAGCCATGGTAAATTCGCCGATGAACAACTGATCTTCGAACGGCCCAAAGCCTCCCTTAGTCGTGTCGCACAGAATGCCGGTCGTGCTCATACCGATCTTCTCATAGGGAAACCAAACCGCCGGCGGCTGGTATCCGGGAATGACTTTCATCGCATCGGGAATCGGAATCGCCTTCGGTAAATCTTCCGGCACTTTCACCGGCGAGCCGGGCAGGTCGGCGTCACGCAGCGAATCGGCGTGGCCGTGAAACACGCCTTCGCGAATATGGTTAAGCGGGTTGGTCGCCCAGTAATTACCCTGTTGATCGGTGCTGAACACATCGCCGACAGCGTTGGTCGCCAGCCCCATCGGTGAACGCATGCCCGCGCTGACGGGTTCGAGTTGAGCACCGGTGGCCGGACTTTTTTTCATCGACCATCCGCGCCAACGGGTGTGTTTCGAGGTGCCTTCGACTCCGAGCTCCTGACCTTTGCCCATGTTGATATTGAGCGTGATCCACATCGTCCCGTCCGGATCGAATACCGGCCCGTAGGCATACTCGTGATAATTACCGCTGACGCCCCAGCCCTTGGCAGCAGTCAGGTAGGCGTCGGCAACGCCATCGTTGTCATGGTCCTCGAGCCGGGTCACTTCACTGCGCTGTGTGGTGTAAAGCGCGCCGTCGTGCCAGGTCAAACCAAGTGGCTCGTGCAGACCGGAAGCGAATCGCTTCCAGACATAATCGTCGGCAGTAGCGTCCGGTTTTGGCAGCAGCGGATTCTCCAGAATCCATACCTCGCCCTTGCGGATCGCAACCGCCAGCCGGCCATCGGGCAGCGTCGCCAGACCACTCGCTTCCAGCTTGAGATCGGCGGGCAGAGGGAACGGCGTCAGTTGGTAGAATTCCGCCTCGCGATCAGTGATCTCATCGGCCTTTATCGTACCGCAACCAAGTCCTACCAGGATCAAAAGACTGCACAGCCCCGGCTTGAACGGGCGATGGTTACAGCCCGGGCGCTCGGCCCAGCAGCTCAATTTTGGCCCATCCGCAGCCGGCAGGCGGAGCGCTTGCCCTACAATACTTTTTATAAAGTTCACCATGTCTGCTCCTCCTCGATGACCACCTTGCCATTCGCGTCCGTCACGGTGCGCTTTAATTTTGTGGTTCCGTCAGGCACCGCTCGATCTTCGTAACGCTGACCACCAACTTGATACATAAACGTCGGCGCTGCAGTTTTCGGATCGAGTTTGAAGCCGAGAAATTCCACTTCACCCTCCGCCGGCAGTTTCCAAGCCAGTTCAACGACCTTCTCCCCGAGCGGCTTTGCCGGTGAGCAAAAACGATCATCCCAGGTACTCATGGCATCGATGAAACGTCCCTGCCAGGCAATGCGCCAGCGACAGGTTTCCGAATCGAAACCGACGTTCAATCCTTGCGGATAGCCAACCGCAACGGCGTGGCTACCGACGCCCTCGACGAATGTGCGGAACGTGATCGCTTTGCCTTCCTCACCCGGCTTGAGCTCGAAGTTGTCAGCTTTCAGCAAGCCATCCGGCAAACGCCGCTGGTCGAGTTCTTTGAGATAAGTCCAGATCTGCTCCACTTCCTGGTCGGCCCTTTTGCGCCCTGCAAACATCGGCGGCATCAGCGTGCCCGGTTGCGTTTCCTGAGGCTCAAGCAGCAGCTCTTTAAAATAAGCGGGCTGCAGGCGCTCAATGGTGTGCGTTAGATTAATGACCGGCGCGCCCAGCGATTTTGCATCCTTGAGGCCATGACAGGTCACACAGCCCAGTCCACCGGCACTGACTCCCATCAAATCACGCCCGATGTGGCCGCGCTGATGTTTGGGCAAACCACTGACGTCGATCTCGACCGGCGGTTCACGAACATCGGCAACGGCAAAATCAGCGAGCAGTTTCTCGACCTGCGCCTTTTCAAATCGCGGCATGCGCACCGCCACGTAAGGCCGCACTTCGCCGCCGTGGGCGGTGACGATCTTTTCGATCCACTCGCGGGTCAGCTTGCGACCGACTTTGTCGAGCGGCGGCGGCAGATTCCCCCAACGCCCCAGCGACTGCGCACCGGTGGCGTTAAAGTCAAAATAAACCTCGCGCGCCAGTTCCGGCCCGCCTTTGCCATCGCGATCGTGACAGGCGTAGCAATTCATCGCCGTCAGCGTGAAGTCGATGCGCTCAAAAGTGTCGTGCGGTTGCGCCTCCAGCTCAGGAAGTTTTTTCAACGCCAGGACGATGGCGTTGCGCTGCACCTCATCGAGATAATACCACGGCACCGCATTGCCAACCGGCTTCTCAGAGAGGCAGCCGTGACCACCCTCGGCGCGCAGTTCGACCAGCGGCTTGGCAGCTTTCGGTTTTACCTCCGGCTGAACCGAACCATGGCAGCTCAGGCAGTTTTTTTCCGCGAACAGCGCCTGTCCCCGATCGACCAAAGCGGGATCGAGCACAAATTCGCCATCGGCCCCGGACGTTCCATCGATGCTCTTCATCGCCTCCTGCAACTCTTCGGGAATCTCATCTTTCGGCCCCGACTTGAGATACAGCGCCAGGTCAGCCGCTTCCCCGGGACTCAGCTTCATGTCGGGCATGCGACCGGCGGGACGATGCGCAGCGGGATCGAGAAGGAATTTGGCGAGCGCCTCGAGCGGGTAGCGTTCGGCCAGGGCCAGCGGCACCGACGGCAAACCGACCAGCTCCAGCTCGACGCCCTCTTCGATGTGTTCAGGACGATAGTCATTGGCCGGCGCGTGACAGGCGATACATCCAATGCGGTGAAAAAGTCGCTGCCCTTCGTCGACATTTCCCTGCGGAATTTCCGGCGCGTCCGACTGCTCAGCCTGCGGTTTTTTCAGCGATAAAAGGTAATGCTTGAGCGCGGCAATTTCTTCGAGATCGCGATCCGGACCGGCGAACAGGCTCGGCATCAGCGTGCCGTTTTTGATGAAGCGCGGATTGCGAATCCACAGCTCGGTATCGGTCGGACTGAGCCGCCCGGCGAGGTCGTGCAAATGCGAACCCGGACGACCGCTGAGCGTGTCCTTCAAAGATTCCGGCGGTGCATGGCAGCCGACGCAGTTGAGCTCATTGAGCAGCAGCAAACCGCCCTTGGCCAGATATTCTTCATCATCGTCGGAAGCGTAAAAGCGCTCGAAACCAACTACAAAAGGATAGTCGACCTGCTCAGCAACCGAGGGGTGCGCGTCGGCATCAAAAGCACTGCCCACGATCGCCGCAGCGATCGCCAGACTCAACACGGCGGAAATATTGCAACGAAAAACCATTGATCCCTCAAGCCGAAGTGTCGCGCGCCTGCTCGAGCATTTTGATCCACGGACCGACGTAATGGCCGTTGTCGTGAAAGGTGCGACCGCTGACCAGGTTGCCGTCGATGACGCAGGCTTCGTTGACGTAAATGCCGCCGCACACTTCGAGATCGAACTGGCACTTGGCGACCGTGGCCATCTTGCGACCGCGAACCCGGTCGGCGCGGGCAGGGATTTCGACGCCGTGACAGACGCTGGCGATGGGCTTGTCGTTGTCGAAGAACCACTGTGTGATGCGGATCAGGTCAGCGTCTTCGCGAATGTATTCCGGAGCGCGCCCGCCGGAGAACATGATACCGGCATACCCGGACGGATCAGTGATTTCGGAAAATGCCACGTCCGCCTGGATCTGGTAGCCTTCCCACTCGCGGGTGATCGTCCAACCCGGTCGCACTTCATGCATAACCATTTGATAGAGGCGTTTCTCAGGTGCTGCGATAACCGGTTCGAAGCCAGCTTCGATCAGGCGATAGTACGGGTAAAGCGTGTCGACGGTCTCGGTGGCGTCACCGACGATGATAAGGACTTTTTGTTTATCTGACATCTTTTTTCAGAAGTTAGGAGCTGGGAGCAAGAAGCTAGAATTCGTAGCCCAATCGAAAATCGAATGACTTTCCGTCAATCTCAATGGCGAGGGACTGGTCTTTCAACTTCTCCAAATAATCGCGAGCACGAGCGATTTCCGCAGTCGTCTCCGCCGCCGTCGGCAGAATCGGAATACCGCGCGGCACCGGATGCATGAAAATTTCTGTGTAGCCCTTGTAGTTAATCTTTTTCAATGCTGCGACCTGCGGACCGAAATCGAGCGGACCGCGGCCAGGCATTTGCTTGAGTAGAACTTCGACCGGAGCTGGCTTCATGCAACCGTCACCATGCTGCCAGACATAGTACATCGCGATACGGTTGCCGAGCGCCAGAATCAATTCACCCAGCGCCTTGGCGTCGAGGCCCAGACTTTCCAGGTGATAGGGAGCAAAGCCGATGCCGATCTGTTCAGGCGTAAACTCGATCAGCCACTTCAGGGAGTCAGCGGAATCGATCAAGTTATTGCCGTGATTCTCAATGCCGATGCGCACGCCCGCTTCTCCCGCCGCGTCAGCATGTGGCTTCAATTCTTCGGCGAAAACTTTGACTGCTTTTTTCAATTCTTCGCCTTTCAGTCCCTTCGGCCCCTTGCCTCCGCAGATCAGCAGGTCGCCACCCAACTCCTGGACAAATTTCATTTCATCCTGAAGCCCGAACGGTCCGAGGTCGTATCGAGTCGAGCAGCCGAACTTCACATCATGTTGTTTCAGCATCGCCGCAAAGGCATCGACGCCCATTTCCTCGACCTGCTCGCGTTGATTGCCATGCTTGCGCGGCCAGATATCGATGTGACTCGCGCCGGTCTTGTTTACGTCAGGAAGAATTTCGGCCAGTGGCAGTTCGCCATACATCGACGAGCCGACGATGTAGCGGAAGGCAAATTTTTCGTCCTGCGCCGATGACAAAAATGCCGTCGAGGCCAGAGCCGCCGTCGAGGTTTGCAAAAACTGACGACGATTAAAATTCTGTGAGTGGTTCGGCAGATGTTTCATCCCGGCGAAGCGTGGCGCAATTCGCCGTCGCTGGCCACGGGAAAATCGCGCCACGGTTGCGTACCGATCGGGGAAACTTCGAAATTCGATATTCCTTGTTCGACATTCGATATTCGATCCTCAACGCTGTCCGGCAAACACCTGTTGCCATGAAATATCTGCCTCTCCTGCTCGTTGCTGCCTTGCTCACTCCGCTAGCGACTTCCGCCCAGAACGTCCCCTGGCCAGACCCGGTCGCCAACCATGTGATTCCCTATCAACGATTCACCATCACTCACGGCCCGGTGCTCGGTGGCATTCACACCGATTCGGTTCGCGTTTGGGTTCGCTGTTCCGAAGCGACCAAATTCGACGTGCTGGCCAGCACCCACATCCCGTTCGGCGACGATTCAATCACCGTTTCGGCCGAAGTAGACCCCGGGGAGGATTTCACCGGTACCGTCGATGTCACCGGCTTGAGCGCAAACACCGTCTACTACTACGCGATTCGCATCGGCGGTGAGATCGTCGACATTCGCGCATCACTGGATGATCCGTGGCCGAGCTTTCGCACCTTGCCGGACGCAAAAAGTTTTACGCACCGGTACAATCCCGAGGGAAAGTTCAACCTGTCATTCTCAATCGGCTCCTGCCAACGCCAGCGGTCGCCGGCACCGGGAGAGGCCTACGGCATTTACTCGAATCCGCCCGCCTTCGACCGGCTGTGGAAGGATCATCGCAACGATCTGGCCTTTCACATCGTTAACGGCGACTACACCTACGAAGAGGTAATCGACGGCACGGCATCCGGTATTGAGGACAACTACAAACTCTATCTCGACCGCGGCCGCTCCTTCAACCGTCTGCTGCGCCATGTGCCGATGTTCACTATGTTCAACGATCACGAGGTGACCGATAACCTCGACGGCGCCGGTGAAGTCGGGCTCGGTGACGGCAACTACCTGGTGCGCGATCCAGCGGTGAAGGTCTGGCAATCCTACGCGGGCTGGACCAACGATGACGCCCCGCACAAGGGGCCGATCGTGTTCGGCACCGGTAAATCCGACGCAGCAGCGGCCGACGTTCTCCATGACCCCGATGCAGATTTTTCCAAACTGGATCTGAAAGCCGTCAGCACCCTGCACGTCGGACCGTTCTTTAAAGAGGGACCGCGAGACAAGAGCCTGCGCGGTGGCGCCAACATCGGCGTTTACGAAGTCACCGAAATCATCGACGCCACTCATTTGCGCGTCTCACCCGCTTTCAAAAAACCCGATGCAAATGCCGACCTTCCCTACAGCATCGGCACTCATCATTACTGGGATCGCGTCATCGGCAACATGCACTTCATCTACCTCGACACCCGCAGTGAGCGGGCCGGGTGGAAGGGCGTCGCCCGCTCGCACGACGAGGACCGATTCATTCTCGGCAAAACTCAGCGCGAATGGTTTTTGAAAACCGCCAACGCATCGCCCGCCGAAATGATCTTCGTCATTTCGGGTGATCCGTGGGTCATTTATCACAGTGCCTTTCACGTGCGCGGCGAAGGTACTGAATCGAAGGGCGATGGTTACGCGGGCTACATTCATGAGCGCGAAATCCTGCTCAATGCGCTCGATAAAATCCCCAAACCGGTGATTCTTTTGACCGGCGATGTGCATCACCCTTTCGCCTGTCAAATCAGTGACAACGTCTGGGAGTTTCTCTGCTCGCCGGTGAATTCCGCCAATCACCCGCTCGGCACCGCCGGCCTGCCGCCACTCGGCGGATGGTTCGACAGCGAGGGGCGCATGGTGAAAATCAAATGGTGCGGTGGCTATCCCGACAACGTCCACTACCTGCGCCAGCGTCACACCACCTACACCGTGATCGACATCAACAACATCGTCCGCGCCGGCACTCCGTCGGGCGAAGGCTATCAGTACCTTGCTTACGACGAACCGCAGGTGGTGGTGCGTTTTCACGACGGCTACACCGGCAAACTGCTCTACGCCGAAGGCATATCGACGCTCGATGCCAAACCGCCGGGCGATGCCAAACCGTTTCCGAAACAGAATCGCTTTGGTCACTGGAAAACGGACGGCGCACATGTGCCGGGGGCGAAGGAGAAGGAAGCGGCCGCGAAAGCGAAAGCCGAGCGGAAATAGACTCAACCCTTAACCATTTCCGATGCGTATCTTACTGATCCTGTTCGTTTCAGCGTACCTGGCGAAATCTCACGCCGCGCCGCCGAATATCGTTTACATCATCTCGGATGATCAGACGTGGAGCGACTTTGGCTTCATGGGCAATGAGCGGGTGCATACCCCCAACCTCGATGCGCTCGCGGCTCAGTCAGCACGGTATGTGAATGCTTATGTTCCCACCAGTGTCTGCCGACCGTCGCTGGTGACCCTGCTGACCGGCTTGTATCCGCATCAGCACGGCGTGCACTTTAACCACGGTCCGCCAGGCAACAGTGCTTACAATAAAATGACCTCGCGTGAGGAATATGAACTCGCCCGCCAGCCCGAGTTCGAATTGATAAAGAAGGTCGAAACCCTGCCCGCAATTCTGCATCGCGAACTCGGCTATCGTTCGCTGCAAACGGGAAAATTCTGGGAGGGTCACTGGCGCAACGGTGGCTTCACCGAAGGCATGACCACCTTCGAACCTCCGCCTGCGTCGCAGACCTTCGGCGGCGCGCGAACACTCGCCAACGGCGAACGTGTCGCGCATGGCAACGGCGACATCGGCCTGCAGATCGGACGCGAGACCATGGCGCCGATCACCGACTTCATCGATGATTGCACGGCAAAAGATCAGCCATGGATGGTGTGGTATGCGCCTTACCTTCCGCATCAGCCACATGACTCGCCGGAGAAGTTTTTCCAACTCGCGCGCAACCGCCCCGGCGTCGCCGAACACGAGATTCCCTACTACGCCAGCATCGCTCAATTCGATCATACTGTCGGTGAACTGATCCGCTACGTTGAAGCAACAGGCGGTGCCGCGAATACCCTGTTCGTGCTGGTCGTCGACAATGGTTGGAGTCCGGGCCGGAATCGGGAAAAAAATCGACCGGAAGAATTTGCGCACACCAGGAACAGCAAGCGCGCGCCTTTTGACGACGGCGTGCGCACTCCGACACTGGTTCGCTGGGACGGCGTCATTAAGCCGGCCACGCACGAAGGGCTCGTCAACAGCATCGACATTGTGCCGACTTTATTGAGTGCCGCGGGTACCAAAATTCCGTCGACAATGCCCGGCATCAATCTTCTGCCCAGTGCCCGCGGCGAACAATCACTCGATCCCGAACGCCCGGTGTTCGGCGAAATTTATCCCGGCGACGCTACCAGCCTCGGTCATCCTGAGAAGGACATCGCCTACCGCTGGGTGCGCCACCGCAACCTCAAGTTGATCGTGCCGCACGGCAAGCAACCGTGGGGCGGCTATCTAAAAAAGCCTGCGCTTTTCGACATCGCCAAAGATCCCCGCGAGACCAGCGATCTCGCCAATGACCCCGCCCGGAGCAACGACATTGCCCGACTGGTGACAATGCTTAACGCCTGGTGGGACGGTAGAAATTAGCTACCGCTCCAGCTGCGGCCAAATCCTCCCTCTGCGCAATTCGGGAGCTTTGCAAACCGCCGCGAAACCGGTTTACTGGAGCCATGATCCGCCTGCTCTGCCTCATTGTACTCATCGCTGCGTCGTCACCGTTTGTCGTTAGTGCCGACACTTCCCTTCCACCGCTCAAAGGCCAAGTGCTGTTCCTCGGCGATTCGATCACCCACGACGGTCGCTACATCACCTTCATCGAAGCTTACCTGCGGGAAAATGCCGGGACGGGAGAGCCTCTGCCCGCACTGATCAATCTCGGTCTGCCCAGCGAGACGCTGTCCGGCCAGTCGGAACCGGATCACCCGTTCCCGCGACCGGACGTCCACGAACGTCTCGACCGCGCGCTCGAAAAAGTGCAGCCAGATCTGGTGGTCGCCTGTTACGGAATGAACGACGGCATTTATCATCCGTTCAGCGAAGCGCGTTTTGCCGCTTATCAGGACGGCGTCAAACGCATGATCGAGAAGGTTAAAGCCGCAGGTGCCGAGCTGGTATTGATGTCTCCCCCTCCGTTTGACCCCCAACCGCTGCGCGAAACCGGCAAACTGCTGCCCGAGAGCGACGACGCCAACTACTCCTGGAAAACCATCTACGAAGACTACGACGATAAAGTGATCGCGCGTTATGCCAAATGGATCATGGATCAGGCCGGGCGCGACGGTGTTGCCGGAGTCATCGATCTGCACACACCGGTCAATGACTACGTTGCCACTCAACGCGCAAAGGATCCGACATTCGCGATGTCAAAGGACGGTGTCCACGTCGACGAAACCGGTCACCGCATCTTCGCCAGAGTCATGCTCGACGCCTGGGACCTGCTTGAATTGAGCGATGACTTCGAAGTGGATGCCGCTACTTACAAGCTGGTCGCAAAACGTCAAAAGCTGATGCATGACGCCTGGCTCAGCCACGTCGGCCACAAACGTCCGGGCACCAAGGCGGGACTACCGCTCGACGAAGCTCAGGCACTGGCAGTTGTTATCGACCAGCAACTGCACGCCCGGTAGAGATCCCTGACCCCACCCCTCTCATGGGGGCCTGCAAGGTTGCAGCAATAGCGTAGCGCGGGCGGGGACGCCCGCGCTCCCCCTTGCCGGAGGCACGGGCGGCATCCGGCTGGTGTATCATTTTCAGGGTCAAACCCGTGGGCTTTTCTGCATGGTGCCTTCAGCCCCTGAGTCTGACCTGACACTGAAGCATCGGCAGTGACACACTAGACCTTCACCTCAAGCGCCTGCCAGACATCGGGCAGATCCCAGTCGCGCAACACGCCGAAGATCATGTGCGACAACGGCCACTCACTGCGATCGGTAGTTGCGACGGAGTGCCAACTGTCGAGCTTGTCGGCCAGGGTGACTTTTTTGACCCGCTCGTCGAGCAGCGCTGCGAAACCGGCGGGCAGAGCACCCCGCCCCTTACTGGCGATGTGGACGTCGTTCCATCCATACTCGGCGAGAAAATCGAGCACGCGCAGTACATCGTAGGTCTTTCCACCGAGATAGGGTTTGCCGAGCATATTGGCATACGCCGCGTAAAAATAATCCGGACCGTAGTAGCCGTCCGGATTTGGATTCGGCGTCGTGCCCGGCTGCGATTCACCGATGCCGCGCACGTCGCAGGTGAACACCGGCACGTCGGCGCCTTCCTTTTCCATCAGTTCGCGAATCAGCGGCTCGTCGCGCAATTCGGCATCGGACGATCGGTCGCCGATCCACAACAACACCCGCCCTTTACCCTTCGCCGCCATCGGCGGACGCGAGTTGAGGCGCTCGTCGCCGAGCATGGTGCACAGCGCCTGAATGCGCGGCTCGGTATCGACCGCATAACTGATCCAGAAAGGTTTCGGGTAATCGCGCTTGCCCCCCGTAGCGCGCAGGATGCGCACATTCGGCGGAGTCCTGGCATCGCGCGGCGGCATGCGCAGCGACTTGGTGACGGCAGTTTTCAGGTCTCCGGGGTTGAACGGCGCAGCTTCGCGTTTTTTCTTCATCCGCTCGGCGCTGGCCTGAGTAAAATGAAACACGGTACGCGAGTTCAAATCGGGCACCACCTGACCGTGTTCGGTGCAGTTCAGCGTGGCATCGTCGTCCAGGGTGAGTTCGGGCTCGGTGGTCGCTTCGGAGGCTTTGGTTACCGAGTTAAAGAATCCGTACATCGCCTCGCGATTCTCCTGAGTATAGCCGTGCGGCGTCGGCCCTGTGAACAGTTGAATATTCTCCTCGGCACCGAGCAGACCATACACGTGCTTCAGTCGGGCCAGCACTTCCTCTGAGCCGCGCGTGTCGAAGTAGTCCTTTTCCTTCGACAGAATGATCACCGGTTTGGGTGCCATCGCCGCCAGGTAGTCATCGTGATCGAGCCCCAGGCCCAGCGAGCGCGGAGGACACTGCTCGTTGTCCTGCGGCAGTTCGTTTTCCAGGTTGCGACGCCAGGTCGTGACGAAACACGACGGCGCGCCCATCGTCCAGCGCGGCTCAACGCCGAGCAGCCACGTGGTCATCGTGCCGCCGCCTGAATTGCCGGTGACGCCAACGTGCTGCGGATCGATCTCGGGTCGGCTGAGCAGGTAATCGAGAGCGCGAATGCCGTCCCAGGCACGCCACGAACCGAAGAATTCACCGACCAGTTCCATCTGGTTGCCGACCAGATTGTGTTGATGGGTCGGACCGAGTTCCGGTTTGGCATGATCGTCGGCGTGGAAAAACTGCGAGCGCTCACCCTGTCCGATCGGATCGTAGATCAGACATGCCGTGCCCATGCGCGCCAGCGCTTGCGCAAAACTCTGGTAGGCGGGCTCAGCCTTGCCGTTATGCGAATGACCACAGGTACCGACCACGCCGGGGATTTTGCCTTTGCGCGTCTTCGGCAAATACAGATGTGCGGTGACGAAAAACTTCGGACGGCTCTCAAAAATAATTTTCTCAACCGTGTAGCTGTCGCGATCCAGGGTGCCGACCACCCTGGCCTTGAGCGGTGACTTTTTCTTCGGCAGCGGCGCAAACGCCCTGGCGATTCGTTCGCGGACATCCAGCACGTAGGCTTCCGCATCGGCCCTGGTGGCGAGCGCGTTCTTCTTTTCGAGCATGCGCTTCTCGATGTTGCGCACCTTGGCCACGTAGTACTCGTGCACCATCCGTGGAAAGCGGTTTAATGGCTCGATCGCCGGTGCCGATGCATCCGCGCCGAGCAGGCTCTGATACGTTCCCAGCCCGGCGCCAAAGGCACTCAAGCTGGCGGCGTGGAGAAAGCCGCGCCGGGTAGGCGCAGGCGAGGACGATTCGTAAAAGTGGCCACTCATGACGACCACTTTTACGAGCGCGGCAAAATGCTGTCAACGCACCACGCTGACGCGAGCGCGGCTATACGTCGGGCGCAGGCGTTCCGGTTGACCCTGATTTCTTGCCGCTCGAACTAAGCTCAATGACACCGGTCATGCTGGTTGGCAGGAACACTTTGTCAGCCGGATTCTGCGAAATCCGGTCGAAGCCATCGATGACCTTCTGCGCCAGCAGGATGCGCGCAGCTTCTTCGGCTCCCACCACTTCGCTTAAGCTGTTCAGATAGGCGCGCTCAGCCTCAGCGATGATGCCAAGTGCTTTTGCCTGCCCCTCCGCACGCTGCACCGCCGACTCGCGATCAGCGGTCGCCGCCTTGATCGTCGCCGCCGCCTGGCCTTCGGCCTCAGACGACAAGGCGCGACTTTTGCGCTCCGCTTCCAACTGCTGCAGCATCGCTGCGCTGGTTTGGTCGTCGGTTTTGAGCTCCTGAATTTCGACGCGCAAAATCTGGATACCCCATTTTTTAAGCGTATCGACCAGTCCGGCCACAATCGTCTCGTTGAGACTGGCGCGGGTCGCCAGGGCCTCGTCGAGTTCGCGCGAACCGATCTCCGAGCGAATCACATTCAGTGCCGCCTGCAGAAGCGACTGATGCAGATGGTCGACCTCATAAACCGCCTTGATCGGATCGACAACGCGCCAGCTGATCACACAGTCGACCGTCACCTTGGCGTTGTCTTTAGTGATGCACTCGCGCGGATTGGTATCGACGATCTGCTCGGTGAGCTCGATAAACTTGCCGCGCTTGTTGGTTTCGTGGCCCCAGACATCGGAGACATCGCGCACCTGATCGATGACCGGCAGCTTAAATGCCAGACCGCTGTGCTGGACTTTGACCGGCTTGCCAAAGCGCTCGATGATGCGGCAGTGATTTTGAGGAATCGTCGTTATCATAGGAGTAAAAAACTGGGGTTCGGTTCTGTTTTGTTCGGAAAATGTCAGCCGGCAGAACCCGCCGCCGTTGAGCGCTTTTCGATAGTAAAAATGCCGTTGCTGGCGGTCTTGATCGTGACCTTGTCGCGGTCGTTAAAACGCCCGTCATCGACATCGGCAGCATCACCACCGTCCTCGTTGAGATCCACCGGCCACAGGTCGCCGTTCCAGTAGACAAACGCCTTACCGTCGATCAAACGAAACTCTCCAGTCGAGCCTACCGCCGAGTGGATCGATTCATTCATCCCACTCGAAAACCCACGCCGGATGAGCGGGGCCACGAAACGCTTCCATACCAGGTAAAACAGGGCGGTTACCAGCAACCAGCAACCGATGGCGATCAACACCCGCCACTTGATATCGACATCGAATAATAACGAGACATAGATCGAAATACCGAGCAGTGCACCTACGCTGAGGATCTCGGTCTCGAAAAACACATCAACCACGATGATCGTCAGCCCGATAGCGAGCACCCAAAGGAGCCCTTGAACGGTGGGGTCGAGAATATCAGTCATGACAAAAGGAGCGCGATGTCCGCCCGATAAAATGAGATACAGATCCTGCGGCGGCGAGTATAAAATCCGGGCTTGTATGTAACGCGACAAACAGGCACAGGCTTGCAATCCGGCTCAGCGCATTGATCGCCCATCCAATGACAGAAGAGCGCAACGCTTCACCGCGCCATCACTCCATCCAGATAGCTCCGAAATAACCGAACTCCCAGGCCCAGTCGTTGGCCTGATTGAAAATTTCCAGTCGCACATCACTGCCTGCGAATTTCTCCAGATTCACCGTCACGGTTCGCCATTCGGCATCGAGCGGCATCATCGTGTCGGCGCGCACCCACGACTCGTGCACCCGCTCGCCGTTGGCTTTAACGATAATCCGCCAGTCCCCCCGGTTGGCGCCGTCAACGTGATGCGAAACGCTGAGCCGCAGTCGGGTAGGGCCACCCTTTTCGATCTTCAGCGTCGTGCGCAACACCGCCGGCACACGTTCGGTGATCGGATGAATGCGCAACACCCCAACCTTACCGCGGAAATTTTCCAGAATTTCGGCACCGAACTCCTTGTGGGTCTCAACCGCAAAATCGAAATCGGGCGCAAAATCGCGCACTAACGCCGCCTGTAGTTTCGGATCGGTGACCTTGCGCGGTTCGGGTGGACCGAAGCCGGCCAACTGCACCGCATCGGCATTTTCGGGATGCAAGTCCCACGATAGATACGCGAGCAGATCGACGCGCTCCTGTTCCGTCATAGTCGCCTCCAGGCCCTCGGGCATGAGCGACACTTTCAACACTTCACTTTCAGCAATTGCCGAACGCGCCAGACTTTCGTCCTGACCAGCCGGTGTGCGCAAAACCAAACGCTGCTCGTTGTCCTCGAGCGGAAGACCAATGATGACTCGATCGTCCCTGGTTTTGACCATGCGCGCCTGATAAGCCTCGCCGATGACCAAATTGGGATCGAACACATTCGACAACAACTGGTCGAGAGTTCCACGCCCGCTTTTGGTAATGTCAGGACCGATCATGTTGCCCTCGCCGTGCAATTTGTGACAGGCGGCACAGGTTCTAAGAAATACTTCCCGCCCGCGTTTCCAATCGCTGTCATGCGCGCGCAGCAGTCGGCGGCTGGCTGCGATCACCGCCTCGCGTTGCGGATTGCGATCGGTGCGTACCGCACCCCAAAGCTTTTCGATCTTAGCCTTAATGCCTTGGTCAGCACCGGCCGCCATGCTGCGTGCCTGCATCGGATTGACGGCTGAAGCATCGACCTTTGCCGACTCGATCGCCGCTAACAGGGCTCCGCTCCAAGCCGGCCGCTGCACCAACAGTTCGATGGCGTCACGGCGCAGCGCCGGAGTCATCTGCGGCCAGGCATCGAGCACCACGTCTGCCACTTGAGACGCCTCGCTGCGGCCGAGGCTGGCGAGAACATTACCGCGCAGCTCAGCTGATCCATCAGGGTTGTTCAGAACCGCCGCCACGGTGGCGAAATAGGCGTCACCGCCTCCCGCGACCAATGCTTCGAGGGCGCGCGTGCGATCTTCTACCGGGCGTTTTTCGTCACCGAAAATTTTATTAATCGCCTGCAACGCCCCGGGGCGCCGCCAGACAGCGCCCAATAGCGCCGCATCGAGCCGCATCGATTCCGGCCCATCCTTGAGCACGGCAGCAATGCCATCTGCCAGCTGTTGCTCGAGTTCGGCGAGTTGCTGCTCGTTCAACTGCCCGTTGCGGCCGCGCTCGGTAAGTGCCGCCAGCGCACGTGCCGCCAACACATCCTGTCGACGCTGCCGCAGCAAGTCAAACAACTGCACCAGAGCTGATAGATCCGGCGTCTTCTGTTCGAGCAGATAATCGGCGAAGGTCGGCATCATCGCCAACACCGCCGGCTTGTCGTCGAAGGTCTCGATCGTCGACAACGATTTGAGAAATGCACCACTGCCACCACCCTCGAACACCGGCACCAGATTCTGCCAGGCAATTTGAGCAATGTGCTTGTCGTTGCCGGTGTGCGCCAGTGCCTCACTGATCGTCGCAACGGTATCGAGCGCGTCCGTTTTGGCAGCGGCGATAATCAGTTCCTGTCGCACCCGGATGTCGGGATCGGCGCTGAGTTTTTTCAAATCTCCAGCGACCGCCGCGGCCAGTGCGTCATCATCGCCCGCCGCCCGGACCGCCCAGCGACGATCAAAGGCGTCACTCGACGCCAGCAGTTGCTTCGCCGTTTCCTGTCCGACACCGTCCACTGAACCCATCAAGGCCCACAAAGCATGGCGCTGCTGACGCTGCGACGCTGCCGTTTCTCTGATGGCCAGCTTCGCCAACTTTGCCAAGGCCGCGCCATCACTGCGCTCGGCCAGCAGTCGCTGCGCCGTGTTGCGGTAGTAGATATTGCCGCTGTCGAGGCGGGTGATCAATTGCTCGTCGCTTTCCGATTTCAGATCGAATTGCGACGCGCGCGGCGTGTCTTTGTATCTCACCCGGTAGAGCCGGCCGTGGGCGCGATCAACCCCCTCGGGGTCGGCGTTGGCGTCCTGATAGCAGTGGTAGCGATCATACCAATCGAGCACATAGAGACTGCCATCCGGCCCGATCTGCTGTGACACCGGCATGTGCCAAACGTCATTGGCCGTCATGAAGTCGGCGCGCGGCGTGGCGAAGTAGGTCGAGCCGCGGCGTTCGGGGACGTCCACGTTGAGACAGCCGCCGTGAATATTACCCATATAGAAACGCTCCCGGAATTCCTCCGGGTAGGCATCCGTGTCGAGCCAGACAATGCCGCAGTATGCCGCCATCTGATGCGCATGTTCGACGATCGAACCGATCTTCCACGTATGCTGAGGATATGGACCGCCCTGACGGTGATAATAACCCGACTCGGTCAGGTGCCAAAGATGATCGATCACACAGGCCGATAGAAATGCATCGCCCTCATCGTTAAACGCGATCCCCCAGGGATTCGACGTGCCCTCTGCCCAGACTTGAAACTCGTGCTGACCGGCGAACTCGTCACCTTCGGGGCGCGGCCGCGGATCGATCCGGAACATCGCACAAGTGAACGCGTGCGTGTGACCCATCTGCTCGATGGTCGAAAAGTTAAAAACCCCGTTCAACCCGTACAACCAGCCATCCGGGCCCCATGTCAGAGAGTTCGGCAATTCATGGGTGTCGTCGCGCCCGAAGCCTGTTACGACGACCTTTTTTACATCCGCCACATCGTCGCCGTCGGTATCCTGCATGAACAGAATATCCGGCGCGTTCGCCACCCACACCCCGCCGTGACCGACCGCGATGCCTGACGGAATATTCAGCCCTTCGGCAAAAACCGTTACCTTGTCGCAGCGTCCATCGCCGGTGGTATCTTCGAGGATTTTTATCCGGTCACGCCCCTCACCCGCCTCCTTGCGCGGATACTCGAACGATTCGGTCACCCAGAAACGCCCGCGTTCATCGATGGCCATCGCCACCGGATTGAGCAAATCCGGTTCCGCCGATACCACTTCAACCGCAAAGCCCTCCGGCACCGTGAACTTCCTGGCAGCCTGCTCAGGCGGGACCGCCGGCCCCGGAGGCTGGCTCTGTCGTCGCGGCACTGCGACTTTACCTTTGACATCATCAGCGGCTGACAAACCCGGTGGGAATAAAAGAAGAACCGCGAGCGGTCCTGAACAGATTCGCGAAAAGACAGTCATGGGCAGCAAGTCTAGCCGATATCCGTGCCCCAGTCGCCCGCCGCACATAGCTTTTTTGCGTGCGACGGGGGCGTAATCCATACTAGAGTGACAGCCATGTCAGAACACCGGGCCACTTTAAAATGGAACCGCGGCGAGAGCGGTTTTGGGTATCGCGAGTACTCGCGCGACCACGAATGGATCTTTCCAAACGGCCAGACGCTGCGCGCCTCAGCAGCGCCCAAATATCTTGGCAGCGAAGATTGCGTCGATCCCGAGGAGGCCTACGTCGCCTCGCTATCCTCGTGCCACATGCTGACGTTTCTCGCCGTGGCATCGATGCAGGGTTTCGTGCTCGATTCTTATCAAGACGAAGCCGTCGGCAAACTCGCACCCAACGACGCGAAAAAGATGGTCATCAAAACCGTGACTCTTAGACCGAAAACTGTTTTCTCCGGCGACAAACAACCTTCCCGCGAGGAGCTGGAAGCCCTTCATCAAAAAGCGCACGAAGAGTGCTTCATCGCCAACTCGGTGCTCACTGAGATGATCACCGAGCTTGACTAGCTAACGAGACAACTGCGAAATTGGCACAGTCTGTTATGCTTACGGAACCGGAAATCGTCGCGCTGTTGCGCGAAAATGAGACTTTCGCCACCGCGCCTCTGAATCGACTTGAGGAACTTGCGGGCGGCTTCGTCGAACGCGATTGCTCGACGGGTGAAGTCCTCATCGAGCAGGGTACGCACGGCGGCATGCTTTACGTGATCATCAGCGGCGAACTCGGAGTTTTCGTGCGCGGGCGGGATGCCGCACCCAACGGCGATCCGGCAGGCCCGCAGGTTGCCACCCTGCATCGCGGTCACATCGTCGGCGAGATCGGAGCCGTGTCCGGTATCCCTGCTACGGCAACCGTGCGCGCGCTCGGCGACGGCCGCATTCTCGAACTCGATGAAAAGCTTTTTCAGGAACTGATGTATCACTCGCCGAGACTGGCCGAGTCGGTGCTGCGCTCGCTGACACGTTACATCGGCGCACCCTAAAAACGAGCCGATCCGGGCTGGCATGCAGCCACTTTTCCTGCGAAGGGTAGCGCCATGAGCCAGCTCCCCTCAAAACCCCGTGCCGTCATCTTCGACCTCGACGGTACCCTTCTCGACACGCTCGCCGACCTCGCCGATTCGGCCAACGCCGTGCTCACCGCGCTTGGTCACCCGACCATCCCAACCGAAGAGTACAAGGAGCTTATCGGAGATGGCATGGCCAAGCTGGTCGAACGCGCCATCCCCGATGCCGCGAAGCCGAGCGAGGCAGAACTCGATGCCGCACTGGAAGACTTTCAACGGCAATACGAGCAGCGCTGGAACGCTAAAACACGTTCCTATTCAGGCATTCCCGAACTCCTCGATCGATTGGTCGAACGCGACATCAAACTCGGCGTGCTGTCCAATAAGAAACACGAATTCACTCTCAAGTGTGTCGAAGAGTTTCTCTCACCATGGCCCTGGGGCGCGGTCTTCGGCCAGCGCGAAGGCATTGCGAAAAAGCCCGACCCGGCTGGCGCGTTCGACGCCGCAGCAGCTCTCGACCTGCCGCCGGAAGCCTGCCTCTACGTCGGAGACAGTGGCGTCGACATGCACACCGGAGTGCGCGCCGGCATGACACCGGTTGGAGTGCTGTGGGGCTTTCGGGACGCCGCAGAACTGCGCGGCATGGGCGCCGATCACCTAATCGAAACCCCCGCCGAACTGCTCGACCTTATCTGAGCTGATTTGATCTGATCGAGCCGAAACCCCGCGCGCTAATCGACGCGGTGCCGGCCCTCTCCGCCAGCCATCAAGGTCTCGATTTCATCGGAATCGATCGGAATGTGGCTCATCAGGTCAAGGTTGCCTGATTCGCGCACGACGATGTTATTTTCCAGCCGAACGGCCAGCCCTTCCTCGCGGATGTAGATGCCGGGTTCGACCGTAACCAGCATGTTCTCGACAAATTCAGGGTCGATTGGCGTCACATCGTGCACGTCCAGTCCCAGACTGTGCGAAGTGCCGTGCATGAAGTATTTACGATAAGCCTTGGTCTCCTCTTTCGGGGCGGTGACCGTGTCGCTGCTCCCGGCTTCCTCCGTCAGGCGGCGCTCTTCCGCCACCACTCCGGCATCGATCAGGCCAAGCTCGATCAGCTCGTCCTCCATGATTCGCGCCACCTGCAGCTGATAATCCTTGATCGCAACCCCCGGCCGAACCAGATCGTCGATACATGCCCGCAGCACCCGGTGGACAGCATCGTAAACCGCCCGCTGACGGGCCGTGAACCGACCGTTGACCGGAATCGTCCGTGTCATATCCGCGTTGTAGTTGGCGTACTCGGCACCGACATCCATTAGCAGCATCTGGCCATCTGCGCAGACCTGGTCATTGCTTAGATAGTGCAGGACACAGGCATTTCCTCCCGCGGCGATGATCGGCTGATAAGCAAAGCCTTTCGATCCCTGGCGCAAAAACTCGTGAGCATACTCGGCCTCGATTTCGTATTCGCGCACTCCCGGTTTCACGAAATCAAGCACTCGCAGGAATCCATCGCGCGTGATGTCGCAAGCCCGCTGCGTGATTTCGATTTCGGTTTCCGATTTGGTCACCCGCAAGGCATGCATCAACGGCCCGAGACGTTCGTAGCGGTGATCCGGATACAACGACTGGCAACGCACCCGAAACCGGTCATCGGCAGATTCCACCACGCCACCCTTCCGGGGATGCTCGTTGTAATTCAAGTAGATCGTCTGCGCCTGAGCGGACAACCGACGCAGCACTGGTTCGAACTGATCGATCCACTGCACGTTGGCGATGCCGGTTTCCGCCGCAGCCTGCTCTTTGGTCAGCTTTTGCCCCTCCCAGATGGCGATCAGTTCCGAGGTTTCGCGAACAAACAGAATCTCGCGCTGCTCCGGATCGGCGGCATCGGGAAACAACACCAGAACCGTGTCCTCCTGATCGGCACCGGCCAGATAGAAAAGATCGCTGTTCTGGTAAAAACCAAGGGTGCCGTCAGCACACAGGGCCGGCACATCCGACGAGTTTACAACTGCCAGGCTCCCGGGGCGCAGCGCCGCAGCCAGTCGTGAACGGTTTGCGGTAAAAAACTCGGGATCGATGGGCGGGTATTTCACCCGCCCAACTTAGACGCGCGCCCCGTTCAGTCCAGCGTGTAAATGAACAAGCCGGAACGCAGCTTCGGCTCGAACCAGGTCGACTTAGGCGGCATAATCTCGCCCGCATCGGCAATGTCCATCAACTGGTCACAAGTCACCGGATACACCGAAAACGCCACCGCCCATTCGCCACTGTCGACGCGCTTTTCCAATTCCGCCGTACCACGGATGCCACCGACAAAATCGATGCGTTCGTTGGTGCGCGGATCGTCGATACCGAGCAGAGGCTCAAGCAGGCGATCCTGCAACACCGACACATCGAGCCGATCGATCGGGCTGTCAGCATCGACGTCCGGCCAACTCAATCCGTGCCATTTTCCATCGATATACATGCACACATTACCGGCAGTTGATGGTTCCGGACTTCCGATTTCGGTAATCTCAAAACTTTTCGCCAGCTCCGCCAAAAACTCATCGCGGGAACGACCATTGAGATCGCGAACCACCCGATTGTACGGTAAGATTTTCAATTCGCTGGCCGGGAACAATACACCGAGAAACCAGTTGTAGTCCTCCGACCCATCGTGATCCGGATTTGCCGCGCGACGCTCGCTGCCGACACGGTGGGCACTGGCGCTGCGATGATGTCCATCGGCAACATAGGCGAGAGGCACCTTGCCGAAGGCATTGACAATCGGCTCCCCTCCCTCGACGCGCCAGACAATGTGCTGCACCTCATTCTCATCCGTAAAATCGACCGTCGGAGCGATTTGATCAGTGATGGTTTTTACAATCGCACTCAACGACGGGTCGTCCTTGTAGGTCAAAAAGATCGGCCCCGTGTGCGCGCCCAACGTGTCGACCAGACGAGTGCGATCATCCTCCTTCACCGGCCGGGTCTTCTCGTGCTTTCGAATGATGTCCTCGCCGTAGTCATCGATGTGGCAGGCAAGCGCAATACCGGTCTGAGTGTGTCCCTTCCAGACCTGACGATACAGATAAACACACGGGGCCGACTCACGCACCAACACCCCTGCATCCTGCAACTGGCGCAAGTTGTCGGCCGCCTTTTGGTAAACCTCATCCGAATACGGATCTGTGCCGGCGGGTAGATCGATCTCTGCACGGTCCACGTGAATCAAATTGCGGGGCCGGTCGGCACCCAGGGCTCTCGCCTCCTCCGTGTTGACCACATCGTAAGGCACCGCTGCGACATCAGCGGCAAAATCGGGAGCCGGCACGAGTCCGGTAAAAGCTTTGGTTCGCATGGAAAAATAAGGTCTGGGATTTTAATTACTCCGGAGATCCATACCCCCGAATCACAAGCTCCAATACTCACGTGAACTTGCGCTTTGTCTACCTGCAATGTCAGTGTTCTGCAAACCCCCTAACTCTTTTAAACTAAGCGAACATCACGCAAATCTTAGTACTTTCCGATTGCGAAAAAACAGATTTATGGGACAATCGAATCGTTCACCCAGTGTGAACCCCTTTAAGGCGGTCCGACTGATTTTTCCTTTTCCTGTGAGTTTCGGGGGTTTCTCGCGGAAGAGTTCGGTCGGGCCGCCTTTTCCTTTTCTCCCCGGGACTCCGGCACCCGCCGCCCACTTCACCCGCCGTGAGGGTCCAATATAAGGGACTCATCCTCAGTCTCGTAGAGATATTCCCGGGTGCGATAGAGCCTGGCGACGACGACAAAAATCAGCGCCGTGCCCAGCATCAACCAGGTGAACATCCAGAAATAACGCGCCCCTTCCAGCTTGTTCTGGCCGCCGACAAACAGGGCATCATCGCGCAGCCCATCCTCCCGCTGAGCCGCCAATTCACGCACCCGCACCTCCAGCCACGGATCCTGCGGACGGAAGTAATCGAGCACACTGACTGAGGTTTTTTTGGGCGCTTCAAACTCCAGCGTTTTTCCCATGTCCCAACGCGTGTTCAGTAGCTTGTCAGGGCCCGCGCTACTGATCCGGCAACGTCGACTGCTGACCAAGGTGTAAACCAAAGGCTGATCCCAGGCATCGACCGCACCGGCAATCATCTTCTGCGCCTGTTCCTGCGAGGGAACAAAGTGCTGCGCGTCTGCCTCGGCAAACGCAGAAATTTTCCCGGCGACTGCCTCGATCGATGCCTTGTCGGCAAAGTCGACCGTCATCCGCAAAAAATCCTCATCGTAGCCGACCGTGATATCATCAATCGTGCCCGGTTTGCCATCAAACCCCGGCAACACCACCTCCCGCGATTTTTCCTGCTTCGCGATTTCATCGGCACGCAACAATTCGTCGGGCAGTTGCATGAAGTGATTTACCCCGGCCGTCAGCAGGTTGCCTACGGCCACAGCCAGCAACCAGAAAGACATGATCAACGACTTCATCGAGCGCGGTGCCTGGGTGTAGCTGAACTCCAGACTGACAATCGCCACCATCACCTCAGACGCTGTCAGCAGACAATAACCGATCACCTGCCAGCCGATCGAAGGTTGCTCGCCGGCGTCGATTCTTTCCTGAGCGAGAGCCATGATCGCAAACGCCGCGACCATCACGAACAGACCGATGGCAATTTTGCGCAGCGGCGTCAGCGGGAACACCTTGTCGATCAGCGGGTAGATAACAAACGTGAACAGCGGAATAAACGTCAACACCAGGATCGGATTCAACGCCTGCAATTGACTCGGCAACCATTCGATTCCCAACCAGCGCCGGTCCATGTCATCCGCCTGAATGACCCACGACGAGGCCGTCTGATCGAACAGCGCCCAGAACATCGCGATGAACAAATAAATCACCGTCAGCTTACCGACCGCCACCAGGCCGTCGCCACTGAACAACTCCTTTACAAAACGCTTACCGCCCGGCGGGATGTGCGCAAACTTTCTCCTCCCCATCCAGAAAACCACCGTCGCCAGTGCCATCAGCACACCGGGAATGCCGAACGCCCAATGTGGTCCGTACCATTCCAGCAACCATGGCGTCAGAAGGCTCGACGCAAACGCCCCGAGATTGATCGACCAGTAAAAATAGTTGAACACCCGCGTCAGCAAATGCCGGTTCTCACTGCCGAACTGATCGCCGACATGCGCCGACACACAGGGCTTGATCCCTCCCGAACCGACACAGATCAAACCCAGGCCCGCCAATAACCACCAGTGCGCCGGCCCCGCGATCCCCATCGCTGCCAGGCAGGCGTGACCCGCGCAGTAGACAATCGACAACGCGACGATGGTCCGGTATTTGCCGAAGAAGATATCCGCGATCAAGGCACCGACGACCGGCGTAAAATACACCGCAAAAGTAAACAGGTGCTGATTCTCAGATGCCGCCGCCCGCGACATCGGGATGCCCGGCACGTCATCCATCAACCACAGATACTTGTACATGAAGACCGTCAAAATGGCCTTCATACCGTAAAAGCTGAACCGCTCCGCCGCCTCGTTGCCAACGATATACGGAATCCCCGGCGGCATGCCGGAGGTCGTGATCGGGGCCGAACGGTAAGAAGGTTTGCTCACGACTGAGGTCTCGTCATCTCAACTGCCCTCAATCTTTGTTCGCGCCCAACCGGCCGCGCCCAATGCTGTGGCGTCGTCGGCCAATTCGGCAGCGACAACGTTGACCCGCATGGCATAACTCGGCATCAGCGCAGCCTTCGCCGATTTCGTAACATGCTTCACCCAAAGGTCCGGCATCGCCTCAACCAGGCCTCCGCCGAGCACAATCATCTGCGGCGCGAGAAAATTGTAAACCGTCGCCACGCCAAGTCCCAACCAATGCGCCGCGCGAATCACGATCGCCTCGATCTCATCATCGCCCGCAGCAATCGCACGAGCGATAGCTCCACTTTTGATGTTCGACAAATCCGTTCCACACTCCTGCATCAGATTTGGCGCAACTCCACGATAGGCTGCCTTCGCAGCTTCGGCAGCAATCGCCAAACGACTGGCGAGCATCTCCAACTCAAGCGGTCGACCGTCACCGTCCACCGTCATCGGGATATGGCCGATCTCCATCGATGAAATGCCTGCCCCTTGCAGCAATTTTCCGTCGATCACGGCGCCACCGCCGATTCCCGTGCCGGGAAAAACCCCGACCACCGAGCGCGTGCCTTTGGCGACTCCAAATTTGTACGAACCGAACACGCCGGCATCGACATCGTTGGCCACGACAACTGAACAACCGAATTCCGCTTCAAAATGGCCGCGCACATCGACATTTTTCCAACCGAGATTCGGTGCCTCGAGAATGACACCACTGTCGGGATCGACCGGTCCGGGAACGCCAAAGCCGATCCCGGCCAAAGATTCAGCTTTTACGCCCGCGTCGTCGAGAGCTTCGCAAGCCACTTTAACCATGCGCTTAAGGCCTGCTTTTTTACCGCGATGGCCTTCTGTTTTGGACTTGAATGAGCCACATTCATTAAAGTCGGCGTCATAAATTTTGGCGAGCATCTTAGTGCCACCGAGGTCGAAACCCATCCAATGATTCCGCTTTGAGGTGCTTTTGCTGTCTGTCATGTGATCAAATTTTCGGCGTGTCTGCGCGCCCATGCATCCGCTGTCAGAATCTGCTCAAGGCTGGGATGCTCGACACCGGTGTGCGCTTCCATAGTCGCGCCCACAGTTTCCCAAATTTCCGGAAAGGCAATCGCGCCTTTTAAAAATGCAGCAACGGCGATCTCATTGGCGGCATTCATCACCGCCGGCAAAGTGCCGCCCTCAGTTCCAGCCCGGACAGCGAGGTTGAGTGCCGGAAAATCATCCCAGCGCGGCTTTTCAAAATCGAGTCGCGCCAGCTGTGCAAAATCGAGCGGCTTGAGGGTATTCGGAACGCGCTCGGGCCAGGTAACCGCATACTGAATCGGAAAACACATGTCGGTCACGCTGAGCTGCGCAAGCACCGACCCGTCAACAAACTCAACCATCGAATGCACGATGCTCTGCGGATGCACAATAACGTCGACGCGATCCATCTCGACGCCGAACAGCCAGCGCGCCTCGATCATTTCCAGGCCCTTGTTGAAGAGCGTTGCGGAATCAATCGTGATTTTTTGACCCATCTCCCAGGTCGGGTGCTTGAGCGCCTGCTTGACGGTCACGTCGGCCAGCTGCTCACTCGGCAACTGCCGGAATGGTCCGCCCGACGCGGTCAGGATCAGGCGGGAGACGTCCTCAGGCTGCCGGCCTTCGAGGCATTGAAAAATAGCATTGTGCTCGGAGTCGACCGGCAACACCCGCACTCCGCGCCGACGCGCAGCAGTCATTACCGCCTCGCCTGCCATGACCAGAATTTCTTTACTCGCGACGGCGATGTCCTTGCCCGCTTCGATCGCCGCCAGCGCCGGTCGCAAGCCCGCCGTGCCGACAATCGCAATCAACACCATGTCCGCTTCCGGCAAAGTCGCCAACTCGATCAAGCCCTCCTCTCCAGTCAGTGCGGTGACGCTGCCCGGGATCGATTCGCGGAACTCGGCGAAGGCCTCAGGATCACTGAGACAGGCACGCTGGACCTTGGTCTTTTTCAGCTGTCTGGCCAGCTTTTCCCCGCTTCGATGGGCTGCCAGGCCAACCAAACGCATGCGGTCAGGGATGTCGCGCGCAACTTTTAAAGCACTTTCACCGATCGATCCAGTCGAACCAAGGACGACCACATTGCGGGGTTGAGATCGGGCAGTGCGGTTCATATTTTTTAACCCGTGATTACCAGCAGATAGAGATAGAACGCCGGCGCGGTAAATAGAATGCTGTCGACCAGATCGAGCACCCCACCGATACCCGGCATGACGTGGCCCGAATCCTTGACCGCGAGGCTGCGCTTGATGATCGATTCCGCCAGGTCACCGACTACCGCCAACGCGGCGAGCACCAGAGCCAGCAGGCCCGCTGCCAACCAGGAAATCTGTGCCAGCGCTTCCGGCATCAGGGCCTTCAGTCCGAACGCCGCCAGGGCGGCGAAGCCGACACCGCCGATGATGCCTTCCCAGGTTTTTCCCGGGCTGATACGCGGGATCATCTTGTGTTTGCCGATCATCGATCCGACCACGTAGGCCCCCATGTCGGTGAACTTAGTGATCGCCAGCAGGTAAATCAGGTAAAGGTGACCCACATGGTGTTCGCCAACCACCAACTCGGGCATCGTCAAAATACGGATCACGAAGCCGAACAAAAGCACGAGGTAGGCGAAGCCAAACACACCGATAGCAATCTCGCGATAGGTTCGACGCAACTCGACGTCACCACCCAACCTTACCGCAAACAGCGAAATGATCACGGCTGCAAGAGCGAGTCCCTCCAGCTCATTTTGCAGCGGCACAATAAAGGCCGGCCATCCAAAACGGGCGATCACATAAAACAGTGAGACAATGATCACCGGGATCGCAGTCAGCCGGTACGGTCGACGATTTCCAGCCGCGATTTCCGACGCAAATGCGATTCGGAAATACTCCATCAGCGCCGCACCTATCATTAGAACCCCAAGCCCCGCGAAGACCAGCTTATGCGGAAAAATAAACGCCACCGCCGCGATTCCCCAGAGAATGATCGTGCTGGCAAAGCGCCGCACAAAGACCTGCCGACGCGTGGGCGTAGGGGCTGGCGTTGGCGACTCGGCGCCGGGTTGGCTGGGCTCTTCAGACATACGAGCGACGGCAGAATTGTCCGGCGATGATGTCCGAGGATCAAACAGGTGTCAGACCCGAAACGCAACGCGGAAATTCGCTTATCCGCGCTCCTCTTTACAGTCACCGCCACCCTGGACGGTTCTGAGTCAGCTACCTAAGCCCGCTCAAATCTGACTTTCACCCCATCTTGCAGATCCCGCAAAGTCGCCAGATCGCCCCACTCGGCTCCG
>CBDULB010000028.1:0-53233 GCA_965367965.1 uncultured bacterium | reverse complement strand
CCGCGGATGGCGAGGTCGCCGACCGGTGCATCGTCGAGCAGGGAAAAAAGCAGGGGCGCCATGTCATCGCTGCCTTTATCGATGAGTGCCTTGATGGCGCTGCGGCGGACATCGGTGGCAGCGCTGCGATCGCCGGCACGATCGTTGAGTTGCTTGAGGGCGACGGGATCATTGAAGCGCAGGGCGAGACGGATGGCGAGTTCGTGGACTTCGCTGGCGGGATCTTTCCGGAGTGCGGCGTAGGTGCTGTTCCAGTTGGTGGCAATGTCAGGGTTTTGAATGCCCAGGCTGTCGAGGCCGTCGAGAATGCCTGCCAGCAGGTCGCGGCGTTGCTCGCTGTTGGCGGGTTCGAGCCTGGCGGTGAGTTCGGAGAGGTGCGCGGCGTTTTCAAACTCGGTTGCGCGGCGGGCGGAGTGGTGACGAATCAGGGGAATGTTGGCATGCGAGCCGAGGTCGAGGAAGCGGTCGAAGTCGGTGGCGACCAGGGGCTCGAAAGCATACCAGTAGAGCAGCGGGAGGTTCTGGTCGTCGGCGTCTTTGGCGTGGGCGACGAGAGCTTCGGCGATCGGCCAGCGTTGTGCGTGGGGCAGGCGTTGCAGGGCGCTGGCCAGGTAGCGGCGGACGAGGGGGGAGGGATCGTTGGCGGCGAGGTCGGCTAGCTTCGCCAAAACGATATCTGGTGGATTTCCGCTCTCGGAGGAGAGGCGGACAGCCCATGCGCGGACATGCTCGTCTCTGTCGTCGAGAGTGTCCCATAGGCGATAATCCCGGAGGGCGCCGATGACATGCAAAGTCCAAACGAGGTTTAGTCTGGCGGGAGTAATCTGCTGTTCACTTCTGCCGGAATTGCGTTTTAACAACTGCTTGTGGAGGGAGATGAGCAGAGCCCTTTCTTCGTTAAGTTGCGTGGCTTTTTCCTGGAGTAGGCGGCGCGAGTGACGAACGATCCACTGGTTGTCGATCTCTTTCGGTATCGCTAGCTCTTCGAATGATCGTTCGAGTAACTGAGGGCTTGGCAATTCCGGCAGTTCATCCCCATACGTGATCTTAAAAATTCGTCCGGTCTCCCGCCGCGTATTAGTCGTGCTGTGGCACTCGCCGGTATCCGACCAGTCGATGACGAAGACGCCGCCGTCGGGGCCGTACTGCAGGGTGACGCCCATGAACCAGGGATCTTTTGAGATGGCAAAATCTTCGCCGTGTCTGGCGATGTAGCCGGAGCCGTGGCGTTCGGGCAGGTCGTTGTTGATGCGTTTGCCGTGAATGTTATTCATGAACACGGTGTTGCGATATTTTTCCGGCCAGTTGGTGCCCTGGTAGATCATCATGCCGCAGTGGGCGTGGCCGCCGCCGAGTGATTTGATTTGGTCGGTGCCGACTTCGGTGTGGGCGCCGTCGACGAAGTGCAGGTGATCGGCGATCGACTCGATACGGTCGTAGGCATACTGGCTCGATTGCCGGCCGCGCCAGGGTTCGTAGTGGGCGCCCTGGATGACGTGAAAGAGGTGGGGATTGACGCAGTTGGACATGAAGGCTTCGCCGTATTCGTTCCAGTCGATGCCCCAGGGATTGGTGGTGCCGTCGGCGTAGGCTTCCCACTCGTGGCGCACCGGATGGTAGCGCCAGACGCCGCCGTCGAAGCGTTGCCGTTCGGCTTCGGTCGCGCCTGGCTTGCCGATCATCGACCAGTTGGTGCGACCGTGGGTGCCGTAGAGCCATCCGTCGGGACCCCAGGCAAAGCCGTTGGCGATGTTGTGTGAGTTGGCGTGGTTGCCGAAGCCGTCGAGCAGGACTTCGGGTTCGCTGTCGGCAACGTCGTCGGCGTTTTTGTCGGGGATGAAATAGAAGTACGGCGGCGACATTACCCAGGCGCCGCCGAAGCCGACTTCGATGCCGGTGACGTAGTTGAGCTTGTCGTAAAAAACGGTGCGTTTGTCGTGGACGCCGTCGTTGTCGGTGTCTTCGAAAATCAGGATACGATCTTTGCCGGGTTGGTCGCTGTGTTTCGGGTAGCCGTAGGCTTCGGCGACCCAGAGGCGGCCGCGGTCATCGATGCAAAATCCGACCGGTTGCTGGACGTCGGGTTCGCCGGCGAACAGGGTGACCTTGAAGCCTTCCGGCACCTGCATGGTCGCCGCGGCTTCGAGTGGCGGCAGCGGTTGATCGACGGTGGGTTGGCCCGGCTTGTCGGCGGCGACGGAGGTGGCCAGCGCGACACTCAAAGCTAACAGAAAAATCGACTGGGTAGCGGTTTGAGGGACAATCATCTTTGTGTGAATGGCAAACTAAAGCGAGAGAGTAGCGAGTGGGGAGTAGCCAACCACCTGAGATGAGCGAAGCTGAGCTGCACCAAGGGTATCGCGCAAGCGCAAAAATCTGAACCATGAAACGTTTGAACGGCACGAAGATTTTTTCCCTCGTTGCCCGGGCAGTGTTTCTGGCCTGTGTGATATCGATGTTCCCGGGTTGCCGGTCGGCAGAAAATTTGCCGACCGGGCAGCGGGACGCGACGGCGGAAAAATGGAGTTCGGTCGATCTGTCGAAAGAATTGTTTGAGCAAGCCAACCGCCTGCGCGTTTCGAAAGGGATGGCTGCCCTGCTATGGAGCGACGAATTGGCGGAGGTGGCGCGATCTCACGCTCAGACCATGGCGCAACAGCGGCGCATCAGTCACGCGGGGTTTGACGGGCGCTCCGCACAGGTGCGGGCGCGCGGAATTGTCACTCGCCTGACCGAAAATGTTGCCTATGGAATGGGCCATGACGCTCCGGCATTCACTACGGTCGAAGGGTGGAACAGCAGTGCCGGGCATCGGCGCAATTTGCTCGATGAGCGCGACTCTTTGACGGGTGTCGGCTGTGCGTTGACTGCCGATGGCTTTTTCTATTTCACGCAGCTTTACGGGCGCTGACTTGAGCGGACTGCGAGCGACTGGTCGGGGGCAATGGAGTTGGCGCTTTCCGAAGGCTGGTCGGAGAACTGAACCGCCGACGTGATCATCGCATCGCGGTCGTCGGTGAGGCTGATGAACCACGTGTTGGCAGCGGCGGGGACAGCTTTGCCGGAAAGCCCGTGGTTGCTTTCGTCAATGCTCAGCGGCGCGCTCTGCCACTCGCGCTTGGCGCGTAGACCGGTATCGATGGTGTAGTGAAGTTCGGCTTTCGCGATGGCGGTTTCGCTCAGGTAGGTGGCGCGCAGGCCGGTTTGCGGTTCGGAGCTGAGGGAGGTCACGCTCGGCAGAGCCTTTCCGTCGCGACAGTGGGCGTCGATGAACAGACCGATTTCTGCAGGCTCCCATCCGGGCTGGTGGCCGTGGCGCATTTTGACTTCGATGCGGATGTTCTTTTCAGTGTCGTCGGGAACGGCGTTAAAGCTTTTGGCGTAGCTGTCGAGCACGTAGTGAACGTCGTTGGTGCCGTTGACGAACAGGATGGGAACCTGGCATTTCGGTAGATGGCTGCCGGGGTCGTAGCGGTCGATCCACAGTTGGCGCTTTTCGGGGTCGAGCGCATCAATGGCAGGTTTTTGAATGGATTCGCCTTGGTGAAGAAAACCGCAGCCGTAGACCGGAACGGCGGCTTTGAAGCGGGAGTCGATGGAGGCGACCAGGCAGGTGGTGTAGCCGCCCCAACTGATGCCGGTGACAGCGGTGCGGTCGGCATCGACCTGATCAAAGCTGGCGATCAGCGAGTGCGCGAGAATGACATTGGTGACGGCGTGGTAAGGCCAGTCGTCGTCGGTGCTGCCTCCGACGCTGGCGAATTTATCGTCGTGAGTGTGGTCGAGCCCGCCGCGTTCGAGTTTGGTGCGCGATGCTTTTTTGTGGGCTTCGGGGCTGGGCTTCAGAGCGCCGGTTTTGGGATCGAAATCCGGCGCGGCTGGTCGTCGACCGGACAGGTCCATAGAGATGGCGGCGTAGCCGCGGCGGGCCCACAGGTCGATCCATTCGGCAAAGGCGGTGCCGCCTCCGCCATGGATACAGACGACGGCGGGATAGGGAGCCGAGGGTGGGTTCTCCATGCCGACGGTGGAGGGATCGGCGTAGAAGGCGAACACTTCGGTGGCTTTGCCATCGATGGTGGCGCCTTCGTAAATCAGCGAGCGGATAGAGGATTTCTCATCGTCCCAGCGAAAGGCGGGAGCTGTGGACAGGGCGTCGAGGTCCCAGATTTCGGGGCCGGGATCTGCGGCGATCGAAAGGCTGGCTGGTAACATGAGCAGGGTGGCGAGCGGGATGAGAACGTGTTTAAACATGACAGCGTAGTGAGATTAGGGAGTGCTTCGACGATTCGCAATAGAGCGACCGGTGTCCCGGTTGTCGAGCTGGCGATACCAAATGGATGCCCGAGATTTGTAAGAATTATCCATCGGCCGTTCGCAGTGTGAAACTGCGGGGCGTTGAGTTCAAGCGCGGATCGGCCGTGGGGGGAAAAGGGACACGGCTTGATCGCGTCCGATCAAGCATTGCGATGGCGGGTGGTGGGCTTTACGCTGGCGCGAAATATTTTGCAGGATTCCATGTGCTGAACTGACAAAACTTTTCTGATTCTATCTATGAAACGATCGATTATTCTCCTCGTGGCCGCTTCGGTGCTGGCGTCATTTTCTGCCTGCCAACGCTCTGAGCCGGTTGGTGAGCCCGCCGAATCCGGTTCGACTGAACCCGCCGTTGAGGCCGCCGAGCCTGCTGATCCTTCGCAGTCCGGCGAGCCTGCCGCTGAACCCGCAGCCGAACCGGCTCAGGCAAGTGCCGCGGGTGGTAAAGCAAAGGCGTATTTCGCCAGTGGCTGCTTCTGGTGTGTTGAGGCCGTTTACGAAAGTGTCAAAGGCGTCGAGGAATCGATCTCCGGGTACGCAGGCGGCCATACCGAGAACCCGACTTACGAGGCCAGTAACACCGGCACCACGGGGCACGCCGAAGCGGTGGAGATTATCTATGATCCGAATGTGGTCAGTTTCAGCACGCTGGTGGACGTTTATTTTGGCTCGCAGAACATCGAACAGAAAAACGGTCAGGGACCGGATCACGGGTCGCAGTATCGTTCGATTCTATTCTATCAAAACGAGGCGGAGAAAAAAATCATCGACGAAAAGATCGCTGCGATCGGTCGCGACAAGGTCGCTGCCGAGGTGATGCCGTTTGAGAAATTCTGGGTCGGCGAGGATTACCATCAGGATTACGAGAAGAACAATCCGTATCATCCGTACATCTTGAATGTGTCGATTCCGCGTTTGAAGCGATTTCAGGAAAAGTTCCCGCACTTGCTCAAGGAAGAGGCGAAGCACTGATTCCGCTTCGTTTCGATTCGCTACGGATGCATTTCGAGAATGGCTTCGGCGAAGGCCGTGCCGATGGCGGCAAAAGTTTTTGCGCAGCCGAGGTAGTGGTAGCCCTGGTTGGAGGCACCACGCTGCCAGCGTTGGGCTTCTTCGGCAGTGATGAGGTCCGCTTCAAATCTTTTAAGGTAAGCCTGTTGTTCGGCCTTTTGCATGCTGCCATCCCGGTTGGCGTGATTCTTGTTTTCGGTGCGTAACAGATAGCTCATCTGGCGGACCTGATCGCGTTTGGCGGCGATGGCTGCCAGCGGCTCGTCCCAGAACGGCGAGGTTGGCACGGCGATGACGTTGCCCTTGAATTCGGGATCGGTCGCGGGTGCAGCCATGGCCTGCCGGAATCGGAGATTGTCCGGCTTGGCGTCTTTTCCCCCGACGCCCATCACGCCGATGACGAAGGGCATACGTTCGACGGCGAGATCCTGGCGAACGTCGCGAATGAACTGCGCCATCCAGGTGCTGTATTTCGCGAAGCGGTTTTCGTCGTTCCCGGCGGGCAGGGCGGGGTAGACGTCGCGGTTGACCATGTCGTTGAATCCTTGAAACCAGACGAAGCCGGCGATCTCGTAGCCGCGTTGCTTGTCGTAGTCAGGGACAACGCGGGAGATGTCATCGACGACGCTTTTGACATGGGCGATCATCAGCCGGTAGTAGTGACCGGATCCTTCGGGGTGGTTGCGATCTTTGGCGATGTCATTGGCGGTGCGTTGGTAAACGCCGGCACCCGGCGGGCGGAAGTCGTAGTAGAGTGATTTGCCGCCCCACGCGGTTTTGATGATCAGCACGGGCTCGTCGAAGTGTTCATCCATGGTGATGCCGAAAGTAAACTCGGGACCGATCTTGCCGCCGTCCTCAGCCGGATTCTGCCGCGAGCCGTAGCCGCTGGTAAGTTTGCCAAAGCCTTCGCCGTTCCGGTCTTGGCGACCGGTAAGGTAGGAAATCCATGCGCCTTCACAGACGTGCGCACTGCCGTCGGCGTTGCGCATTTTTTCAAGCAGCGGCGCGGTGGCTGGATCGTCGCCGATATAGTCAAAGGTCTCAACTTTAGCGTGACCCTCCATGTTCGACTGTCCGGCGAGAATGAATACTTTGATCGGCTTTTCAGCAGCAGGCGCGCAAACGCAAACGCATGCACTGACGATGGTGATGAGAGTGTGAACGGTCAGCGGGGCCATGATGGCAGTGTGGAAACTGCGCGGCCTCTTGTCGATCTGTATACCGCCTCGTTCGTTACTGGCAGTTCCGGTTACGCCGCATCAAAACTCAAAGTAGATGAAGTCGAGGCGGGCGTCGGCATAGGCGACAATAAGCGCGAGCAGGAGCAGGCAGACGGTGGTTTGCCGGGGCAAGCCCCAGTCGAGAAAACGCCGGTCGGTCAGCGATTTACCCAGGTAAGCCATGAAGGTAAAAAAGCTGAGTAGAATGATGATCAGCACTTGAGGTGGCTCGGCGGCCATCGTGAACGGCGGAGCGAACAGGGTGGACAGGTAGTCGAGCGCAGTGGCGACATCGGGCGAGCGGAAAAAGATCCAAAGCAGGCAGACACCGTTAAAAACCAGAACGATCTTCAGCCATCTGAAGAAACGGTTTTCGGGAAAAATTTTCGGCGTTAATCGTTCAATTACCAACCAGATGCCGTGGCCGGCACCCCAGATAACAAAGTTCCACGATGCGCCGTGCCACAGGCCGCCGAGCAACATGGTCAGGAACAGGTTGCGGTTCATCGAGCGGCGATTGCCGCCGAGGGGGATGTAGAGGTAGTCGCGCAACCACGCGGACAGGGTGATGTGCCAGCGCCGCCAGAAGTCGCGGATCGATGAGGCGACGTAAGGCAGATTGAAGTTCAGTGGCAGGTCGATGCCATACATCAGGCCGAGGCCGATAGCGACGGTCGAGTAGCCCCAGAAGTCGGCGAGGATTTGAAATGCGAATCCGTAGAGGGTCAGCCAGGCGGTGAGAAATTCGAGTTGGCCGGGACCGCCGAATCCGTGATCGACGAATTGAGCGAGGGTATCGGCGACGCAGATTTTGATCGCCAGGCCGGAAAGCATCAGGTAGATGCCGAGGTGGAAACTGCGACTGTTGAAATGTTGGAATGTGTGCAGTTGCGGCAGCAACTCGTTGGCGCGGACAATGGGGCCGGCGATCAGCTGGGCGTAGAAGCATTTAAATACGCCGAATGAGAGGAAATTCCGCTCGGCTTTGATGTCGCCACGACCGATGTCGATCAGGTAGCCGATCACCTGAAAGGTGTAGAATGAAATGCCCAGTGGCAGCCAGGCACTCATCGGCGGGGCCTCGACTGAAACTCCGACCGTGTCGAGCAGGGCAACGAAATTTTCAGCGATAAATTTTGAATACTTGAACCAGCAGAGACTGCACAGATTGACGATAACTGCGAAGCTGAGCACCCGCTTTTTCGCCTCTGCAGGGCTGGCATCGATCCAGTGCGAAAACGCGTAGTTCACTGTGATCGAGATCCCGAGCAGGATGATGCCGGGCCAGTAGTACCAGCTGTAGAAAATGATCGAGCTCAACAGCAACCACACTTGCCGGACCCGCTGTGACGGTGTCGCCCAGTAGAGCAGCACGAAGCAGAAGTGAAACAGGATGAAGGTGATCGAATTGAACAGCATACGATACGGAGACAGGGCGTGAATTACTCCGAATCGGCGGCGATTTTTTCTGCGAGATCGCGGGCGAGAATGGCGGTAAAGATGAAGCGTCCAGTGGCGTTTAGATGGGTCGGGTCACGAAGATGCCGGTCATCGGTCGGGCTGCCTGCGTAGTCGTAGAATTCAGAGCCGTGCCGACGCGCCAGGTGGCGGTAGTAGTCGCTGTATTTGGAATTGTGATTGCTTTTAATGCTGGTTTTGGAAACCGGCGGCGCGACCCAGATGACTGCGATGTCGCTGGCGGCAAAAATTTCTGAAATGCGCTGTAAGTGGTTGAGCTCGACGCCTGGACGAAGCTCCTCGAGAGGGGGCGCGACACTCTCACGAGTAATAATCTCCGGGCGGTAGTCGGCGATGATCCGGTCAGTGATTTCGACTTCCGGCGTTACGAATAAATTGCGTAGAATTCCTTTGCGCGACCAGGCGTTTGGAGAGATGACGTCGGAGGTGGCGAGCACAAACAGCTTTTCGAAAGTCGCCGGGCGCAGTGCCTTGCGATATTTGACGATGGCGACGTGTTCCATTAACAGGGCCTGAAGCCGGTTTTCGGTTCGTGTGGCGAATTTCAGGTCCCCGTTGTCGTCAGATTCGGTGGTAGTCAGATGGTCGGGGAAATTCAGATCTCCGTCCTGCAGTGCCGGCGGGTCGGCTTCAAGAATGACGTGAGTGAGATTCGCGTTCTTTGCGGCGATCTCTGCGAAATACTCGAAGCGGGCACCCTGCGATCCGGTGGTCGCGGCGTTCATCACCTTGATTTTTCTTCCGGTCAGCCGTTCGATTTCCGAACTGAACTGGCGCTCATCAATGGCGTCTAGAAAACGGGAGGTGCCGAGGCAGAGCACGCGCGTGTCGGGATTGCGTTTGAGGATCTCGACCTTGAGCAGCAGCTTGTCGGAGAGCGCGAAAAAGTTTTCGCTATTGGTTCGCACAACGATCTCAACGGCACCGATGATCAGCGCCATCAGAACGAGAAATTTGGCGAGGCGGGAGTTCATTGGGGAGGCGGGAGCAGAATGCACTCCTGAATAAATAGCAATCGAAAGCGGCGCGGTTGCGCGGCATTTTTAATCGACAGCAGCGTGGCAGCATTTACCAATGCCTAGGTCCGTCGCGAGGCGGGCACTTTTCCTTACGACGACCGACCTGTTATGCTGATTTTTGACGTTCATCTCGACTTGAGCCTCAACGCGCTCGAATACAATCGTGACCTGCGTTTGCCGATTTCCGACATCCGCGCCGAAGAGGCCGGGATGACAGACCTGAAAGGGCGCGGCACCGGTGTGGTATCACTCGCGGAGATGCGCAAGGGCGGTATTGGGCTGTGTGTGGCCACGCAAATCGCCGGTTGCATGAAGCCGGGAGCAGTGGCTTCCGGGTGGAATTCGCCGCAACAGGCATGGGCGCAGACACAGGGTCAGCTGGCTTGGTATCGGGCAATGGAGGCGGATGGCCAGATGCGGCAGTTGCGTACCCGGGCAGATTTCGAGGAAAGTTTCAGCCAGTGGCAGACTGGTGAGGCGGCCGACGATGTGCCGATCGGTTACGTGTTGTCGCTGGAAGGCGCAGATTCGATCATCACTCCGGGGCATCTTGAGCGTGCGGTGGTTGAGGATGGCCTGCGGGCGATGGGGCCGGCGCACTACGGCGAGGGGCGCTATGCGTTTGGCCACGACAAAGTAGGGAAGCTCAAGCCGGGTGGCGAGGAACTGATCCGGGAAATGGATCGGCTCGGAATGATTCTCGACGTCACTCACCTGTGTGACGACACTTTCTGGCAGGCGCTGGAGATTTTTAACGGGCCGGTCTGGGCGAGTCATTCCAATTGTCGTTCGATCGCACCCGACGTGCGCCAGTTCAGTGACGAGCAAATCAAAGCGCTGATCGAACGCGGCGCGGTGCTCGGAGCGGTTTTTGATGCATGGATGATGGTGCCCGGTTGGGTGCGCGGCGAGACCACGCCGGAATCGGCTGGTGTCATGATCGCTCATATCGTTGAACACATCGATCATGTCTGCCAGCTGGCCGGTAATGCCAGACACATCGGTATCGGTTCCGATCTCGATGGCGGTTTCGGAAAGGATCAATGTCCAGTCGACCTCGACTCGATCGCTGACTTGCAACAGTTGGTGGGGTTGTTAGGGGATAAAGGCTACTCGACGGAGGACATCGAGGGAATTTTTCACGGCAACTTCGTGCGCCGAATTCGCGAAGCCTGGCCTGAGGCGTGATTTACTTCTCTGTTCTTTTGTTATGAAAACCCAGGAAGAAGCTAACTGGCGGGTGAGCCGTGAGGAGGAGGACCCGCTTGTCGGCAGTGCTCGTCGAGAAATGGTTGTGGTGTTGGTGTTTGCGGTGGTGTTTGCGCTTTGGTCGGTCGGCTTTTGCGCGGCATTCGGCTACGACAAACCTGCCGATGGCGCGACGATCCGTTTGGTGATGGGCATGCCGTGGTGGGTGTTCTGGGGAGTGATTGTTCCGTGGGGGGTGGCATCGCTGTTCACCTTCTGGTTTGCGATATTTTTCATGAAAGACCACGATCTCAGTCGCGATGTGCAAGGCGACGCGACGCCTGTTGAGGGAGGTGACAAGCCATGAGTTTGCTGGCTGCGACGGTCGAGAAAGACAGCGGTGCCAGTTCGGTACTGATAGCTTTCGGATTTTATATGGTGGCAGTTTTTGCTCTCGCCTGGCTTGCCGGCAGAGTGAAAGAGAAAGGCGGAAAAGAGGGCTTCATGTCGGAGTATTTCCTCGGCAGCCGGGGGTTCGGAGTATGGGCGCTGGCGCTTACTGCGGCGGCGACGAGTGCCTCCGGCGGTAGTTTTGTCGGCTTTCCTGCGTTGATCTACTCTCACGGTTGGGTGTTGGCGCTGTGGATCGCCGGTTACATGACCGTGCCGCTGGTGGCGATGGCTTTGATGGGCAAACGTCTCAATCAAGTCGCCCGTCGCTCCGGGGCGATCACAATCCCGGAAATTTTTCGCGAGCGATTCCAGAACAGTGCGGTTGGTCTGGTGGCGACTGTGATGATCGTCGTGTTTCTGTTTTTCTATCTGCTGGCGCAGTTTAAGGCCGGCGCAAAAATTCTCGCGGTATTGCTCGAGGAGGCGCCGCTTTACGTCAGTGCGGTGCACGGGGTCGGCCGATTGATCGACGGCGTGCCATGGGTCGGAAATGCGGGACCGGACTACGTGCTGTGTCTCGCCGTGTTCGGCGTTGCGGTGATTGCCTATGTCACCTACGGCGGCTTTCGTGCGGTGGTGTGGACCGATGTCATGCAGGGCATCGTCATGGGCTTGGGGGTGGCAATCATGTTGTTTCTGGCGCTGTCGCAGGTCGGAGGCCTTGGTAAAGCCACTCTGGAACTCGCCGAAATGACGCCGCCGACCTACGTGAGCGCGAAGGTGGAAATGGTCAACGGCGACAGCGACCTCGATACCGTGCTGCGCCAGGGGATGTGGATCGATGACGCTGGAACAAAGTATCGAATGGCCGAACCGGCGACAATCCCGGCGGGTGAAACGTCGACCGGAACGGACTCAGTTGAGCTATTGGTGGTCGATCACCCGCGTTCGCCGGAGGGAGCGAGCGGCTTTCGCGTCGTAGTCGATGAGGTCAAACCGTATGCTTCGGGCGCCGGCGAAAAAGGTGCCTACACGCGTGCGCCGGGACCGAAGAAAGACAACGAGCTCGGCTATCTCGCCGTGGCGATGGCGTTTTGCTTTTTCGCATTCTGGTCGTTCGGCGGTGTCGGTCAACCGCACAACATGGTGCGCATGATGATTTTCGATCGCACGAAAGTGCTGCGCCGGGCCCTGGTGACGGTGACGTTTTACTTCATCTTTATCTACGTTGGTTTGATCCTGGTGTTTGTGTGTTCGCGCATGTTCCTGCCGGGGATGGAAGTCGATCCCGACCGGGTGATGCCGCAGTTCGCCAAGGTGCTGACCCTGAACGCGGGATTTCCGTGGCTGGCCGGATTGGTCGTGGCGGCGCCGTTCGCCGCAGTGATGTCGAGCGTCGACAGTTTCCTGCTGGTGGTATCGTCGTCGATCGTGCGCGATTTGTATCAGCGGCACATGAATCCGTCGGCTTCGGAGGAGAAGCTGAAAAAATTGAGCTACCTGGTGACGGTAGTCATCGGGACACTGGCGGTATTGATCGCGCTCAATCCGGTCGACTACCTGCAGTTGCTGATCGTTTTTGCCAGTGAAGGCCTGGCCGGTTGTTTCCTCATGCCGATGATCCTGTGCCTGTTCTGGCAGCGGATGACCGGCGCGGGAGCCATCGCCGGCATGCTTGGTGGCGCGATCATGCAGATGGGGCTTTATGTGATCGGTTATCTGGTCGAAGGCAAATTTGAGCCGTATTCACCGGGTGGTCTGCAGCCGTTTTTCTGGGATGTCGCCGCCTCAGCGATCGGCTGTGTGGTATTTTCGATACTCAGCCCGGCGCCGGACCGGGCACTGGTGCATCGCTTCTTTGCGCGGCGGGATGGTGCGTGAATCAGTCCCGCTCAACGTAGAGCGCGTAGAGTTGGGCCGCGCTGTCGTTGGCGAACGTGACACGGATTGAAAACGGCTCGCTGACGGTGATTTCCGCGCTGCCGGTGGCGGGCCAGATAATTTTCCTGTGGGTGCCGTTCTGCTTCAGCCGGGCAGCCTGTTCGCCGGAATAATTGGCAATAGCGCTGCCCTGCGCATCGATGAGTTCAACGTGAAGCGGCGAGCCTTTGCCGGCCTGATCGATGTTGGCGAAAAGGCGAACAATGCCGTTGTCCGGATGAATGTCAGTGGTATCGAATACCGCGCCGGCCCGGTGGTCGAGTCGTGACAGGTAACCGAAGCCATCGCGCCGCATGGTGACAAGTCCGACTCCTCCACGCGGGGGGAATTTGGGTGCCACGGTCAGATCCCAGGCGCCGTAGTAGATGTAGGTTTCTTCGCCGACATGGGTAAATGCCTGACCTTGCAGCAGGCCCCCTACATCCCAATCGCCGACCTCGCCGGCTTTGATCAAAACGTAGTCGCGCACCGGTTCCCGGAAATGGATGCCGTTGTTGCTGAGGTTCAGGCCCAGGTCGATGAGGCGATCTTTCCACTCGGGACCGCCGTGCCAGAGTCCGTAAACGCCCAGCAGTACGTTTTTGCGATGCCAGACCGACGAAGGCAGGTGCGCCTCCTCATCTTCCGCTGGTTTGCCCGGTATGCCGATGGCGGTGCCACGCATAAAGCCGAAAGCGGGTGCCTCCTGCCAGTGGATCAGATCAGGTGAGCGGTAGGTGGTCATGACTCGTCCGGCGACTTTTCCGTCCGGCTGGTCAACCCAGGGAGAAATCTGCTGCCCGGTCAGGTGATACATGCCCCGCCACTTAAACAGGCCGCCCTGTTCGAAGTGAACCGGTGGCATGGTGCGGTATTCATCTTTGATTTGGCCATTCTCGAATTCCATCCCGGTGGCGCCGCGCCAGCTGAGTCCGTCAGCGCTGTAAAAGGCGACGGAGGTGGCGACGTTTTTAGGGATCTCCGCCAATCGGGTCTGCACATTCATCATCATTTTGAAGCGCCGGGAGGGGTCCGGATCGTCTGCCTCGTGGAGCACGATCATATGAATCGTGCACGCTTCGGGGGGATCGAAGGCGACCAGATTGTTGTCGGTGCTGCCGCGGTATTCGACCAGACCGAGGTTTGGCTTGGTCCATTGAATGCCGTCGTCACTCTCAGCGTAGGCGACGCGCAGACCGGCGTAAGCGGTTTTAAAAACGGTGTCATCGAGCGCGACGTACCAGAGTTTGAATTTTCCCTCGTGCTTGATCATCGAGCCGTAGAACTGAACGCCGCCTTCGTCATGCGAACCTTTTTCGCCGATCGGGATGAGCGGATTGTCAGGGTGCTTTGTCGGCGGCACCATGGTCAGTTTGAGGTTCGATTTCCACGGGATGCTGTGATCGTCGAACGCGAAAAGCGAGGTCGTGTCTGCAGCCGTGGAGTCGGCTCCAGCGGAAGGTTGAAAGATTGCGAACAGTATCGCGGCGCCGAAGGCTGGACTGAAACGGGTTCGTGACAGGAGGTGCATTTTCATTGCTGCCATCGATGATGGAAGGTTGTCGGCGGCTGCGGCAAAGTAAAAGCGGACTGATTCGTGCCAGCCGTTGTCGGGTGGAAAACTCGTTGACCGCGGCGACCTTCGTTCTGACATTCGATCGATGACTATTCGCCTTGCTCACTGTTTGTCCCTTTGGATTACGCTATTTGCCTGGGCTATTGACGCAGCTGCGGTCGATCCGGCAACGCGGGTCGTGGTGGCGATTGCCGAGCCGGGATACGCAACCGATAAGACGCTACCGGCGCTGGCGGAGAAAATCTGGACGCCGGACAGGGGCTACGAGGTCGAGGTGATCATTGGCGATCCGGCGCAACATGATCTCGTCGGCTTGGAAGCAGCTCTGAAAGACGCCGATGTGCTGGTGACCAGTGTCCGCCGACAGGCGCTGCCGGAGGATCAGCTGCAGGCCATCCGCGATCACCTGACGGCGGGGAAATCGTTGCTGGCGATCCGCACTTCGAGTCACGGCTTTACCGCGCTCGGTAAAGGGCCGGAGGGGCACGCGGAGTGGGGGACTTTCGACAGCGAGGTTCTTGGGGCGACCTACGAAACTCATGCCGGCCATGATTTGCTGGCGACCTTTTCGGCTGCTGAGGGAGCGGGAAAGCATGCGCTGCTCGACGGAGTGGAGTTGCCGTTTTCGTCGGGCGGCGGATTCTACTTTTCCACCCCGCTGGCGAAAACCGCGACGCCGATTTTGATGGGTAAGTTAGAGGGGATGGACGCCGAGCCGGTGGCCTGGACCAACCGCTACGGGGCGAATAGGGCCCGGGTGTTTTACACCTGCCTGGGTCAGGAAGAGGAGTTTGCTACACCGGCTTTTCAAAAGTTGATGGCGAACGCGATGGACTGGCTGCGGGCACCGCAAAGTGAGGTCGCAGTCCCTTCGAATCTTTCAAAACAGAATCTTGTCGCCTGGTGCATCGTGCCCTTCGATGCCAATAAGCGGGGTCCTGCGCAACGTGCCGCCATGCTCAAGGAACTGGGGATCACGCGCTGTGCTTATGATTGGCGAAAGGAACACGTCGCATCCTTCGAGCAGGAGATTCTTGAATACCGGAAGCAGGGAATCGAATTCTTCGCCTTCTGGGGCGGTCACGAAGCGGCTTATGAATTGTTCGAAAAGTATGATCTGCATCCCCAGATCTGGCGGACTCTGCCTGCGGGCGAAGGTGACAGCCAGGCCGGGAAGATTGAGTCGGCGGCAAAAGCGATGCAATCACTGGCGAAGCGGGCTGGCGAATTGGGCTGCAAGCTCGGACTCTACAACCACGGTGGATGGGGCGGTGAGCCGGCAAATCTGGTGGCCGTGTGTGAGAAGCTGAAGGCGATGGGTTACGAAAATGTCGGCATCGTCTACAATCTTCACCACGGTCACGGGCATATCGATGATTGGGCGAAATCGTTTGCCGTCATGCAGCCGTATCTGCTGTGCCTGAATCTCAATGGCATGGTCGAGAATGGCGATGCCGACGGTAAGAAAATCCTGACGCTGGGCGAAGGTGATCGGGAGTTGGCTATGCTTCAGGTGGTGGTCGACAGCGGCTACGAGGGGCCGGTCGGTATACTCGATCACCGCCCGGAAACGGATTCTGCAGAGACATTAAAAGGCAATCTGAAGGGACTCTCGAAGCTCAGTTCGGCACTCAAACTGCAAGACTGAGCGGTTACTTTTTTGGCGCGCAAATTCGCTGTGTGGGAGCGCTTTCGATGTGCAATGCTTAGCAAGGTCGGAACGGTGAGAACGAGTGGTCTCTATCCGGCCAAACCGCTATGAATGAGTCGAATTGGATCGCTTTTGATTGGGGGACCAGTTGTCTTCGAGTCTGGTTGATGTCCGCGTCGAACGAGGTTTTGGCGTGCGCCGAATCCGATCAGGGTATGTCAAAATTGACGCCCGAGGGGTTCGAGCCGGCCTTGCAAATGCTCGTGCAGCCATGGTTGAGTGATGCCAGCCGCATGGTAGCGGTCGGTTGCGGGATGGTTGGCTCCCGTCAGGGCTGGGTGGAGGTGCCCTACATTGAAACGCCCTGCCCGCCCTCGGGGCCCTTGACGCGGGCACCGGTCAGCGGCGATGCACTCAAAGTTTTTATCGCTCCGGGAGTGATGCAGAAATCGCCGGCGGATGTGATGCGCGGTGAGGAAACGCAGGTCGCCGGTTTGCTGGCGCAGCGGCCGGATTTTGAAGGAGTCGTGTGTTTGCCGGGAACTCACAGCAAATGGGTGCGGGTATCGGCCGGGCGGATTCTGTCGTTTCAAACTTTTCTCACCGGTGAGCTGTTCACGTTGCTCGCCGAGCATTCTGTGCTGCGTTTTTCAGTAAGTCGGGAAGGTTGGGATGACGACGCTTTTCTCGAAGCAGTCAGAGCCGGGCTGGAGGACCCGGCATCAATTTTTTCGAGAGTGTTTTCACTGCGAGCTGAGACCCTTCTAGAAGATCTCGATAGTGCCGTTGCCAGAGCGAGACTCTCCGGATACCTGCTGGGAGGCGAACTGGCCGCTACCAAAGATTATTGGCAGGGGCAATATGTGGCGCTGTTAGGCTCGGAAAAAATATCGATGGCATACAGCGCCGGCTTGAGGGCGCAAGGCAGTGAAGTCGAGGTATTGGACGGCGAAAGTTTAACCTTGGCGGGACTTCACGCAGCCTGTTCGCTGCGCTAGGCTTTCCTGGAGCGATTATTTTCGATCGGACCGATTCGTAAAAAAATCTGGCAGCTACGGTATCCTTATCTTACCAGGCGCTTGCGCGGTGAAGATGTTTGCCTGTTGAATTATGCGTTCCAGACCGATCTGCCGGTGGATTTCGAACTGTCGCCGGCTGATGAGGCCAACCGGGGCTGCATTCAGCTCTAGCATCACCTCATTTCGAAAGTTGAATTGGCTGGCAAAAAGGTGCTCGAGGTGAGCTGTGGTCACGGTGGTGGTGCCTCGTGGATTGTGCGTTCGATGCAACCAGTCAGCTACCTGGGGCTCGATTTAGACCCGGCCGGGATTGACTTTTGCCGGCAACGGCATCCGCTGGAAGGGCTTTCCTTTACTCAGGGAAATGCTCAGCAACTGCCTTTTGCAGACGCGACTTTCGATGTTGTGGTCAATGTCGAAGCATCGCATGGTTATCCCGGGTTTCCGGGGTTCCTAAGCGAGGTCGACAGAGTGTTGCGGGACGCTGAAGAGTTTTTGTATGCCGATCACGGGTCGGGTCGCGATTTTGCCGGAGTTCCCGGCACCCGGATTTACGATGCGCTGGCTTCGGGAGAGCTCGCTTACCGTTCCTGGCACTTTCGAAAGCGCTGAGCGAACCGAACTTACTCGTTGTTCGGAGCTGCCATCAAGCCGACCGGCTCGAACACGTGCTGTGTGAGTATCTCGTCGAGCTTTTCCCCGGCGATGACAGAATCCACCGTGACCGCCGATATCGTCGCTAGAATGGCGGCGATGAACAGATGGCATACGAAAACCAGAAACCCGTTCCAGGTGCTGGTTTGGTAGACTGCCGAGATGAACATCGACACGAAAAATGAGGTGACGCCCAGTCCGATCAGACTGACCACCAACGCCGATTGGCCGACTCTCGCACCGATGATGACGTAGCTGCCGACGAGCAGAAGTCCGAGCAGCCATCCGCCGCCGAAAGCGATCAGTGCGCGAACCGGGTTGGCGCTTTTCAGCAGCAGGGCCGCGGTCAGCCAGAATGCGGCGAGGCAATAGAACGCTGGGACGACGGCCGCGAGAATAACAAAGCGGGATTGTTGGGGCGTCCAATCATCGGACGGGTAGCCGGCAACGAATTTTGGTGAAAGCAATAACTGCAGGCGGTTCTGCAGACTCAGGTCTGCGGTCGCGACGGTAGTCTGGTTGCCGTCGTCCCGGCTTTGCAGCGTGACGGATTTATCCTCGAAGTGGAACTCCTGCAATTCGGCTTCGATCGGTGCTTCGGCAGCGCCGATGTTCCAGGTCTGAACGACGGCGAGAATCAGAATTGGAAATATCATCGGCAGGATTGAGGCACCCATCAATCGGTCAGTCGTCGAACTCCGAGCGGGGATCGCGATTGAGGAGCTCGGAGAGAGCCTCACTGGTTGGCTTATCTTTATAAAGCACCGCGTAGACTTCGTCGATGATTGGTGTGCGCACACCCAGCTTACGGGCGAGCAGATAGACGCTTTCCGCATTGGGCACGCCTTCGGCAACCTGATTCATGCTGTCGATGGCTTCCTTGAGAGTCTTGCCCTCACCGAGCAGGCGGCCGACGCGGTTATTGCGCGAGTGTGGGCTGTAGCAGGTAACGATCAGATCACCGATACCGCTGAGTCCTTGAAAAGTCTCAGCCCGGCCACCCATAGCGACGCCGATTCGGCTCATCTCCGCGAGTCCGCGAGTCACCATCGCAGCTTTGGTGTTATCGCCCAGGCCAAGGCCATCGATGATGCCTGCGGCAATCGCAAAAATGTTTTTGACCGTGGCACCGATTTCGATCCCCCCGACATCAGTGCTGGTGTAAGTGCGAAACCACGGCAGGGTGAAAACATCTTGAATGGTCTTTGCGGCGTCGGCATCGGTGCAGCCGATCACAGCGGCAGTGGCTTTGCGATGGGCAACTTCTTCTGCATGGCTGGGCCCGGACAGTACGGCAACAGGATTGTCGGGAAAAAATTCTTCGATCAGCTCATGCATGCGCAGTCCGGTCGACATTTCAATGCCTTTGGTGCAGGCCAGCAGGATAGTGTCGTTCGGAACTTTTCCTGTCTCCTGAAGTTGCTTGAGCACGATGCGCGCAACCTGAGAAGGAACGACGAGCAGGATCAACGGTTTTTCAGCGATCTCGTTGATGTCCAGCGTCGCGCTGATATTTTCCGGTAGTGGTGCATCGGGGAGGTACTTCGAGTTGACGTGGTTGGCGTTGATGTCATCGGCGACATCCTGTTCGTTTCCATATTCGACAACCTTGAGCCCGCGATCACCGAGGGCGATGGCAAGGGCGGTGCCCCAACTTCCTGAGCCGAGAACGGCAGCTTCTTTTATCATGATTCGTTAAGTGGACGGGGGAGAAAGATCTTCGTCGGGCGTCGCATCGCTGGACTTACTTTTTCGTTGGAAACGGTTTTCAGTGCCGGTGCGCAGTTTCTGAATGTTGGAACGATGCCGCCAGATGGCGAGTATCGAAAGTAGTAAAGTAAAGCCGAGCAGTAAGGGGTCCCAGTTTTTTCCAGTGGCGAAAATGATGCCCAGTGTGATCGGCAGCGACAGCGCTGCGGCGATCGATGCGACCGAGACGTAGCGACTGGCAAAAAATGCGATCACCCAGACGAGCACGGCGATCAAAAGCGGGATGGGAATCAGTGGAGCCAGCGCTCCAGCCGAAGTGGCGATGCCTTTGCCGCCCCTGAAACCGAGAAAGCAGGTGTAGTTGTGGCCGAGGATAGTGGCCACGGCGGCGAGAATCGGAATAATCGAGTTATCGCTGAAGTGCTTCGCCAGCAGTACCGGAACCACCCCTTTGGCGATGTCGAAAACGAGCACTGTGATGCCCACCGGCTTGCCCAGCGTGCGCAGAACGTTGGTGGCACCGATGTTGCCACTGCCGTGCTCGCGGATGTCGATGCCGCGCACTTTCCCGGCAAGAAATCCGAAGGGAATCGAGCCGATGAGATAGGCGGCTGCGATCCATAGTATCTGGAAGAGTTCGTCGTTCATTTGGTTGGCCAAAGCTGCGCAATCATCGCAGATGATTGTCGCATGTCCACGGCCTCGAGCATCGGTTCCCACCTTACAATTGGCAAGCTTCCAGCCACAACTCGTAAGAAATCAGTCACTCCAGTGCAAGCGCAACCCGAAGCACACAAATAATAGGCAATGCCTTTAATTGTTGACAAGGAGGGAAGAGGTGGGTAGGAGTTGTTTTAGATTTTATGAGCCAACCTCGAATCCTGCGGGCGCATACCGTTTCTTTTTACCACGTCTATTCGCGGATCGTGGATCGTCAGCTGTTGATCGGAAATGCAGAGAAGCGTTTTTTTCATCAGTGGATGCGGCGTTTGGAGCGTTTTTCGGGAGTTGAGGTAGTGACTTACTGTCTGATGGGTAATCACTTTCATCTACTGCTGCGGGTGCCTGAGAAAGGACGCATGCCTATGCTGGATGAAGGGCGACTGCGCGGTCTGTTGCCGTTGCTTTATTCGGGTGCTCAACTGCGCGACGCCGTTGCGGAGTTGGATCGTGCCGCAGCGGCTGCGTCGGCGTCAGCGGCAAAGGCGGGGGAATCGGCCTGGTTGCAGGAGATTTTGCAAAGGTATCACGCGCGGCGTTACGACTTGTCGTCTTTTGTGAAGGACCTCAAGCAGCGGTTTTCACAGTGGTACAACGGTCGGCATCAACGGGTGGGAACGCTCTGGGAGGACAAGTTTCACAGCGTTCTTGTTGAAGGCGATGAGAATACGCTGTTGACGATGGCGGCGTATATCGATCTGAATCCGATCCGTGCTTCGTTAGTGGTGGATCCGAAGGATTATCGATGGAGTGGCTACGGTGAAGCAGCAGCGGGCCGCAAGGAGGCGCGGGCCGGGCTGGTGAAGATTCTGGATCACACTTCATTCGGGCAAAACCGAACGGTGGATTGGCGCAGCGCAGGTCCCCGGTATCGGGTGTTACTTTACGGTCACGGAGTGGAGCGCGATGCGGATGAGCGGATTCCGGGAAGCAGCGGACGGGTGGGGATCAGCCGTCAGGCTGTCGACGAGGTGGTAACAAGTGGTGGGCAGGTAACGGTGGCTCAGGCGTTGCGCTGTAAAGTTCGCTATTTTTGTGACGGAGCCGTTATCGGCACGGGCGATTTTGTCGACGCGGTGTTTGAGCGGTCAGTGAAAAAGCAGGACTCCCGGCGGAAATCCGGGGCGCGAAAAATGAAGGGTGCTGACTGGGGGGCGCTGCGGGTATTACGCGACCTTCAGAAAGATGTCGCGAGCTGAATGGCCCGGCGACCGTGTTGCTGAGCGCGCTGCCGCATCGCGTTGCTCGTTCAGGGCTTTCCAGTGGAAAGAAATGCCTGCATTTCGTCGAGGGGCAGGCAGTTGATCACGTCGTCACGGGTCAGCCAGCCTTTGCGGGCGATGAGGATGCCGAAGTGCAAATACTGGAGGCCGTCGGTGGAGTGGGCATCGGGATTGATGGCGCAGCGCACGCCCTTTTCTTTGGCCAGTTTCCACCATCGCCAGTCCATATCGAGGCGCCACGGGTTGCAGTTCAATTCGATGATAGTACCGGTTGCAGCACAGGCATCGATGATCTTCGGCACGTTGACGGCATAGGGTTCGCGCTGCAGCAGCAGGCGGCCGGTCAGGTGGCCGAGCATGGTCACGTGCGGATTTTCGACGGCTTTGAGAATACGTGCGGTCATGTCCTTTTCGGACAGGGTGAAGGCGTTGTGAATACTGGCGACGCTGTAGTCGAGGTCGGCGAGCAGGTCGTTGTCGAAATCGAGTGAGCCGTCGCGCAGAATATCGACCTCGGTGCCGGCGAATATCCGGAAATCGGTTCCGTCGCTTTGGTAGGTAGCGTTGAGTTTGCTGATTTCGTCGAGCTGCTCGCGCAGGCGTTTCTCATCCAGACCGTTGGCCTGAAAACTCGCCTTCGAGTGGTCGGCGATGCCGAGATACTGCAGGCCGAGATCGATGGCGGCATCGGCCATTTCGGTGAGCGTGTTGTTGCCGTCGGATGCGATGGTGTGATTGTGAAACGTGCCGCGCAGATTTTCGAGTTCGATCAGCCGGGGCAGGCCGGCAGCGCTTTCTGCGGCTTCGATTTCGCCGCTATTTTCGCGTAAAGCCGGATCGATGTAGTCAAGTCCGAGAAAGGTGTAGAGCTCTTTTTCGTCGTGAATCGCCGGCGGATCCTGAGGCTTTTTGTTGCTGTCCTCGACCGGCGCGAGCCGGTATTCGTTGAGGGTGTAGCCGCGCTTCAGGGCGCGACCGCGAATGGCGACGTTGTGTTCCTTGCTGCCGGTGAAGTAGGCGAGCGCAAATGGATACTCCTCGTTGCTGACGGCGCGCAGGTCGCACTGCAATCCACCTTCCAGATAGACGCTGGCCTTGGTGTCGCCGTGGACGATGACTTTTTCAACCCACGGCTGGCCGACAAATTCATCGATCACGGCCTTGGGTTTTTTGGTGGCGACCAGAAAGTCGAGGTCGTGCACGGTTTCCTTGCCGCGCCTCAGGCTGCCCGCCGTTTCGGCACGAGCGGTATCGGGATGTTGACGCAGAGAGTCGAGAATCTGTTCGGCTCGACCGGCGACATCGCCGAGTCGAAAGCGGTCGGCGTTTTGTTCGCGAAACGCGATCGCTTCGAGGATTTTCTCTTCGGATTTTTTGCCGAAGCCGGACAGCTCGGCGATTTTGCCGCTTTCGGCGGCCGCTTTCAGTGATGCGATGGAATCGGTGCCGAGCGTCTCGTACAGTGCTTTGACTTTTTTCGGGCCGAGCCCCTGCAGTTTAAAAAGATCAAACAGGGTGGCGGGAAATTCGCTGCGCAGGTCTTCGTAGTAGCCGAGTTCGCCGGTCGAAGCGAGTTCGTGCAGCTTTTGCTGCAGCGCGTCGCCGATGCCTTTGATCCCTTTGAGTTCGTTGTCGCGGGCTTTCTGAACGATATCGCCAGCGTAGCTCTGCACAACGTCGGCACCGTTGCGGTAGGCGCGAATTTTGAACGGGTTTTCGCCTTTGAGTTCGAGCAGGAGGGCGATGTTTTCGAGAACTTCAATGAGGTCGTCGCGATTCATAGTGTGTCGTGTGGCGACCGGGTAGATTTGCCGGTCGGTCGATTGGTGTTGAGCTAAAACCCGTTTGCCGCGGCGCGCACCCGTTTACGAAGCTGGTCGCTTTTTCTAAATGGCTGCGAATTGGGGCGCTCGCGGTGGCGGCACAGCTCAAAGATCACGGCCGGCACTTAAGAATAAGGCCAAGTCCCTTCCAACTGCGAATACCGCCGGCGGGTATTAATTCGCGCCGGCGGCCCGGCGCTGCGCTTCGCGATTCTGGCGAATACGCTTAAGGATCATCTGTTCTTTTTCGAGTGCTTTTGCGGGAACTTCAGCAGGCGTGACCTGAGTGTGTTCAACTTTTTCGCCGCTGGCAATGGCGCGCAGTTTGAGATTTCGATACCACACAGGATCACCGTGGTCCTGCAGGCTCAGATGCCCGCCGCGCGCCGTCAGATCGGCACCGCGCAGGCGCAAAAGTTCAACTGCCGCGGCATTTTTCGGATCGGCGTAGTCGAAATCGATGACTTTTTCACCATTCAGCCAGTGTTGAATGATCGTGCCCTGGCAGATGATGCGCGCCTCGTTCCATTCCCCGACCGGTCGGGTGGCGTCTTTTGATGGAGCGACGCAGAAGTACAGCGATGCCGCGCTGGTGCGGGGATTATCGCCGTCGGGATGCATGGAGTTGTCGAGAATCTGATACTCGTATTGGCCGGGGCGATAGTAGACACCACTGTTGGCTCCTGTGGCGACTTTCCATTCGAACTGCAGCTCGAAATCGTCGGGAATGGTTGAGCCTTTCCAAATCAGGCTGCCGCCTTTGCCTTTACGGGAGATCGCGCCATCCGCAACGGTCCAGTTTCCGGAGTGTTGCCACTTGTCGTCGAGCGTTTTGCCATTGAATAACACGGTGAATTCGGTGTCGGAGGCGGTTGCTGCGGCAGGCGTTGCCAGTGGCTCGCCATCCTCCCCGGGCGAGACGGCAGGTAGAACGAAAAACAGGGCGGTCAGTGCGACCGAAACGGCTGGCAAAAAGGCAGGGCAGGTTCTCATCACGGGCGCATTGTAACGAGATGCCTGGTTTTTGCAGCGAAAAACTGCTCCGATGGCTGGTGTACAACCCTGTATTTGGCGTAGAAATGAAGGCCAAAAGCGTCGAAAATGGGGTGCAAAATTGAGAAATCCCGTTACAATGCCGGCCACGTCCGTCTCCAATCCGGGGCCGGGCGCGCACTCATCTACCCTGATGCTATGAGCTCTAAATCCACCTCCCCTGAGACAACTGAAACCTCGCCGGCCACCGAAGCATCGGTCGACCGTGTCGAACGCGGTGAAGCCATGACCGGAGCTGAAGTGCTGGTCAAATGTCTCGAGCGCGCCGGTGTCGAAGCGATGTTTGCCTATCCCGGAGGTGCCAGTATGCCGATTCATCAGGCGCTGACGCGTTCCAAACAGATCCGCACGATTCTGCCTCGACATGAGCAGGGTGGGGGATTTGCCGCTGAAGGTTACGCTCGTGCCACGGGTAAAGCCGGCGTCTGCATGGGCACTTCGGGACCGGGTGCGACCAATTTGATCACCTCGATCGCCGATGCCTATCTTGACTCCTGCCCGCTGGTTTCGATCACCGGTCAGGTGCCGCAGTCGATGATCGGTCGCGGTGCCTTTCAGGAAACGGATTTTTACGGAATGACGCTGCCGTGCGTGAAGCACAGCTATCTGGTCACGGATCCGAACGATATTCCGCGCATCGTCATGGAAGCGTTTCACATCGCTGAAACCGGCCGTCCGGGACCGGTGGTGATCGACATGCCCAAGGACGTTCAGGAAGCGATGGTGCATCCGGTGTTCCCCAAATCGATCGAGTTGCGCGGCTATACGCCGGAACGCGAGCTCGATGAAGTCGCTCTCAACGAAGTGCTGGGTATTCTGGAGAATGCTGAGCGGCCGATGATTTACTGCGGCGGTGGCATCATCACTTCGAATGCTTCGCCTCAGTTGCGCGAGTTTGTTGAGCGCACCCAGATCCCGGTGGCGACGACACTGATGGGTATCGGGGGCTTTCCCGAGACTCACGAGATGAGTCTGAAATGGCTCGGTATGCACGGCACCGTTGCTGCCAACAACGCGGTCAACGAGGCGGACGTTCTGCTCGCGCTCGGCGTGCGCTTTGACGATCGAGTCACTGGCAAGGTCGAGAAATTTGCCGAGCACGGCACCATCGTTCACATCGACATCGACAATTCGGAGATCAACAAGAACAAGGCGGTGAAGCTGCCGATCGTTGCTGATATCGCCGAAGCGCTGACGCGGATGAACGAACTTCTCGACGATGCCGGCCACAAGCGCACCGAGACCTTCGATCGCTACCCCGAGTGGTTTGCGTTGATCAAAGAGTGGAAAACCAACTTCCCGCTCAAGTTCGAGGACACGGAAGACGTCATTCAGCCGCAGTATGCGATCCGCAAGCTGTATGAAATGACTGGCGGTGACATCATCATGACCACCGGTGTGGGGCAGCACCAGATGTGGGCCGGTCAGCACTACGACTTCGATGAGCCGCGTTGTTTCATCACCTCAGCTGGCCTGGGAACGATGGGCTACGGTTACCCGGCCGCGATGGGTGCCAAGGTGGCATTTCCTGACAAACAGGTGGTCGACATCGACGGCGACGGTTCGTTTTTAATGAACATTCAGGAGCTGGCAACCGCCAAGGCCGAAGGCATTGCCGCTAAGGCCGTGGTGCTCAACAATCAGCATCTGGGAATGGTGGTGCAGTGGGAAGATCTGAAATACGATGGCAACCGGGCGCATACCTTCCTTGGCGATCCCAAGCAGGAATACGATCCGACGCACCAGCAGGACAATCTGATTTTCCCCGACTATCCGACCATGTGTGCCGGCTTCGGAGTGAAATGCGAACGCGTCGTGCACAAGAAGGATCTCGAAGCGGCGATGCAACGCATGCTCGACTCCGACGAAGCTTACGTGCTCGACGTCATGGTGCCCTACACGGAGCACGTTTTGCCGATGATTCCCGGTGGGATGACCTACAAGGACATCATTACCGAGCCGTTCCTGAAAACGGGACAGACGTCGGCTGATCGTGCCTTGCCGAGCGCGCTGTAAAAGCGTCTGCAGCCGGTTTCAGGTCATTGAGTTGTTTGTTATCGGGGGGCCGGGAAAGCGGTCCGCTCTGGACCGGGCGCGGTAACTCAGTAACAAATATCTCAATAACCCGTGCGGAGCGCACTGCCTCCCCTTGCACCGCCGCGGCGAGAGGTTACGATGGAGCGAAATGGGTATCTACGGCCGTGATTATATGCGCCCCGAGTCGGGCGGACCAGGGGGCAACGTCATGTCCGGGCCGGCCAATTGGTCGGTGCTGACCTGGTTGTTGGTCATCAACGGTGCAGTGTTCATCGTTCAGCATTTGTTTCTCGCACCGGCCAGTCCGCCACCTGGATGGGCGCCGTGGGGAGGTTTGATATGGCGTGACTTGAAGAGCGGTCACGACCTGGCAAGCGGTCATGTTTACCTACTGATCACTCATATGTTTGTGCACGGATCGCTGATGCACCTGCTGTTTAACGGTATCGGCATCTTTTTCATCGGTCGTATTCTGCTCGGCATGCTCAGTCCGCGGCACTTTTTGTATGTCTATTTTGGCGCCGGGGTGCTCGGTGGCATCGCGCAGTTGTTGTTCTCAGGGCTGGTCGAGAATCACGAAACCTATCTGGTGGGTGCCTCGGGCTGCGCCTACGGACTTCTGTGCGCGCTGGCTGCGTTGATTCCCAATCAGGTTCTCACCCTGCTACTGTTTTTCGTCATCCCCATTAAAGCCAGAATGCGTACTATCGCCGGTGTCGCGGTGGTCCTCAGTCTGTTGATGGTCGCATTTGGATTGGTCAGTACCAGTACTCCATCAGGTGCTGAAGTCGGGCACATGGCTCACCTCGGCGGCGCCCTGTTCGGTTGGTTGTTTATCGCCTATATCTACCCGCGTCTCAGTCACCGCCAGCACCGCACATTCCAACAGCAGCGTTCCGGCGAAAGATTCGGTTCCAGAACGGTGGTCGATGCCGACATCATCGATCGAGGGGCTTTGCGGCGTGAGCGCAAGGAGGCCAAAGCCCGCGAGCGGGAGTTGAAGAAGCAGAAAAAAGCGCGCACCAAAAAGCGCGAAATTTCTGCCGAAGCAGACGCTATCCTCGATAAGATCAACGAACACGGCTTTCAAAGTCTGACCGATGAGGAAAAGAAGATCCTCGAGAAGCATGCTGACAGCCTCGGCAAGTAGTGGATGGATCCCGAGCGGCGCATGAAAAAATCCAACGGCAGCATCGCCAGGAAAGGTTTGCGTGCGCTGAGCTGGATCGCTGCGGCGGCAATTTTCTGCGCGGCACTGATCGGCAGTGCCAAAATAGGTATCAACGCCGGCCTCGCCCGTCTGCCGGAATCCGCTCGCAGTGGGCTCAACGGTGAGTTTCCGCTCGATGCTGAAATTGTTCTCGGTAGCGATGGCGAACCGGTTTTTTTATCACGCTCTGTGCAGGCGTTGCGGGATTTTTTCTTTACTCATCCCGCGGCCGAGTCGCGCCGCGCCGCAGAAACCGAGGCGACTCAGTTGCGCCGATTCGTTGGTGAGATTCGCGCGCGCACCGTTCGGCAGGATGCCGACCTGATGAATGTCGAGATTCGCTCGGGTGCTCTCAACGGCGACTCGTATTGGGTGCACGTCAGTCAACTGCCGCGAGCCGATGAGGCGCCAGCGACTCCTGCGCCCGCAGCACCCTGACTTTCGAACCATTGAGCGTTCGGCCTTTGCGCTCTGCACTGCGTTAATTGAAGAATTGAGCAAATACCGTCCTAATAAAAGCCAATGCCTTTTAAAGTTGTCATTTGAAGGGTGAAATGAGCGAAATCACGGAATGAATCCGCGCTGGCCGAACCACTGGATTCGACTACACTGGTCGGCTTTTCGAAATGGATCGTCCCGTTGCCAATTGATCGCATGAGAATCATCGCTGGAAATGCCGGCGGCATTCCGCTGACAGTGCCCCGCTCGCTGACCCGTCCGACCACGGACCGGGTGCGTGAAGCGGTGTTTTCCAGCCTCGGCGACCGGGTCGTTGAGGCCGCCGTGCTCGATCTCTATGCCGGTTCGGGGGCGCTCGGCCTGGAGGCCCTGAGTCGTGGCGCGGCACGCTGCACCTTTGTCGATCACGAGCGTCATGCCTGCGATACCATTCAGACGAATCTGAAAAAAGCCCGTCTCGAAAAGGCGGGCGTCGAAGTTATCTGCCAGCAGGCCCGGGCATTTCTCAATCGCCGGTTTTCATCGCCGGGAGAGACTGAAGCTGTCTCGATCGAGCGCGCTCACGATCTCATCTTTGCCGACCCTCCGTATGCCCGCGACGCTGAGCTGGAAGGTGAAATCACGGCGCTGCTGGGCGACCCTGCACTGATCGCCGCGCTCAAGCCCGACGGAGTTTTTGTGTTCGAATCGATGGCCGGCGTCGACCTGCCGCTGGGCGATGGCTGCGGCTGGAACCTGGTGCGCGAACGGCGCTATGGCGACACGGTGGTCAATTTTTTGAAAAGGGGAGAGCTGACCGGATGAGCCGCTCCCTGGTCATGTTGATCTACAACCTGCTGCTGCCGGTTGCACTGATTCTCGGCTTTCCGAAGTTTCTGATCAAAGGCATTCGCCGGGGTGGAGTGGCTCGAAATTTCCGGCAACGACTGGGGCTGTACACCGCTGCCCAGAAGGCGCACTTCAAAAGCGGACGCTTGCTGTGGATTCATGCGGTCAGCGTCGGGGAGGTGCGTGTTGCGCTGAAGGTGGCGGCCGAGTTGCGCCGACTTTCTCCGCAGCACAACATCATCATCTCGACGACCACGCCGACCGGCTTCGGGCTGGCGGAAAAGGAAGCGCCGGAGGGCGTGGCACCGATTTACAATCCGGTCGATCTGCCGTGGGTGGTCGGCCGGGCGATGCGTCAGATCCGACCTGAGCGCCTGATTCTGGTCGAGGCGGAGGTCTGGCCGAATCTGGTCGGCCAGGCGCGTCGTGCGGAGATTCCCGTGATTCTGATCAATGCGCGTCTCTCGGAGCGTTCGGAGCGTCGCTATCGGAAATTTTCGGCTCTGACCCGGCCGATCTTCGGTCAGCTCGATCGGGTCGGCGTGCAATTTGCAGCGGATGCGGCGCGCATGGGCGCGCTGGGAATCGTGGCGGAGAAAATCAGCGTCACCGGCAGTGTGAAATACGACCTCAGTGACGAGACCGCGCCGCAATCGCAGATCGAAGAGATGCGCACGGTGCTGGGCGGCCTGGGCGTCAGTGAGGATCGTCCGATTGTACTCGCGGGAAGCACGCACTCGGGTGAAGAGGCGATGATCGGCAGTATTTGCAATGAACTGAGCGCGGACTTTCCTGATATTTTCTATCTGGTCGTGCCCCGTCATGCCGAGCGTGGCGCTCAAGTGCTCGCTGAATTGAAGAAGATCGGTCGACAGGCCGTGTTGAAAAGCGAACTGGGGGAGGGAGCCGGGCTGCCCGCCGGGACGCCGCTCGATACCCTGGTGGTCAATACCACCGGAGAGTTGCGTTCGTGGTATCACCTTGCCGACGTGGTGGTGATCGGGAAAAGTTTTCTCGGCCGGGGCGGGCAGAACCCTGTCGAGCCGGTGGTGGCCGGCAAAGCGGTGGTGACCGGACCGCACATGCAGAATTTTTCCGCCATCATGGATGATCTGGTCACCTGCGGGGGCGTGCTGCGTCTGGATGAATCGGAGGATTGCGGGGCCCTGGCCTTGCGGGCTGCGCTGCATTCCCTGCTTGGCGATCCACAGCGAGCCAGCGAGTTGGGCAGCAGCGGGCGTCGCGCCCTCGACCGGCATCTCGGTGCGACGCGACGCAGTGCGGAACTGATCCTCAATGCCGTCTCCGGACAGGTCGCGGTTGCATCCAACAAAGAACCGTAAAAATCGATCATTTTCCACTTGCGGAAGCCCTCATTCGGGCCAATGGTCGCGTTCGTTCACTGGTTCACGCCAGTGTGTTCGTTGACCCGTTCGTCTAGCGGTCTAGGACTCCGCCCTTTCACGGCGGCAACACGGGTTCGAGTCCCGTACGGGTCGCCAACACACAGAACTACACCGCTCTATGAGCGGTAGGCACGAAGCGAGACGCTTCAAGACAGGAACGGGACAAACGGCCCGCAGGGGGGCTACACAAAAGTTTGGAGTCCACCGATTACGCATCCCTGTCACGGTGCCGGGAGGGTGAGCGGCGCTGCAAAAGGGCAAGCGGAAGTCTTTTGAGCAACCGAAACGGTAAGTCTCGCGAAAGGGAGGCAGTAGTCTGGTCGAATGCTTCCGCCGGTCAGTCGTCATTCCGGATCAACCGCCACTTTATCGGCCGGCGCCCTCTGCAGATATTTTCACGCCAACCGCTTCCACCGACTTAACCACTGCAACCCGCTCGGCAACCCTGCGGCTGATCTGGCCAGGTTTTCTCCGGCTCAGAAGAGTTTCATGTCGGCGGGAAGCGGGGCATTGAAAGACTTTTTGGTTTTTGGCAATTTCCATAGTGGCTTGGAAAGCTACCGACCGGCAGCGGCGACTTCTCTGCCAGAGATGAATCCTGCGACCTGGTGTGCGCTCTACTCGACACTATGGGCGGCTACAGCACCGGATCACCGATTGATATGACGATGAAAAAATGGCGCTGGAAGCGGCCTATCGAGCAGCCTCCTCATGCTGGATACTTGACTGTGGGATCAGATTACTCCGTGCCGAATGACGGCAAACTTGAGGGGACGACTCTCGAGAGTTTGGTGATGAGTTTAACATATCAGTTATTTTTCTTGAACAAGTGATTCCTAACGGCAAAAGTAAGTTCTTCCGACCGGACTGAGATCATCACGCTTTTTGGCCATGAAAATTACCTCAGAGTTAGCGCCGGACGGGTGGTCGCTGATCACCACCTGCGAAGGGGTCGTCGTGTGCGGTCGGGAGCAGCTCCCTCGAGACGAGGCCCTGACTCCCTGTTTCACGGGAGTCGGCTCGGGCAATTTGGCTTTCCACCTGAAAAATGAGTTCCTGATGCAGGCGGTCGAAAATGCCGTGTTCAAGTTGACGAATTATTTAGAGCGCGACAATTGTCCGACCATCACTACCGACCGCAGCGGTAATCTTCGCGTCAAGGTGGTTCTCATCGACGAGCTCGAAACAACCCGGGAGCTGGCCATTCAAAAAATTCATCAGATCCTGGAGTCGTTTTTTGAATCATCCAATTTGCATCATCGAGTCCATGTAGCTGAGCTGTCTCCCATGCCGATTCCGCCCCCACTTCAATCACAGCAGAGATTATGACGGCGTAGCAATTTAATATTCCAGCGTTGCGCTCCGCAGGCATCGCAAAGTTCGGGGGCTGCGGGGATTTCCGGCTTGCGCGATCCGCGCCGATGGCATCTGCTGGTCGCTACCAGTCATGCACCATCGATTTTTCTTCACCGCCTTTTTTGCCTCGGTCATTGCGTTGTCGGCACAGGAGCCGCCCTACGATGTTTTTCCGGAAGCTGAGCCGCCGTATTATCGGGTGCGCTACGCAGCTTCGGACAAACCGGGTGAATTGAGTTTCCCGGTTAAATACACGGTGTGGATTCCTGAAGGCGTGAAGGCGTTGCGCGGCGTCATCATTCACCAGCACGGATGCGGTGAGGGGTCGTGCAAATCCGGACTGACCGGGGCCTGGGACCTGCACTGGCAGGCGCTGGCCAAAAAACATGACTGTGCCTTGATGGCACCGTCTTACGAACAGCCGCAGGACGCCGACTGTCAGATGTGGTGCGATCCGCGCAATGGATCGGATGCGGCGTTTCAGCAATCGCTGGTCGATCTGGGTAAAATGTCAGGACACCCCGAACTGGCGACGGTACCGTGGGCGCTGTGGGGGCACAGCGGGGGAGGTCACTGGGCGGGCGGAATGGCGCTGCTGCATCCCGGGCGGGTTGCTGCGGCCTGGTTGCGTTCCGGGGTGCCCCTGGTCGAACCGAATCCGGACCGGGCGACGATCAAACCGTATTCACTCACTGATGATCACGCGGCGTTGACGGTTCCGATGATGTGCAATCCCGGCACTAAGGAAGGCGTGACGGTCAAGGACGGCCGTTTCTCGGGTGTCTGGCCTGCCAACGAAACGTTTCTCACGGCAATGCGATCCCGGGGGGCGCTCATCGGTGTGGCGATCGATCCGCTGACCGCTCACGAATGTGGCAATCAACGTTATCTCGCGATTCCCTGGCTCGACGCCTGTCTCAGTGCGCGGCTGCCGGAAACCGGCGGCGATGATTTGAGGCCGATGCCATCCGGCGATGCCTGGCTGGCCGAAAATTTCCTTGGCAAAAAGGCGCTACCGGCAGCTGATTTTTCCGGCGATCCGGACACTTCGATCTGGTTGCCGAATGAAGCCATCGCCAAAGCCTGGATGAGCTACGTCAAAGATACTGACATCGCCGATACCACGCCGCCGCCGGCTCCTGACAACCTGGCAGTGAATGGCAGGCAACTGACGTGGACTGCCGAAGCGGATCTGGAAAGCGGTATCGCCCGCTTTATCATCGAGCGCGACGGGAAGCCGATTGGCACCGTGCCGGAAACGCCGAAGAATCCGTTTGGTCGGCCGATTTTCCAGGGCCTTCAGTACAGCGACACGCCGCTGCAACCACTGGTCGAAATGCGCTTCACGGATGACACGGCGGAAGCGGACAGTAAATACGAGTATCGGGTGATCACAGTAAACACGGCGGGACTGCGATCCAAGTGAGACTTCGCTGCCTGGCTGTTCTTGTGTTTGCCTGTTGTTCCGTTCCCGCCTCCCGGGCGGAGACGGACACCGGATCGGCGCACAATTTTATCTTCAAACATCGGCTCGATGACAGCTGGTATTTGTCGTCGCGCAATCTGCTGACCACGCGCGAAGGCTTCGACGACACCTTTTTCGGCTATCTCGATCTGAATCTCGGTTACGACCTCAACGACGCCTGGTCGGTCGAGGCGGGCTATCGACACGCATGGCTGGAGATCGGTGACGACTGGCGCGACGAATACCGACCGTCGGCGATCCTCGGTTACCGGACCATGCTCGATGGTTGGAGTTTCTCCAACCGGCACCGCGTCGAGTATCGCGTGTTCGAATCGGGCAGTGGCGCGCGCGATCGTATTCGCTATCGCAATGAAACGCGGTTGATCGCGCCGTGGCAGTTCGGTCCGATGAATGCCAGGCTATTTGCCGAGGAGGAATTTTTCTACGAGTTCACTGACGGCGGCTTTAATTTTAACTGGCTCACCGGTGGTATCCGATGGCAGGTCCGCGACGGGGTGATTGCCAAGCTCGGTTACCGTTGGCAGGCCTACCGATTTGGTGAGGATTGGGATCACAGGCATCAACTGGTGACCGGCTTGCTGTTTTTCTTTTGAGTTGGTCCGAAGGGGTGTATTCGCTAAATATTTTGTCATGCAAGCTAGCCTGTTTTTGCTGCGCAGCCCCGCCCTGGTGGCGTTGTGTTTTCTTTTTCACGCCAGCGCCCCGGCTGCCGATAAAAACAATGCCGACTGGCCGCACTATCTCGGCGGTAAGGAGCGCGACCTGTATTCGTCGCTGGATCAGATCGATCGCGACAATGTGTCCGAATTGAAAGTGGCGTGGACTTATGAAACCGGTGACGTCGCGGAATATCAGGCCAACAACCTGATCATCGGCGGGGTGCTCTACACGCCCACACCGTCGCGCAAAGTGGTGGCGTTGAATGCGGCTTCGGGCGAAGAGATTTGGCAATGGGATCCAGCCACCGAGCGATCGGGGGAGGGCCGCGCCCGCCAGCGGGGATTGGCATTTTGGCAAAACGACGACGGTGGGGAGCGGCGATTGTTCACTGCGGTCGGCGGCTATCTTTTTGCTCTCGAACTGGAGAGCGGAAAAGTCATTCGCAGCTTCGGAGAAAATGGGTCGATCGATCTTGGCTCGGGACTCAACACTCCCGGAGTAACCTACGGCGACCTGTTGATCGTCGGCGGGGTCGGTGGCAAAGGCGCAGTGCGTGCCTTTGATGTTCGCACGGGTGAGCAGCGTTGGATATTTCATCTGATTCCGCGTCCGGGTGAAGTTGGTCATGACACGTGGCCGAAGGACGCATGGAAAACGGCGACCGGTCTGATGCCGTGGTGCGGTCAGTCACTGGATGAAGCGCGTGGCATTGTTTACGTGGCGACGAAAACCGCAGAGCCCGACTTTTACGGTGGCAAACGCCACGGTGAAAATTTGTTCGCCAACAGTCTGCTCGCGCTCGATGCGAAAACCGGCGAACGGCTCTGGCATTTTCAGATCGTTCACCACGATCTGCTCGACAAGGACCTGCCGTGTCCGCCGGTGCTGTTGACCGTGAATCACGAGGGGAAAAGGGTCGACGCGGTGGCTCAGGGCACGAAACACGGATTGCTGTTTGTTTTTGATCGAGTCACTGGCGAGCCACTGTGGCCGATCGAAGAGCGACCGGTGCCGCCGTCCAAACTGGTCGGCGAAGAAGCCTGGCCGACGCAGCCTTTTCCAACGAAGCCGGTGCCGCTGATGCGTCAGCGCTACACCGAAGCGGACGCGTCGAATATTTCGCCGGAGACGCATCAGCTGACCTTGGATCGGATCAAGGCTTCGCCTAATTTCGGGCCGTTCCCGGCGCCCGGTCTGGATGAGACTGTCATGTTTCCCGGCTTCGATGGTGGTATGGAGTGGGGCGGTGGCGCGGCGGACCCCGAGGGGATTTATTATGTGAACGTCAACGAGATGCCGTGGCTGTTGCAGATGGTTGAGACACGTCGCGCCGATGGCACGCCGCTGGTGCGTGGCGAGAAAGATTATATGGTCAATTGCGGTGCCTGCCACGGACTCGATCGAAAGGGCAACGCGCTGGCTGAGTTTCCGCCGCTGGTCGATATCGGTAAGCGCAGGACGCGGGCGGAGATCGAACAGATCACGCGTCAGGGAGGGGGACGCATGCCCGGCTACGCGACCATGCCCGAAGCGAAGCGCGATGCCATTCTCGACTATATCCTCAGCGAATCGGCACCGCTGTCAGCGTCGCGCAAGGAGGAGGGCATCCCCGATGCGACGCCAACGGTTGAGCCGCCGACTGATTACGCGTTCGGTGGCTTTCGCCGTTGGTTGGATCCGGAAGGTTATCCGGCGATCAAACCGCCCTGGGGCACGCTCAACGCTGTCGATCTCAATACCGGCGAAATCAAATGGAAGGTCACGCTCGGCGAGTACCCGGAGCTGACCGCGCGGGGCATTCCGCCGACCGGCACGGAAAACTATGGCGGTCCTCTGGTGACGGCAGGTGGCTTGATTTTCATCGGCGCGACCGCTGACGAAACATTCCGGGTGTTCGACAAAGACACCGGCAAGGTTCTGTGGAAGGCGAAGCTGCCGTTCAGCGGTAACGCCACGCCGAGCACCTACATGGTCGACGGTCGACAGTTCGTGGTAATCTCCGCCGGTGGCGGCAAATCGGGACGGCCGAAGGGCGGCAGCCTGGTGGCCTTTGCGCTGCCGGTGTCGGAGTGAGGACGGGTTAGCGTCGCTCTGACGGGGAACGGGTCGCCATTTTCGCCATTTGTTTGCGCAAGGAAGCACGACACTCCTGTCGTGCCTTTGCGGCCAGAAGCGTAGCGAATCTTCCCGTCCCGGCCGCCGTCATCACCGGCCGTGCATCCCGCCTTTCGCGTTGGCAGGGAACCACAGGGAGTGTGGTTCTTCCTTGGACCCGGAAGCGTCGCCATGCTGGAAGCACGAGAGGCGGTTCAACGAGGCGACCGGGGAAAGGAGGACAGATTGTTCTGCTTTTTGAACATCGTAACGGCCTTAGGTTCCAGCGTTCAGCTGTCGCCGGTATTCGTAGAGTGCCATGGCGGTTGCCGATGAGACGTTGAAGCTGTGAGGTAAGCCGTAGACGGGGATTTCGACGACATCGTCGAGCAGTTCGAGGATCTCGGGCGAGATGCCGAGCCGTTCGTTGCCGATCACCAGAACGGTTCGAGGTGCGAAGGTGTAGTGATTCAGGTTTTGCGAATGGGTGGCCTGTTCGAGGCCGACCAGGCGATAGCCCTGTTGCCGGAATTCTTTTAACACCGGTCCGAGTGTCCGGCGAACTTCCACCGATAACTGATCGGCACCGTCGCGGGCGATGCGGTTGATCAACTTGGCGTTGCCGGTGAGGATCAGGCGCGAGATGCCGCTGGCGCTGGCGCTGCGGGCGATGCCTGAGATGTTGACGTTGCTGCGCATCGGTACGCAGGCAACGATCAGCTCGTGGGCCGATGGCTGCACCTGAGCGGGACCGGATTTGTGCCGCTCTTGTTCAAAATGGGGTGTGGTGGAGTCAGCAGGCAAGCTGGGATTATAACGGTGTCACTGACGGCGGTCGAACGACATTCTCACTTAAAAATCGTGTCGATGCCCATGGCACTTTCACGGGCAAATTTGGGGAACATCTTCGGTCGTGTCCGTTTCAAAATCAGATAGGTCCACGACAGCAGGCGCAGTCCGATGATTCGGTCGATGAAGCGGTAGCCGGGTTGGTCGCGCAGCAGGTATCTGGTGAACCACGAGATGTGGCGGGCTTTCATCCGGAACGGGGAGAGGTTGATGCGGATGGCGTAGCGATAGCGGGTGCCGCGCGGATACTTTTTCTTGTAGGCTTTCTTCGCGGCGTTGAGGCGCTGCCCGATCGATTCGTCGAAGGGGCGGAAGAAATATTCGCGGGCCAGCGCGAGAATTGAAAAGGTGGCTTCCATGAACTCGATGTCGTGCGCAGGCAGGTGGCATTTTTCGGCGAGGCGATGCATGCGGCGGATCTTTTCCATGGCCGCCTGCGCGGAGCGGATGCAGGACTCGCCGTCGTCGACGAAGTGATTCATCATGCGTTTTATGGCATGAGCGATGAAGATGTTGTGCCAGTAGACGCCGATCAGTGGCGGGATGCGCACGCGGCGAAAGAACATCTTCTGACGGGCGAACTCGGGCAGATAGAGCAGCTCTTTGACAACTTCTTCGGAGAGTCGCAGCAGTTCGATCCACGAAGCCGGATCGTTGGCGCAGCCGGGGAACTTCAGGGCGGCCTCTTCCCAGAGCTCGTTGTGTTTGAACAGGCGCAGGGTGACAAAGGTATTGATCTCGGTCCAGATGGCCGCGTCTTCGAGGTAGGCGAGTCGGCGGAACGGCGTCCAGCCACCGGTCTGACACCATAGATTGATGCCGGCAAAGTTGGGTGCGTGGCGCAGCTCGAGTGCGAACTTTTCGTAATCGTGACCGATGAAACTGGGGTATTCGCCGCAGCCCTCGTACTCGCGCCGCGTCTGCAGTTCGATCACGGTGGGTATGTCGGTGATGAAGAAGTTCCGGTTCAGCGACAGGTAGCGGAAGAAATCCGACTCGCCGTATTTCATCGACAGCACCAGCGCCGGACTGTCGATGCCGGCAACGGTGCGCAACAGGGTGGCGTCGCGCCAAATGAGGTCGCCGACCTGGTGCGCACCAACCGTCCAGGTTCGGAACAGGCAGGTGCGATGGTGCTTTTCGAAGGTGGGCAGTACCGCCTTGAGGAAGCGATTGACCCGGTCCGGATTTTTCAGCACCAGCTGACTGCGAAAGTATTCTTTTACATCGTGGCCGTCGGATTCACCGATGCGCATGATGACTCCGGCGACGTCGGCAAATGTGCAGAAAAATTCGTCGAGCAGTTCACTGACGAAACCGTGGATCTTTTCCAGATCAGTTCCGAGCTGTTCGGCTGACGCCGGCGTGAAAGTCATCACGTCCATGGTCAGAAAGATCTTCAGCCCGGCCTGGCGAACGATTTTGAAAAGCTCGCGAAATTCGGCGGCGTTGTCCGCGATCTGATCGCGCACTTCGACTTCGTAAAAGCGATGGTCGGCGAGATGCGGTAAGTCATCCATCGACACGGCGTTGTAGCCGGTGTCGGCGACGCGCCGGCAGAAAGTCCTCAGGTCATCCTGAACGCGATCGAAATACGCCCGACGTTGATCGCCTTCGAGTTTCTGAATACGCCGCCACGGGATCTTTGACCAGTTGACGCGAACTTTTTTGTAGTCGCGAAAGAACGGCCCGATGGCGTCGATGAGGAAGATTTTTTCGTTCAGCATCGGCACGGCAGTAATCGGGTAGCGGAATTCGTCAGAATTTCGTCGAACGTTGCCCGGCGAACGCACTGGCGAAATTCTGACAAATTGCGCTACGCGTACTAGGCAGCTGAGAACGCAGCGGCAACCAACTCGCGCTCAGATTCGCAGGGCTCGAACCACTCGGCTTCGGCGGCGATTTCCGCTTCGTTGGCGCCGATGCGAGTCATGAACTCTTTGTATTCGACCAATTCGAATTCGCCGGGTTCGGCTTCGACGATGGCAGTCAGCGACTCAACCCAGTCGCCGGAGTTGAGGTAGTGGACACCGCCCTCGAGCATTTTGTCGGCGGGCGTGTGAATGTGTCCGCAGACGATGCCTTTGCATTTGCGCAGCTTCGCCAGCTCGGTCAGTTGTTCCTCGTAGCGGCCGACGAAACTGACCGCCGACTTGACCCGGGCTTTGATTTCTTTGCTCAGCGAAAAGTAGGGCTTGCCGCGCCACGAGCGCCATTTGTTGTAGAGGCGGTTCACTTTCAGAAGGACGTCGTAACCGACCGCGCCGAGCATGGCCATCCACTTTGAGTTGGTGGTTACCGAATCGAAGCCGTCGCCGTGGACCATCAGGTAATCGCCCCCGGGAGTGGAATGGACGTATTCGGTTTCAATCTTCAGGCCGCCGAAATCGATGGGTAGAAAGCGGTCGAGGATGTCGTCGTGATTGCCGCGCAGGTAGATCACTTCGGTTCCCTGCTTCTCCATTTTCTTGAGGACAGTGCGAATGAACCTGGTGTGCTCGGGCAGCCATTTGCCGCTGCCGCGCAGTGCCCATCCGTCGATGATGTCGCCGTTGAGGATCAGTCTCTTGCAGCGTGTGGCGCGCAGGAAATGGATTACCTCCCTGGCTTTGGAGTCCTTCGTTCCGAGATGCACGTCGGAAAGGATGATACTGTGAAACAGCGGTTTCTTATTTTTCATGGCAGGGAATCTGAGGGCTGATCAATGGATCGGAGAGGCACTTCCGGCGGCAGTTCGAGTCCGGCGATGTCGTGGCCGTCGCGTTCGATCATTTCGATCAACTGTTTCTGAAAGCGTTTAACCACCTTCTTCCAGCGAACTTTGCGGGCGCTGCGGCGGGCGGCTTCGCGCACGCTGGCGAGGTTGGCATCGCGAGTCATCTCGATGGCTTTTTCCAGATAAGCTTCGGAATCATCGAACGGAGCGACGTAGCCGTTTTGGCCGTCGCGAATGTGCTGTTTGGCGGCGGCGTAATCGTAGGCGAGAACCGCGAGGCCGCTGGCCATCGCTTCGAGGGTGACGTTGCCGAAGGTCTCGGTGATGCTCGGAAAAACGAACAGGTCGGCGGAAGCGTAGTGCCTGGCCAGCTCTTCTCCGCGCTGCACGCCGGCGTAGATGAACTCGGGATGTTGGGTCTTCAGTTCGTCCAGCTTGGGGCCATCGCCGACGAACACGCCTTTGAAGTCGGGGAAGCGGGCGGCGATTTCTGAAAAAGTACGGACGATCAGGTCGAGATTTTTTTCTGCAGCGATCCGTCCCACATAAAGGCCGACCAGGCTGCCGCTGCCGGCGCCCCATTGCGAACGAAGCAAGGCGCTGCGCTTTTTAGGGTTGAACTGACGGGTGTCGACGCCCTTGGGCAGCAGGTGCAGATTTTGGAAACCTTTGCTCTCGAGATCTTCGATGGTTTCGCGCGACGGCACAAAGGTGGAACTCGAGCGATTGTGCACGCGGCGCAGGTAGGAGACTGCGGCACGTTCCAGCAGCGGCATCTGGTAGTGCGCCAGGTACTGCTGAAAATTGGTGTGAAAGCCGGAGGCAACCGGGATGTCCATCGCCCGCGCGGCGGTGATCGCGGACGCGCCGAGGGGTGTTTCGGTGGCGACGTAGATAACGTCGGGACGGCTCCGGTACCAGCGTGCCTGCAGTCGAAGCCGCATCGGCAGTCCGACGCGAACTTCGCGGTAACCGGGCAGGGATACCGACGGAACGCCGATCCCTGCTTCGTCGCATTCCAGAACTGCCGGCCGGATTACATCGACGGTGTGGCCCAGCTCGCGTAGTCCGGTGACCAGGCGATAGAGGGTCGTGGCGACCCCGTTTGGCTGGGGGATGTAGGTGTCGGTGACGAAGGTGACTTTCATTGTGGAAATGAAAGTTCTTCCGGGATCGGAAAATTCGCGAACGCCGCTCTGTTCCTTTTTCGTTACACGCTGAACGCAGGTATTGTGGTCATTACCGGGTGAAACTGTGCGCCGGCAGGATCAACCGCCGAGCGGGAGGTGGAGACCGTCTTCGACAGCGAAGCTGCTGTCGACCTCACCGCGCAGGTTGTGCACGCCGCGACGGATTCTTGCCTTCACGGTGCCGATCGGTCGCTCGATTTTCTTCGCGATCTGCGATTGGGTCAGGCCGGAAAAGTAGGCGAGTTCGATGACTTCGCGTTGTTCGGCGGAGAGTTTGGTGACGGCGGATTCGAGAATGCGCCGGGCTTCGGACCGGTAGACCGACTCACGTGCCGGGTCGCTCGGGTCGGTGCCCCGGGTCTCGTTGCGCTCTTCCAGTTTGTCGCGCAGCACGCCGCGGCGCTGGAGCATGCGCACCCGGTCGATCGCCCGGTTGCGGGACATGGTGGCGATCCAGGTCAGGAGTTTGCCTTTGGACGGATTGTAGGTACCGGCCTTTTTCCAGATCGAGATCAGAACGTCCTGAGTGACGTCGCGGGTGTCTTCGTAGTGGTTGAGGACTTTGTGCACTGTCGAATAGATCAGGCCACCGAATTTCCGGCTGAGGACCTCAAAGGCGAGGCGGTCTCCGTTTGCAATGCGCTTCATGAGCGCTGCGTCGCTTTTTGACGAGGGTTTGTCCAACGAGGCAATCGCTGGCTGAACTTTTATTTGGTTTTTTCGGTTTTGTCTGCTAGTGGCGGGCCTCGAGGCCAGTGATGGCGGCGCGCAATAGAATCCGAATTTGTTTCCAGGACGTTTACCTTTTGTCGAAGTTGTGGCAGATAGTCTGTCTCACTTTGCCCACGCCAGCCTTTGCCTTGTTTCGATGCCTATGTCTTCTTCCCGTTCCGATTCCGATAGCTCTCTCTCAGCTTCCGGCGATGACTTCTATGAGATCAGCGCAGTGGCGCGGATCACGGGGCTGTCGACTCACAATCTCAGGGTGTGGGAGCGGCGCCACAAGGTGGTCGAGCCGGTTCGCACCGAAACTAAGCGGCGACTCTACTCGCGTGACGACGTGCGTAAGCTCGGCTTGCTAAAAGCGCTGGTCGACAGTGGCCATTCGATCAGCCAACTGGCGGGCCTGGATATTTCGCAGCTGGAGCAGCGTCTGAGTGAGATCGGCCAGACGGCAGTGTTGCGCGCCGACGGTGATGCGGTGGAGCAGTTGTCACGACGTTGTCGGCTGGCGGTGGCGGGGCATTTTGCCAGGCGACTGTTTAACGACGAAGGAGCGCTCTGGGATCAGTTCCGTGTGGTCAGCGAGCATGACAGTGCTGATGACTTGAAAGGTGACGTGCGGCCGATGTCCGTCGATGTCGTCATTCTGGAAGAGGCCACGCTGTTTGATGAGCGCGTCGAAGCCATTCAGCAGATGCTGTCGAAAATCAAAGCTCCGCGTGCGATTGTCATCTATCAGTTTGCGCCGAGCGCGGTGCTGGCCCGCATCGAAGCCGACTTTCCGCAAATAACCGTGCTGCGTGCTCCTGCCAATGCGACTGAAGTCCGCCTGGCCTGTCTGGCGGGGATGTCGCGACTGGAAGAGCGGCAGCCCAAGGGGGCTAAGAAACGCGACCGCGTCGAGATCGAAGAATCTGCAACGGACCTCAGCGACGACGACGCTCCGCAAAATGACATTCCCGGGCGGCATTTTTCCGACTCTGAACTGGCGGCGATTTCGCGCCTTTCCGGTGCGATCAAATGCGAATGCCCGCAACACCTCGCGAGCTTGTTGAGCGGGCTGCTCGCCTTCGAGACCTACAGCAGCCAGTGTGAGAATCGCAACGAGGAGGATGCCGCGTTGCACGCCTACCTGCACGGCGCAACCGCCAACGCCCGGGCGGCGATGGAGAAGGCGTTGATTGCCGTTCTTGAGGCGGAAGATATCGATATTCATTCCTGACTCGGTGATCGGCAGCAGGTTTGCCCGTTGAGCTGGAGCGGCTGGCCGGAATTCCGTGCGGGAAATGCTCCCCATTTTTCGATGGCTGTGATCTAGTTGTCAGGTCATGTGGTTCCGGACTAGAAAAGGTCTCCGTTTTGGTGCGACTCCGATCAGAGGCGGGCGGGTGTTTGCGCGCGGTCCGGCCCGGGCAATCGCCGTTGCCGGCATTGCGATGTTGTGGTCTGGCAATGTGGCCGGGAATCCGTTTCGCGAGTTGCTCAACGAACAGACCTACGAGGATGAAAAAGCGCGAATGAAGCAGTCATTCGAGCAGACTGCCAAGCTGTCGGTCGCCGGGATGCCTTTGACGGGTGCTGAAGTATTTGCGGTCCGGCCGGACACGCCGGCAGCGAACGCCGGGCTGAGATCGGGCGATGTGATTTACCGGATCGAAAATCAGGTTCTCTGGGGCGAGTCGCTGTGGAGTCGCCGCTCGAAGCGTGACCAGCAGTTTTATTCGATATCACTGGATAGAGGCAAAAATACTTTCTGGCTTCCGCCGGGACCGACAGGTGTCGTGCACAGGCCTTACAACCGCATCGATCTGGCCTACTTAAAACTGCGCGGCAATCGCAGTCCGAAGTGGGACAAGGATGTGGTGCTGGCTTGTTTAAAGTGGCAGTCCGATGCCGCCCTGGCCGAGACTGCGTGGCATCGCGCGATCAACAGCGGTTACTCACCGGATGTGTTGTCGGCCTATTTCGCCGCCGTGTTTAAAATGCAGCAACCCGGCGGAGCAGAGGCGGAGACATCGGAGTTTCTCGCTTATTTCAAGAGCGCCGGAGTGGTTCCGAACATGTTTGTGCAGGGGCTGCTGCCCTTGCTTTCGGCGAACGGTCGGGTTGCCGACCTGAGTGATTCAGTCACCCAGCGCAGTCCTCATTTTCCGTGGACGGCTGACGATATCGTTCGGCTGCAGGACTGGCAGAAATCCGGGGCCGCGTTTGCAGGTTCGCTGCTCGATGTGAAAAAGAAGGATATAAGCGCTGAGTTGCAGCATCTCAGCGGCGACTTGTCCGGAATGCCTTATGTCGCGGCCGCTACGACCAGAGTCGCCCCGGGGTCGTTGCAGTCGGAGAGCTTCGGGCTCGCCCGGCCTTTGAAGAATACCCACCTGCAGATGCGGCTGAAACTGCGAACTTCGGGAGATCATGCGGCGATACCGAGTGCGCTGCGTCTATCTGTGGTCAAACGTGATCAGTCGGCAGCGAAGCGACCGGTGCGTTATCCTGCAGTGCGACCGTACCATGATATCCGGATGGTGTCGGCGGCATTCCTGGCCGGTGGCAACGATGGCAGGCACGACCGTTTGTCGATGTCATCGAGTGGTCTTGAGGCGACCTGGAGCGCCTGGTCCCGTGATGCCGAGGTCCTCGCGGAATACGACGTGCATGCGCGGCTGGAACTGGATCGACCGGACGCGCATTTGGGAGGAGATCACGAGTTCGTTACTCTGGATCTGGTCCGACTCGAAAATGAGGTGGCGGTGTACCTGAACGGTGCCTGTTATCTTCGGCTACCCGCAGACGCTTCCGTCGATGACGTTGCTTTCGACCTGCAGAGGTCGGGCGTCGTCTGTGAAAAAGTCGAACTGAAGGCGTTCGAATTGCTGCCCTGACATTGCCGGGTCAGCATCAGGCCGGTGACCCCGGGTCAGGGCTCGTCTCACTTTTCGGCGGACTTTTTCTTTGCTGGCTTGTCGTCGGTGGGAATCGGGTAGTCGACCAGGATCTCGACTTCGACGTTGTCGGCGTAGTCGAGGGTGATCGGGCAGTCAGGAGCTCTGCCGAGATCCATGCGCGCCGCGACAAACCGGGGAGTGTCGAGCCAATTGATATACCGGGTCGCGACAATACGATTCCAGACTGCTGTCTCGTTACCACCCATGCCGAAGCTGGCGATCAGCCGGCAGCCATATTCGCTGATGGCGGGGAGGTGGACAAAGAAGCCGATACTGTCGTAGCGGCTCGCCGGATAATTGTCCTTAGTGGGAATCTCGTCCGCCAGTGACGCCACCGCAGAAAGTCGGGCGTCGAGATTCTGTCGGAAATTAAAGTGGGCAGGAGTGCTGGCGATTTTGGTGCCCTGAGACTTTGCCCACGCTCCAACCAAACTCTCGCTCAGGCGAACGTTGGATCGGCACAGGCTTTCGAAATACGGTCGCAGCGACGCGAAGATCGCTTTTTCGAGGTGGCAATTACTCGGGGTGATGTGTTTTTTGTCATTGGCCTGAAGGTCGTCGAGTGGCGGGCGCGTGGTCATCACCAGACAGTCCTTTTCCGACAAAAACCGATAGTGCTCGGCATCGCGCATGACGTCACCCATTTCGACACCGCGGAAGGGATACAGGCAGACCGGGCTCTGATAGCGGAAGCCGCGCTCGTGCAAGGGCACGACAAGTTCGCTGAATGCAACGCTGTCCCGCAGTTGAAACAGGGCGGGATCGTACTGTTTGCGAACCGGGCAGGGATATCCGACTTGGAATGATTTACTCATGGCAGGGAGAGATTATGGAAAATTGAACGCCGCAGTTCACGGATGAGAACAAATTTGGCCGGTAGACTCCTGCATTATTACGCAGAGTGCAAGGCTGGTCGAATCGGAAACAAAAAACGCCGGACGATTCGCTCGGGAACCGTCCGGCGTATGCATGCCTTGTTGAGGGATAAGCGTCGCGATTGGACGATCAGCTGGCGAGGATTTTGTCGCGCTCCAGCTTCAGGCCCATTTTGCGATACAGGGTGGCGATACTCACGCCGAGCATGCTGGCGGACTTCACGCGAGAGCCATCGTTGTATTTGAGCGTTTCGCGAATAAACATCTTCTCCTGCTTCTTGATGTAATCGGAAAGCTTGTTGCCGATCGGAAGCTGGTGCTTGATCTGCGCTTCTTCGTCGTCAGAAATTTCGACCTTCTGGGTGACCTTGGGCGGCAGGTCGATTGGACGGACGCGGCCTTTTTCGGAGAATGAGCAGGCGCGTTCGATGGCGTTCTGCAGTTCACCGACGTTACCGGGCCAGCCATACTGTTCGAGCAGTTGCGAGGCGTATTTGTCGACCTCCTGCTTTTTGCTGTTGGTCGCTGTGGCGTAACGTTCCAGGAAAAAGTCGACCAGCACCGGGATATCTTCCTTGCGGCTGCGCAGCGGCGGCACGTCGAGGGGGATGACCGAGATCTTGTAGTAGAGGTCTTCGCGGAAATCACCACTGGAGATGCAGTCCTCAAGCGGCTTGTTCGACGAGGCCATGAAGCGCACGTCCATGCCGGCAGGCAGCGAACCGCTCATGCGGCGACCGGCCATTTCTTCGAGATAGCTTTCCAGCATCGACTGCAGGCGGACCGGCAGCATGTCGATTTCTTCGAGCAGCACGGTGCCGCCGGAAGCACGACCGAAAATGGTCTCACCGCGGCTGGTGGCGGATCCGAACAGTTCCATTTCGAGCAGATCTTCCGGCAGAGCGGAGCATTGCAGGACCTTGAAGGGAGCATCGCTGCGGCGACTCTTGTTGTGAATGTTGCGGGCGACGACCTGCTTACCTGTGCCGAATTCACCTTCGAGCAGCACCGGATTGTCGTTGTCGGCGATTTTTTCGATGATGGCGCGGATGCCGTCGATTTTATCACTCTTGCCGATCAGCTGTGAAGGAGGCACCGGGGCTTCAAAAGCGGCGATGGCGGCATTGGGCTGCAGGGCTTCGAGTTGTTTGCGCTCACGCTGTTGCAGCGCGAGTTCCATGGTGCGCTGCAGATCGGCGAGTTCGAAAGGCTTGGTGAGGTAATCAAAGGCACCGAGACGCATGGCTTCAACGGCGGTTTCGACGCTGCCGAACCCGGTGACCATGATGACGGCGGTGTTCGGGTAATTCTCGGAGCTGTGCTCGATGATTTCCAGACCGCTCATATCACCGATGCGAAGATCGACGATCATCAGGTCCGGTTGCACGTTGCCGAGGGCAGCCATGCCTTCTTTGCCGGTCAGGAAAGGGTGCGCTTCGTGTCCCTGCTGGATACACACCTTGGTCATCAATTGAAGGATGTTGGTGTCGTCGTCGATGATGAGAATCTTAGCCATGGCTCTACAGGTAGGTACTTTTTGATTAGGAATGCGGAAATGTGCGCTTTGGGTTCTCAGATATTAAAGAACTGTTAACTACCTTGATCGTTTCTCTCAATTATGAAAGAAAAATTTCCATTTTTTTCAAAAACGGTGATAAGGGCTAGAAAACCGGCCGCTTTGGTTTTTCTGACCGGATCGCGGCTTGTTGATGAAGGGATGTTGATGCGTTCCGCGTAGCGCGGCGTATAGTTTTTCCGAACCCACGCAATTGGCAGCTGCCGCGCTTGACGAGGCGCGCGGCAGTATGTAATTCCCGTGTGCTTAGCCGATGGAGAAAGGAGAAACGACAGATTCAGCTGAGCCCCCGGGGAGAGGTAGCTGCCCGAAATGTGGTGCTGAGTTTCCGTCAGAGGCGCTGCCGGGGATATGTCCGAAATGCCTGCTGCAGGCCGGTTCCGATCGCGGTCAGGCCGGCCCCGGATTCTGTCTGAGTGTGGAGGAATTGCAGGCGCGGTTTCCCGAGTTGGAAATACTGCAGCTGATCGGTGCCGGCGGGATGGGCGCGGTGTATCGCGCGCGCCAACCCAGGCTCGACCGCGTGGTCGCGCTCAAGGTGCTCACCGCTCCTGTCGGCATGCAGGAAAATTTCGCGCTTCGCTTTGAACGTGAAGCGCAGGTGATGGCCAAGCTCAATCATCCTAACATCGTGACCATTCACGAATTTGGTGAGGTTGAGTCTTCGCACGCAGGGGCGGCTGATCGGAGCCTTTTCTATTTTATCATGGAGTATGTCGATGGCTCGGATTTGAGCCGATTGATTCGTGATCGAGCCTTGAGTCCAGAGCAGGCCCTGCAGATTGTTCCGCAGATCTGCGACGCGTTGCAATTCGCCCACGATCAGGGAGTCACGCATCGGGATATAAAGCCGGCTAACATTTTGCTGGATGTGCGGGGAACCGTAAAAGTTGCCGACTTCGGTCTCGCCAGATTGGTCGGTGGTGATGCGAGCCCGCTCGACACCGACTTGACGCAAACCGGCAGCTCGATGGGCACACCGATGTACATGGCCCCGGAGCAGTGGCAGGATTCGGTCGCGACCGATCATCGGGCTGACATTTATTCGCTGGGTGTGGTTTTTTACGAATTGCTTACCGGTGAGCGTCCTCATGGCGTGTTCGAACCGCCGTCGCGCTCGGTCAATATCGATGTGCGTCTCGATGAGGTGGTGCTGAAGAGCATGGCGAGGGATGTCGAGCGGCGCTATCAACGGGCGGATGAGGTCAGCGCGGGAATTTCCGCGGCGACTACAAACGATCCGGTGCAGGTTCGCGGGCGGGGAACCAGTCGTCCGGCCTTGATTTGGCTGGCGCCGGCACTGGCAGTGATCGCCGGGTTGGCGGTGTTCGCAGTCAACCAGTGGGCAGAGCGGCGCGACCGGATGGCGGAGCCGCCGCCGGCGTATGAAAATGATCAGTCTGTCGCGGCGGCCGTGGCGGCGCGACGCCGGGCGGAACGGAACGCGGAACTGTCATTGTTTGCACGTGCCGAACCGGGGCGACTGATGGCGGCAACCACTGATCCCGCGCTGGCACCGGTGGAGTTGGAAGTCGCGGCAGGCATCGACGATTTTGTTCAAATCGGAGTGTTCGCCAATACCGAAGGTTGGGTCGGCCTGCGCGCCGACGGCAGCTTGATTCGATCCGGTGATGGCGTGATTGCAGAAGGGGTGCGGGCGCTGGTGCGGAGCGACGGGCATCCGGCGGGCGTGGTGCATGCCTATTTGAGCGATGCCAATCAGTTGCATTCCCTCGCGCCGGGTGGCGGACCGTTGGCTCCTCTGCAACTGCCTGCAGTGCGGCACATCGTGGTGCAGTTGCGACCGGCCGGGATGCACGTGCATGCCGTTCTCGAAAACGGTTCGGTGCGCTACTTCGAGTGGGGATCGCCGGGGCTGCCGATGCCGGCGACGCCACCGCAGGGGCTGCTCGATGGCCTGGCGTCTGCGGTGGTCAACCGCGACCGCTGGTTGCTGGAAAAACTCGACGGCGAATGCCGGCTGTGGACGCCGGCGCGAATGATCGATTTGCCGGCATCGATCCGGGCGATCGGTTTTCGCGCAGGCAATGCGGTGGTGATACCCGAATCGGGGCCGCCGACCCTGCTCAATGTCAACGCCCCCGGGCCGCCGATGTGGCAGACGTATTATCCGGGCTACGATCGCGCCGAATCGCTTCTGGTCGGTCCCAATTGGTTTGGATTCCGCTGGCCGGACGGCGCGTGGCGCTTTGAACCCGGCGTGATGAAGAAATTTCCGGCGGTCGAAAGTTGGCTAAAAAACATCGACGGTCTGCCGCCGGCGGCGTTTGCGCTGTTGAACCGGCAGCATCCGACGGCGGAGGAGTACGCTAAACTCTACTGGATCGAAGCGGCTCAACCGAATCCGGACACAGCCCTTGCTGTCGCCAAAATTGCCCAACACGCTGCGAACTGGCGTCCCGGCCGGCTGCGCGGAGTCGGCATGCGCAGACGACTGAGCCGGGACGGTGGCCTGGCACCTCTGGATTTGCGTGCCACCGAGGGAATCACTGACATTGTGCAGATTCGCGCCAAGCACGTCTGGGGGATTTTCGCTGCCCTGCGGGCCGACGGCGAAGTTATCTCCAATCATTGGCCTGCATTTGATTCGCGCACCGGCATCGCCCGGCTCGGCCAGCGCAGCGGCGGCGATCAGAATCTGGTTTATATTCGCCGCAATGGAAAGGCGGTCTCCGCCGAAGCCGACCGGGGGCTGCGCATTGGTGATGTGCCCGCGGTTGACCGGGCGGTGGTGGATGTGTCGGTGGCTGAGTCGAACGGGCTGCTGTTGCTCGACGATGATCGCGCGATTCCCTGGGGGCTGGCTTACCATTCGCAGAATTACATCGATCAAGAACGGCCGTTCACTTCGCTCTGGCCAATGCCGGCGGCGCAGGATCTCAATAATGTGCGGGCGATTTCCACCGGGCGTGGACTTGCTGCTTTGGTCAGACACGATGGCTCAGCGATGGCCTGGGGCGGGGACGGGACCGTGCCGCTTCCCTCCGTGATCGCGTCCGGCATCGAATCGATGGTTGTCAGTCAGGGGGCAAAGCTGGTGGCGCTCGATAGGGAAGGGGGGCTTTGGGCCTGGAGTCAGGTTACCGGCGTCGAGGCAATTCCCAGCCGGGCCGGAGCGGTAGCCATTGCCGGAGGTGAGTTTCGGTCGCCACCCCTGTACCAGACCGAAGACGGACACTGGCATTTCTGTTTCGATGATGACGACTTGCTGGATCAATTCCCCGAGGTGGCGGCAGCTTTCCGGGAATTGCAGGGACTGCCTGCTGACGCGTTTTTTCTGAGTATCGGTGAACAGGTGGACGGCGAGGTGTTTCTGTTATGGATCGAACCGGTAGAAAAATAATGATCGACGGCATGCCGGACTTGAAACCCGCCGAGGTTTCCATCTAGATTAACGGCGTTGCTGACTGAAGAAGATAACCATCAAGCGTTTCCAGCGACTCGCTGGACCTTGATTGCCCGTGTCGGTGACGTCGATGACGGCAAACGCGCGGCGGCGCTGGAAGAGTTGTGCCAGATCTACTGGCCTCCGATTTTCACCTTTATTCGTTCCAAGGGCGCTACCAGGTCCGAGGCGGAGGATTTGACTCAGGGTTTTTTTGCGGAATTTCTCGCCCGTGAAAATTTCGACAAGCCGCGCTCAGGACGCGGCAAGCTGCGCACCTTCCTGCTGACGTCAGTGAGCAATTTCATGGTCAGCGACTGGCGCAGTCGCAATTGCCTGAAACGTGGCGGCGATGTTGAGATCATCTCTCTGGACGGATCGCCAATCGAACAGGACGCCCCGGGTGTGTGCTTACTGGAGCCAAGCGACGAGCTGACTCCGGAGGCGCTCTTTGACCGGCAGTGGGCGATGACCTTGTTGGCGGAAGTGCTGAAATCTTTGCGAGCCCGGTATGCCGAAAAAAATCAGGAGGAGTTGTTCGAACGCCTCAAGCACGCTATCGAACCGGGCGCTGACAATGATTCCTACGCGACAACAGCGGTCGAGCTCGGCATGACCGAATCGGCGGTCAAGGTGGCGGCTTACCGTATGCGCAAACGTTATGCCACTTTGCTGCGCAAGACGATCGCTGACACCCTGATTGAGGGGCAGGACGTTGAAGAGGAATTGCGTGCGCTCATGGCTGCGTTCGGATGACGGTGCGCTTCAGTGCGGTCGACGTTTGCAGTGATGGATCGTTTTTGAATTTTCCCGCTGCAATTGAACCGTCGGTAATAAATGTTCATTTCAGTGGTAAAATTTCTTTCTGAAAAGGGATAAAACCTGCTTATAGAAACGGTTAGTAAGAAAGCGGGCGTCGGGCTTGTCTGTCTGTCTCCGGCTTTGACATGACCACCTGAAGATTTTATTCCGAACCTGGTTAGTAGATGGAGAAACCGCCGACAGATACCCCGCCGTCGTCCAGCGGGGAATCGTGTCCGGTGTGTGGTGCGGTCATTCCACCGGGAGCTCCCGACGGAATGTGCCCGGTCTGTTTGTTGAATACGGATACCGTCGTCGATCCCGCTTCACCGCTGCACAGGTCGACGGGTGCGACCAGCAAACGTTCCGGCGAGGCGTCCGGCCCGGGTCCGGAACCGGCAGCGCCTGCCCTCGATCCCGAATTTGCGGTGCCGCTGGAAAAACTGCGCGAGCTGTTTCCCGATCTGGAAATTCTCACCCTGCTCGGTGCCGGAGGCATGGGCGCCGTCTACCGCGCACGGCAACCGCGACTCGACCGGACGGTGGCGCTCAAGGTGTTGACCTGTCCGCCGGAGCGGCACACCGATTTTTCGCTGCGCTTCGAGCGCGAGGCGCAGGTGCTGGCACGGCTCAACCATCCGAACATTGTCACCATCTATGACTTCGGTGAGATCGACCGCTCCGACGATACCGACAGCCACGGCAATCTGTTCTACTTTGTCATGGAGTTCGTCAACGGCGCGGATCTCGACCAGTTGATCGACACCGGTGAACTGACTCCGGAACAGGCTTTAAAGATCGTGCCGCAGATCTGCGATGCCCTGCAGTATGCGCACGACGAGGGCGTCACCCATCGCGACATCAAACCGGCCAACATTCTGGTTGGAAAAAAGGGCCGTGTCAGGATTGCCGACTTCGGTCTGGCCAAGCTGGTCGGTGCCGACAGTGACGCGCTCGGCACGGGGCTGACCTTGACCGGAACCTCGATGGGCACGCCGCACTACATGGCGCCGGAACAGTGGGAGACCTCGGCGGTGGTCGATCACCGGGCGGATATCTATTCGCTCGGCGTGGTGTTTTACGAAATGCTTACCGGCGAGCGGCCGCACGGCATTTTCGACCCACCGTCGCGCAGGATTCAGGTCGACGTGCGCCTCGACGAGGTGGTGCTCAAGGCGATGGAAAAAGATCTTACGCGGCGTTATCAGAAGGCCAGCGAGGTGAAAGACGATGTGGCGCGGGTGGTGACCACGCCGACGGTGGCGGAGCCGGCGAAATCCGGGTGGGGCAGGGCGATGAAGGTGGCCGTTGTCGGGGGGGTGTTCGCGGCACTGCTTGGCGGGGGAGCGTGGTGGTGGCAGGGGCCGGAAAAGGTGCCTGAGATCGCGGGCGGGAAGATGATGCCTTCGGGGGGCGATGTCCCTGTCAGTGCGATTACGGCTCCGACTGCCGGCATACCCGGCCGCCTGCGCGCTGCCGGAACCGGCCCGCACGGTGGTGCCGCAGACATCTCCAAAGTTGCCGCCTTTAACGACGTCGTCGATGTCGGCGGGGACCTCGGCGAGTGGGTCGCGCTGCGCTCGAACGGAGAAACCGTTTCCTTCAAAGGGGATGCCGATCTCACCAACATCGCCCGCGTCGCCTGGAGCTTCGACCATCACTATGCCCTGATCGACCGGCAGGGAAAAATCCACTTTCCAAAGAATCGGCCACGCGAATTGAGCGGCGATTTTGACCGGGCCCTGATCGTCGACGTGCAACTGGGCAACGAACACGGCATCGCTTTGACCGGGGAGGGACGGGCGTTGGTATTTGGGAAGCGCTACCGGGAAGCCGTCGGCGATCCCGCGCTCGGACGCGTCTACGGGACCCCCCGATGGCCGCAGCCGCCAGAGGCCGCCCTCAGTAATGTTCAACAAATCGCCGTCACTCAGACCCATGCCGCCACTCTGCATCACGATGGAACTTTGTCGGTTTTCGGATGGGAAGGACTGGTTGAATTGCAGCGGGACGAACCCGCTGCGGAGATTATCTCGATCTCGTCGGAGGAGGATCAGCTGAATCTTTTCGATTCCGAAGGCGTGGTCTGGAAGCTGCCGCTGGCTCGCAATCCCGCAGCGGATCAGCCAATCGCCGCCACTGGAAAGATGCGGCAGTTGAATCTTCCCGGGGAGAGAGCGAGTCGATTGAGTGGCTCGTGCTGGTTCACCGAAGATGGAATCTGGCGATCCTACGACTACCGAAAGAATATCAAATCCGCACTTGAGGCGCTTCCAGGCGCCAGATCCCTGAAACTGGTGTCTAACTACGGGGATGTCGATGGCGAAAAATACTATTCGCTGCTGTGGATCGAGCCGAACACAGAGCAGACCGGATCGCCCTTGCCGCTGTCTCGCAACACTAATCAATCCCCGCTGTCGATCGAGGCAGGGAAATCTGCGCTGCCGATGGTTCCTGTGCTTGAGCGACCTCAACTCGAAATCCCACCCGCCCTGGCCGCGATGAAGGCGCGAGGCGGGCGTTTGCGTTCGCGCGGTGAGGCGGAACTGAAAACCGGAATCGATGTGGTGACTTTGCTTGAGAAAGCGGCGCCGTTTTCGGACTTTACCGACGTCAGCACCCACAGCTCTGGAATCT
>CBDULB010000027.1:0-54164 GCA_965367965.1 uncultured bacterium | reverse complement strand
CAAAGCCGGGCATTGATTCGGCGACAGTCGACGAGGTTGTTGAGGGACAAAAGGGAGGGATGGCGCTCCATCAGGTGCTGCGTTGTCGGGTGCGCTATTTCACCGACGGAGCGATTTTTGGTGGCGAGGCTTTTGTAGAAAAAGTCTTTCAAGGGCATCGACAGCGCTTTGGTGCCAAGCGAAAAAACGGTGCGCGGCCCATGCGTGGAGCGGATTGGCAGGGGTTGGCCACCCTTCGGGACCTGCGCGACGCCATCGGGGGTGCCGGTATTTCTGCAGATGGCAACGGCGAGTAGCGGAGCGCGTTAGCTTGGATCGGTGATTGTCGAAGCGCATCCGCTTCGGCTATTCTTCCGTCATGAGTCGATATAATCGCACTGGAAAAATTCTGCGGCTTGCGCTTGCCGCCATCAGCTTTCCTGTGGCTTGCGTTTTCTCTGTGGCGTCGCAGGCTTACGAACACGGCGACGCGGTGCCTGCTGAGTTCATCATGCCCGACCCGTTGGAGCCGGCCGAAGGTTTGGCGTCGTTTGCGGTTGGTTCGGGGTTGCGTCTTGAACTGGTGGCCAGCGAACCGTTGGTGGCGGATCCGATCGCTGTCGACTGGGGGCCGGATGGCAAATTGTGGGTGGTCGAGATGGCGGATTATCCGCTCGGCATCGACGGCAAAAGTACGCCGGGTGGTCGCGTTCGATTTCTCACCGATCCGGACGCTGATGGCGACTACGATACGTCGACGGTGTTTTTAAAAGATATCGCTTTTCCGACTTCGGTAAAAGCCTGGCGAGGCGGCGTTCTAGTGGTCTCCGCTCCGGAGATATTTTATGCCGAAGACCGGGATGGCGACGGCGTGGCCGATCATCGGGAAACGTTGTTCAAGGGCTTTCGCGAAGGCAATCAACAGCATCGCGTCAACGGACTGGTGTGGAGTCTCGACAATCGGCTGGTGCTCGCCAATGGCGACAGTGGCGGTAGTGTCGAATCGGTTAAGACCGGCGAAAAAGTTGAGCTGGGTGGCTACGATCTCGCTATCGATCCCGACAGCGGTGAAATGCAGTTGCTGACCGGTCGCACTCAGTATGGGCGGGTGCGCGATGATGCCGGCAACTGGTTCGGCTGCAACAATTCCCGGCCGCTGTTCCACTTCGTATTGCCCGGTGAAGCTCTGAAGCGAAATCCGCACGTGGTCTATCCGCCGAGTGTGGTTCAAGTGCCGGAGGACCCGCATGCTCCTCGAGTCTATCCGGTCAGCGAACAGGCGCTGCGCTACAACGATCCGTTCGCCCGTAGTCGGATCACTTCAGCGTGCGGTATCGGGGTGCAGCGTGACCCGCGACTCGGAGAAGCTTTCAGTGGTGACGTGTTTGTCTGTGAGCCGGTTCATAATCTGGTTCATCGCATCGAACTGCATGCCGAGGGGGCCACCTTTGTCGGGCGCCGGGCGAAGGCGGAAGCTGAGTCGGAAATTCTCGCATCGAGTGATGCGTGGAGTCGTCCGGTTTCGGCGCGCACCGGCCCGGATGGAGCGATGTGGATTGTTGACATGTACCGCTTTGTGATCGAGCACCCTGAGTGGATTCCGGAGGAATGGCAAAAGGTGCTCGAGCTGCGCGCCGGTGCCGATCGGGGCCGGATCTATCGCCTGGTTTCCGACCAAACGGCAAAGTCAGCGGTCGCCCCCGATCTCAGTCAGCTTGCTCCGGCCGATCTGGTGGCGGCGTTGGCGAATGACAACGGGTGGCAGCGGGATATGATCCATCAGATGTTGTGGTGGCGCCTGGATGAGCAGGAAATTTCCGCGGCGATTGCGGCGGCGGATTTTAAAGATCACTCGCTGGCACGGATGCATCGTCTGTCGCTGCATCCCGCTGATGCCGTCGCGGCCCTGCAGGATTCCGATCCGGGTGTCCGGCGGCGGGCTTTGCAAATCGTGCCCGATCCGAGTCTGGAAGTGGCCACCGATGATGATGCGCAGGTACGGCTTGAGTTTGCGTTCGCGCTGGGTCGCAAGGATGTTGGCAGTGCCGGAGTCGGCAAAAGGCTGGCCGAGCTCGCCAATGAATACAGTGATGACCCGCACCTGATCGCGGCGGTGATGAGTTCTGTGATTCCTCATTTTGCTGAGTTTGCCGCGGCTCTCGACCCGGCAATGGCCAGTTCGGAATTGCGGCGGGCAATGTTTGAGACGGCGATTGGCATTGGTCAATTCTCAGCTGTCAGAGAGTTGTTAATGCATGACCCCGATGGCGCGTTCAGTGAGCTGCTCTCGGTACTTGATCGGCGAAAAATCCCTTTCGATAAGCTTGCCGGAAAAGTGAACGCGCAGACCGCGACTCTCCTCAACAGCTGCCTGTCGCGCATCGATGTGGCGCGTGAGAATCTCAAGCATCCCGCCGAGGAGCTTGAGAAGCGCATTGCGGCCGTCAATCTGGTGGGCCGCGCGGGTCGCGATCGCGACGCCGATCGTCAGCTCCTGATGGGACGATTGACGACTGCAGAACCGACTGAGTTACAATTGGCGGTGGTCGATCGGCTGGCGGCGATGCGGTATTATCGGGATTTGCTCGAAGTGGTGCCGAAGTCGTTGCCGGAAGTGCAGCGCCGGATCGTGGCCCTCGGATTGGAAAATGCCGAGGCAGCTCAGTTACTTCTCGAATTTTTGGAATCGAAGCAACTCTCCGCCGCCAATCTGTCGGCGCTTCAGCGTGATCGGTTGCGTGCTTATCCACATGGTGGGGTGCGTTCGCGGGCGAGGGCCTTGTTTGGCGACGCCGATGCGGATTTGGCCAAACGGGACGAAGTGGTTGAAGCCTTTCAACCGGTGCTGAAACTGAAGGGCGATGCTGAAGCCGGTAAGCTGGTGTTTGCTCAAGCGTGCGTGGTTTGCCATCAACTGGATGGCGCCGGCCAGGCAATCGGGGCGGACCTGGCGGCTTTATCGGATAAGTCGGCGGCTGCGCTGCTGGTCGGTATTCTCGATCCGAACCGGGCGGTCGAGGACAAGTATGTGCTCTACACGATCGAAACCACCGATGGCGGTGTGCTGGCCGGTTTGCTTCAGGAGGAAACCGGAGCGGGCGTGCGCGTCGCTCTGCTCGATGGACAAATCACGACGGTGTTGCGCAGTGACATCGTCGCCGTGAAAAGCACCGGGCGCTCGTTGATGCCCGAGGGCCTGGAGGCGGCGATCACGCATCAGCAGATGGCGGATCTGATCGCGTATTTGCAGACGGCGGGCAATGCCGACGGCGCAAAGCCAATCGCGAATAAAGCCGAATGAGCCCGCATTTTCTGACCATTACTTGATTCGGCTCTCGTACTCCGGGCGAGTTTTCCAGGCGTCGAAGTAGGGTTGGTAACCATCCACCTCGGTCCAGAACCTCCGTTCGGGCTGGTCGGGGTCGAGCTGACCGCCGGGGTAGTCTTTACCGGCGATACTGGCTTCGACGGTGCTGTTCCAATTTAAGAAATCGGTTTTTAAGCGGGCGACGATTTCGGGATGCGATTCGGCGATGTCGGTGGTTTCACGGTGATCGCTGTTAAGGTCGTAGAGTTCGAACCTGGGCTTTTTGGCGTCGAGCGTTTGGGTGAGTAACTTGTATTGGCCATCGCTGTCGATGATGGCGCCGAGTCCGTGGTGGCGGAAGTGGAGTGGCTGGCTGCGCTGTGCGGATTTTCCGGCGATCAGCGGCAGCAGACTGATGCCGTCTAGCGGACTGCCCATGGCGCTTACCGGCACGTCGGCAATCTCGGCGAGGGTCGGGAAGATGTCAGTGGTGCAGGCGAGGTGGTCGGTGATTTTGGCTGCAGTGATGACCGCTGGCCACTCGATGATGGCGGGCACGCGCAGGCCACCTTCGAAGAAAGAATTTTTGAAGCCGCGTAGATCGCCAACGGTGGAGGGTTTGATCTTTGGCAGGCCGCCGTTGTCGCTGCAGAACCAGAACAGGGTGTTGTCGGCGATGTCGAGTTCGCGGAGTCTGGCGCGCAGGGTGCCGATGCTGCGATCCATGGCGACCAGTTCGGCGTGCTGGCGGAGCGCGTCGCCTTTGAGGGTGGGGAATTGAGCAAGGTCTTTTTCGAGGGCGACGAACGGACTGTGTGGGGTGCCATACCAAACCACCGTGAAGCTGGGCTGAGTGGTTGCGGCATTTTTGGTGATAAAATTAAGTGCTTCATCGATGACGATTTCGGAGGAATCGCCGGTGAATTCTTCGAACTCACCGTTGCGACTGAGGATCGGATTGAGGTCGAAAAAGTTGGTCACGGACAACCAGGTATCGAAGCCGAAGGCGCCGGGATTGTGACTGTCTTCGGCGAGGATGGGAACGCCGGGACCGCGCAGCCCGTTGAGGTGCCATTTGCCGAAATGGCCGGTGGCGTAGCCCGCGTCGCGAAGAGCCTGAGCGACGGTTTTCTCCTGAAGACGCAGCGGGTAGCCGTGATCGAAGACACCGGTGCGGTCGTTGCTGCGACCGGTCATCACGGTGGCGCGGGTGGGCGAGCAGTTGGAGGCGCCGGCGTAAAAGCGGTCGAAGCGCAGGCCGTTGGCGGCCATAGCGTCGAGGTTGGGCGTTTTCAGCAAGGGATGGTCGTAGTAGCCGGTCTGGCCGTAGCCCATGTCATCGGCCATGACCAGAATGATATTGGGGCGCTCGGGGGTGGCAGCGCCAGTGGACACCGCGCTGACGAGACAGGCGAGCACGACGGCAGAAAGGTGCGGAAAATATTTCATGACTTGAACAAGGCTGGGCGATGGCGGCAGTGATCATGCAGAGGGACTGCCGGGATGGTAGTATCACGTTGTCAGCGACTTTTTTGAAAGCGTTAATTGCTAAGCTTGAGGGTGACGATAAGAGTGGCGGGGTGATGAACGAAATGCTTTCCGTCAAACCTCTGTGTGTGCCGCCTCTGGATACTGGCTTTGTGCCGGGGGTGCTTTGGAATCGCGAATTCATGATGCGTGTTCAAGGCGGCGGCGGCGGCAAGCCGTTTGCGGTTGCGTTGGAACAGCCGGACGGGACCGTGTCGCGGTTTGAGACGCGGATTTTGGCTGAGGATGAGTCAGCGTTGAATCTGCGTTACGTGGAGCGCCTGGTGAAGTTTTTGCTGTGGCAGCGCGGTGGTTGTGTGGTGCATCTGGCGGGTGATGACGGGCTCGCCGGAAAGATCGGTGCTTTGTATTCGGCGAACGGTGCGCGGGCCTTTGATTTCCGGTTTCTGGGAGAAAAAGCGTACCTCAGGGACCTGGAAGTCCGGGCGACTTCGATTGAGGATTTACCGGAGGCGAAGGAGTCGGCGATGGAACTGGGGGGTCATCTCGATGGCTGCAGGATTGGTTTTGATCTGGGCGGCAGTGATCGAAAATGTGCGGCGCTGATCGATGGCGAGGTGGTGTTTTCGGAGGAGGTCGAATGGGATCCGTATTTTCAGAGCGATCCGGAATATCACCGGACGGGGATTCGTCACAGCCTGCAGCGTGCGGCGGAGCATTTGCCGCGCGTCGATGCGATCGGTGGCAGTGCGGCGGGCGTGTATGTGAACAACGAAGTCAGGGTCGGCTCGTTGTTTCGCGGCGTGGCGGATGATGTCTTTGATCGCGAGGTGCGCAGGATGTTCTTTGATTTTCAGAAGGAGTGGAACGGCGTGCCGTTTGTGATCGTCAACGATGGCGATGTGACGGCGCTGGCGGGATCGATGGCGACGGGGGCGACCGGTGTGCTCGGCGTGGCGATGGGCACCAGCGAGGCGGTCGGTTACGTGACGCCGGAGGGGCGGATCACGCGTTGGCTGAACGAACTGGCATTCGCGCCGATCGATTTTCAGGATGCGCAGACGGCGGGCGTTGATGAGTGGTCGGGCGGGGTTGGTGTCGGCGCGCAGTATTTGTCGCAACAGTCGGTAGGGCGCCTGGCGACGCGGGCAGGCATCGAGTTCGGTGATGAGGTCGGCCTGCCGGATCGTTTGAAGGAAGTGCAGCGGCGGATGGAAGCCGGTGACTCGGCGGCGAAGGACATTTTCAGCACGGTCGGTCGCTACTTCGGCTATGCGGTGGCGCACTACGCGGACTACTACGACATCCGTGAGGTGTTGGCGCTGGGCCGGGTGACGTCGGGAGCGGGTGGTGATCTGTTGCTGGAGGAAGCGCAGGCGGTGCTGCGTGCCGAGGCACCGGAGTTGGCGGAAAAAATTGGTTTTCGCCAGCCGGGTGAAAAGGAGAAGCGGCACGGTCAGGCGATCGCTGCGGCGAGTTTGCCTGCGATTGGGTAAAATTGTTTCCGGTTTGGTCGAGATCGGGCTCGTCCACTGAGACCGGCGGGACGCCGGTGTCACACTCTCGTCCACCGGGGGTGGGGCGTGTTTCCGTTATTGGTTGAGGGGATACTTGGCAGAGAGAATCGGCTAGGGTTGAGGCCGTGAGGAGGCTTGGATTCATTGCATTGATATTCGGGGGCAGCTGCGTATTTGGTGCGGCGGCGGAGCCTGTGGCGCTTTCGTATAATCGTGATGTGCGACCGATTCTGTCGGACAAGTGTTTTGCCTGTCACGGTCCTGATGAGGCGGCGCGCGAGGGAGAGTTGAGGTTGGATATTCGTGAGGCGGCGTTGACGGCGGAGGCGTTTGTGCCGGGCGACGCGACGGGCAGCGAGGTAGTGCGGCGGATCACTTCGGGTGATGCGGACGATTTGATGCCACCGCCGGACACGGGGCATTCGTTGAATCACGATGAGATCGAGGTGCTGAAACGCTGGATCGGCGAAGGGGCGAGATACGAAGCGCACTGGGCGTTTTTGCCGCCGACCCGGGCGGCGGAACACCATGACATTGATGGCTTTGTCAGGGCGCGTTTGCAGGATAGTGACCTGACTTTTTCAGCGCCGGCGGACAAGGCGATTTTACTGCGACGGGTGACGCTCGATCTGACGGGTTTGCCGCCGACGCCGGAGGAGGTGAGTGCCTTCATTGCGGATAAACGTCCGGACGCCTATCAGCGGGTGGTTGATCGCCTGCTGAAGTCGCCGCGCTACGGCGAACACATGGCGCTGTACTGGCTGGACGCGGCGCGCTACGCGGACACGCACGGTTACTTCGGTGACCGGCCGCGAACCATGTGGCCGTGGCGGGATTGGGTGATCGATGCCTACAATCGCAACCTGTCGTTCGATCAGTTTACGATCGATCAGCTGGCTGGCGATCTGTTGCCGGAACCGACTCAGGCGCAGCGGGTGGCGACGGGCTTCAATCGCAATCACATGATCAATAATGAATCGGGGATCATTGAGGAGGAGTTTCGGGTCGAGTATGTGGCGGATCGGGTGAAGACCACGACGACCTTGTGGATGGGGCTGACCATGGAGTGTGCGCGTTGTCATGACCATAAGTTTGATCCGGTGTCGCAGCGCGAATACTACGAGATGTTTGCCTATTTTAATCAGGTGCCGGAGCGCGGCTTGGATGGCTCGAACGGATCGGCGGCGCCATTTTTGCAGGTGCCCACGGCCCGGCAAACTGCGAACCTGGAAAAGCAGAAGGCTGAGCTGGCGGCGGCGGAGAAAGCCTTTTTGCCGATGGCGGCGGCGATTGATGAGGCGCAGGTGAAGTGGGAGGCGGCCAGCGTTGAGGCGGCCAGTGCGGAGCCGGAAAAACGCGGACGATTGGTCTGGCTGGATTTTGACGGCGGCAAAAAAGCAGGGCGCGCGATAGGCGAGGTGAAAGCCGGTAGCGGAATTCCAGGGCAGGCGGTCGAGTTGGCCGACAGCTCACACTGGGAGTTGCCGATCGATGCTGAAACGGCGTCTACCCTGGATGGTGATCGTGCGTTTTCGTTTGGTGCCTGGGCGCTGCCGAAGAGTGGCGCGCAAGCGTCGTTGGTGTCAAAAATCGACGATGGCAATTCGCTGCGTGGATTTGATCTGCAGTTTCGCAAGGGCAAGGCAGTGGTGCAGCTGGCGCATCGCTGGAATTCTGATGCGTTGCAGGTTTCTACGACCAGCGGATTCAAGACGGGACAGTGGCAACACTTCGCGGTGACTTATGACGGTTCGGGTAGAGCGGGCGGGGTGTCGATTTACATCGATGGAGTGAAGCAGCCGGTGAAGGTGAATGTCGATGCGCTGAAAGGATCGATCGTTACCGCAGAGCCGCTGCGCGTGGGACGGCGTAAGGCGAGCGCGTCGTTTACCGGCAAAGTTGACGGGGTGTTTGTCTACGCCCGGGAATTGTCGGCGGCGGAGATCTTCGGGATGGCGGGTGATCAATTGATTCGCGGGGTGGCAACGCTGGAAAAGGAAGCCCGGGACAGCGTGGCGGCAGCAAAGCTGCGTGAGCATTTTGTGCGTCATCATGCGTCGCAGGCGATGCGGGAAGCGGACACGGCGATGCGCGATCAACGGGCACGAGTGGCGGCGCTGGCAAAGAGTTTTCCACAAGTGATGGTGATGCAGGAAGTTGCGATGGAGGATAGGCGGGCGACACATTTGCTCGAGCGAGGCGAGTACAACAAGCCGGGCGCGAAGCTCAAGCCGGGGCTGCCGGCGGTGTTGCTGGCCGGGGGCGCTTCGTCGCCGCCGCGCGAGGACCGTCTGGGGCTGGCTCGTTGGTTGGTGAGCGCTGACAATCCATTGACGGCACGGGTGACGGTGAATCGATTGTGGCAGCAGCTGTTCGGTCGCGGTCTGGTGGCGACGTCGGATGATTTTGGTCTGCAAGGCGAATGGCCGACCCATCCGGAGTTACTCGACTGGCTGGCGCTGGAGTTCGTCGCCAGTGGTTGGGACGTGCAGCAAATGTTGCGACTGATGGTGACTTCGGAGACCTACCGGCAGAGCTCGGACGCTACGCCGGAGTTGGTGGCGCTGGATCCTGAGAATCGTCTGTTGGCGCGAGGGCCGCGATTTCGACTGCATGCTGAACAGATTCGCGATCAGGCGCTGGCGGTGAGTGGACTGTTGGTGGAAAAGGTGGGTGGGCCGAGCGTGAAGCCGTTTCAGCCGGATGGCCTGTGGCGGGCGGTGAGCTACGACGGTGAGGAAAGTTATGTGCCGGACCGCGGCGACGGTCGGCATCGGCGCAGTTTGTATTCGTATTGGAAACGGCAGTTACCGCCACCGGCGCTGACCGCGTTTGATGCGCCGACGCGGGAGACCTGTGTGGTTGAGCGCTCGGTGACCAACACGCCGCTGCAGGCTTTGGTGTTAATGAACGATCCAAATTTTGTTGAGGCGGCGCTGCATCTGGGGGGTGGGGTGATGGAGGCTGAGGATGTCGACAAGGGCTTGGTGAAAATATTTACCCGGGTGCTGGCGCGGCAGCCGGGCGACGGAGAGTTGGCGGAGCTGGCGGCCTTGCTCACTGAGCAGTTGGCGTATTATTCCAGTCATCCCGACAGGGCGGTGGACTTGGTGGGTGAGGTTGACGGGGCGGATAAGCTGGCGGCGTGGACGACGGTGGCAAATGTGGTGTTGAGCCTGGATGAAACTTTGAATAAGCGATGAAGGACGGAGCGAGACAATCTGAGGATCGTCCAGCGTCGACCGGCGGGACGCCGGTATCACGTTTTCGTCCACGGGGCCCCTCGCTGACGCTCGCAGCTACGGGGATGGGGGCGGGGGCGTCGCGGCGGGGGTTTTTGGCGAGCGGGCTGGGACTGGGAGCGGCGGCGATGGCGGATCTGATGTCGCCGCAGAGGTTGACGGCGGCATTGCCGCGCATCGCGCCGAAAGCGAAGCGGGTGATTTATCTGTTCATGCATGGTGGCCCGTCGCAGATGGACTTGTTTGATCACAAGCCGCAGCTTGCGAAGTTGCGGGGCAGGGAATTACCGGACTCGGTTCGACAGGGGCAGCGATTGACGGGGATGACGTCGAAGCAGGAGACGCTGCCGATCACGCCGTCGGTATTTGGCTTTTCGCAGCACGGCCAGTCGGGTGCCTGGATGAGTGAACTGCTGCCGCATCTCGGCGGCGTAGCGGACGAATTGTGCTTTATCAAATCGATGCACACCGAGGCGATCAATCACGATCCGGCGGTGACGTTTTTGCAGACCGGGCATCAGATTGCCGGCCGGCCGAGTTTTGGGGCATGGCTCAGTTATGGCTTGGGCAGTGAGAATGCCAACTTGCCGGCGTTCGTGGTGTTGCTGTCCGACGGCAGTGCATCGCGCCCGGGTGATCCCCTGCACACGCGTTTGTGGGGCAGTGGCTTTTTGCCGTCCAATCACCAGGGCGTGGCGTTTCGGTCGAGCGGCGACCCGGTGTTGTATCTGTCGAATCCGAACGGCATCGATCGACCGACGCGGCGGCGCATGCTCGATCGGCTGGCGGCGTTGAATCAACAGCAGGCGGCGGTCAGTTCGGATCCCGAAGTGGAGACGCGCATAGCGCAGTTTGAAATGGCGTATCGGATGCAAATGTCGGTGCCGGAGCTGACGGATTTGTCGGATGAGCCGGACAGCACCTACGAACTCTACGGCGAATCGGCGCGCAAGCCCGGCAGCTATGCGGCGAATTGTTTACTGGCGCGGCGGATGGCGGAGCGGGACGTGCGTTTTATTCAGCTGTATCACCGCGGTTGGGATCAGCACTACAACCTGCCGAGCGATCTGCGCTTGCAGTGCGGCGATGTCGATCAGGCGAGTGCGGCGTTGATTCGCGACCTCAAGCAGCGCGGCTTACTCGATGACACGCTGGTGGTGTGGGGCGGTGAGTTTGGCCGGACCATCTACAGTCAGGGCGTGCTCGAGGCGGACAATTACGGGCGTGATCATCACGGGCGTTGCTTCACCATGTTTCTGGCGGGCGGTGGCGTGAAGCCGGGTATCAGCCACGGAGAGACCGATGATTTTTCTTACAATGTTGTCAGCGATCCGGTGCATGTGCACGACCTCAACGCGACCTTACTGCATTGCCTGGGAATTGATCACGAGCGCCTGACGTTTCGCTTTCAAGGGCGCTACTACCGGCTGACGGATGTCCATGGCGAGGTGGTGCAGTCGGTGCTTGCGTGACGCAAATCGGCAAAGTTTCGTCGAGGGATGTTCGGCCAGTGCACTGGCGAAATATTTACAAATTCCGCTACGGCGTGTGACGCTGATCTGCTGCAGATCTATTTGACCGCATTCTCTTTCGCAGGCAGGACTTCGACGTCGATGGGCTGCGAGAAGGTCGCAAACTTGGTGCTTTTGGCGGTGGATTTGGTCTTTGCGGCAGCGGCGAGATTGGCAAATGAGCCGCGCAACGTCCCGGCGCGTTTCAAACGGGTTTCGGCCGCGCGCAGCTGATTGCCGGCGTCAGTCACGGCGCTCTCGGCTTCGGTGATTCGTTTGTCGATGGCTGGCTTCTGCTCGCCGGTAGCGGTGGTGGCGTTGGCTTTTAATTCATCGAGCGCGGTCTGAGCTTTGGTCTGAGTCTGCTTGAGCGCGGCGACTTCGCTGGTGAGTTCGCGGGCTAATTTGATGAAGCGTTGATATTCGGCTTCGAGATGAGCGGTGTGTTGCGGATGGTAGGCATAGTCGGCGACGCCGATGCCTTGCAGGACGAACTGATAGCGCCCGGGCTTGATTTCGAAGTTGGCGCGGGGTTCGAAATTGATCGACAGCTCGCCGCTGTGTTCGCTTTCAGCAATGGTGATGGACGGCGGTGATTTCAGGTAGCCGGGAAAGCCGTGGACCTGCACGGTGAGATTGTTCTTGCGGGTGCCGTAGTCGGTCACTTTGACCGGAATCTTCAAGCTGTCGTTGAGGTGAACCTGAAACCGTTGGTTGACCTTGGCATCGGCGGCGACGTAAGCCGGTGCCGTTTCGCGATCGGTGACTGAGAGCACGATTTCCTTGTCGAGACGGGAACGCACCCGGCGACTGTCGGCAAAGATGTTACCCCAGACCAAAGCGGCGTTGCGGGCCGTTTTGCGCACCGTTTGACCATTGATTTCTGCCGTGCCGGTGATCGTCAGTTTGCCTTCCCATGCAGGCGCGTCTTTGGCGGCGACCACGGTGAGAAAGCCTTCGTCAGTGTTGCCGTGCATGCGCAGTGGCTTGGCTGTGACGCCTTCCGGCAAGTTGCCGGCGCGCACGACGATCTCGCCTGCAAAGCCATCGCGGCGCGGTGCGATGACGCGGTAAGTGATCGATCCTCCCTGACGGACCAGGTGTGCGGCAGGGAAGCCGGCACGGCCGTTGGCGAGATTGCGTTCGCTGGTGGTGATCAGTAGAAAATCCGGCCTGGCTTCGCGGATGGCGAGGCGGTAGCGGTGCGTGGGACCGGCGCCACCGAGTTGGTTGAGCAGGGTGATGCGATAACTGGTCGCGGCCCCGGTGGCATCGAGGGTCAGCCCGGGGTCGAGCGTGTCGAGGTAGGTGGCGTCCAGATTGGCGGGATCAAAGTAGGTCGGCGGATCATCGCTTTCGGCGACTTGCTCGAAGCTTTCGCTGCCGTCTTCGGCGACGACGATTTTCTCGACACGAAAGTACGGGTCGGTAAGCGCGCCGATCAGTTCGGAGAGGATTTCGAGGTGATAGGTTTTTCCTGCTGCGGCGGTGAAGCGATAGCTGTCAGTGTCGCCGGGTTCATCGAAGCGGCCGACGATCTCGCAATCGGGGTCGACCTTTTGAGTGGCCATGGATGGATCTTCGTTCACGATCGGAGCCGTCAGAAATCCGATCCGAACCGTGTTGGAGTCCGCCAACTGATAGTCGAAGGCGGGCAAAGCGCCGGCGCGTGGAGTGTCGCTGGTGAAGGTGGTTGGCGAGGCGGCGGTTTCGGGAACGGCGATATCGACGTCGATTGATTCGAGCGGTTTGCCATCCAGCGTGATGCCTTCACCGGGACTTCCGCCGGGTAGGTTGCGTCCGTAGATCGTGAAGCGCGAGGTCGTCCCCGGGGTGCCGGCGGGAGGATCGATGAAGTCAATGTGTGGCGCCCGGCTGACTTTAAGGCGGTAGAAATAGCCCTGGCCGCCGCGGTAGAGAATATCGGCGACGGAGATAAAATACTCGCCGTCGGCAGGCGCGGTAAAATCGACCAGTGGATCGCGGCCAAAGAACTCGCGGTTGCTTTCCAGTTCGCGTCCCTCGCTGTCGTAGATCGACAACATGGCATCGGTGGCGGCATCGAGTCGCTCGGCCCAGATCTGTGCGATCAGGCGTTCACCCTTGCTGGCGGAGATCTTGTACCAATCCGCTTTGCGACTATCGAGCTTACCGGTCAGCCCGGTTTCGATGGCGAGCGCGGCGGCGGTCTCGCGGGATGCGTGGTCGCCCTGTTCGAGCACTTCGACGGCGTCGTTGGCGACGACGAGAAATGGCCGGGCAGTGGACAGGCCGAAGTGGCCGAGACTGCGAACTTCGTAAATGCCGGGCTCGACGGTGGCCGGAACGTCGACCTGAAAATGGTTGTCGACGCTCTGTCGGGTTGGATAGAAGTCGTCCCCGGCGCGGAGAACCGGTGGCGCTTTGATGCGGGGGGCGTCAAAGCGCAGGTGTTTGAGGCCGGCGAGATTTTCCCCACTGACGGTGACTTCGACACTGGAACCGGCGGCGGCTACCGGCGGATAAATTTCCTGCAAGTCGCTGGTTGGGAGTTGGGCCTGAGTGAGGTGGGAGCAGGTCAGGCAGGCTGCGCCAATCGCCAATCGGTAGAGCAAGGGGGGCAGGTGGCGAGTATTCATTGAGGGAATGTTTTTCGTCCGCAGTTGATTGTCGAAATGCCGGTCTGCTGTTCCCGTGCACCGGGACCGGCGCGACGCCGGTATCACATTATCGTCCACGGCTGTAATCAATGGTTGAACAGGAATTCCTTGGTGTTGAGAACCACCCAGATGATGTCTTCGAAGGCTTGCTGTTCGGCGGTGGCCGGGGGCAGTGCGGACGGGTCGGCGGCGGAGAGTTCCCGTTTCTTTTTCAGGTGGGCGCTGGCAATTTCGAGTTCCTGCTTGTGCGGCGGTCGGGCGAGCGCGCGAAAATAGATTTCACCGAGACGTTCTTCATCGCTGCGCTGCTTGTCCTTGGCGAGCGTGGCGGCACGCCCACCGCCGGCGGTAAGTTTTTGCTGGATGGTGTCGGAATTGATCAGGTGCAGGCTCTGGCCGAGATTGGCCTCGCCGGTGCGCTCGCATTCGCAGGCACTGTCCATCTGCGGTCGGCCGAACATGGTGAGAAATTCCGACTCCTTGTTGCTGCTGTCATCGGGCAGGGCGATGGCGCGCACGCCGACCGGTTGGCGGTTGAACGAGTTATCGGTTCCGGCGATATCATTGATGCTGTCGAGCAGGACCTCGGCTGGCAGTCGGCGTGGATAAAAGCGGGCGAAGTTCTGCTCGTCGTCGGCATTTTGGCCATTCGTCTCGGAGCTGAGCTGGTAGGTTCGGCTGCTGCAAATGGTGCGCACCAGGTGCTTGAGGTCGAAACCGGAGTCGGCGAAATCCTCAGCCAGCGCTTTTAGCAGCGCCGGGTGACTGGCCGGGTTGGTATCGCGAATGTCATCCTCAGCCTCGACCAGGCCGCGACCGAAGAAATGCTTCCAGTAACGATTCACGGTGACGCGGGCGAGGTAGGGATTGTCGGCCGAGCGCAGCCAGTCGGCGAGTTCGTGACGCGGATCGCGTTCCGCGGGAATATTGAGCGGTTCGGCGGTGCCGAGCAGGGCGGGCTTGAGCATTTCACCCGAGTTCGGATTCTGCATCTGCGCCGGCTTACGGTTGTGATAAATGATGTCCTCTTCCGGCAGTTTGTAGATCTCCTTGCGCCCGATCGTCGTGAAGAATGCGGCGAAGTGATAGTAGTCATCTTGCGTCCATCGCTCGTAGGGGTGGTGGTGGCATTGTGCGCACTGCATGCGAATTCCGAGAAACACCTGAGCGATGTCCTGCATCTGTTCTTTCGGATCGGTGACCGCCCGATACCAGCCGACGGCGGGATTTTCGCTGACCTTGCCGCTGGCCACCACCAACTCGGCGGCGAATTCATTGAACGGTTTGTTGCTGCCGATGCTGCTGCGGATCCAGTCGTGGAAGGCGTGGGTGCTGCGCGCTACCCAGTCGGAGTTGCGATCGATTTTGTTGCGCAGCAGTCCGGACCACTTGCCGGCAAAGAAGTCGGCGTAGTCGGTTGTCTCCAGCAACGAATCGATCTTTTTGGTGCGCTTGTCAGGATCGTTCGATTTAATGAATTGCTGAGACTCCTGCAAAGTCGGCAGGCGACCGGCGACGTCGAGCGTCACGCGGCGCAGGAAGTCGCTGTCGTCGGTCAGGTCCGAAGCGGGCAGTCCGAGCAGACCGAGTTGGGAAAAGATTTCCTCATCGATGAAGTTGTTCGGTGCCGGCAAAGCAGGCGCCGCACCGCCGAGGGGCAGCGTTGCGGAGAACACATCGACATGTTCCTGAAAGCGCGCAAGTACCGCAGCGCTGCCGGTCTTTTCGGCGAAGTGGACGATGCCGTGGTGGTCGACTTCGGTCATGTCTTCATCGTTGGACTCAAACTCAACCGCGCGGGTGATGTCGCGGCGTGTGCCATCGCTCATGAACGCGGTGACAATGAGCTGCTGTTCGCCGCCGGGTTCGACGACGCGTTGCTTCGGGAAAATCTCGATGCGTTCGACCGTGGGATCGTTGTCCGGCGCGTAGGGCGTGCCGGCCTTCAGCCAGCGCAGTAACTGGCGATACTCGTAGGAACCCGGTTCGAGCCGCGCACCGCCACCGTGGGGAAGTTCGCCGCTGGCCTTGAGCAGCAGCAGGCTGTTTTCCGGCGCGGCCGGAGAGATTCGACGTCCGCCACTCTTGTGAACCAGGGTTTCAAAATCGATGTCCGGATCGTAGCCGAACAGTGAAAGGCTGAAGCCGTTCTGGCCGGAGGCCTTTGCGTGACAAGCACCGGCGTTGCAGCCGCTGCGGGTAAAAATCGGGACGATGTCGTTGGGGAAACTGACGGGCAGGTTCTTGTCAAAATGGGTCACCGCGACCTCGATCGAAACGCTGGCGGCGCCGTCGAGTTCGGTGCGAATGGTTGCGTTGCCATCAGCCAGTGGAGTGATGAAACCGTGGGTGTCGACTTCGACAATGCCCGCGGGTTGGGTGACATAACGCACCTCGTGAGTGACATCGCGCTCGGGCATCGACGCGTCACCGGTATGCGCGGTGACGGCCAACTGCTGGCGCGCCTCGGACCCGTTGAAGGTTAGCAGCGGCGCGGGATCGCCGGACAGAGCGTGGATGCTCAGAGTGACCGGAGTCGGAGCCGGGGTAGCTTTGCCGGCTGCAGGCGCCGCCGCAGCGCTCACGGTTTCGGCGTGCGAATCCGTCAGACCGCTCAGCAGCAGTCCGAGGGCGAGCGACCCGGAGATGATTTTACGGAAATCCATGAAACAAGGCTGCTATTGTAAGCTACAACGCTGTGCCTGTCGGTATTCAGGAATAGCGTCATTCGGGGATGGCTATGAGGTGGGATTGTCGGTGAAAGTGTTTATGTTCAGGAGAATCGAACGATTTAATCGTCATGGCGAACCGCAATCCTTTTCTCAAACACTGCTCCGGACCGGTCAGTCGGCGCAGTTTTCTCGAAGTCGGCGGACTGAGTGTGCTCGGCCTCGGCATGAGCGATTTTCTGCGTTACAAGGCGCAGGCCGAATCGAAGGGGGTGGCCAGCGACGATACCTCGGTGATTTTCCTGTGGTTGCCCGGCGGTTTGCCGCACATGGAGACTTACGACATGAAGCCGGACGCGCCGTCCGATTACCGTGGCGACTTCCGACCGATCCGCACCAATGTGCCGGGCATCGAAGTCGGCGAGCTGCTGCCGATGCACGCCAAAATCGCCGATAAGTTTTCGATCATTCGTTCGATACATCACGAGTTCGCCGATCACGGCGGGGCGCACAAGCGCATGATGACCGGGCGCATTCCCAAAACGCCGACCGGCACGGTCAACGATGCGCCGGCGGTTCCGTGCGTGGTCAAAAAGATGCTCGGCAGTCAGCAATCCGCTGTGACCGCAATGCCGGTGTCGGTGGCAGGAGTCGACGGTTCGCGAGCAGGCATCGATACTTTTGCGATGGGGTCGGCGTACCTCGGCCCGTCGAATACCCCCTTTATCGTCGCCGGCGATCCCAGTGATCCCGAGTTCAAGGTTCAGAACATCGGCGTTAAGCAGGAAATGGAAACGCGTATAGACGATCGCCTGACCATGCTTGAGGGCATGGACAATCTGGCGCGCGATCTTGACAAGAGCGGTTCGATGGGGGCGATGGATTCGTTTAACCGACAGGCGATGGAAATGCTGACCAGCGCTGCGGTGCGCGAGGCTTTTGACCTGACCAAAGAGAGTGATCGCACCCGCGACCGTTACGGGCACACCGCTTATGGACAGCGTGGTTTGCTGGCGCGCCGTCTGGTCGAGGCGGGCAGTCGCTTTGTCACCATGGTTTGGGAAAATCCCTTTCCCGGAAAGGCGGTGCCGAAGAACTGCGCGTATAACTGGGACTGCCACGCCGTGAACTGTCACATTTTCGACGATGCCAAATGGCGTTTGCCGGTTTACGATCAGGCGCTGACAGCCCTGATCGAAGACTTGTATCAGCGCGGTCTCGATAAGAAAACGCTGCTTGTGGTCGGCAGCGACTTCGGTCATACGCCGAAGATCAATACTCAGCGTGGCACCAAGTCAGGCGTCATGCAGCCGGGGCGGGATCACTGGCCGAAATCGATGTCGGTGCTGGTGTCCGGTGGCGGTACGCCGACTGGACAGATCATCGGTGCGACCAATTCAAAAGGCGAGCATCCGGTCGAGCGTATCATGACGCCGAACGATCTGTGGGCCACCGTGTATCAGCATCTCGGTATTGACTACAATACCTACCTCGAGAGTTTGGATGGTCTGCCGATGCAGATTCTGCCGTTTGGAAAACCGATTCCTGAGTTGGCGCTTGGGTAGAAGGGAGTGGCTGTGGCTCCGCGGGCGAGCTTGAACCGCCAACTCTGAACTGCGAATTTCGAACCTGGAATTCCGGTTATTCGGAATCTAGAATTCGCAGTTCATGGTTCTGAGTCGGACAAGCCGGTTGTCGGGGCGGGCTCGTCCACCGGGATCGCCGGGACGGCGGCTGCACATTCTCGTCCACGGCACCGTGGCCGGGAAGCCGTGCCACGGTTATGGTTGGCGTGATACCGTGCGGGTGTGCCGGGGGCAATGCGTGATAGGATCTCGACGTGAAAGACCTTTCCTGCCTTTTGAAGCGCTCGTTACTGATCGTATTGGCGCTGTCCTTTTCTGTGCCGCTGTTTGCTGAGGACTGGCCGATGTGGCGCTACGATGCGCGCCGTGGATCGTCGAGTCCGCAGGAACTTGCCGGTGAGTTACATCTGCAGTGGACCCGGCAACTGGAGGCGCCGATGCCGGCGTGGCCGGTGACTCAGGCGAAGTTGCAATTCGACGCGCAAGCGGAGCCGGTGGTGATGGGCGAGCGGATGTTTGTGCCGTCGAGCCGGCACGATTCGGTGACGGCGTTCAGCACCCGAACCGGCGAACAGCTGTGGCGGTTCTTTGCCGGCGGGCCGGTGCGGTTTGCGCCGGTGGCGAGCGACGGCAAGGTGTATTTCAACAGTGACGATGGCCACCTCTACGCGGTCGATGCCGAATCCGGTGAGTTGATCTGGAAAGTGTTTGGTGGCCCGAAGCAGCGATGGTTGATCGGTAACCATCGCCTGGTGTCAACCTGGCCGGCGCGCGGCGGTGTGGTGTTGCATGATGGACGCCTTTTTTTCAGCGCCGGCAGCTGGCCGTTCATGGGCATCTTCGTGCATTCGGTCGATCCACAGAATGGTGAGATTGTGTGGACCAACAGTGGCGATGGCAGCAACTACTCGGTGCAACCGCACGACGCGGAATCGTTCGCGGGACTGGTGCCGCAGGGACACATGGCCGCGCAGGGCGACACGCTGGTAGTGCCGGGAGGACGCTCGACGCCGGGAATTTACGAAACGGCGACCGGAACACAGCGTTTTTTCAATTTCGACAAACGCGCCGGCGGCCACGATGTCGGTATCGCCGGGGATTTGTTTTTCACCGCAGGGCACGCCTATCTTTTGAAAGACGGCAACGCGGTCGGTGGCGGTGCGCCTGCGATTTTCGATGCGCAGACCTTGATCGCCAGCGATCCAAAATCACTGCTGGCGCGCTCGGCTGAAGTTGAGATTGCGGTCGAGGAGTCGGTCGATCGGAAAGGGCGCAAGGTGCGTGAAATCACGCCGAAGTATCGCGAATTGTATCAAAGCAAACTCGCCGGTAGCATCGACGGGCGCTGGTTTTTGCGTGCCGGCTCGCGTTACTATGCGGGCGGTGATGGCAAGCTTGCCGCCTATCAGAAGGGTGAAAAAGATCCGGTCTGGAAAGCCGGGGTGGACGGCGAAGTAGTGACGATGCTGGCGGCGGACGACCGTTTGTTTGCCCTGACGGATGCGGGCACGCTGTACTGCTTTGGCGCGGAGAAATTGGCAGAAGTAACGACACACAAACTGCCGGCTCAGGTTGCTGACGGGTCCGCGGAGGCGACCATGACTGAGTTGCTGAGGCGGGAAGGTGCCGGGGAAGGTTTTGCGCTGGTGGTTGGCATCGGCGCGGATGGCGTCATCGATGAATTGCTGCGTGACACCGATTTGCATATCGTTGCGCTGGACGCTGACATGGCGAAAGTCGCCGCGCTTCGCAAGCGTATGGCGGATGCCGGTTACTACGGGGAACGGTTTTCGGCGATTCTGGGAGATCCGGCGGCGATCGATATTGCGCCGTATTTTGCCAACTTGATCGTGGTCGCAGATGAAACCGAGGCGCTTGTCGCTGGCGGTGAATTTTTGACGCGTGCTTTTCAATGGCTCCGCCCGTACGGCGGTCAGCTCTGCGTGGTGACGAGCGATGCTCAGCACGGCAAGCTCAGCGGCGCGGTCAAGGCGCCGACCATGGCCAACGCGGTTCTGGAACGCGTCGGCGATTTTTCGGTGGTGGTTCGCGCTGGTGCTTTGCCGGACAGCGATGACTGGACGCATCAGTACGCCAACGCGGCGCAGACGGTGGTGTCGAGGGATCACAATGTGAAGGCTCCGTTTGGCGTGTTGTGGTTTGGTGGTCCTTCCAACGAAGCGGTGTTGCCACGTCACGGGCATGGGCCATCGCCGCAGGTTGCCGGCGGGCGATTGTTCATCGAAGGGCCTGACTCGCTGCGCGCGGTTGATGTCTATACCGGGCGATTGATGTGGCAGCGCGAACTGAAAGGCATCGGTGAATATTACGATACGACGGCGCACTTTGCCGGAGCCGGGGAGATCGGCAGCAACTACGTGTCGCTTGCGGACCGGGTGTATGCGGTCCTTGATCACGAGATTCTCATTCTCGACTCCGCTACCGGCGAGACGGTTCACGCGATCACTGCTGATGATGGCGGGAAGTCCTCTTACTGGGGGCACATCAGTGTGTCGGGCGATTTCCTGGTGGCGAGTTCGTCGCCGATTGCGGCGGATAAAGATGACAAGACCAAGGTCGAAAAGGATCAGCTTCCGGTGACCAAGTATTCGTCGGGAAGCCGCCATCTTGTGGTTTTCGACCGGCATTCCGGTGAAAAATTGTGGACACGGGAGGCGGCGTTTAACTTTCGTCACAACAACATTGCAGTGGCGGCGGATCGCGTGTTTTGCATCGATCGATTGAGCGATGAGAGAGCCGGAATCTTGACCCGGCGTGGATTGAAATTTGACGGCAAGCCGACTTTGTATGCTTTGGATTTGAAAAGCGGTGATGTCATCTGGCAGCGCAGTGAAGGCGTTTTCGGCACGTTTTTGAACTATTCGGCGGACCTCGACCTGGTGCTTCAAGGGGGCAGCGCCTACCGGGACCGGGCTTCGGATGAGACTCGCAAGGGGCTGATGGCCCTGCGCGGAACTGATGGCAAGTTGCTGTGGAATCAACCGGAACTGGAATACTCCGGACCCTGTCTGCTGTGGCGGGATCGCATCCTGACCAACGGTCATGCCGGGTTTGCCATCGATGCCAATTCCGGTGATAAAACCGGATGGACCTACTCGCGCATGTATGGCTGCAACACTGCGGTGGGCAGTGAAAATCTGATGACCTTTCGGTCCGGGGCGGCTGGTTTCTTTGACCTTGCCAGCGATTCGGGGACCGGCAACCTGGGGGGCTTTAAGTCGAGTTGCACCAACAATCTGATTCCGGCGAACGGGGTGCTCAATGCGCCGGATTACACGCGGACCTGCGTGTGCTCTTACCAGAATCAAACTTCGTTGGCCTTGGTGCACATGCCGGAAGCCGAGTATTGGACCTTCGGCGGCAAAGCGCGCGAGGGGCGAATCGGGATCAATTTCGGTGCACCGGGGGATCGACGTTCGGAGGCGGGAACGCTGTTTGTGGACTTTCCCGAGGTCGGCGGAAAGTCAGAGCAGGTGGACTTTAAAATCAAGGGCGGGGCTCTTAACTATCACCGCCAGCACGCTTCGCTTTTTAAAGGCACCGCTGATGAGCTTCCCTGGGTGGCCGCGTCCCAGGTGGAGGGAGTCGAAAGCCTCGATATCGCGGTCCCCGGAAGCGTGAAGTCCTGTCGCTTGCGTTTGGTTTTTGCCGAATTGCACAGCGAAGCGACGCAGGGACAGCGAGTTTTCGACGTGAGTGTCGGCGGCACGAAAGTGATGGCTGATGTCGATGTCGCGGCTTTGGTTGGCGGGCGCAGTGTTCTGGTGAGAGAGCTGAACGCGGTTCCCAGAGACGGGCAGGTGGTAATCAAATTTCAAAAGCACGACGGCTCTCTGCCGCCGATTCTGTCGGGGGTGGAGGTGATCTACGAGGGGTGAGGGGCGATCAAGCTGCAATTGGTCGTCCAGGCTACGGCTCGTCCAGAGGGACCGCCGGGACGGCGGTATCACACTCTCGTCCTCTGCACGGCAGCTTTATTCCAAGCCTAACAAAGCCAGACTGTCGCGGTGGATCATGGCTTCGATCTGGTCTTCATCGAGGCGGGGCAGATTGGTGCCTTCGACAAAATGATTGAGGCTGCGCAGGCCGTCGAGGGTGGCGTCGACGGTGGTGAAGGGGAAGTCGGTGCCGAACAGGACTTTGTGCCAGACACCGTATTCCTGAACCAGCATCAGGCTGTTGAAGAACTGCCAGGGGCGGTAGTGCAGGGCGCTGATGTCGGCGTAGACGTTAGGGTGTTTGCGGAACACGGCGATGCACTCGCCTTCGTAGGGATGGCCGAGGTGGGCCATGATGATTTTGACATCGGGGTAACGAATCGCGACCGGATCCAGGTGACGCGGCAGGGTGCATTCGATCGGTGCCTGCGAGACGAAGGTGGTGCCGGTGTGCAGCAGCACGGGCAGGTTGTTCTCACTGGCGTATTTCCAGAGCGGATCGAGCATCGGATCATCGGGGCGAAAGCCGGCATACATCGACAGCAGTTTGATGCCGCGCAGACCGAGGTTTTTGTGGCCTTCGTGCATTTCGTCTTCCCATCCGGGCTGGGTCGGGTCAACCGAGAGAAATCCGATCAGGTGCTGGGGATGGGCGGCGACGTAATCGGCGACGTAGTCATCGGGCACCCAGGTGCCGCTGAGTTTGGCCTTGCCGCCGAACACGATGGTGCGGAAGTCATCGCCGGCTTGACTGGCGCTGGCGAGGTAGTCTTCCCAGCGGACGGTGAGATCGATCTCGACGCCGGGGCGGGCGAGCTGCGCCTGCTTGCGTTTCGATTCGCTGTAATGAATGTGGTAGTCCCAGGTGTGGGAGTGGACGTCGATGATCACAATTTAGGAGGTAGGAGTTGGAAGGTCGGAGTCAGGAGGCTTGTCCAAGGGCGGACTGCAATCGGTCGAAGAGGCGGTTTACTTCGGTGCGGGTTTCTTCGTCGAGGATGAAACCGATGGGCGGACGGATGAGTTGATTTTTGAAAATGCCCTGGCGGACGAGGAGGTGTTTCTCTACCGCGAGGAAACCGTCGAGGCCGACTTGCAGGGCGACCAGTGAAGCGATCGGAAAACTGAGTGCATAGGCACGGTCGTCGTCGCCGGCTTGCATCGCGTTCCACAGGGCGATCTGAGCATCGATGATTTCGGCGCCGGGCATGGTGCCGGTGATGCCGCGACGGTGGCTGTCGATAAGGCCGATGCCGCCGGAGCCTTCGAAGACTTTGGCTTCGCCGTTGGTGGCGTCGCGCAGCGCAGACAGCATCGGACCGGTGGGCTGAGCTTCGGGCTTAAAAAGCACGCGCTCGTTTCCGTGGCGTTTGAGCAGTTCGGCCTGCATGTCGATCGACATCGGACGGCCGACGTAGCCGCTGGCATCCTGGACGATGACCGGGATGTCGACGGCGGCAATGAGGGCTTCGTAGTAGGCGAGCAGTTCGGACTCGCCGACCGCGGTCGACACGGGTGGGATGGCCATGACGGCGGTCGCTCCTGCGGCTTCGGCTTTGGACGCGTGGCGCAGCGTCAGGGGAGTGCTTTCGGCACCAACGCTGATCACCGCGGCGCCGTGACCGGCGGATTTTTCGCAAACAAAGGCGGCCAGTTGATCGCGCTCTTCGCTGGACAGGCGCAGCGTTTCGGAAACCATCGCCATGGTGACACCGGCTGCGCCCCGCTCGAACAACCAGCTCAGCTCGCGCTCAAGCGTGGCGTAGTCGATGGCGTAATCGACGTCATCGATGAACGGCGTTTGAAATACGGGGAGGACTCCGGCGAGCGGATAGGAAGCGGCTGACATGGTGCGCCAACTTGGACCTTGCCCTCGGTTGAGAGCAAGGCTTTTTGACTGGCGTAAATCGTTCGATTTGGCCAGCGTCGAACCGGACTACTCGACCATCTTCACCAGCCAGTAGAGCATCGCACAGACGGCGGCGAAAAGGCAGACGAAGGTGAACAGGTGGCTCAAGCGATCGTTGCGCATGGCTTCCAGTTCGGCGCGAGTCGGTTGACGACGTCGGCCGGAGCCGCTGGAGCGATTCATCCGTTCTGGCGGCGGAACGGTGTCACGGGTTTTGAAGCGTGAATGGCGCTCGCGAAACGGCGAACCGGCGATGAAGTCTTCGAGCTCGCCGATTTTGGCGTGCAGCATCTGCGACTCGTCTTCGAGGTTGCGTTTGGGCTGCTTGGCGGACGGTTTACGACGTGACGATGTCGAATTCGACGAACTGGAAAAGAACTCGCCACGGTCTTTGGCGGATGATTTGCGTGAACGGCGGCGGTTAGCGGAAGAAGCGTTTCTTTTAAACATGGGAACCCGGAATCTCAGTGGTTGGACTTGTGGCTGAGGGGTGGGGTTTGCGTGCAGCGTTTGGATGAAGCCGCAGGACGCTCGGGATTGGGTTCAGTCATATCCGGCGTCCGCGGGTGGCGGAAAGAGGAGCGCGCGTGGCGTTCCATGGGGGCAGCGCTTAGCTACCCGAAGTGATCAGAAACAAGATCGTGGCGATGGTGCCGAGCACGACCAGCGGCAGGGTGAAAGCGAGTCCGCTTTTCAGCCAGTAGATGAAGTCCATCTGCCCGCTGAATGGCGAGCTGCCTCCGCCTTTGATACGCGGCGAGGACTTGAGCGTTTCCAAAATATTCGCGGCCTTGAGCATATCGTCTTCGGCATCATCGATAGTGTTCAGCGCGCGGCTGAGTTCGTTGCGAAGTTCGGAGCGGCTCCATTGCTCGGGACGCAGTGACTGGATCGAACGAAGGTGATGTTCGAACAGGTCTTTGGTGTCGAGGTACTGTTCGCTGCGCTTTTGCGCTTCCGCGGCTTCGCGGGTGAGCGACGTCACGTAGCGGTTGAACTTGTCGACCAGGTCGGTGCGACCGCGCATGAACTCTTCCTTGCGGGTGTGGAGTTCTTCGAGTTCGACCTTTTCACGTTCGAGGCGTTCCTGCTCATGGCGCAGTTGCGACAGCTTTTCCTGAGCTTCATTGACCTTGTCGCCGAAATCTTCCTGGTAGGCGTTGCCGCCGACAACCGGGTCGTCGAAGGTGTTGTCATCAAACTGAATCAGGACTTCCTGATCATCGAAACGGGCTAGGCTGCTCATAATTAAGTGGGTCCGTATTAAATTATTACGGATATACTTATATTACAATTTACCTAATATTTCCAGTTTTTTTAGTCGCTTCATTGAAAAAAACAGCGGCAGTATGGTGGCCAGGGCAGTGAGCGTCAGTGCCGCGCTGACTCCACCGTTGCCATAGCGATCATCCGGGAACCAGCCTTCGGGGTTTTCGTTGTTGCGAAACACCGTGAACCTGGCGATGGCGAGCGAGCCGATAAACAGGCTGATATAGATGAAACTGGTGATCAGGCACAGCGTGCCGCCGAAGCCGGAAACGATGCGTGCGGCATTGGTTTCCTCGAGATTGGGGAACAGTGCGCCGAAGCCAACGGCGATTCCGTTCAGGCCGGTGCTCAAGCAGAGGATGGCGACGGTGAAAAATGCGATGTCGTTGGCGGGCAGTTGCAGGGTTTTTCCCGACAGCAGGAGAATGCCGCAGGTGATCAGGCCGGTGAACAGTCCCGACAGAACGAATTTCTGCCAGATCAGGTGATGCAACTGCATCGGTGCCATGGCGAGGATCCACAGACGGCGGCCTTCGAGGCTGAACTGAGGAAACACAAAGCGGGTGGTCAGCGTCGACAGCGCCAGCGCGCACACCGCAAGGTTGAGGTAGGCGATCATGTTGGCGTCGCGTGGGCGCTCGGTGTCGTAGTCCATATTGCGCAAGCTGACCGCGTAAAGCGCGAGCAGCCCGAACACGATCAGGAACTGGGTCCACTGCGCAGGATCACGGAAAAAACTGCGTGCGTCCTTGGCGGCGACTGCGGCGAGCGGGCGCGACAGGGTCATGCCGAACAGGCGCGGCGTGGTCGACGGAAAGCGCAACTCGCGCGCGCTGTCACGCTGGTGGCGGCGGTCGCGACTGCGCATCGCTGCCTGCGCGCTGCGCTGCACGTGCAGATTCCAGCATTGGTAAAACCAACTCTTCGCTGCCCGGCAGGCGAGCAGAATACCCATGGTGGCGTAGCTGATCAGCAGCAGCGGATACATTTGCCCACCGGAGCGAGTGAAGTTGCGGCTCCAATCGATCAGGCCGTGAGTCAGCCAGGTGCTCGGCCAGGCTTCATGCGCACTGATGTCGGTGTGGCGCAGCACCTGGCGGAATGCCAGGGTCGAACTGAGGCCGACGCGTTCGATCAGTTGCCGGTCCTGTTGGTACGTGTAAATCGCGATAGCGCCGATTGCGACTGCTATCACAGTGCTGCCGATGATCAGTTGTTTGCGGCCGACCCAGCGGACCAGCAGCAGCAGAATGACGGCCGCCAGCGCCGCAGTGATGACCAGAAACGGCATCATCGCGGCGAAGGTTTTCAGGTAAAAGCCGAAGCCGGCACCGCGGTGGTGGGCATAAGCCAACAGCAGCGGGGTAATGATAAACAGCAGTCCCCAACTGGAAAAGGCGGCTGCCTCCAGACACTTCCACAGAAACACCACGCGATGGCTGATCGGCAACGTCATTTGCCAGTTGGTTTCGCGACTGCGAAACAGTCCGACGTAGGCGGTGACCGCCGACGAGAAGGTCAGCATCAAAAAGAAGCAGAAAAAAATCAGGTGCAGCACGCGAGTGGTCAGCATCTGTCCGGCACCTGCCAGTTTGCCGACATAGCCGAGACCTTCGCTGAAAATGCCGTAGGCGGCGACGCTGTAGCCGATCAAAAAGCAGAGCAGCGTCACTGACATCAGCCGCGAATTGCGCAGAGCCGATGACAGGCGGGTTGCGAGGATGCGGCGATGGCTACGAAAAAGCAGCAAAAACTGACGCCACTCACTGAGCGTCTGCCGATCCGCACTGTTCACGCCGTTCACCAGGCCGGTACCAGTTGAAAGGTGAAACCCTTCAGATACTCCGTCTCCGGCAGGGTGGCGATGATCGGGTGATCGCGGCGTTGTGTGTGGGTGTCGACGACGCGCAGGGTGCGTTTGGCGTCGACCGCAGCCTCAGTGATGGTATCGAAAAAGACCGAACGGCTGACGTGATGTGAGCAGCAATAGGTCGACAGGATGCCGCCCGGGGTCAGCAGGCGCATCGCCCGCAAATGGATCTCCTTGTAGCCGCGCAAGGCGTCGCGCACCGATTTGCGATTGCGGGTGAACGACGGAGGATCGAGCACGATCAGGTCGAACTCGCGCTTGTCGGTTTCCGCCTGCTTGAGGAAATCGAACACGTTGGCCTCGGTCCAGTCGATGTTCAGTTGATTGCGTTCGGCATTTTCCGCCGCCGCCGCCAGCGCCGTTGAACTGCTGTCGATACCCTCGACCGAGGTCGCGCCGCCGCGGGCCGCATGCAGGGCGAAGCCGCCTTGATTGCAAAAACAGTCGAGCACACGCCGACCGGCGCACAGTTTGCCGACCGCCGCGTAGTTGTCGAACTGATCGAGATAGAGGCCGGTCTTCTGGCCCTCGAGCAACTCGACGCGATACTGCAGGCCATCGATGCTGACCGGGATTTCCGCCGGCGCATCGCCGTAGAGCACGCCGCTGACCTGGGGCAGATCTTCGGCATTGCGGATCGGCATGTCGTTGCGCTCGACGATCGAAGCGGGCGCGAAAAGTTCGACCAGAGCCTCGACGATGAGCGCTTTGCGCTGGTCCATGGCCAGGGTCAGGGTCTGCAGGACAAAGTGATCACCGTAGCGGTCGATGATTACCCCGGGCAAGCCGTCGGATTCACTCCAGGCCAGACGGTAGCAGGGATCCGCCAGGTTTAACGTGTTCCGGAAATCGCGGGCACGTGTCAGTCTGCGCACGAAAAAGTCGCGATCGAGATCCTGTTTGCGGCGCGAAATGCGACGCGCGACGATCTGAGAAGCCGGATTGTAGATGGCGGTGCCGAGCGGGCGGTCCTTGAAGTTTTTCAGCGAGATGACATCGCCCGGCTGGGGATCGCCGAACACCTTTTGCACCTCAGAGCTGTAGACCCAGTCGTGGCCGTGAAAGATGCGTGCGCGTGGTTTGATGACGAGGCCGGCCATGTTGGAAAAGGAGAGAAAAGGGGCGATTGAGAAAAGAGAATCAGTCGCACTGGATTGAACCACGTTTGGCGCGGAAGGCACGGAATTTCGCATTGGAAATTCCTGTCCACCGGGACCACCGGGGCGGCGGCATCACTTTGTTGCTGCTGCGGACGGAGCGATTAATCCAGCAGCGCCGCCGGTTCGAGCGGAGCTTCCTGCCGGACTTGCGGGTGCTCGGGGTATTCGAACACTTTGCCCTCGAAGTTGCGGATCACAGTCCGGTCCTCGTTGCTTTGCAGGACGTATTCCGGATTCACCGGCACCTTGCCACCGCCACCGGGGGCGTCGATGACGAACTGCGGGATGGCGTAGCCGGTGGTGTGACCGCGCAGGCCTTCGATGATTTCGATGCCTTTGGCGATCGGGGCGCGCAGATGGCGGGAGCCTTTGATCAGGTCCATCTGGTAGAGGTAGTAAGGGCGCACCCGGCACATCAACAGTTTGTGCACCAGGGCGCGCATCGTTTCGACGTCGTCATTGACGTCCTTGAGGAACACACTCTGATTGCCAAGCGGCACCCCGGCATCGGCGAGGCGCTCTAGTCCGGCCTTCACTTCGGTGGTCAATTCACGCGGATGATTGGCGTGCACGCTGATGAACAGCGGGTGGTATTTCTTGAGCATGTCACAAAGCGCCGGAGTGATGCGTTGCGGCAGGAAGATCGGCACGCGTGAGCCGATGCGCAAAAACTCGATGTGTTTGATGCTGCGCAGGCGCTTGAGAATTTTCTCCAGCTTGGCGTCGGAGAACAGCAGCGGATCGCCACCGGAGAGCAGTACGTCGCGCACTTCGGTGTGTTCCTCAAGATACTGGAAGGCGGCTTCGAAATTGGTTTCCAACTCCTGATCGCCGGCACCGCTGACCACGCGGCTGCGGGTGCAGTAACGGCAGTAGGCGGCACAGCGATCGGTGACCAGAAACAGCACACGGTCAGGGTAGCGGTGCACCAAACCCGGCACCGGCATGTGCGAGTCTTCGCCGCAGGGATCGGCCATTTCGTAATCGGCCTCCCAGGTTTCCTCGATGCGCGGGATCACCTGCCGGCGGATCGGGCAGTCGGGATCGTCGCGATCGATGAGATTAAAAAAGTGCGGCGTGATCGCCATCGCCAGCTTCGAACCGGACAGCAACACTCCGCTGCGTTCTTCGTCGCTGAGGTTGAGGTGCTGCTCAAGTTGCGCCAGCGTGGTGACACGGTTCTTGAGCTGCCAGATATGATTGTTCCAATTGGCCGGATCTTCGGCCTCCGCATTTCCCGACCAGTAGCCGGGGGCAAAAGATTGAAACGATTTATCGATCGAGTTTCGGTCGAAATGCATGAAGCGGCGCGGTTACGGGGGAAGGCTGGTTAGTGACGATTCTGCCACGAGGCCGGATTGGGTGGAGTCTATCGGATAGGAAAAGCTTGTCAAACCTGCGACAGGGCGGGAATTGGGCGGATTGACAGAGGGTTAGAAGTGTGATTAGTAAAGGTTTACTTATTTCTAAGTTTCTCTAAACCAATCGTTCAGCCATGTTTTTCAAAGCATTCCGTGATGTCGCCCGTCCGCACTGGTATGAGATCATTACCACTCTGAAATGCTCGACCGGCATGTCGGTTGGCGAGCTCTCCAAGGAATTGAAGATGAGTTATATGGGGATCAAGCAACATTGTATCGAGTTGCACAAGCGGGGTTATCTGGATACCTGGCGGCGCCCCGGAACCAAAGGGCGTCCGGAGATGGAGTATCGGCTGACCGACAAGGCGGTGCCGTTATTTCCGCAGATCGGCGATGATCTCATTTTGCAGGTATTTACGACGACCGAGACTCTGTTCGGTAACAATGTCCCGGAAAAATTGATGTTCGGGTGGTTTCAGGAGCAGACGACCATGTACCAGAAAAAATTACGCGGAAAATCGTTGTCGGAGAAAGCCACGGCCTTTGCCCGGCTGCGCGACACCGCCGGATATCTGGCGGAATGCCATTACGATTCGACCAACGGTCTGCGGATTTTTGAATACCACAATCCGCTGCAGTCGCTGTTCGACAAGTATCCTCGTCTCGAACGGATGGAGGAAACGCTGTTTGAAAAAGTGCTCGGTACCGGCGTCACGCGAACCGTGAGCAAGGCATCGGGCCTGCGCCGCACCGTGTTCGAGATCACCACGCTGTAGGGCGCCGGGACTGGTCCATCGATCCACTCGCTGACGCTCGCGGCCAAAGCGGGCGATCGGGTAGCTGTGAGCGTTAGAGACTGGGTGAAACAGCCAACTGTCAGACCTCTGGCTTGATAAAACCCGTGTTCATGCGTTTAATCCGGACCAATCCGTGCAAAGAAAACGGAGCGTAAGTTTTCTGGCACGGATGAAACGCGGATGGTAAGAATTTTCAAACAGTCTCGCGAGTGGCCGTTGCGTTGGCTAACGAGGTGGCTTACTCAGCCTTCTCCGCCGGCACGCTGCGGATCTGAAAGCGGTCTTCGTCCCACTTGCTGACTTTGCCGACGGCGTCGACGTAACGCCAGGTCTTGGCGGCTTTGGCTTTTTCCTGTTGGGTGTAGAGGCGCACCTTGGAACGGTCGGCGGCCATCGACAAGGTTTGCGGGATATCGAGAAAACGCATCACGTGCAGGTAGTCGGGGCCGTTGCGGTGGGAACTTGGCAGATTGTGCAGATCGAGCCGTGCCGGTTCGGGTTCGAACAGCGAGGCGTAGAGGCTGTTGACCGCCATGTCGCCATCGGCCTGCAGCCACAGTGGTGTGTCACCCAGATCTTTGATGCTGCGCACTGCCTGCATCGCGCGGCGCACGTCCCAGGTTTGCATTCCCGCCAGCGTCTGGCCGAGCAGCATAAAACGACGGCGGATATGGGTGCGCTCTTTTTCATCGCTGGTCCAGGCGGTCGGTCCCACGCCGCGTGGGCAGACGTAAGCCATTGCCCACGGTTGAGCGCGCAGCATCGATGACTCCTGAGCGAAACGTTGTTCGTTGAGTTCGGGTAGATCGGTGCCGGGAAACTGTTCGGGAAATGCCGCGCCGACATCGCTGAGAAAACTCTGCCAGCCGTTTTCGTCGAGCACGTTGAGCACCGTCAGTTGGAGATCTATGGCATCGGTTTTGGCGGAGTGAAAAACGTACAGATCGAGATCGAAGGGAGTCTCGGAATTAAACTGGTAGCGGGTCAGTCGTAGATCTTTCGACTCGGCGCTGCTGATTTCCTTCACCTCCAGTTTTTCGGGTCGGGCCGGCCAGCCGCGAAAACTGCGCGACTTGAGGCGGGAGATCCACAGGTCGCGATCGGCGCGCCAGTCATCGGCGGATTGCGGGGCGCGACCGGCGCGCGACTCGCGGGTGAAATACTCGTCGATACTGGAATTGCGTTCGTCGTCCGGAATTTTGTCGAACACCTTCAGTTCCTGCGGTTCGAAAAATTTCACCGCTGCCATTTCGAAGGTCTCCGAGGCTTTGGCGCCTTTGAGGTGGCGATTGAACCACTGAAACGCCGGCACGCGCAGCGGCTGAGTATCCGAATGCGGTCCCTCAACAATGGTCAGGCCGATGTTGTCCGTGGCATCGAGCATTTCGTAGATCCGACGGGTTTTGTTGTAGACGTCGACCACGCCGTCGAGCGGGAAGATGCGATCCTTGTCGGTGTTCGAGATCAGCAGCGGGCGCGGTGCGACCAGCGCGGCGATGGTTGGAAAATCCCACTGGTAGGCATTGATGTGATACATGCAGTCGCAATGACCTTCGACGCAGCCGTCGACGACGTGATTGTGCATGCTGGTGATGCCGGCGACCGGCACGGCGCACTTGATGCGTTCATCGAGTGCTGCGATCCACCAGCTGTAGGCACCGCCACCGGATCGACCGGTGACGCCGAAGCGGGTCTTGTCGACTTCCGGGCGCGTTTCCAGATAATCGAGCGCGCGAATGCAGTTCCAGGCCTCGACACCGGCGGGTGTGTAGCCGCGCGAATTCCACCACCAGCGACCTTCATGATGAGTGCCGTGATGTTCGCCGATAATCTCACCGAGGCCGAGCGTATCGATGATCAGGCAGGCGTAGCCGTTGCGGGCGAACCAGGCGCCGTGGTGCTGGTAGTAAGTCTTGTTGCCGTAGCTGACTCCGTCGATTTCGACTTTGCCGTGACCGCACACATAGAGAATCGTCGGCACTGGTTCGGTGACATTTTTCGGCAGGTAGAGGTTCGCCGTAACGTACAGACCGGGACGCGATTCGAAGGCGATATTTTCGACAATAAAATCCGTGCGCTCGTGGCGGCCGGTGATCTTCGGCTCCAGCGGCGAGCGTGCCGGCAGTGGCTGCAGGCCGAGTGACTCGTAAAGCTGGCGACGCAGGATGTCTTTCTGCCGGTTCCAGTCTTCGGCGGATTGGATGCCGGTCAGCGATCGTTTGGTGATCGCGTTGGTCTTAAGGTCGAAGTAACCCGCCAGCAGTTCGTCGCCACGCGTCGGTTCGGTGGGGATGGTAACGAAAGTGTTTTTCTGCGCCTGGCTGCCGGAGGTCGTCAGTAGGGTGATGGCGGAAAAAAGGAGGCTGGCGAAGAACGGTCGAGCGAGAGGCAGGCGCATGATGGGCTGTGGGCAGGTGGTTGTCAGTGCCTCGATGGTATCGCGAAACAGGGGCTTCGGCAAAGCGTGAATATCCCCGTGAAGGCGTTAGGCGGGCGGCGCGATCGTTGTCGCGGTCGCGGCTGGGGATTGGATCCCGACATCACGGTCGCGGGTGCCGGCGTCAGCCTGAAACGGTTTTCAGTCGGAGGTGAAAATGTTAGCCTTAATGTCGGCAGGAAAGGAAAAACGCGGTGAAGCGTTTGCCGTCGATGCAGTTATGAAACCGGTCGTTCCCCGTGCCGGCCGTTCCGCCCACGGGCGACCATGGCCATCGGCCGGTTGGTCAATCGCGCTTCGGTCTCAAGCGGTGCGCGATCAATGGTGAACAAGGGCGGGTGCGGGCAATCGGCTCAGGCCAGAATGCCTTTCATCACTTCGCCGTAGACATCGGTCAGGCGGAAGTCCCGACCGGCGTAGTTGTAGGTGAGCTTTTTGTGATCGAGACCCATCAGGTGGAGCATGGTGGCGTGCAGATCGTGGATGTGGGTTTTGTTTTCCACCGCCTGATAACCGTGTTCGTCGGTGGCGCCGTAGCGCAGACCGCCGCGCACGCCACCGCCGGCCATCCACGCGGAAAAGCCCTTGTTGTTGTGGTCGCGTCCATCATTGCCCTGAGCGTACGGGGTGCGACCGAATTCGCCGCTCCAGACAATCAGGGTGTCCTTGAGCATGTCGCGCTGCTTGAGGTCAGTGAGCAGGGCGGCGATCGGTTGATCGGTTTCCGCCGAGTTGTTGCGCAGCGACTGCTGCATGGCACGGTGGTGATCCCAGTTGCCGTGGGTGATTTCGATGAAGCGCACGCCGGCTTCGGCGAAGCGGCGGGCGAGCAGGCACTGGCGTCCGAAGTTGCCGGTGGTCTGGTCGTCGATACCGTAGAGGTCTTTGGTCGCCTGCGATTCGGAATCGATGTCGAGCAGGTGGGGCACTTCGGACTGCATGCGGAACGCGAGTTCGTAGGATTCGATGACGCCTTCGACTTCGGGTTGATGAACTTCTTTGGCGAGTTTGTCCTGGTTCAGCGATTTGACGAAGTCGAGTTGCAGGCGCTGTTGCTCGTCGCTGATGCGGGAGTTTTTGATGTTGGGCAGGCTGTCTCCGCCGGAGTCGAAGCGACGTGCCCGGCGGTCGCTGCCGATCGGTGTGCCTTGAAATACCGCCGGCAGAAATGCGGCGCCGTAGTTTTGAGCGCCGGTCGGTGGACTGAGAGTGATGAAGCCGGGCAGATTCTGGTTTTCGGTGCCGAGCCCGTAAAGCGTCCATGCACCCATCGACGGGCGGGTGAACTGAAAGCTGCCGGTGTGCAGCTGGTTAAACGCCTGCGGGTGATTGGGAATGTCGGTGTGCATGCTGTTGACCAGGCAGAGGTCGTCGGCATGTTTGGCGAGATTCGGGTAGAGCTCGGAAATTGGCAGGCCGCTTTCGCCGTGCTGCTTAAATTCGAACGGCGAACCGAGCCACTTGGCGCTGCCGCGCACGCCGGCAACCTGGCCGGAGTCTTTGTTGAGGCGCGGCTTGTAGTCGAAGGTGTCGAGGTGCGAGGGGCCGCCCTGCATGCACAGAAAGATGACGCGCTTGGCAGTGCCGGGAAAATGCGGCGCGCGCACGGCAAGTGGACTGTCGGTCGAGGCGAAGGCGGAGCGTGATTGCAGTGTGCTCAGGCCGGCAAAGGCGGTGTAGGCGAAGCCGGTGGAGAGGCTCTTGAGCGCGCTGCGGCGGGAAAACAATTGGTTCATGGCGGTAGGAGCGTTAGTTGACGTAGAGGAAGTCGGCGGACGAAAACAGTGACTGACAGAAGTTGGTGAGGGCCTTAAACGCGGCTTCATTCGGGTTGTCGGTACCTTCTTTGGCGAGTTCGACAAAGCGTTGGTAGAAGGCGCTGGCTTTGCTCATTTCCTCCGCTGTAGGCGGTCGCGAGTAGACCCTGTAGAAAGCAGCGATGCCTTTTTGACCTTTCGGAATGGCTTCGTTTTGAATGAGCGACCGGGCCATTTGCTCGGATTGCTGAAGAATGAATTCGCTGTTCATCAGGTAGAGCGCCTGTGAGGGGACGGTGGTGGTTTCGCGGGCACCCATGACCAGGCTGGGGTCGGCGAAGTCGAACAGTTCGAGCGCGTCGGGAACGCGGGTGCGGATGATCGGCAGGTAGACCGAACGATTGCGGTTTTCGAGTTCGAGCGCCGAGGTATCGGTGAAGCGACCGCCCAGCAGGTTGCGACTGGCCTGGGATACGATCGAACCATAGGGGGCGTCGAGATCGAGGGTGCCGCTGATGGCGAGAATGCTGTCGCGCAGCGATTCCGCGTCGAGCCGGCGTTTGTCAGCGCGCCAGTGGAGTTTGTTTTCCGGGTCAACGGTGAACGCGGTGCTGTCGAAGGTCGAACTGATTTGGTAAGACCGGGAGGTGACGATGTCGCGGATCAGGCTCTTCACTGACCAGCCGTCATCAACGAAGCTGAGAGCGAGGTGATCGAGCAGTTCGGGATGACTCGGCTCCTGTCCGGTGGCACCGAAATTGTCGACACTGGAGACAATGCCTTTGCCCATCAGGTGATGCCAGACGCGGTTGGCCATGACGCGGGCGGTGAGGGGATTCTGTTCGGACGCCATCCATTGCGCCAGTTCGAGCCGGCCGGACGAGTCTTCGGGAATCACCGGAGCTTCATCTGCGGGGTGGAGCACTTGAACCACGCCGCGCGGCACGCGATCCCTGGGTTGCTCTTCTTCGCCGCGAACCAGAATCTGGGCGTCGAAAATGTTGTCGGCATCGGTGACGCCCATCGACAGGGCGATCGGTTTGCCGTCCTCATCGTAGTTGCCGAGTTCGGTGCGCAGGGCGCCGATGATATTGGTCAGTTGCAGTATTTGTCGCTGGGCCTGCGCGCTTAAATCAGTTCCGTTTTGGCGCGCTTCCCGGGCCTCCTGCCGCACTTCCTCGATCCGTTCACGTGCCTGAATCAGTTGGTATTCTTTTTCGAGCAGCTGGTATTCGCTGAGCGGCTGGAAGGCATGTTGGTCGTCGCTGACGGGCAGTTCGATCAATTCGGACGCATGCCGGTTCTGCACTGCCGATGAGGTTCCGAACCAGGTGTCGCTGCTCAGAAAAATGCCGGCCATGGCGTAGTAGTCCGACTGAGGGATCGGATCGAATTTGTGATCGTGGCAGCGGGCGCAGGACACTGTGGTGCCGAGAATCGCTTTGCCGAGTGTCTCGATCTGTTCGTCGACCAGATCGAAACGGAACTGGCGGGAACTCATCGCATTGAGGCTCTTCGGGCCGATCGCGAGAAAGCCGGTGGCGATCACCTGCTGAGCGCGTTCGTGTTTGTCGGGTGACGACATCTGGTCACCGGCGATCTGTTCGATGATAAACTGGTCGTAGGGCTTGTCGGCATTGAAGCTGTCGATGACGTAGTCGCGATAGCGCCACGCTTCGGGATAGAGTGCGTTGCTGTCCTTGCCGTTCGATTCAGCATAGCGGGCGACGTCGAGCCAGTGGCGGCCCCAGCGCTCGCCGAATTGTGGAGAGGCGAGCAATTCATCGACGACTTCGGCGACCGCGGCCGGGCGGTCCTGTTCACAAGCTTTGATGAAGGCGTCGACCTGCTTCGGCAGGGGTGGCAGTCCGATCAGATCGAAGTACAGCCGACGCAGCAGCGTGGCGGGATCGGCATCCGGGGCGGGCTCGAGTCGGGCTTGTTTCAGGCCGGCGTAGAGGTAGCGATCGATGTCAGACCGGGGCCAGGCATCGGCGGGAAAATCAGGGGCCTGGCTCGGCTCAGGAAGTTGATACGCCCAGAAGTTGCGTCCGGCTTCGATATCGATCGACGAGGTAATTTTTTCGGTGTCGCTCGACTCGCGCGGGTCGGGGGCACCCATTTCGATCCACTTGCGGAAGTCGGCGATGACCTCGTCATCGAGCTTGTATTTCGGCGGCATTTCCAGTGACGAGTCCGCGTAGGAAATGGCGGTAATCAGCAGACTGTCATTGAGTTTTCCGGGAACGACTGCGGCGCCACTGTCGCCGCCGTGAAGGCTGGCGTCGCGCGTATCGAGCAACAGGCCGCCCTTGATTTTTTTCGCGTCCTGGGAGTGGCATTCGTAACAGTGCTCGACGAGCGCGGGGCGGATCTTCGATTCGAAGAAATCGTGACCACTGGTGTCGTTCTGCGCGAAGGTGACTGTCGCCGGCAGCAGCGCGGTGATGGCGGTCAGAATCGCTTTTGTGTTTCGGACAGGGTGGGGTGCAGTGGCAGTCATCGGAAGCGCGGGTGTCGAATAGTTGAACCGCGCAATTTGCCGAAAGTTTCATCGCCGTCGGCGGCGACACGGGAATTTTTTTGATCAGTACACAAAAAACGCGCCTCCGGTTCAGAACCGGAGACGCGTTTGGTGAGTTTTAAACTGCAGCTGGCTGCGTTCGACTAATCGAGGTCGAGATCGTCGTCATCGTCCTCGGGGGACCATGCGTCGACCCACTCGAGGTAGGCGAGATCAGCCGAGTCGCTGGCGCGTTGGCCGAGCTTGGTGATGCGGGTGTAACCGCCTTGACGATCGGCCGAAGCGGGCGCGATATCTGCGAACAGTTTGCCGGTGGAACGTTGTGCCAGCTGGCTGCTGCCGAGCAATGCGATGGCCCGACGACGTGCGTGCAGGGTGTCGCGTTTGCCGAGCGTGACCAGGCGCTCCGCGAAGGGGCGAAGGGCCTTGGCTTTGGCGAGCGTGGTGCGAATGCGACCGTGCTCGATCAGGCTGTTGGCAAGGTTCATCAGCAGGGCCTTGCGATGGGCTGCCGTGCGCTGAAGCTTGAGCGTTTTGCGTTGATGTCTCATTGAGTGATATCCTTAAAAGAATGTAACGGTAGTCGCAACGACTAGTCGCTGAGGTTCGAGGCGATAAGGGCCGAAAGGCCGGGGCCTTCGGACGGTTTGTCGGCACCGAGAAGCGGGCCGCCGAATGGAGTTTCGAGCAGCGCGGGATCGAGCTGCATGCCGAGGCCGAGGCCGAGTTCGGCGAGTTTGTCTTTGATCTCGTTGAGCGACTTCTTGCCGAAGTTGCGGTACTTGAGCATCTCGGCTTCCGACTTCATGGCCAGTTGACCAACGCTGGTGATGTTGGCGTTGTTCAGGCAGTTGGCGGCACGCACCGACAGTTCGATCTCGTTGACGCTCATGTTGAGGAGCTTCTTGAGTTCGGCGTTTTCTTCGGTTTCGGCTTCCGGTGCGGTGTCGAATTCGACCTGGTCGTCGTCGTAGTTGACGAACACGTCAAGGTGATGGCGCAGGATGGCCGAGGCCTGAAGCAGCGCTTCCGGCGGCTCGATACGGCCGTCGGTCCAGATTTCGAGAACCACTTTGTCGAAGTCAGTCTTCTGACCGACACGGGTGTTTTCGACGGCGTACTTGACGCGAACCACCGGCGAGAAAATGGAGTCGATCGGAATCACGCCGATGGGCATGTCCGGGTGCTTGTTTTCGTCACCTTTGCTGAAGCCACGTCCCACGCGAACTTCCATTTCCATTTCGAACTTGGTCTTGCGGTCGAGCGTGCAGATCAGTTGATCTTTGTTGACGATCTCGTACTGGGAAATCTCTTCGATATCACCAGCGGTGACTTCGCCGTCTTTGTTGACCGAGATCGACAGAGTGGCCGGCTCTTTGTTTTCGTGATGCTTGAAGCGGATCTGCTTCAGATTGAGGATGATGTCGGTGACATCTTCCTTAACACCCGGAAGGGTGGTGAACTCGTGCTGAGCTCCGGAAATTTTCACTGAAGTGATGGCGGCACCTTCCAGAGAGGAGAGCAGCACGCGGCGCAGTGAGTTGCCAATGGTGTGGCCATAGCCCTGTTCAAAAGGGTCGGCGGTGAACTTGGCGTAGGTGTCGGTTGCCGTTTTTTCGTCTTTTACAAGACGATTGGGCATTTCGAATCGATTCAGTTTTACAGACATATTAACTAGATGTAAGCCGGGTTTCCCCTGGTGAGCGATGCGGCATGGATTCACCCCACTTCGGGTGAGCCGGTCCAGGGACCTACGGCGGGTTGATTTCGCTCGTGAAGGCGGGAATATGGGGGGCTTTGCGACTTTGTCAAATGCTTGCGTGACGGTCCCAAAACGACAAAACCCGCACCCGGCACAAGGCCGGGCACGGGGCTCCGTGGCTAACGAAAGGAGTATTAGTTGGTGGTCAGCCGTTCGGAACAACAAAAAATGGTCACTGGCAAGCCCGCCGGGGATGCACAGCTCTTGTTATCTGTCGTTAACGCTGGGCTTTGGCAGCGGCGCGGGCGCGGGCGCGCTGCTGATCGCGAACCCGTTTCGATCCGTTGGCGGTGTTGTCGCCCGTCGGGTTGGATGCGTTCGATCGCCCCGGAATCAAATTGTGCCAAAAGCTGGAACCTTTCTGGGCATCCCAGTATTCGCCAGTCCAATAGCCGGTCTCGTAAGTGCCGACAGGGATGGAGGTATCGGTAGTCGGCGCGGGCTGTGGACGCTGATCCGGTTCGGCGTCTTCGGCATGGCAGAAGCCGGCGAAGGCGGTCACTGCAAGCACTGTGGCACCGAGGCCCGGTGCCATCCTCGCAAAGCGGGTAGCTGTTTGTTTGTATTTCATCGTGTGGTTGTGTTTCAGCAGCATCAAAGTTGTTTCAAGGCTTTGAGCTGGCGGGCTTTATCGACAGTTTCGGCATAATTTAGCCGATTATAGAAATTATGGCAAATATAATTATTACAATTTATTTTAAATCAGGGATGGCTCGGCAGTGACTGAAAAGCGGGGCTCTTTCCGGCCCGGTAGGGGCATTGGCATGGTTTTGTGTAACGCCGGGCAGCAAATTTTACAGGCAAGGCAGTGCTCCGGCGGAGTGGCATCGCGCATTGCGGTGGGTTGATCATCAGGAAAAACTGCGGAATGGATGGATGCTGCCTGCCGATTCGATTTTTCCTCTACCTGCCCTGTGAAAGTGATAGCCATTCGAGTGTTGAGTTGCCTGATTGTCAGCCTGTCTGCGGGCGGCGTGTTCAGTGTTTCGGTGAGTGCGCAGGAGGCGGCGACCGCGGAGCGGGTGTTCCGTGCGGGGGCAGCGGCGAGTAACATCACACCTTTCCTGGGTAAGCCGGTGGCCGGTAACGGCAGTCCGACGCTGACCCACAATGTTTACGATGAGCTGCACGCGCGGGCACTGGTTCTCGATGACGGCGTGACCCGGTTCGCGTTGGTGGTGTGTGACAGCAGCGGTATTTCGCACACGGTTTGTGAGCAGGTGAGGGAGTTGATCGCGGCCAACAAGGCGATTCAAATTTTGCCGGAGAATGTCATGGTCAGTGCCACTCATACCCATTCCGGTCCGGCAGCCACCACGCCGGTCTACCGTGATTTTCTGGCTCAACGAATCGTTGACGGTGTTCAGCGGGCGATCTCGAATCTGGCTCCGGCGAAGATCGCCTGGGGCGGCGTGGACGAGCCGTCGTATTTGTTCAACCGGCGCTGGTATGCGAGTGACCCGAAAATTATGACAAATCCGTTCGGGGGTGTTGATAAGGTGCGGACCAATCCGCCGATCGGCAATGCATCGCTGACCCAACCGGCTGGCGGAACCGATCCCGAAGTGTCGTTCGTCAGTGTGCAGTCACCGACTGGCCGGCCGATCGCGTTGCTGGCAAATTACTCGCTGCACTATGTCGGCAACGTCGCGAGCGGCCACATTTCGGCGGACTACTACGGGGCGTTTGCGGAGCGGGTCGGGGAGCTGCTCGGGGCAGACGATGCGTTTCCGCCGTTCGTCGGCATCATGTCCAACGGCACCAGCGGCGATGTCAGCAGCACCGATCGAAGTGTGGTGGTCGAGAAGCGACCGCCTCACGAAAAAATCAACGAGGTGGCGGAAAAGATCGCCCAACGGGTCGTGGAGGCACATCGGTCGGTCAGCTTTCACAATTGGGTGCCGCTCGGTGCGCTGAGTCGTCAGCTGCCGCTGAAGCCGCGCCTGGCGGATGCCGAAATGATCGCTTACGCCGATGAGATTTTAAGCAAGGCTCCGGACCTCAAGGGGTATCACCGCTTCGCATTGAAATATGCGGCCTACGTCGACCGGATGGGCACGGGGGACTACGAGGTGCCCAAGTTTGTGCAGGTGTTCCGGATCGGTGATCTGGCGATCTCGACGATTCCGTTCGAGACCTTCGCCGAGACCGGTTTGTATCTCAAAAAGCAGAGTCCGTTCGCGGACAGTTTTACCATCGAACTGGCCAACGGGGCCGGCGGTTACATGCCGCCGCCCGAACAGCTGAAACTGGGCGGTTACGAAACCTGGTTCGGAACCAATCGAATCCAACCGGATGCCTCGGAAGTGATCACCGCGGCGATTCTCGAAATGATGCGCGAGTTGAAAGCCGGGGATTGATGGCATCAATCACACTCTAAACAGCGCGCCCAGCTTTTTGCCGAGGATCAGGCCGGCGCCGACGATGGTGACGCCGAGGAATACCATCGCCCATACACCCAGCGCGGCGGCCAGGGTGTGACCGTTGCCGAGCGCACCGAACAGGGTGTAGATCGCCTTGGTGATCGGGTAGTCGAGCGGTTGCTGGGCGAGGATCAGTGAATCCGACACCTCCAGCATGGCGAAAGAAAACGCCAGCAGGCCACCGGCGATGAGGTTGGCGGCGATCAGCGGCACGGTGATCTTCCACAGGGTGCGGAGCGGTGGCACGCCGAGATTCTGCGCAGCTTCTTCGAGAGTGACACTGGTCTGCTGAAATCCGGCGGCGGCTGAGCGCACCACATAGGGAAGTCGGCGTACGGCGTAGGCAATGACCAGCAGGAGGAATGGATCGCCCGGAGAGAACATGAAGTTTTTCACCAGAAAGTGAAACGGCGCCCCTTCCTGTGTCATCGCCAGGTAACCGAAAGCCAGCACCAGGCCGGGAACCGCGAGCGGCAGCATGGCGACGGCATCGAGCGCCTGTCGTCCGGGCAGGCGGGTGCGCACCACCACGTAGGCGATGGCGACACCGAGAATCAGGTCGAGCAGTGTCGAAAAAGTCGCGTATTTAAGGCTGTTGGCGATCGAGGGTACCGTCAGTTCGTGGCCGAGTGCCTCGGCGTAATGGCTCAGCGTCAAAGATTCCGGCAGGGCCGTCTGGTACCAGTCGGATGACAGTGACAGCAGGATGACGCCGATGTGGGGGATCAACGCGAGCAGGATGATGAACGAGAAAACGCCGCTGCACGCCCAGCTTTTGCCGGGTGTCAGCGATTTTGCCCGGCGACCGATTGCGGCGCGTCCCGAAGTGCTGAACGCGTCGCGGCCGAGAGTGAGCTTGCTGAGAGCGAACAGGGCCACGGCGACCACCAGCATGACCGCGACCAGGGCATACGGCGTGGGGTTGCCGCTCAGGTCCTTGATGCCATCGAAGATCTGCACTGAGGTGACGCGGTGGTAGTCAAAGATCAGCGGCACGCCGAGCTCGGTGAAGGACCAGATAAAAACGATGGTGCCGCCGGCGAACATTCCCGGCAGGGTCAACGGCATGGTGATCCTGCGAAATCGGCGCCACGCGGAGGCGCCGAGATTGGCGGCGGATTCCTCCATGGCCGGATCGAGATTGGCGAGCGCCGCGCTGACATTCAGATACACGATCGGGTAGAGGTGCAGCGCATTCATGATGACGATGCCCCAGAAGCGACCCTCGCCGAGCCAATCGGTCGGATCGGCGAGATCCATCATGCCGAACTTGGCCAGGAAAGCATTCAGTGCACCGTCCTGACCGAGGATCTGTTTGATGCCGATCGCGCCGACGAAGGGCGGCAAGATCAACGGCGTCAGCACCAGCGAGCCGAGCACCGCCTTGCCGGGAAATTGAAAACGGTCGGACAGAAATGCCAGCGGCATCGCGATCAGAAAGCATCCCAGTGTGCTGAATACTGCCAGCGCGAAAGCGTTGCGCAGTCCTTCCAGATAGAGGCGGTCGGTAAAGATTTGCTTAAAGTACTCGAGCGAGAAATGGCCGTCCGGCACGAATGCCTCCTTGAGGGTCGTGCCGATCGGCCAGACGAAAAACAGCGCAAAGAAGATCGCAGTCAGCACGTAGGTGACGATGGCGAAGGGGCGGCTCATTGCGGGTGAAAAAAGGAAAACGGGCGGGTTGTGAGTCGTTTATTGATCCCGCCGGTGCTGTCGATCACGGTGAGCGTAGCGGATGGCACGGGCGTAGTTGGTGCAGAACTGCTCGCGCAGATCGGCGACCTTTTTCTGCGCATCGAGCTTGGAACCGTTCTTGATCAGATCCATCAGGGGGCCGCTGACTTCGGCGTAACTGACGTGGTGATGCTCCTGAAACTCGAGCACCGCGTCGGTGGGAAAATCCGTTTCGATGAGGACTTTCCAGGTCGCACAAAGTTCCTCGTGGCTCTCCAGGCACATCGCCTGAATGACCAGGCGAATACCGGCAAAAATGTCGTCGGTCCACTCCGGATGATAGACGAAATCCTGCGCGGCGACGTAGGGCATGACCTCGGGGTCGACGAAGTGTTGCAGGTGCTCCGGGGTGAACAGATCTTTGCGAATCGGCATGCGTCGCAGGGCGCGATTGGCCGGCCCGCCGGGAGCGCCGACTTCGTAGTTCCAGATCTTCTGGCCGTTTTCCGAGAGCAGGAAATGAATGAACTCACGCGCCAGTTCCGGACTCGGAGCTCCGCGGAACATGCCGATCGGATCGGCGCCCACCGACGAGCCGCCGATGGGGGTGAAATAACGCACCCGGGATTCGCCATTTGAGTCGCGCAGCAGTTGGTCCCAAGTGCGCCCGTAAAAGTCGATGCACATGCCCGCAGCGGCGTTGCCCTGGGCCACATCGAGGGGGATTTTTGCGGCCGAATCGGTGAAATATCGGGCGTTGGCGGAAATTCTCTGGATCAATGCCAGCGCGTTGCTCCAACCTTTTTCAAAAAGTTCATCTTCAGAGAGTTTGGGGTATTTTTCCGCAAATTCCGGAGTCTGAGATTGGTTCAGTTTCTGCTGAATCAGCATTTCAAAGGCCTTGGTGGCGGAGCCGCTTTTGGTTGGATCGGCGAGCGCTACCGAGCCGAACAATTTCGGGTCGGCGAGGTCGTCCCAGGTGGTCAGTTCGCGGTCGATGCCGAGGCGTTTTAAGTTGTTGATATTGGAGACGATTCCGAACGACGAAAGGCAGTTTCCGATCCAGCGATGTTGCGGATCGTAGAGCGGTTCGCCACTGACAAATGCCGGGATGACCTGATCACTGAACCACTCCGGTTCAGCCTCAAAAATGCCGCTGTCGACGAGGTAACCGGCGGCGGCATTTCTTTGATAATCGTAAGCACCGCCCCCGAAAAACAAATCGACGCCGATACCGATTTCCGAGTCGAGAAAAGTGCGCCGCGCGCGTTCATCGACACTGTCATCTTCAGGCGAATCGTCGGGTTCGAGACGCCGGTTGCTGAACGCTTTGCCGATGCCGCTGTCGCTCCACTGGAGATCGAGTTCGTTCTGCCAGTGGTTTTTAAAGGCGGCGAAATAGGCGGTATCGATGGTTTTGGTGATCTCACTGGTGCCGCCCGGCGTGCGCCAGTCGATGTAGGCGCGCCGGCCGGTGTTGCGCAGCGTATGCTCGCCGAAGGCGTGGGAAAATTCACGCCGGATGGTCTCGTTGTGCGGCGTGAAAATGATCAGGGTATCTTCGGCGTCGGTCGCAGAAATCTGCGTGTCGGGACGCAGGGCAAACGGCGCTGCCAGGGTCAACAGCAGGGCGGTACCGATCGCGATGTAGCGGATCATTGCGAAAGCAGGTCAGAAAGCCTGGAGCGGGCACTGCCTCCGGACGGTGACATTTGCGCCGGCATCGCAACGATGTCTTCCGGCGATGCCTCGGCGTAGAGCGTGGCATCGTGATCGCGCACCACGCGGCGTGGATTGAGTTCAGAAATGTGGATGATGTTCGGCCGCCCGTTGGTGATCAGTTGATACTGAGCGGTCTCACCGAGATAGAGAGTTTCCCCGAGGGTGCCGGGGATCGATGGCAGCATCGCCAGTTTGCGGCTTTTTAAAGACAGGCATTCGGGGCGAACCGAGAGTTCCACGGGCTCGCCTCTGCGCGGTTGCCAGCTGCTGTGATAGGGGCGCGCCTCGAGAGTGCCCAGATCGGTCTCGAAGGAAAGGAATTCGGCACCTTCGAGCGGTTCGGTGGCGGTGCCGGGAATCAGATTGGTCTCACCGATGAAACTGGCGACACTGCCCCGGCAGGGATTGCGGTAGATATCTTCCGGTGCGCCAATCTGGGCCAGGCGGCCATCTTCGAGGATGGCGATACGGTCCGCGATCGAGAGTGCCTCCTTCTGGTCGTGGGTGACGTAGATGGCGGTCAGGCCGAACTCCTTGCAGATGCGCCGGATTTCGGTGCGCATTTCGATGCGCAACTTGGCGTCGAGATTGGACAGCGGTTCGTCGAGCAGCAGGGCGCGCGGGCGCACCACCAGCGCGCGGGCGAGGGCAACCCGCTGTTGTTGCCCGCCGGAAAGTTCGTTGATCTTGCGATTGCCGTAGTGGCGCATTTTGACCATGTCGAGAGCACGTGAGACGCGTTCTTCGATGTCGCTCTTTTCGACTTTCCGTTCCTCGAGACCGAAGGCGACGTTTTTAAAAACGTTCATGTGCGGCCACAGGGCGTAGCTTTGAAACATCATCGCTGTCTGCCGCAGGTGCGGCGGGGTGGCGGTGACGTCTTCGCCATCGAAGCGGATGCGTCCCTCGTCCGCCTGATGGAAGCCGGCGATGGCGCGCAACAGGGTGGTTTTCCCGCAGCCACTCGGGCCGAGCAGAAAAAACAGTTCGCCGGCTTCGATCTTCAGCGACACGCGATCGAGCGCGACGGTATCGCCGAAGCGTTTGGTAAGATTTTCTATCGAAATGGAAACCATCGGAAGCGGGGCTGCGGCGAGACCGTTAGCAAAGCCTTGAGATAGCGACGATGCGCCAATAACTCAAGCATTTACCATTCCGGAACTATCAGTCTGGCCAAGTAATCAGGCGGCGATCAGTTGCGGATCAATTCGGCCAGCCAGTCCGAGGTGTTAAGATAGATCACGCCGCCGACGGCGACCACGGCGCCGATGACCGACAGTGGGGTGGGGCGATCTTTCTCGGACCACCAGGCCATGGGCATCAACACGATCGGGGTGGTGGCAACGATGGCGAGCACCAGGGCGCTGCGTTCCATGGTGGCAAGTGCCCACTGAAAAAGGCTGACACCGATCACCGGTCCGGCCAGCGCGGCGCCGATCATCCAGTACCAGTCGACGCGACTGCGGCGGACTTTCGGTAATACGGTGGCTTTGCCGTGGCGGTGTTCGATGCGCGAGCGCAGCCAGACGACGATGGCGGCAAAAACCAGACCGGCGAGCACGCGCTGAAACGCTTCGGCGATGCCGTGACTCTGCAGGCCGAGATTCGCGCTGAGTTCCTGAGCTTTGCGGCTGACCACGGCACCGGTGCCCTGACCGAGTCCGGCGCAGATGCCGAACACGACCCCCCAGCGGAAACTGCCGCGTCGATTGCCGATGGGCGTGGTCGGCCGGATGGCGAGGGTCACGCCGCAAAGGATGACGCCCATGGCGAGCAGAGGCACAAGCGGAATGGCATTTCCCAGCCACAGCCACTCGGCGAGCGCGGCGAAGATCGGTGCCATGCATAGATTGAGCAGAATGGTCAGACGGGAACCGAGTCGCTCGTAAGCGAGAAACAGGGCGACGTCGCCAAAACCGAAGCCGATCAGGCCGCTGACGAACAGCCAGCCGAAGGTCGGCCAGGCGAGGTGGTCGCGGAAGGCGAACAGCACGATCAGGCCGAGCACCAGCGCGGACAGGATCAGGCGCAGCAGATTGCCACGCAGGCCGCCGAACCGGAAGGCAATGCGCTGCCCGCAGATCGCCGACAGCGCAAAAAAGAAAGTGGTGAGAATGGCGCCGGTCATCAGCTCGGGTTGCCAACGAAATTACGGTGGCAGAACTCCTGCTAGTAATCCAAGGTGGGGCCGCTTGTCATCGGAAATTATCTACGGACAGCGAACGGATTTTTGCCATGCACAGTACCTCATCGCCGACCCACGCATCGAACGAAACCCGTCAGGCACTGGTCTGGCGCAATGGTCGCCTGCTGTCGGCCGGAGAGGGAGGCGTGTCGGCTTTCGATCATGGCTTGCTGACCGGCGATGGCGTGTTCGAGACGCTGGTCGCTCGCGACGGGGTTGTGTTTGCGGAGACCCGACATTATCTGCGGCTGGTGCGTTCCGCCACCGCGATGGGGCTGGAGGTGCCGGAGCAGCAAACGCTGGGCGAGGCGATGCGCGAGGTGTTGCGTGCCAACGATTTATTGAGCGGCGAGGTGCGTGTGCGGGTGACGCTGACCGGTGGTGATTCGCCGCTGGGTTCGGCACGCGGTGAGGCCGAGCAGACGGTGTTGGTGGCGGCATCGCCGTCGCCGGAATTTCCGGTGAGCGTTGCAGTGGTCACGGTTCCGTATGCGCGCAATGATCAGGGGGCCCTGGCGGGAGTGAAGACGATTTCCTACGGCGAGAACGTGGTCGCGCTGAGATATGCCCGGCAGCGCGGGGCGGGAGAGGCCATTTTCGGCAATACCCGCGGTCTGCTGTGCGAAGGCACAGGTACCAATGTATTCGCGGTGTTCGCTGGCAAACTGATGACGCCGACGCTGTCGAGCGGTTGTCTGGCCGGGGTAACTCGCAGTGTGGTCCTGGATGTCTGCCGGCGTGAGGGGATTGAGGTGGCCGAGCGCGATGTGCCGCTGACCGACCTGGAAAATGCCGATGAAGCCTTCCTGACCTCGACCCTGCGTCACGTGCAGGCGATTGAATCAGTCAACGAAAAGCGGCTCGGCAAGGCGCCCGGACCGTTGTCGATGCGGATTCGGGATGCGTTTCTCCGCTACGCTGCCGAGGTGCCGGATCCGGCGCCAGCCGTCTGATGACCATCGGCGGGCGGGAATTTCGAGTCGTAAAATTCCGCGCGAGAAAGGTGTTTCGGGTCTTGCTTCCCTTGCTGAAATCTGTATCCTCGGGCTTCTCCGTCGCGCTCTTGAGTCGCGCCGGATGTTTTTTTCTCAATTTGTGAAGCATTACTTAAGCATTTCAGGCCGGTCGGGGCTGCTGATGAAGGGGCTCTTGGAGCGCTTTCAGATGGGCCGTGCCATGTCGGTATTGAGGTTGCTGACGCTGATTCCGGCTATTGGGTGCTTTGCCGCTGGGCCGGTTGCGTTTGCGCAGCAAGCGGGTGGTAATTCCGGTGGGCAGGCCAGCGTTGTTGGCGCCGCTCAGAAAATGGCGGAGCGCCGGCAACACGAAGTCAGTGAAATTCAGACGATGCTTTCGAGGGCGGAAGCCGACCGCGCCGAGGGGCGGTTTTCCGAGGCCTATGTCGGTTATGCGACGGCCTTGAAGTCAACGCCGAAGATCCCGGCGACCGTTGAACTGCGGCGCACGATTTTTTCCCGCTACCAGATCGGTGCGATGGACTTTGCCAGGCAGTTAGCCGAGGGCGGCCAGCCGGCCGATGCTCAGACGGTGCTGTCGCGAGTGCTGGCGGATGCGCGCGACATGACGCTGGATGCCTCGCTGATTCGAGAGGACTTCCGCAAGTTGATGGCGGAACTGAAAGATCCGGAAATCCACACTCCGGCACGGACGCCGCAACACATCGCCAACGTCGCGGCAGTGTCGAAGCTGGTCAAAGAGGCGCAGGGTGCCGTAGCTCTCGCGGATCTGGACAAGGCGCACGATATCTACATCAAGGTGCTGAACATAGACCCGTACAATGAGGCTGCGGCACGGGGATTGGAAATGGTCAACCGGATGGCCTACGAGTACGAAAAAACGGCGCATGATCACACCCGGGCGCGATTCATCACCGAGGTGGAGGGGCAATGGGAGATGCCGGTGCCTCCTCAGATTGCGGGGACAGCTTTAGCGGCAGGCGCCGGCAGTGGTCAGGTCGACGAAGTTCTCAGTGCGGCGACGATCAGTGAAAAGTTGGCGCGCATTATCATTCCGAGTATTCAGTTTGAGAACGCACCGCTGCGTGACGTATTGGAATTTTTAGCCCAGCGGGCGGCTCAACTCGATACTGCCGAGAAGGATCCATCGAAGCGGGGCATCAACATCATCATCGACAGGGGAACGGATGGCAGTGATCCCGGTAATCGTCCCGTGACCATCAAGTTGGCTAACGTTCCTATGGACGAGGTGTTGCGTTACGTTACGGGACAGGCGCAACTGACCTATCGCGTCGACAGTTTTGCGGTTTCCGTGGTGCCGATTTCGGCGGCCGACGATAAAGTCTTTTTGACGCGCAGCCTGGTGGTTCCACCTAACTTCATCGGTGGTGATGAGGGGGGCGGTGCCGCGGTAGTGGACGATCCATTTGCAAATCCGGCTCCTGCCAGTGGCGCCACGCTGGTGAAGAGGATGTCGGCTGAAGAATTCCTGAAGTTGAAAGGGATCGATTTTCCGGAAGGTTCCTCGGCGACCTACATTCCGTCGACCAATCGCCTGATCATTCGCAATACGCCGGACGCGGTCAGCTTTGTTGAATCGATGGTGTTCGATGCGCGGTCGCAGGGCGCAAAAATGGTTGATGTCCGATTCAAGATGATTTCGATCGGGCAACTCGATCTTGAGGAGACCGGCTTTGACTGGTTGCTGTCTCCGGGCAACATCGATGCCGCTGCCAGCACGTTTTTCAGCGGCGGAACGTCCGGCAATCAACAGGCGCGACTGGCGACTGACTTTCCCATCATCCAACCCGGTGGCACGGCGGTGGGCGCGTCTCCGATCACGGCAGGTTTGCGCTCGGGCGACGTCAAAACGCAACTGTCGATCGATGATGTTCTGGAACGCACCACGGCGTCTCCTGACAGCACGGTTGCCCCGGGGATTTTCGGTCTCGCCAATGTGTTTGGCGACACCCAGTTTCAGTCGGTGTGGCGGGGTGTCAGTCAGGCCAAGGGCGTCGACCGGCTCTGTGATTCCAACGTCATGGTCACGCCGGGGCAGACCGCGACCGTGAAAGTGATTCGCGAGTTTATTTATCCGACCGAGTACGATCCGCCGGAAGTGCCGAATGACACCCGTGGTGCTCAGTCAGTGACCTTCGATGCTTTTGGCAACGTTATTGCCAGTGAATCTGCGGACGGTTTTGCGGTCACGCCGGCTCATCCGACGGCATTTGAGGTTCGTGAACTGGGTAAGGTGCTTGAGGTGCAGCCGCTTGTCGACAGCGACAATCTCTCGGTGAATCTCACGGTGTCGGTCGACCTTTCCGATTTCATCGGCTTTGTAAATTATGGTGTGCCGATTCTTCAGACCGAGGTCTTTAACAGTGGTCTGGTCGCTCAGGGAGTGGTCACGCCGAATCGAATTCTGCAGCCGGTGTTCGAGGCGGTGAAAGAGACCACCAACGTCGAAGTCTGGGACGGCCAGACGATCATGATCGGTGGCTACATCGGCGACGCGGTGACCGATGTTGAAGATAAGTTGCCGCTGCTCGGCGATATCCCGGGGATCGGACGCCTGTTCCGGTCGAGCGTTGAGGACCGGACGGCGCGTGCCATCATGCTGTTCGTCACGGTGCGCATCGTAGATCCCGCCGGGGTTCCTCTCAATCAGGTGGCTGACGGAAAAATCACGGCGGTCAATCCCTGATCGCTGATTTTTGCGGACGACGCCACCCGGGCTGAGTTATCCGTAAGCTGACGGCGGGTTTTGACGTCGACTCGAAGGCGGGTCATAGTCCGCCGTACCGTTATGCCTTCGAATTTCCGCCAAGTCTCGACGCAAAGTTGCCCGGTTTCCCCGGGGAAATTATTCCGATTATCCCGGTTCGCTCGTGCGGCGATGCTGTTCCTGCTGTGCGGGTGGCTGCCGATGCTTTCAGCGCTGGCAGAACCGGTTCGCGACAAGCATGTCGAAGCGGAGCTGATCGCAGGGGTGGCCGCGGTGGTTCCCGGTGAAAAATTTGTCATCGGTCTGCGCCTGGTCGCGGATCAGGGATGGCACACTTACTGGATCAATCCGGCATCGCCCGGATACATCACCACGCTCGACCTCGAGCTGCCTTCGGGATTTTCAGCCGGTGCGTTGCAGTTTCCGTATCCGCACCGTTTCACCACTAAAAACTACATGGGTGGCGAGGATTACACAGGATACGGCTATGAAGGCGAGACGATCCTGATTGTAGAGATCACTGCGCCCGATGATCTCGCGCCGGGAACGGAGCTGTCGATCTCCGGGGTGGCGAAATGGCTGATGTGCGACCCGGGCAGTTGTGTGCCCGGAAAAGCTGAACTGGCATTGACCCTGCCGGTCATTGCGGCTGACGCGGGTCCGGCGCCGGCGAGTGTTGACGCCGGGGCGGTGCAGCGAGCGCTTGGAGATTTACCGGTCGTGCCCGGCTGGAAGCTGCAGGCGGAATTTGTCGACGATGCAGTCGAGCTGACCGTCCCGGTCGGCGAAGGCTTCGAACTGCCTGCCGGGGCTGATGAAGGTTTGCACGTTTACGCCCTGCGTCACGATGGCAAGACGACGATCTCCGATCAGAGCGAGGCGGTGATCAAGCCCGGTGGTGAGCAGACATTTTCTCTACAGGACGGCACGCTGAAAATTCGTGCTGCGAAGAGTCCCTACGCACCGGCTGCGATGCCGGAGCCGTTCGAGGTGGTGATCGCGTCCGAGCAGGGTTTCGGCGACGCGCGATTTGGCAAAGCCGTGCATGTCAGCAGCGGCGACATCGCGGTGGCATCGGCAAATCCGGAGGATTCGGGAAGTGCCGCGATCACATCGCAGGCCGATGAGATCGAGGCGGCCGGCGAAGGCTGGGGTTACTGGCTGCAGCGGCCGATGATCGTCATGATTCTCACCGCCTTGATGCTCGGCCTGGCCCTGTCGTTGTTTGGTGTATTTGAAGTCGGCGTCGGTTTGACCAGTGCCGGAGGAAAGTTGGCGAACTCGAGCGGGCTGGCGGGATCATTTTTCAGCGGCGCGTTGGCGACGGTGTTGGCGACACCGTGTACGGCGCCGTTTATGGGGCCGGCGATTGCCTACGCGCTCGGCCAACCCGGCGTAGTGACCATGACCGTGTTCACTGCTCTGGGATTCGGCATGGTGTTGCCTTATCTGCTGTTGTCGATTTTTCCCGGTGCGGTTCAGAAATTGCCGCGCCCCGGTCCGTGGATGGAAACCTTCAAGCAGGTGATGGGCTTTCCGATGCTGGCGGTCGTCGGCTGGTTGCTCTGGGTGCTGACCTTTCAGATCGACTCGAACGGACTGCTGTTGGTATTTGCCGCGCTCATCGCGATTTCGCTGGCCGCGTGGTGGTACGGTCGATTTGCCACTCCTAACGCAGGTCGTAAGACACGGACCCGGTGGGTGGCGCGACTGGCGACGGTGGCATTTCTGCTGCTGGCCTTCAGTCTTTTCTCACGCGCCTCGGAGCGACGCCAGCCGGCGGTTGAGCGGGACGTTGAGGCGCAGATCGCCGAATTGCAGGAAAAAGGGCAGGGCGTGTTCGTCGATTTTACGGCGGCATGGTGTGTATCCTGCCAGGCCAACAAGGCTTTCATTCACGACGATGAAGTTGAGCAGGCGATGCAGGATCATAACATCGCTTTTCTCGAGGTCGACTGGACCCAACAGGACAACGCGACTCTGAAGGTGATGGAAAAATACGGTGGCAGCGGGGTGCCGCTCTACCTTCTGTTCAGCAGTGATGCCGACGAGGCGCCGGTGAAGTTGAAGGAGGTGTTCACCAGCAATCGCGACATCATCGATGCCATCGAGGACCGCGAGGGAGCGGTTGCGGAAGCGGCGGCGAAGAAAAAACTGACCTTGCTGCCGGCATTGATCGGGGCGGTGATCGGCGGTTTGATTCTCAATTTGATGCCGTGTGTGTTCCCGGTGATTTCACTGAAAATCATGGGCTTCGTTTCTCAGGGCGGTGAAGATAAGCGCAAGATTTTCCATCACGGCCTGGCCTTTGCCGGCGGTGCCATGCTGTTCTTCTGGATCCTGGCGGGATCGCTGATCTTGCTGCGATCGAGCATCGGTGCGTGAGTGGAGGCATGACAGTGACGACTCGACAACGATCGGCAAGCTACTGGCGGGGAGTATTGGCGGGCATGTGCCTGCTGCTGGCCACGACGCCGGGTTTTGCGCTCGAGGCCGGCGATGACGCGCCGGACTTCAAGGTTCGCTCGCTCGACGGCGAGGTCCGCGAGCTGAGTGACTATGCCGGAAAAACGGTGGTCCTGGAATGGACTCACTACGGGTGCCCGTTTGTCGGCAAACTCTATAAGAGCGGTAAAATCCCGCAGCTGCAGAAAGCATCTCTGGAGCGCGGAGTGATCTGGCTGGTCGTGGCTTCCGGGGTGAGTGCGGATCGGGAAAAGCTGAACCGCCACGAGTTTGCCGGACTGCGCAAGGTCGACGGCGTGCTGCTCGATCCGCAGGGGGATTTGGCCAAAGCTTACGGTGCCCGCACCGCGCCGCACTTTTATGTGGTTGCACCCGGGGGAAAAATTGCCTTCGAAGGGGCGGCCGATGACAATCGCTCGCCCTCCGTTGAAAACGCGTTGCAGGGGCGGAACTTTTTAGCTGAGGCCATCGATGCCACCCTGGCGGGCGTCGAACCCGCGGTGCGAGCCGCTAAACCGTATGGTTGTGCGGTCAAATACTGACACGGCTGACAGCTGGTCCGCAGTCGACGGCATCGTTGCCACCGGTCACGGGGTAGCTTCCGGGCGCAACGGTGACGCGCGTTTTCCGGGAGGCACGCTGGCGATGCAGATGCCGCATTTTAACCGGCTGGGCCTGGATCTATCGGGGTTCTGGCCGGGAACCTTGAATGTCGCCATCGCTCCGTGCCGCTACCGTCCGGGGCGGGCGGCGCATACCTTTCGCGAGGTGAAGTGGCACCCGCACGAGCCGGCGGAAGACTTTTCTTTTTTCACCTGCCGCCTGGAAGTGCTCGATGTTGAGCCGGCGGAGTCCGTCTTCGACGGCTGGATTTATTTTCCCCACCCGGAAACTAAGCCTGAACATTTTCAGGCCGGCGATATTCTTGAGGTACTGGCGCCGAAGATAAAAAAAATCGGCGCCGGCAGCCACGTGAGGCTGTCGACGCCGACAAAGCAAATGAGCTACGCGTCAGGTTGAGAAGATGATCGCGTCTGGCTCGGTGGAGCGGGTCAGCTCCAGGAGTCGTCGTTAGGGACGTCGCCGAAGTCGCGTTTGCGACCACCGCCACCGCCACCGCGGCGTCCACGATCATTGCCGCGGTCACGGCCACCGCCGCCACCACCGCCGTAGCCGCCGCCACCACCACCGCCGCCGCCGCCGTAGCCGCCGCCACCACCGCCGCCGCCCCCGGAGCCGCCGCCCC
>CBDULB010000026.1:0-54658 GCA_965367965.1 uncultured bacterium | reverse complement strand
GGCTAAACTGAAACTCGAACATCGCATCACGCGATTCGGCAGAGGACTCCTCCGCCATTTTCTGCAGGCAGGGAACGCACAGGGCGTATTCGAAGATAGCCTCATCCGCCTTGAATACTTTGGAGATACGATAGCCTTCCTCAAAATGAGCCAGACTCTCGCCGCAACGGGTACAGATCTTAAACGGGCGATCTTCGTACTCGGAAAACAACAATCTGGGAATCGGCACCAGATTGACGGTTTCGTTGCTGTCGACTTCTTCGGGCTGCATGCTGCGGACTTTAGACCAGAGAGGCAGTATGTACCAATCTCAAATTGCAGTTTTGTGATCTTTTTTTATTTTGAGTCGCGTCACTGAAATTTCGCGCAACTTGCGTGCTGCCGAAAGCGGGGAAAGATTGCGGCATGATTTTTCGAAGCGTTTTGCCTTTCAGTTATTTGCCCAAGTGTCTGATACTGTCTCTGTGCGGACTTTCTGTCAGTTGTGGCGGCGGTGATCCTGACACGCCGGCGGACGGCGCTTCAGCACTTGAGTCCGCCGAAGTGGTGGAAAAACCGCAGCAGGACTGGCCATTGTTCCGCGGCGATGCGGAGATGCAGGGCGTGTCCCCGGTGGAGGATTTGACTGCGCCGCTGGAATTGGCCTGGCAGTTTGAACCGCCGGCAGAAAAGAAAGCCGAACCCGCGAAGAAAACACCGACTTCGGAGAAAGCTGCCGCCGATGAAGAGCCGAAAGAAACGGCAGCCGAGGCAGAATCCAAACCGGCGACACCGAGGCGCATTCCACCGATCAAAGCGACAGCGGTGGTGGCCGATGGGCGGGTGTTTGTCGGCAGCGAAGAGTCACGATTTTTCTGTATCGATCTGAATGATGGCTCGCTGATCTGGGAGTTCAAAGCGGAGGCACCGATCACCGCTCCGGCGGCAGTCGTCGGCAGCAAGGTCTATGTCGGTGATTATGCCGGCATTCTGTATGCCCTGAATGTTGAGACGGGAGCCGAGCAATGGCGCTTCGAGACCGAGGACAAGATTGAGGGCGGAGTCAATGCACTGGAATTCACGGAAGCAGACGGCAGCAAGGAGATGCGGCTGTTCATAGGCAGTCACGATTACTTTTTGTACTGCATCAATGCCGGGACCGGGGCCGAGATCTGGAAGACGGAGACGGACAACTACATTGTCGGCACACCGACCATCGTCGCCTCGCTGCCGGCGGTGCTGTTTGGTGGCTGCGACGGCTATCTGCACATCGTCTCGGCGGTGAACGGTGAGAAATTGATGCAGGCGGAAATCGGTCAGTACATCGCCAACTCCGCGGCCGCCCGTGACGGCGTGGCTTATGTGTCCCACTACGGCGGCGAAGTCCTGGCGGTCGACGTCGCCAGCGGTGAGACGGTGTGGAAGGTGACCACTGGAGTTGAATACCAGGCGTCGCCGGCGGTGAATGACAAGCTGGTGTTGATCGGTGGTCGCGATAAAAAGCTGGTCGCCTACGATCGAGTCAGTGGCGCCGTCGAATGGGAGTTTGCCGGTCGCCGCGACTTCGACAGTTCGCCGCTGATCTGTGAGTCGGGAACCTTCGTCGGCGGCATGGACGGTCGCTTGTATTCGATCAACACGGAGACCGGGGAGGAACTCTGGTCGTACGAGATCGGCGCGCGCCTGTCGTCCTCGCCGGTGCTGTCGCGAGGGACGCTGGTGATCGGCGGGGAGGATGGCAAGGTTTACGCTTTCCGAGAGGCTTCCGGGAAAACTGCCACGGAGTAGTGCGAATGCTCGTCCAGCGGATGGTTGCCGGTTTTGGAACCGCTGATGGACACTAATGAGCGCTAATCGGGGCTGCCGGATTTTTAACTACGGATTACCCGGATTTTCAGCAGCTGGTGGATAACTACTGTTTTTTACTGCAGATTCCTTTTGGCTAATGAGCCAGGGTTTTGAGATGAAGAGGCGAGAAGCATTCGATCCGCAAAGCTTGATTCCTCGCCGGGTGAGAGGACGGTGGCAAGTGGTGAACCGTTCGCAGAGCGCGGTCGCCTATGGGCACGCGGCTTTGTTTGTAGGATTTCTCGCGGCGTTGGTGTTCTTGGATTGGTCGACGCTAAGGTTTGTGCTTGCGATTCTAATGCTGTTTGGATTGGCAGTGTTCTTTTCCTGGATGGGTGACAAACAGCAGAAAATGGATGCCGCCGATTTGGAGAAAGCCATCAGGGTCGGCGCCGAAATCGAAGACCTCGCTGAATCCTCGGATCGTAAAAACTCAAACCGCTCAATGGACGAACAGGATCCGTGTTAATCCATGCACTTTACCGTCGTCTCCGCTCCGCCCTTCGGGTGGCATTCTGCCAGCGTTGTCTGTGGTTCAAATCCGCCTGCCTTGCCGTGAACGAGAGCGTCGGACGATCCAATTAGCGTTCATTAGCGCCGATCAGCGGTTCCCTCATCAGCACTCGCGCCGGTTGACGCTGTCAGGGGGAGCGGTAATGTTGCGACCTATGAGTAGCAGCAACGACGCGCGTATGCAGGCCCTTCAGGAGAAGGTCCGCGAAGTGAAGGTCCCACTGAAGGGCGAGCACGGTGACGGCGAGGACACGGAGGTCGGCAATTACTTTGTCGCCAACTACCCGCCATTTTCGTTCTGGTCACCGGATCAGGCGCAGAAAGTTCACGACGTGCTCGAGACGCCGGCGCCGACTGACACCAATCTCGGACTGTATTTTCATATCCCGTTCTGCCGCAAGCGCTGCCACTTCTGTTACTTCCGCGTCTACACCGACAAAAACGCCGGTGAGATCAAGGCCTACCTCGATGCCGCGATCCGCGAATTGGAGATGTATGCCGACAAGCCCTACATCAAGGGGCGGACGCCGCAATTCATCTACTTCGGCGGCGGTACGCCGTCGTATCTGTCGGTCAACCAGCTCGAAGACCTGACTTCGCGGATGAAAGATCTACTGCCCTGGGACGGGGTCGAAGAAGTTGCCTTCGAATGCGAACCGGGCACACTGACCGAGAAAAAATTGGAAAAAATTCGCGAGATCGGCGTCACCCGTCTCAGTCTCGGTATTGAAAATTTCGACGATCACATTCTCGAACTGAACGGCCGGGCGCATCGTTCACAGGAGCTGCACCGCGCGATCAAATTCGCCAAGGCCCTGGATTTTCCCCAGCTCAACATCGACCTGATCGCAGGCATGATGGATGAGACCGAAGACAACTGGAAGCGATGCGTCGAACAGGCGATCGAATACGGACCGGAGTGCGTGACCATTTATCAGATGGAGATCCCGTTTAACACGGAGATTTACAAGTCGATGCAGGCCAACAGCAAGGAGATCGCTCCGGTTGCCAACTGGGAAACCAAGCGCCGCTGGGTCGATTACGCCTTCGATGAATTCGTCAAATCGGGCTACACCGTTTCGAGTGCCTACACGGTGGTCAAGGATCCTGACAAAACCAAATTCCTGTATCGCGACAGCCTCTGGGAAGGCGCTGATCTGTTGGCGATGGGCGTGGCATCGTTCGGTCACCTGAAGGGCATTCACTACCAGAACCAACACGATGTCGGCCCCTACATGATGGGTGTCGACGAAGGTAAACTGCCGATTTATCGCGCCTACGAAACCAACGCGGAGGAACGCCTGGTGCGTGAATTTGTGCTGCAGTTGAAGCTGGGCAGGACGCGCATTTCCTACTACCGGGAAAAATACGGTGTCGATGTCACCGAGCGTTTTGCCGGCCACCTGGCAGTGATCGCTGACATGGGATTTCTCAAGGTCGAAAAGGAAAACGACGCCATCGTCCTGAATCGCGACGGCATGCTTCAGATCGATCGTTTACTGCACGGTTTCTTCCTGCCACAGCATCGCGATGCCCGCTACGCGTGAGCCGCTGCCTGACTGCGACCGTCTTTGATCTGATCCCGTTTTCATCGCTCATGGCCTCTGATTCGACTTCGACCCACGGCTCGGCTGACGCCGATTTGGCGCAGGCGTTGCATTGGCTGATGCCGCTGCATTTTTTCTACGAAAAGCGCGACATCGACCTGCCGGACTTCAAGTTTCTGAGCGGTAAAGAAGTGCCATATCCGTATCGGTCACTGCTGGTGCACGAGAACGACATGACGCCGACTCTGGCGGCGTTTCATCACAGTAAGCTCTACCTCGAAGTACTGGAGCGTGAGGTCAACGACGACTTCTTGCTGCGCTTTGTGATCCTGCGCAGTGCGGCGTCCGATATCCCGGTCGAATTCGGAGCGATTGCCATTCAGCTGTCCGGTTTTGAACCGGAAGTCCGCGATGCGATCATTGAAGGCAGAGTTCCACTGGGTGGCATTCTCGGCGACTACAAGGTCGATCACCACGGCAGCCCGTCGGCGTATTTCTCGGTGCCGGCCGATGAAATCATCGGTGATGCACTGGCGCAACCCTTACACACCCAGTTGCACGGCAGGTGCAATCAACTGCTTGACGCGGAGGGGCAGGTGTTCGCTGACATTGTCGAGATTCTTCCCAAAAGTGATGAATCCGAACGCTGGATCGGAACCGTAAAGTAACAGCGGACGAAGTCACTGCCGACGGTCGTCTCACCTCATTTTCAAATGCCTGATTCCTCATCAACAGACTACGATGTCATCGTCATCGGTGCCGGTCCGGCGGGATGCACTGCGGCAGCCCTGTTGGCGGAGAATGGGCGCAAAGTTTTGCTTCTTGAGAAGGAGAAATTTCCCCGCTACCACGTTGGCGAATCGCTGATGCCGTTCTGTTGGTACACCTTCGATCGTCTCGGCGTGGTCGACAAAATGGACGAGATCGGCTTCACGCAGAAGCAGAGCGTGCAGTTTGCCGGAATGAGCGGCAAGGTTTCCAAGCCGTTCTACTTTTTTGAGCATCGCGACCATCCGTCGTCGGTAAGTTGGCAGGTTGAACGCAAAGATTTCGATCAGATGCTGTTTAACAATGCGCGTGAAAAAGGCGCGCAAACCTTTGATGGCGTGAAGGTAATCGATGTCATTCGCGACGATTCTGATGCCGTGGTCGGTGTCCGCGTCGCCGACGGTGAAAGTGGCGAGAAAAGCTATCACGCGCCGATCACGATCGATGCCACCGGGCGCGACGCGCTGGTGGCCAGCAAGTCGAAGTGGCGCACCCGCGACCCTGCGCTGAATAAGATCGGCATCTGGACCTACTACGAGGGAGCCAAACGTGATCCCGGCCTCGATGCGGGTTCGACGACGGTGTGTTATCTGCCCGAGAAGGGCTGGATTTGGTACATTCCGATGCGCAACGACCGGGTCAGCCTCGGCGTGGTCGGAGAGCGGGATTACCTTTACTCCGATGGACGCGATTTAGCGGCGATCACCAATCGTGAGATCGAGAAAAATTTGTGGGTGAAGGACCACCTCGAAGGCGGCAAGCAGGTCGGCGAATACTGGGTCACGGGTGAGTACAGTTACCGCTCAAAATACTGCGCCGGCGACGGCGTCGTGCTGGTCGGGGACGCTTTCGCATTTCTCGACCCGGTGTTCTCATCCGGTGTTTTTCTCGCGTTGAAAACCGGCGAACTGGCGGCGGATGCCGTCGAGGCGGCGCTGGCTGCGGGTGATTGCTCCGCGCAACGCTTCGAGGCCTATGGCGCCGAAGTCTGCGCCGCGATGGAGCGGATGCGCAAGATCGTCTACGCGTTCTATGACGAGGAGTTCAGCTTCGGCAAACTGATCCGCAAAAACATGGGCATGCACGAAGTGCTCACCGACCTGCTGATCGGCGATCTGTTTCAGGAAAAATACCAGGAACTGTTCGCAGCCGTCGACGAGATCGCCGACACGCCACCCAAGCTGGACTACGGCATGAACGTCGCCAGCCGGGCAGAGGTGTAGCAACAAGCAAGAACCACACTCCTGTGGTTCCCGGTGGACGAGCCAGAGAGCGACGCTCGAAACGCCCGGGGCGCGGAACGGCCTGAAGGCTGGACCTGACCAGGCCCGGGCCGCGGCACGACAGGAGTGTCGTGCTTCCTTGGGGGCTGACCGGAGCTGCTGCGCCAGCAAGGAAGAACCACACTCCTGTGGTTCCCGGTGGACGAGCCAGAGAGCGACGATCAAAACACCCGGGGCGTGGAACGGCCTGAAGGCTGGACCTGACCGTGCCCGGGTAGCGGCACGACAGGAGTGTCGTGCTTCCTTGGGACGCTTAAATCACCCGGTCGTTGCCGCCATCGACGGGGACCTGGGCACCGGTGGTTTTGCCAAACAGTGGGCTGGCCATGGCGGCGACCATGTCACCGATGTTTTTAGATTTGATCTCGGTTTTGAGCAGGTTGCGGGTTTTGTATTCTTCGACCGTCATGTTGTAACGCTCGGCGCTGCGTTCGAGGTTTTCCTTGGTCCACAGCTTGGTGTCGAAGACCGCGTCGGGGTGGATGATATTGCAGCGCACGCCTTTGGGAGCCAGCTCGAGCGCGGCGACGCGGCACAGCTGAGTCAGGCCGGCTTTGGCGCAGGAGTAGCTGGCCGCACCGGCGCCGGGAGCGTTGACGTTGCGCGAACCGACCAGCACGACGGCGGGATCTTTGCCCTTGTGCAGGTAGGGGATGGTGTACTTCAGCAGCTTCTGATGGCTGGTCAGGTTGACGGCGATACTCAGGTCCCAATTCCTGGCTTCAAGATCTTCGAGGTAAGCGCCGGCGGTGAAAATACCGGCGTTGCTGACGACGATGTCGATACCGCCAAAATCACGCACAGCAGACTCAACGGCTTCGATGACCTTCTTGTCGTCGGTGAGATTGACGATCTTGCCGATGCCGCCGATTTTCGCCATTTCATCGACGATGTCGGGATTGAGGTCGAGACCGATGACCTTTGCGCCCTGTTCGGCCAGTGACGCCGCGCAGGCAAAACCGATGCCGGCAGCGGAGCCGGTGACGAGGGCGACTTTACCCTGGTGGATTGGCGCTGCGCCTCCGGATTTCTTGAGCTTGGCCTGCTCAAGTTCCCAGTATTCGATGGCAAAAATCTTGTCCGCCGGTAGCGCTTTCCAACCGCCGAAAGCATTTTCGACGGTGGCGATGGTCGGCCAGGTGTGGCTGACGATATCGGCGATGATACCGGTTTCTTTTTCAGTAACGCCAAAGCTGAGAATACCGTGCCCGGGCCAGATGCCCCAGCGCGGCGCCGGGTCGAGCATGGTCAGGTTGCCGTCGGTGTGCTTTTTGAAATAAGCTTCGTAGTTGTCGGCAAATTGATCGAGGCTCTTCTCCAGATCGGCGGCGAACACCACCGGAACCCGCTTGGTGCGGATGACGTGATCGGGAGTCAGCGGGCCGCGAGTGGCGATTTTGGCAACGTTCTTGAGATTGGAAAAACCGATCGCCTCCGGGGATTGATCAAGGTGCACGTAAACCGGTGCACCGCGCATTTCAGAAACCTTGGCGCGAATCGCAGCGAGTCCGGCGAGATCCTCCTGCGGCTTGGCTTTTGGCGGCCGTCCACTGCTGGCCTTTTTGATGACTTTTTCGGCTGCACTGACGTGCTTGATCATCAGTTCGTAAGCTGATTTAGCATCGTCGCCCCAGGTGAAAATGCCGTGATTCATCAGGATCATGCCGTCGATCTTGCTGAGGTCGCCGGCTTTTTGAATCGCCTTGTGCACCGCCAGCGCCAGCTCAAAGCCGGGCATGACGTAGGGAATGACGATCATGCGATCGCCGTAGGTGCTCTCGATCAGCTTGGCACCTTCCTTGTTGTTAGTCAGCGCAACGACCGCGTCGGAGTGGGTGTGATCGACGAACTTTTTCGGAATAACGGCGTGCACGATGGCTTCGATGCTCGGCGTCGGTGCGTTCGGGTTGAGCATGGCCGCGCGCTGGTGGGTGACCATGTCGGCGTCGCTGAGTTCCTTGAGTTCAGCCATTTTCAGCAGCGTCTCCATGCGCACCGGAGCGAATCCGGCGTCTTCGATGGTACCCAGATCCCAGCCGGAGCCTTTCACGTAGAGAATTTCGGTGGACTCTCCGAAGAAATCTTTTTCGGTGATTTTTACAGAGGTGTTGCCGCCGCCGTGCAGAACCAGCGCGGGATCAGCGCCAAGCAATCGCGAGGTATAAACGCGTTTGCCGAGGTCACCTTTAAATTTACGGGCGTCGGAGTCAGACCAGAGAGATTTCATGATTCAGGAGATCAAAGTTGGGAGGTAGGAGACAGGAGTATCTCTAAGAGACGAGTTTCAGCGCGGAGTCGACGCTGGCGTCGTCGTGAACGATGGCGTGCAGGGCAGCGGCGATTTTGGTGGGTTGCGCATGTTGCCAGACATTGCGGCCGATGGCGATACCGACCGCTCCGGCATCCATAGAGTTTCTTACCATAGTGAGCAACGCCTGATCGTCACCCATCGCAGCGCCGCCGAGGACGATGACGGGAACAAAGCAGGCGTCGACGATGGCCTTGAATTCATCGACGCTGCCGCCGGTGGGAAAGGTGGTTTTGACAATGTCGGCGCCAAGCTCTGCAGCCAATCGTACGGCGAAGCCGACATTCTCCACCGTGTAATCCTCGGGGCGGCCAATGCTGAACGGCAGTGACTCCAGAATCAGGGGAATGTCGGTCTCCAGGCTCTCCGAAACCAGTTCAGCGCACTCGCGATAGTTTTCGGCTTCTGCCGGATGATGCAGGTAACACATGTTCATCATGGCGTGAGCCCCCAGAGCTTCGGCCTCTTCAGCTCCAAACAGCCTTGAAGAGCCTTCGTCGGGGTTGCCGGGGTAGGTCGGCTTGTAACAGTCGGTGCGCAGACAAATGCCCTTGTCACCGAAAGCGCCAGCCTCGACACAGGCACGGGCGACTCCGAAATTGACCACGAATCCGTCGACGTGCTCGGCCATGTTTTTGACCACAGCGACGGGGTCTTCGAGGCCCTGGACCGGGATGACAGTACCGTGATCGATAGGCAGGATGACGGTGCGTCCGTCGGATTGGAGGAAATGCGAAAGATTATCGGATCGGGTATCACTCATAGTTTGCGAAGGGTTATCATGGAGGCTGCAAAATCTCAACCTCAAGGGCAAGACACTAGCGCATGCCTGCGCAAAATGCTGCAACGAGGGTGTATCGAATCCGGCAGAACGTGTACCTGCGGAAATTCTGCTTGGATCGTCGACCGCTTTGGTTTAGGAAAAATGCCCCGCCGGACTCCTGTTCGGGCGGTATTGATTTTATCCTTCACCTCAGCCAGAACAGAACGATATGCCTCACGTCGAAAGCAACGGAATTCAGATGTATTACGAGGAGCGTGGCTCCGGCGAACCGCTGATCATGATCATGGGGATCACCGCCCCCGGTGGCGTCTGGGATGCGCATGCCGATGCGTGGAAGGAGGACTTTCGTTGCATCTACCCCGACAATCGCGGCGTCGGGCAGAGTGATAAGCCGGAGGGCGAATACAGCAGCGCCATGATGGCTGACGATTATGCCGGACTGATGGACGCTCTCGACATTCCACAGGCGCGGGTGGTTGGCGTTTCGATGGGCAGTATTATCGCTCAGCAGCTCATGCTGCGTCATCCTGACAAGGTCAAAAGCGCGGTGCTGATGTGCCCGTGGGCAAAATGCGATCGTTATGCCGCCTCGACCTTCAAGCACATGGCAGACTGTAAAGCCCGTCTCCGTCCCGAGGAATTCATGGAGTGGGTGCAGTTGCTGATTTTCACCAAGACTTTCTGGGACAACGATGAAGCCTACGCCGGCCTTCAGGACGGCCTGAAAGACGCAGCCAACAATCCTGACCCGCAACCCTTACACGGCCTCGAAGGCCAGGCGGCAGCGTGTATCAATCATGACGTTGTCGACCAGTTAGGCGACATCAAAGCCCCGTGTCTGGTGATCGGTGGCAAAGACGACATTTTTACTCCAAAATGGATGAACGAACAGGTTGCTGCCGGCATCCCCGACAGCGAACAGCACCTTTACGACAACGCCGGCCACGCCTTCCACTGGGAGTGCATGGACGACTTCAACCCGCGCGTTCTCGAATGGCTGAAGGCTCATTAGACCGATAAGTAACCAATAATTTCCGCTAACACAATTCTAACTCCCATCTCCTAACTCCTTAAAAAACATGTCCAAAATTAAATTCGGATCTCAAGTCTACACCTGGTTCATGCAGGGCACCGGCGAAGCTTACAACAACAAGCTCGACCACATGATCAAAGTTGCAGCGAAAGCGGGCTTTACCGGTATCGAACCGATGGTGTTGACGCCGTTTCCCGACTACTGGCTCGGCGATCTCAAAGACCCGGCCAAGCTGAAAGCCTGTCTCGATGAGCACAACATGGAACTGGCCGGCCTGTCGCTGGTCTGCGCATGGGATCAAGTCGGTGAGACCGATGAAGAAAAAGCGGCGGCTGAATACACCATCGACACCCTCAAGCAGTTCCCCGGCGCAAAACTCAGCACGGTTCCCTTGCCAATGGGCCGCAATGATCTGCACGAGCGCCGTCTCAACATGGCGAAAAACGTCAACGCAGTTTCGCAGCGCGGCGTCGATGCCGGTCTGGTTTGCTCTTTCCACCCGAACAGCCCGCCACCTTCGATCGTGCGCACGCCGCAGGACTACGACGTCATCCTCAACAGCCTCGACCCACGCGTCACCGGCTGGACACCTGACGTCGGCCACATCGCCCGCGGCGGCATGGATGTCATTGAAACCATGACCAAATGGGGTCACCTGGTGAACCACATTCACTACAAAGATTTCAGCGGCAACGGCCCCGAGCCGTGGTCGAAAATGGGCACCGGCAAGCTCGACTTTCACGCCATCACCGAATGGCTGACGGTGCGCAATTACGAAGGCTGGATCATCTGCGAAGATGAAGCGCACGAAGCGGTCGGCGATCCCGATGGTGTGACCATGCAGAACGGTGCCTGGTGCAAAGAAAACCTGGTGCCGCTGATCGAGGGCTGATCCCCGGCAGAAAACGCGATTCATTGAAAGCCGGATGTTGACCTGTCGACATCCGGCTTTTTGTTTACATTCAGTATTTAAGACCCGAAAAATCCCAACATGAAGTATCGACGATTAGGCAGAAGTGGCGTGGTGGTGTCCGACATCTGTATGGGCACCATGACCTTCGGCGAACAGGCCGATGAAGCCATGGGCCATGCAGTGATGGACAAGGCTTACGATGCCGGCATCACTTTCTTCGACGTTGCCGAATTGTACCCGGTGCCACCCTCGGCAGAGAAATTCGGAGTCACTGAGGAGATTGTAGGCAATTGGCTGAAGACTAAGGATCGCGATTCGGTGATCCTCGCCACCAAGATCACCGGTCCCGGCCATGGCTGGTTCAAGCCACCGGTTCGCCACGGCATGACCGCCCTCGACCGGCATCAAATCATGCGCGCGGTCGAAGGCAGCCTGAAGCGCCTGCAAACCGACTACATCGACCTTTACCAGACTCACTGGCCGGACCACGGCACTCGCTACGAGGATGTCATGGCGGCTCTGACCGATCTTGTTCAGCAGGGCAAAGTTCGCGTGCTGGGTTGCTCCAACGAGACATCGTGGGGCGTGATGAAAAGTCTGTGGGAATCCGACCTGAACGGTCTGGCTCGCTACGACACGGTGCAGAACAATTTTTCACTGATCAATCGTCGCTGCGAAAACGAACTGGCTCAGGTGTGCCGTCAGGAAGGCGTCAGTCTGTTGCCGTATTCGCCAATCGGCGGTGGTCTGCTCACCGGGAAATACGCCAATGGAGCGCGCCCCGAAGGAGCCCGCTTCTCCGCGTATCTGGAAGGTGGTGGACCGCGTCAAAAGGCGATGGCTGAGCGATTTGTCAACGAGCGCTCACTGGAGACCACGCGTCGCCTGGCAGAGATCGCCGACGATATCGGCATCGATCTGGTGACCCTGGTGGTGGCGTGGAGCAAGCAACACGACTTCGTTGCGTCGACGATCATCGGCGTGTCGCACATCGACCAACTCGATGTCAGTCTCGCTGCCGCAGATCTCGAACTCGATGCGGAGACGATGGAGCGAATCGAAGCCCTGCACGTCGAGATCCCCAATCCGATGACCGAAGACGGCCTGCGCAGACTGTAGCTGCGAGCGTCAGCGAGTGGACCTTGCCTTGGCGGGAGCGGCGTTTGCCTTTCCCCAACCGGCTGTCGGTCCACGGCCTTACGGGCCGCGGCTACACCGATCCTCTGGACGCTGCGTAGCCGCCTTTGTCAAAAGGTGGGCCTTGCCCCCGCCAATGGCAGGCAGATACACGCGTCCACCGGAAGCCGGCACGACGCCGGTATCACGTTCCGGTCCACGGAATTGAAAAGCTCGACGCTGGCCGAGCCTGTGTCGTAGCGTCCGGCATGAGATTTATCGGATTGACCGTTGTCGTGGTATTGATGGCCTCGATGGCCACCGGCAAGGCGGAGCTGCATACCCACCAGGGCTGGGAATGCTGTGCGCAAAAACGCGACTGGATGCTGCGCTCGACAAGCGCACGCTCGCTGGATGAAAAGGCTGAAGCCGGTGGCGCGAGCGACCGATACGCCCGCGACCGCCGTGTCGACATCGATCACCTGAAACTCGATGTCACCCCTGATTTCGCGGCGCGAACGCTGCAGGTCGAAACGCTGATCCGGTTTTCCCCGATTGGCATGGAACTGCGCACGCTCGAACTCGACGCCGTCGATCTCGCTATCGATTCGGTCGAAGCGACGCAAGCCGTCAAGAGTTTTCAGATGACTTCCGACGACAAGTTGGAGATCACCTTTGCCAAAGCGATACCCGTTGGCACCGAAACCACGGTGACCATTCAGCATCACTGCGAACCGCGCCAGGGCTGGTATTTCCGCACTGAAGCGATGGGTTATCCGAAGGGGGATGATCATGCCTGGACCCAGGGCGAACCGGAGCGACACCGGCACTGGTTCCCGGGCTACGATTATCCGAATGAGCGATTTACCACCGAAGTGATCTGCCGGGTTCCGGAGGGCATGACCGTGCTTTCCAACGGCCGACTGCTCAGCGCTGCAAAGGACGAGACCAGCGGCCTGGTGGCGCATCACTGGCTGCAGGACAAGCCGCACGTCAACTACCTGATCTCGGTTGTGGCCGGGCATTTGGAAAAGCTCGAAGACCAACACGGCGATCTGCCGCTGGCATTCTACACGCCGCCGTCGGAGTTTGAGCAGGCGGCGAATTCATTTCGCGACACCAAAGCGATCATTGGATTTTTCGAGGATGAGATCGGTATCGATTATCCCTGGGACAAATACTTTAGCGTGTGCGTTTCGGATTTCATCGCCGGCGGCATGGAAAATACCAGCGTGACGACGCTGACCACGGGCACGCTGTTTTCGGCGGCATCGGAAAACATTCACAGCTCGCACCGGCTCGATGCGCACGAAGCCGCGCACCAGTGGTTCGGCGATCTGGTCACCTGTCAGGACTGGTCGCAGCTGTGGCTGAACGAAGGTTTCGCCACCTACTACACGCACCTCTACGAGCAGCAAAAGAACGGCCGCGATGCCATGCTCTACGGCCTGTATCGGGATGCGCGAGGCGTCCTCAAGTCGACCGATGACAAACCGATCACCTGGCGGGGCTACGAGGATGCCTGGGAACAGTTCGACTACCGCGCGTATCCGAAGGGGGCCTGGGTGCTGCACATGCTGCGCTCGCAGCTTGGCGACGAACTTTTCCGCAAAAGTATCCGCACGTATCTTGAGCGACATCGCGGTCAGGTGGTGGTGACCCGCGATCTGATGGAAGTCATTGAGGAATTGTCCGGCCGTTCGTGGGAGCGCTATTTCGATCAATGGGTTCACCACGGGGGTGAGCCGGAGCTGAAAGTCAGTTACGCCTGGGACCAGGAGAAAAACAAAGCCACCGTCACGGTCGAGCAAACTCAAAAAATCAGTGATCGGGTGATGCTTTTTCAGCTGCCGCTGCCGGTGCGGTTGATCACCGAAGCAGGTGCTCACGACTTTGTTGCCGACATCACGCAGAAGAAGGCGAGCTTCTCCTGGGACTTACCGGCCAAGCCGACCGCGGTGCGCATCGATCCTGACTTTACGGTTCTTGCCGACATCGACTTCAAGCCTGCCAATCCTCTGTTGCACGCTCAGCTCGAGCTCAAAGACGACATGATCGGTCGTCTGTTCGCAGTGCAACATCTCGGCGGTCGAAAGGACGCGGACAGCATCGATAAACTCACGGCGCGTCTGAACGGCGATGCGTTCTACGGGGTGCGCATCGAAGCGTCTAAAGCGCTTGAAAAAACACACACCACGGAGTCTCTCGACGCCTTGTTGGCATCCCGGCAGCAGGACGACGCGCGGGTGCGTCAGCAGGTGGCTTTTTCGATTGGTAAATTTTTTGACGAAAAGGCCTACGCCGCGCTCGTCGAAACGATTGAGAACGAGAAAAATCCCGACATCGTCAGCGCGGCCCTGTCGTCGATCGGGAAGTTTTCGGCTGATCAGGCCGAGGCAATATTGCTCGCCGCGATGCGTCGCGATTCGTTCCGTAACCAGATTGCGGTCGAGGCGATCAGCGCGGCTCGAGTCGGTCGGGAAGAAGCCATGGCCGGCCCGGTACTCGACTATCTGCGCACCAGCGAAGCGAAGTTCACCTCGAGGGATTTTGCCTCGGTGATGAATTCACTCGCGGTCCTTGTCTCCGACGAAAACGCCGGCTCGCGCGACGAAGTCCGCGAATTTCTCACCGGCTATGTCAAACACCCAAAAGAACGAGTCAGCAGCGGAGCCATGAAAGCGCTGGGGACACTCGGTGACAAGCGTTCGATTTCAGTGCTCGACACCTTCCTGGTCGATGAAGACGGCAAGTCGGAACGGGCCAAAGCTGCCGAAGCCGCGATCAAAGTCATCAATGGCGGCCAGCCACAGGCCCCCGAAATTGGCGACCTGCGCAAGGAGCTTATGGAACTGCAGAAGAAAGTCCGCGAACTTGAAACCAAGCAGGAAAAAGACAAGGAATAGAAAATTTCACAGCTTCGCTCTGACACCGCAGGCGGTTCTTGTTAGCAAGCCTACGTGGGCGCTATTTTAAAGTAGGATGGATCTCCAGATCCGTCCGCCAGCGTCGTGCGGTTGCCGTTCCCCGGATTGGGCATCCAAGCATGCCGACAGGCGTGGGCAGGTTTGGCCAACGCACTGGATCGGATCCGGAGATCCAATTTAGGTTGCCGTCGACTTCCGATACGTCAGCTTCAAGCGGCGCGAACTCTCGGCAGTGCATGCAGGAACAGGAGTACGATGCCACACAGCAGGATAAGTAAAGCCATTGACCGCCAAAAACCGACCTGCCCGGTGGCCGCAAAGCGCAGGTCCAATTCCAACGGTGCGTCCTCCGAGACCTGAACACTGCGCACGAAGGTGTAGACCTTGCCCTCGTCGGGGAGCGTCACCGAAATCGCCTGGGGGGCGGATTCCGAACTGCGTTGTTGCTCGACCATGCGCACGGCGATGCGGCGCAGGATCTCATTATCTTCGCTACTGTTGCCCTGCAGCAGTTGACTGAAATCCTGGGGTCGAAAATTCAGCTCACCGTTCTGCAGCACCGGGTTTGCCGCCGCGCCCTGAATGAGTTGCTCGGACGGAACCGCACCGTCCTCACCGGCGTTGTCGAGGTACAGGCGCTGCCGCCGGGTATTCAGTCCGACCACGGTTTGCTGGGTTTGCAGATTTTCCAGCTGTACCAGAGCGTCCTCATTGGTCGCGGCATCGAGCGCATGCTGGTTGACCACACTGTTGAGTGCCCACAAGGCTTTGCCCTGGTCGCCTGACTGACGGAATTTGCCGGCCCGCTCGAGCAGGTTCGCCGCGTGTTGAGCTTGTAAATCCCTTTGTCGGCCTTCTTTGGCGAGGTAACTGGAGCGGTCAAACCGTTGCCACTGATTCTGACTGCGCAGTTGCAGATCGCCATCGTTGTCGCTCAGTTCGAAGCCTTCGGGGGCGATGACATGCCAGGCGATGTTCTCCAGCGGCACGTTCATCGGGGGACTTCTCAAATCAGTTTTGCGCAAACCATCACCGGGCACCGAGTAGACGAAACGCACGCTGGCCGTTTTTTCATCGATGCCTGGAAGGACGTGAAATTTCCATTCACCACCTTCGCGAATGCTGTGCACGCTTTCGTTGTTAACGAAAATACTGAACAGTTGCCCGTCTTCAGGCAAAGTCACCGCAAGGCTGCCGGGCTGAATAACATCGGCCGTTAAATCTACCGCAGTGACTTGATCGCCATGCGGCGACAGCACAGTGGTCAAAATGCCTTCGGAGATACGCAGCTTCAGCGCCTTTGCCAGCGAATGACGTTGCACCGAAATGTTCAGGGCGCTGTCCGGGGAAATGGCACGCAGGGTCACATTCGGAGCGGTTCGATTAGCGGCTTCGCGCAACGAGGCGGGAACCGTCGTCCAGTCGCCGTCCTGCCAGCCACGCGGCAGCTCGCCGACATTGAGATCGAGCCGGCCACCGGCGCGCACCGCAAAGTGGTAACTTTCGACCCGCGCGGCAGGAAAGGTAATCGGCGTCAGTGTTTCGGTAGCGCTCTCACGTCGGTCACGGCGATCAAACTCGATGCGAATCTGCTCGTTGCCGACGATGCGCCGCTTGAACTGCAGTTCCCAGATATCGGAATCGGCAGCGCTGCGCACCAGATCACTGACCGCATTTCCCGAAGCTCGAACTGTGCGGATCTCATCTTCATCGCTTATCGGCAGGCGCAACTGAAGACCGCGGATCGAGGCGTTGCTGACATTCAGGTCGGCGATCAACGCGGTGCGTGTCTGGCCTTCGCGCAGGGACACCTCGTGCAGAACCTGTGCGCTGATCCGCGCATCCAGCTGCTCGACACCGACCGTCAGCGTCCAATCCTTCTGCAGTAAACGGAACGCCAGAGCGCCCTGGGTATTGCCGCCGAGGCTGCGCGGATCGACTTCCGAAACGTTCTGGCGATTCACCGGCTGCAGTCGAATTCCGGTGGTTGACTGAATCACCAGATCGCCCGATTGGCGCTCGGCTTCACGGATCACAAACCGCGGTACCGGCCATTCGTCCGTGGCACCCGGGGCGACGCCGGCAAGCGCCAGTGAAAAGGTCTGAACGCCTATGGTTTTACCGTTCAGATGCAACACGATCTCACGCTGACCGTCGTCGTTAGCCGTTTCCGCCCAGTGATGCAAGGCGGCGCCGGTCAGTGACTCGACCTCGAGACCATCCGGCAAAAGAAAGCTGAGCTGAAACAATCCGGAACGGGTGATCTCGGCGGAAAAATTGACGCTGAGCAGCACGCGTTCGTCCCCGAATGAGAGCACCTGCTTACTGACCACGCGAACTTCGGGAGCGACGGCCGCGACCTTCAACTCGATGCCACCACCATCAGCCCCGTAGCGAAACACTCGATGCAGGACCGCCTGCTTGCCTTCGAGCAGGCTGGCGTCGAAATCACTGGCATTGATTTCGGAAAGCTCCGCCGACTCGGCTTTTTCCGGTTGGGCATCGGCACCAAAAGCCAGCGCCACCAGTCCGACTTCAGCTGCGGCGCCCTTAACCTGCAGTGGCTCGAGTTTGGCATCGGCGGGCAGCGGATCGAGGCCTCGCTGGGTTGCAATGCGCACCGCAAAGGCCTGTGACTGGGGCGGTTCGATCGCCAATTGCAAGTTTCGCTGCTCGGCATCAAACTGCCACGATCCGATCGGGCCGGTCACTTCGCTGACGGTCAGGCCTTCCGGCACCGTCAACTGCAAGGCGCTGACCTGGCCCTGCGAAGGACGAACCTGAAGGACGTGCAGTCCATCGACCACGCCGGGTCCGGGCACATAGAGTTGCGTGCCCTCGACATAAAATTGCGTGGTTTCGCGGCTCAGGTCACGTGGTTTGGGACGTGCGGCAATCTGCGCTTTTACCCCCGCCGCCAGCAGGATCTCTGCGCTCGATCGTTCGGCGTCGCTTTTGAATTCGGTCAACTTGACTGCCGACGGACTGAGAATCTCCCAGGCGCCCTGATCGATGCTGACCGTGAGCTTTTGCAGCGCGGCCGGTCCGGTCGGAACGGCGATGCCTTTGCCGAGATCGCCGACACTGAGCTGATAGTCGAAACTGGCGCGAATCGGGTTGGTGGAAACCGCGCCGGATTCGACCGTTGCCACATAGGCGAGCCCGAAACCGGTGACAGTTTGCTTGTCGATGCGCAGTCCCTTGCCTTCAAATTTCGTCAACACGGCGGGACTGGCCAGCACGATAAAACGATCGCCGGATTTTCCCCTGAGCTGCATGGTTGCACGGCCGACCAGGCTTTTTTCGTCGTGATCGATCTGCCATTTCTGAGTGATCGAGTCGGCACTGGAAAAGTCAGCCGGTGGCAGACCTTGCGCTGGAGCAGTCGTCGCGCCATTGCCTCCCAAGGCGTACGCCAACAGGCCGGCGACCAACCACAGCGCGGTCGGAGTCGGTGCGGGGGCGCTATTGCCATCGCTGCCGGAACCCTCCGACTGCACTACCTTGGCACTTTCGCGACGCTGTTTCCAAGCGTCACGGAATCGTTTGAGCAGGCGATAACAGCGCGGTAAGGCGAGAAACAGCAGCAGGGCGACGCCCAATACCTTCAGCGCAGGGGGGCCGCTGTTACCCTGAGCCAGAACTCCGAGAATCAACAAAGCAAGACCGCCAAGCCGGGCGAGCCGGCGCCGCGCCATGGATTGGCGCAGCAGGGTAGTCACTACCAGAATGAGCCCTGCCAAAGCCACCAGAATGCCGAACCACGACACACCGAGTTGCCAGCGGGAGATGATATCGACATCCAGCGTGACCGCCTCACCACCGCTCAAGGCCGGCACACTGAGGCGCAGGGCATTGGCGGGCAACTCGTCGGAACTGCGCGCATACGTCTGGGCGCTGGCATTAAAAACGACAAGGCTGGCGGTAACTATCAAGAGGCAAGCTAAGGCCTGCCGAAAGGCGGAAATGTTCGCCGCGCTTGATGCAGCCATCGCACTGCGGCCAGGACTGCCCGTGCTCAGGTAAACACCGATCACGACCAACACGAGGGCCAAGGTCAGCGCCACCAGACCATGCGCGGAGAGCCAGGCAAAACCGGAGATGGGTTCCGCCGTGGTCGGCACCGCCACGCTGCCTCGAGTGGCGATCAGCGCTTGTTTTTCGTCACCGAGAATTCGCCAATCGGTCTTCAAGGTCGGCACGTCGGCGACCGGCAGGCTCAGCTTCACCTGGCTTCCCGTCCCGGCAGAACGACCGACCCGGAGACGGACTTCGAGGGGCCGGTTCGGATCGGCGGTGCCGGGTAACGGAATCAGAATCGTCTTGGTCTCGCTGCTTTCGCTGCGCGCATTGATGGTTTTGCCGTCAACCGAAACGGACCACAGACGTTCGCTGGCATCGAGGTGCAGTCGCAAGGCTCGCTGACCGCGCGAACGCACGAAATACAGGGCTTCGCTGACCAGTTCGCCATCCGCGGTGATGCGCGTGGTGACTTCGGAAAAGTCGATCACCTGCTGCAGCGTTGTGCCCGGTTCAAACCAGTTCACTTGCAGATCGAGTTGAAACGGTCGCTCGGTGTATTGCCACGATGCCAGGGGCGGGGCCGAAGCGATCAGTCGCAATTCGGCAGGCAGTTCGAGAGCGTCGATCTTGAGCAGGCCCGGCGATTCCGTGAGCGCTTTCAGTTCCACCTGCAGCGGGCTGACCACCTGCAGATAACCGCGCTCGCTTTGCACGTCGACAGGCGCGACACGACCGGGTTGAAACTGGCTGGCTCCGGCTGAGGCGAGATCTTCCTCAAAGGTCACCAACAACTGATACAGCCCGATGACCGGTTGTTGCAGCGATACGGTAAGCGTCTCACCGTCGTGTCGCCAGGTGCGCACGTCACGGCCTTCCACCCCGACGTTGATGACGTCTTCGGGGACTGAAATCTGCCACTCAGAAACCGGTGCCCCCGTGACCAGATAATTGATCAGAACACTGCCACGTGCGCTCCGTTCGCTCAACGAGTGCAGATGAAAAACGTCGGCCTGAACGCTTTTTTCGAGCAGCTCGATCTGCATCGTTGCCGACCATTCCGCCTCGCGGATCCGAAATGCCTGCTGCAGTCCCGGGGCCGTTTTGGGAAAAGTCGACAAGGGCTTTTCGACCAACAATTGGTTCGCTCCTGCGCTGATGCGAAAGCCCGGCTCGGCGGCCACTCCAATGTCACCGCGAAGCGATTTCGCAGCGGCGAAGGTCAAGCGCGGCAGCAACCAATCGCCGGCTGCAGCGGCGTCACTTTTTTCCAGATGCAGCGACACCAACTGGCGCCCCGACACTTCCTCGGCAAACAGCACTTTTACAGTGCGGCGACCGTCGACCACTTCCGATCCCGGCACGTAGTCGGCGACCGCTGCGCCGAGCACTTTGACCACTGAGTAATCAGCCGGCACACCGATGTTCCACTCGCGGATCGGCGCTTCGCGAATATCGAGTTCGATATCACTACTGATGGTTCGATCGGTTTTACTGAGCCGATAAATGCTGAGTTCCGATACGCTGACCTCCGGTTGGATCCGGTCGGCAGTGATCGTCAGCGAGTAATCGGTCGCCGGAAAGCGATACACAAAAACCTGGCGCGCCTGTATGGCGTCGCCGGGAAATTGCTCCGGCGACAGCTGAGTCAATCCCTCGGGATTGGACGGTTCGAGACGAACACTACCCTGATTGACGATGCGCAAATGGCCCGAATGGCGAACCGCGCCTTGCGGTGTCAAACGCATTGCCTGCAACTTGACCGGCAGGGCATCGAGCGCGGTTTGCGTGCGGATCTGCAACTGTGCGGAATCGGGGATCGGCTGGCTGAGTTTGATTTCCAGAGTGCGCGCGTCGTCCGGGCCGGCAATCGACCAGCCGACGATGTGCTGACCTTCGACCGCCAGAATTTCGCCGGCTCCATCGATGCCGAGACTGAGTTCGCTCAACTCACCCTGCAGCACCTTGTAGTCGATGAAATGTTGCTGACGCAGCAGCCCGGCACCGACCGTCGCTTCGACGCGTCCACTGGTACTGAAAAACAGTCGCCCTTCGCCAACCCGGCGCGCCGATTTCCAAACCAGGTGAGTGCGACCACTGGCCGGGACATAGCCCATCCAGCTGCTGTCCTCATCACGCCGTGCAGGTGCCACGCTGTCCGCCTGATGCACAAACTCAATTGAGTCGCTGAACCCGCTCAGCGTCAGCGGCACCACCGCGCCGGACGCCACGGTGAAATCCAGCGTTGTGACCCCTTCGGCGGATTGGGTCAGGCCGGCAACGAATTGCAGATCGATCGGAAACTCACCCGCTTTGGGGAACTTCAATCGATACACCGCCGCCTTGCCTTCAGTGTCGAGCCGCAACTCAAAGTCAGCGCTCAACGGCAGCTCACTGATCGCCGCGTTGCCCTGCAAGATGGTAATCTCTGCGCCGGGCTCAGTGACCACGGCGCTGCCGGTCAGTTGGAAATCTGCGGAGCGCGCGTCGCCATCGACCTTGCCGCTCAGGCGCACTTGATTCATCTCAATCGCTGCAGGCAGAGTGCCGGACCGATCGATGTGCAGGGTCAACTGACCTCCCGTGGAACTTTGAAAACGATTCGGCTCGCGCTGGTCAGCAGCATCCACCGGAAGGAACGACCGGGCCGCAGTGACCCTGGCAGCAATCTCTTTGGCAAAGCTCAAGGTCAGCACTTGATTCAAGGTGGTCGCGCCTTCGCCCGGGCCGAAATTGGTGATCTGTTGTGTGGTCGGCAGGGTCAGTTTCTCCGACCTCATTTTCACCGTAAACTCGACATCGCTGCCCGGCTTCTGGTCCGGCTTCAGGCGAATATCGAGGTAGCGCTTTTTGTCCTGCCAGCGCACCGCCCAAGAATCGAGCGATTTGCCGCTGACCTCTGTGATCTCCGCCAGTCCGTGAGTCCAGTAGCTCAGCGTTGCCGCCTCGCCCTGCAGCAGGTGAGCCTTGATGGTTGTCAGGTAATCGATGCGTTCAGCGCTGACCGTTGCCGTGCTGACGATTTCACTGGAGTAAAATACCGGCGGCTTGGGGAATTCGCCATGCGCCTCGACCACGATCTTACCGCTGCCGTCGGGAGTGATCGAGGAGGTGACGGATGCCTTGTCCGGCGTCGGCCCCAGTGTTGGCTCCGGGTTCGGTGCGGGTTTGTCGGCGGATGGGGGAAGCGGTGCCGGAGTGGCCGCGGGCTGAGACGTTTCGGCTGGTGCGTTTTCCTGCGCACGTATGAGTGGTGCGAACAGCGAAAGGCACAGGATCAGGATGAGCGGCAGATTTTTCATGGGCTGGAAGGTTGTCGGGTAGGCGCTGATCGCGACGTGATGTTGAGGTAATTCGTTAACCGAAAATAGCTTGTCCAGAGTTGTCAGGCGGAGCGCCTGCCCTACAATGATGGGAAAGCGGGGAGCGCAGTGTTATTGCCCGCCCTCGAGGTTGCCGGCTTGTTCGATCATTTGTTGAAGTTGTTGCACCCGTTCGAGGCCGGTGAAGTGCGCGGGCAGCGTGCTCAGGATTTGCTTCAAGTCGCCGTAGTTGACCGATGCTCCCAGGGCATCGCCTTTCAGCTTGGCGGCGAACAGTGCGGCAACGCTGGCGATCTGCACGGACGGGTCCGCACGATCCGGCCGCGGCGTGTCTGCCGCGTAGGTGATTGGCCAACTCTTCTCGACCATCTCGCCACTGCTCATGTCGCGGAAGCGCAGGAAGGCGGTGCCGACATCGCCGCTGCCTCCGGCGAGCGGCTCGAACTGGTAAACGGCCACGCCGGCTTCTTCGGCGGCAATCTCGGCGGCATCGACGCTGTCGTCGCGGAAATCCTCTTTGTTCAAGCGATGCTTTTCGAAGCCGAGCAACTTGTAACTGGCGACGCGATCGGGATTGAATTCGATCTGCACCTTGACGTTCATCGCCGCCGGACGAAGCGCTCCGGCGATCTGACGGGCAAAGCCCTCGTCGGCATCCTCGGGACGGTCGAGCAGGTAATAGCGACCGTCACCCTTGCGGGTCAGCGCCTCGAGGATTTCATCATTGAGCCCGTCAGCACCGATTCCAGCTGCGTCGAAAGCGATGCCCGCAGCGCGCATCTCGTGCACCGTTTTTGCCAGGCTGTCAGGATCGGCATCGCCGAGATTGGCGGCACCATCGGTGAGCAGAATGATGCGATTCTGGGCGCCTTCCGTTTTTTGGTCGCGGGCCTTTTCAAACGCCAGATCGAGCGCTTCTTCGAGATTGGTGCCACCTTCACTCGGCGTCTCAACCATGGCCTGCAACAGCTGCTGACGCTTTTCGCCCGACACCTGATCGGCAATCAGGCGCGGCGTGTGGGCGAAACCGATCAGCGTCGCCTTGTCATTCGGCTGCAGCTGAGCGGTCAGCAGATCGAAGGCGCGGCTTACCGTTTCGTGCCGGTCGTGGCGCTCCATCGATCCGGAATTGTCCAGCAGCAGCGTCAGGTTCAACGGCGTCGATCCCGAACGCCCTGCCGCCGCCGTGCGCATCGAAATGCGCAGCAGATTTCGTTGCTGAAGGAAAGGATGAATCATCTGTTCCATCCGACAGCTGACCTTTTCACTCAGCGAGGGCAGGGGATCGCCGTAGTCAAAAGCATTCACGAATTCCTCGACGCGAATCCGCTCAGCCTCCGGCCACTCGCCCCTGGCCAGAGCCGCCTGCGCGAGCTTGAAAGAGACATCGCTGACATGCAGCGAGAAGGTGGAGAAGGGTTCCGTGGACGTAATGGTTTCGTCGAGGCCGACGGGAGCGGTTGCAGCGGGTTTCGCCTCAACCGGCACTATGGGTGCCGTCTCGATTTCGGGTGCATCGTAGTCCGCCGGGTAGGCATACTCACGGACGACTTTGATCTCCTTGTTGTCCTGCGATGATTTCCAGTCGCGAATAAGGCTCAGCTCTGCCGCACCGGCATTTCGAACCAGAGGTTTTGCACCCCCGTCGAATACCACTGCCGGATCCGAAGCGTCGATCGCTGGCCCGCGGGACGAGGCCAGGACATCCGTCACTGCAACGCTTCGCGTTTTGAAATCGGTCGGTGACGCCGGTGTCATGGGAAAAATGGCACCTTGATCAGAGTCGACAGCGCGCGGCGAATCCCAAGTCGTTCCACTTGCATGAGAGTTCACGTTCGATTTGGACGACTCATCATCGAAGGGCTGCGATGCAATCAATCCGTCGATGCTGTCATCTGTGACCGCGTAGCTGCCGCTGCGGAGTCCTGCTGTGATCGGGTTGGCTAAGCCTTCGTTGGAGTCCTTTTTACGTTTAACCTGATCGATAGCGCGCATCGATCCGCCGTGGTTAATGAATCCGTCGAACTGGATGACTTCCGGCTCCGCATCCAGACTCGATATCGCAAACAAGTCCGTCATATCACCGTCTGCCGTCTCCAATCGCTCCAAATTGCGATCGATGTCACCGCCCGCTCGCGGTGTCTCCCACGCGTAGTTTTCATTGGCACTGAGCGGCGAGTCCCTGCCTTGAAAGGAACCCCCGACCGAAATTTGTCCGCGTGCCGATCCGCCCTTTGCATCAATCATTTCCGGCAGTCTGACCAATTCTTCGGCAGCTTGCGGCATTAGAACCGACTCGTCCGCTACGCGGGTTCTACTGATCATGGCGGCATCGCCCGCAACTGACAGATCTTCGAGCTGCTTAAGCTCAGGCTTTGCCACGACGTTCCGTTTCAGCGCCGTCCGTTGCGGGGCACCTTCGAGCGCGCGCTCACCCAGACTTTCCTCCAGTTCCTGCAAGGGGCGGCCAAGGCGTTCCAATTCCTCACCCCGAAACCTTGGATTAATTGCGGCATTCCCGCCACCGGCGATGATTTGTGGCATCTTGACCGCATCGACGCCGGCATCTTCACTCTGGCGCTTGAACAGCGAATGCAGGTTGCCTTCGCCTGCTTTGCCGATGACGGCACCATCGTCAGCGCCGCCCGGTCCCGTTCCGGAATTCTCCATCCGCTGTTGCTGCGGCTTGTCGGATGGAGCGGCAAGTTGTGGCAACAGCTGCTCCTCGCGAAGCTCTGCGACACGATTGTCTGAACTGGCTTCACCGCTGGTGCTGACACTTAGCTCAACGAAGCTGGATCCGATCTCCTGCCGGTAACCGCCGTGCCCAACTTGAGCATAGCCTTCGCCGCCTGCGAGAGTGCTGGTATCTCCATCACTTTTGGCGGAAGCCGGCTGAGGAGAACTACTGAAATTCGTCGTTTCGCGTTTGCTGATCGAGGAATCTTCAGAATCAGTCATCGCCAGCAACGCTCGACGACCGCGATCCGAAGCCTCCGCTGTTGATTCTGCGAGTGGTGTCGGAGCACTTTCTGTGGCCTCAAAGGCGAGGTAGTTGTATGCATCTGCTGCATCAGCGGCTTCTTCATACTGCGGCGGCCGCGCCGTTTTCTCAGTCGACACGATGCGATTGTAGCTCGGCATGGTCATCGATCCGATGATCGCCATCAAAGCGACCGCTGCAGCGATCGCCAGGACCTTCCGCCAGTGAAAATGGAAGCTGGCCTCAGCTACAGGAATTTCATCCAGCGAAGGATCCGGGACAGCTGCTTCGCCGGAAAATGCTGCGCGCAGTTCGGCCTGCATCGCGGCGGGAAGTTGCGGGCTTTCGTCGTTGGTTTGGTGTCCATCGGCGAGCTTTTTGATCTGACCGTGCACCCCGGCAATGCGCTCGCGATAAGCGGCGAGATCGGCGTCTTCGGCGATCAGGCTTTCGAGTTGCTCGCGCTCGAAGTCGGAGGCTTCGCCAAGCACGAGGGCGACGATGCGTGCCTCGAGCTCAGGCTCGATCCACGGACGCAGCTTGGGATCGTTTTCTTTTTCGTGGTCGTTCATGACGTGATTCCATCGATGCCCAGCTGGCGAAGTTGCTCGGCGAGGCGATTCAAAATGTGGTGCAGGCGATAACCGACATTGCCGACGGTGAGGCCGGTGCGGTCGCTGATTTCCCGATACTTGAGATCCTGAAAATATTTAAGCTCAACCAGTTGGCGATCGTCGTCGCTGAGCTCGGCAATCTGCAGGCGCAGGTAGCCGGCGGCTTCGAGTCGCTGCACCACTTCGACCGGGAGATCGCATTCGCGGGTGGTCGCTTCACCGGCCGGGCCGCCGTCCTCACTGAACTCTTCGCGCTTGTCTTTGCGCAGATGATCGTAGGATCGATTGCGCACGCTGCGGTAGAGCCACGCCCTGGGATTGTCGACGCTGTCCCAATGGCAGTGAAGCTGCATAAAAACTTCCTGAACGATTTCCTCCGCGACCGCACGCCGTCGCACGATCGAGATCGCAAAGCCGAGCAGGGGACTCTGCTCGGCTTCGAACACCGCCAGGATGCCGCCGGACTTGTCGGGCTTCGCCGGGGACTCGCTGGATCGGGACGAAGGCATGGACATGACCGGAGCAGTGGCGGGTGCGCTTTCGGGTTCGCCGGGTCGCGGATGTGGTTCAGGAGACACGGGATTTCATCTTCTCTTGTGGTTAGGACTCCCGGCGAGCGTCTTTATTAGGAAAAATATGAAAAATGTATTTCGGAGAAGCCGATAGTTTGATCGTGCTGTGGAGTGCTGAAGGTTTGCCTCCGCTCTGGCTTCCGCCTTGCTCATGTAGGGGCGCAAGAGCTTGTTTTGTTGGTGCCCGGGACCCCGGGCGATCATGCGGTGGAATGACGCTGTAGCCTTTGGGAAAGGGATGGAGGCAAGCCCCCGCCGGCTGTCGGTGGGAGTTCTTTGAAAGGCGGATCGAGCGCTGCGGCAGGCCACGCGCAATCCTGAACGGGCGTTGGCGTGGTCACTGTTGCGGGAACGGCGAAGGTAGACCGACTGGCGGAGCGGGCTTTTGTCGCCTAGTATCCGCCGATGGCCGCGACTGCTAAAAAACCGACGCTGACGGTGAATGAAATTTACGCTTCGATCCAGGGAGAGAGCACCTGGGCGGGGGAGCGCTGTGTGTTTGTCCGCCTGACCTTCTGCGATCTGCGCTGCACCTACTGCGACACCGAGTATGCGTTTTACGAGGGCAAAAAACGTCCACTTGAAGACATCGTCGAGGAGGTGCTGGCCCTCGACTGCCCGTTGGTGGAAATTACCGGCGGCGAGCCGCTGCTGCAGCCGAATGTTTTGCCCTTGATGGAAGACCTGTGCGATCGGGGCTGCACCTTGCTGATCGAAACCAGCGGCGCGCACGACATTGGCAGGATCGATCCGCGGGTGCACCGGATCATGGATTTAAAAACGCCGAGCAGTGGCGAGTGCGAGCGCAACCTCTACCAGAACATCCCGCTGCTGACCGATCGCGACGAGGTCAAGTTCGTGATCGGTTCGGAGGCGGACTATGAGTGGGCCCGGCAAAAAATTCGCGAGTACGGGCTCAACGAACGCTGCCGGGCGGTGCTGCTGTCGCCGGTATTTGGCAAAGTCGAGGCGGCATCGATCGTCGACTGGATGATCCGCGACAAGCTCGACGCCCGCTTCCAGTTGCAGATGCACAAGTTCATCTGGGCGCCGACCGAGCGCTCCGTCTAGACCCGGCAAATCGTATTTTCAGGTTGCGACGAGGCCGAAACGAAGTTACCGGATTGCCCCATGACACAACGGTTTTTCCTCGCTCTCGGTGCGCTCGCCGCCTCTGCGTCGCTGCTTTTTCTCGGTGCCTGTGACGGTCACTCCTGGGAGGAGACTCAAGTTCAGCATCAGCCGCACGGTGGTCACGCGGAGCACGGCGACGCTGATACCGATCACGTGGTACACGGCGACCCCGACACCAAGCCGGCAGATGATCACGGCGACGCCGGGAAAAAGGCGCACTAGCGGTATCGGCGCACCGGGCGGTGCTGACAACCAGCGCCAGGCGCGCGGCAGTTCGCTACGCTACGTGCCAGCTCTGAGCACCGTGGCGGAATTGATGCCGCCGAAGCCGAACGAGTGGTTGACGGCAATCTTGATGTCCTGCTCGCGGCAGGCGGGGGACATCGATAAATCGAGTTCCGGCTCCGGATTCTCAAGATTTAAGGTCGCAGGGCAGAGCTTGCGGTCGATGGAAAGAGCGGTGATCAAGGCTTCGAGAGCACCGGCAGCACCGAGTGGGTGGCCGGTGTAAGCTTTGGTCGCAGTTACCGTCAGCCTTGAGTTGGCCGCTTGCGGGCCGTAGACCTGTTGGATTGCGCGGCCCTCGTTGAGGTCGTTGTAGGTGGTGCCGCTGCCGTGGGTGTTGATGTGATCAACGATGTCGGGGGATACGCCGGCATCATTGAGCGCGCCCCGCGAAACTGCCTGGATCCAGCGACCGCTCGGCTCGGGCGTGGTCATGTGGTGTGCCTCCGTATTCTGCGCAAAGCCTGCCAGCTCAGCGTAGATGTGTGCACCTCGCCGGAGGGCGTGCTCGCGCTCTTCGACGATCATCACCGCCGCGGCCTCGGCGATCACGAAGCCATCGCGAGCCTGATCGAAGGGGCGACAGGCCAGAGTTGCCGGTTCTCCCGCGTAACGACTCATGGTATTGAGCCGGTCAAAGGCGGCAAAGGCGAGCGGTGAAATCGGGGCCTCAACGCCGCCGGCGACGACGATGTCGGCTTCTCCATAGCGGATTTGCCGCAGGGCATCGCCGAGCGCGATATTGCCGGCCGCACAGGAATTGGTATTGGTGACGCCGGGACCGTGCAGGTCGAGATCGAGGGCGACATTGGTGTGCGCCGTGGCACCGAACACTTGAAAAGCGAGTGACGGGCTGACGGCTTTGATTCCCGCTTCGAGAAAACGCCGGTGCTGCACTTCAGCGTGGGCAAAACCCCCGATGGCAGTGCCGAAGCTCAATCCCACGCGGGATCGCGTCTGCTCATCGAAACTGCTCAGGTCGAGTTCGCTGTCTTCGACGGCCATGCGCGAGGCGAGGATCGCCAATTGCGCAAATCGGTCAAGTCGTCTGCGGTCGCGCGTCGAAAACTGTGCGGCGAGATCGAAGTTCCTGATCTCAGCGGCGCAGCGCGCCTGGCCCTCGGGCGGCAGGGCAATCGCCTCAATGCGCCCGATACCACTGTGGTGTTCAGTGATCGACTTCCACAAGGCGTCGACGCCGATGCCGATCGGGCTGACCGGTCCGAGGCCGGTGATCACCGCGCGTTTCATGCAGATATCGCTCGCTTTCTGTTACCCGCAATTTGCGGAAAATCATCGCTTACTTGTCGAAAATGATAAACTTGCGACAAACAAAGTTGACCATGGCCGAGGTCACGGCAAAACCTAAATTCCCGAAGTGCTCAACGTAGCTTTTGATCGCTGGCAGGTGTTCTTTAACGACGTCGAAAATCAGCGGAACTGCAGAAAGTCCGGCAAAAAAGCTGACTGCCGAAATGACGAAAAACAGGGTCACCTCTTTTCTTTTGCCGTGCTTACCGGGCCTGAATACGAAGGTGATATTGGTCCAGTAGGCGAACGCGCACGACACCAGAAACCCAAACGAATTGTTGATCAGGGTATTGGTTTCTTTGAGATCAACCGCAACCTCTTTACCGATCGCAGGAAACAAGGTCAATCCGAGGGTGTACACCACGAGCATGTGAACAATGAACGCCCCGACTCCACAAACGCCGTATTTGACGAACTGCAGCAGCGGATGCGCGTCGTGGGACAACACATGACGACGCACTGTGGCGAGGTCGTTGTTGCGCACGAACTGAGTGGCTTGTTGGATTTGTTTGATCACGGGAATTTCTGTTTCCAATCGATGAGTGCTGCCTTGATATCGGCGGTCTTGCGGCGCGTCTGAATCTCCCATACCACGTTGGTTTCCTTTGGCAACCCGGGGATCAATTGCTCGAAGGGGATGACACCCTGACCCGGAACCGCGTGATCCGCTTCGGGCCAGACGAGGTCGTGAATGTGGCAGCCGACCAGGCGCGGTGCAAGCCGCTCGATCTGCTCGGAATGATCGAGAAAGCCCAACTGAGCCTGCCTCTCGGCATGACCAAAGTCATGCCAGTAGCCCAGCCAGGGGCTGTCGAACTGATCGAGCAATGTCTCGATCTCGCGGACGCTTGGAAATTGCTCGTAGCGGGCCCGGTTTTCGATCGCAAGCCTGATGCCACGGGCTTTGGCATAAGGCACCAGTTGCTTGAATGCATCGACGACGAGGGCCATGGCATCATCAGTTTTGCCTTCGCGCTGCTCGATCAGCGCAAGCTTTTCAGTCACGTAGTCACGCTGGTGACGCTCGCCCTTGCACAGGCGTTGAACCAGAGCATCGCTTGAAATGCCGGTGTCGATCTCTCCAAGTGGCAGGATCAGATATCGCCCGTCGAATTCGTCGACCCGGTCGATGGCCATCATGATCTGCTGGAGGGCGACCTTGCGTGTGGCGGCATCGCCGGCAGTGAGACTGGCGTGACCGAGTTCAGAGTCGGCCGGACGCGCCGGACATGGATATTTGGCGCCACTGACTTTGATGCGTCGTTGATCGAAGCCTTTGCGAAATCCCGGAAACAGCTCTTTGCCAAACCCGTAGCTGAACTCGACCGCGTCAAAACCAAGCAGCAGCACTTCGTTGATCAAATGCTCACCGTCGGTGTGGCGATGGGCATTCCAACAGGTTGAAAAGGCAAGCATGGCGAATGAATTGCGGCGGAAAAGGCGGGGCGGCAACTCAACGCGCATTCCGCCGTTTTTCAACGATGCGTTGTCTGCACTTCAGCCTTTTTGGGTGTGACGGGCCTGCCGCCGGTCCTCGCGGCGCTGTTCGCGTACCTGCTCACGATTCATTCCGGCAATCACCAGGGTGATCTCTCCCCGGGCTTTGCCTTTCGCTTCGTCATTGAATTCTGCGGCCAGTTCAGCGGCGCTGCCACGGTGCCAGGTCTGAAACTTCTTGGTCAGCTCACGGGCGACACAGACCTGCCGCCCGGCATCGAGAGTTGCCAGCAGGGCCAGCGTTTTGGCAATACGATGAGGTGATTCGAAAAACAGCGAGGTCGCGGTGTCGGCGAGCGCAGTCTTCAACTCGGTCTCTTTTTTGCCCGATTTGTGCGGCAGGAAGCCGCCGAAGCGAAACGCATCCGTCGGCAGCCCGGAGCCGACCAAAGCGGTCAGCACGGCCGACGGCCCCGGCAGAACATCGATCTCAACATCGCCCTCGATGCAGGTTCGCAGCATGCGGTAGCCGGGGTCGGAGACACCCGGCATGCCGGCGTCACTGATGCAGGCTATGCGCGCTCCAGCCTGAGCGCGTGCCACCAACTCGATCGCCCGAGCGGCTTCGTTGCGGTCGTGCAGGCTGAGGAGCTCCTTGCCGACGATCTGGTAGTGGTCCAGCAAGCGACGCGAGTGACGCGTGTCCTCGCAGGCGATCACGTCCGCAGAGCGCAGCGTTTCCAGCGCCCGTGCAGTGATGTCACCAAGGTTGCCGATAGGGCCGGCGACAAAGCTGACCAGACCACCGGGGGCTTTTTCGCAGTCAGTCCCGGTCGAGATATCGCTCACCAGCCTTCGGTCAGCTGGCTGACCATTTGCTCGGCCATTTTCTGAGCTGCCACCGGAATGGCACCACGCTCGGATGTCTGGAAGTTCGGATCGAGGAAAACGATCGTGCGACCGACGTTCTGACCGGGACGAACTCTCAGCCCGCTGGTGCCGTCGACATTGTTGTCATCGATGTCGCGAGCTTGATTGTATTCGAGTTTTTCGCCGGTGACCGGATCGTGAAGCGCCCAGCGGATGACCAGGTAACTGAGTAATTCTGTCGATTGAAAAGTATCGGTACGGGCACTGCGCAGTTGCTGGCGTTCAATGCGGGAGATGGAGCCGCGAAGCTCGGCATCGGCATTTCCCTTGGAGGCGACTTTGAAAGTGCCATCCATTTGAATCTGTTTGATCACCGCATTGGTCACCAGAACGGAAACACGGGGTTCCAGGGTCCGATTTTCAAAAGTCGGTACCGAAATGGTATGAATGTGGCTGTAGGCCTCGGGTTTGACCGAGCCCATTTTGTAGCCGGCACATCCCGACATGGCGACGGCTGCAAGGGAGCAGACGGCGAGAGTGAGAAGGCTGCGCGTTACCATGTTCATGTCGATCAAATGGAAATAAGAAACTCGGGTGGGGCGATGATTGCCACAATTACTTTACATCTACTAGGCGAATCCTGACACAGAATCAAGAAAACTGCACACGATGCAGTCGATTGTCGAGTCGTAATGACGGGAATTCACCGTGCTCAGTGAGCGAAAATCAAGCTCTGAAGGCCGGGTCAGGCTCCGTAAAACGCCTCAATCGGATAAATGCGCAGCGTTACTTCGCAATCGCGCTTCCATTGCGTAGACCTCGAATAGTAAGCGATAAGTACTTCGTCGCCGACGAAAGTCAGTGAAGGATAGGCCGCGTCGCAATTCTCGCGACGATCGATATCGGCAACGTGAGTCCAGGTTTTGCCCTCGTCCTTCGAAATCGCTGCCGTCAGAGGGATTCTTGGCCAGTTGGTTTTTGATGCCACATTGTTCCACAAAACCATTAGGTCGCCGGTCGAGGGGATCCGCTTCACCAACGCGGGCGATTCGGGCGATGCCAATTCGGTCGGTGCCGGTGCCGTCCAGTGATCGCCACCGTCTTCGGAGACACTGAAATACTGAGCGCGATTGGTATTTCGCAGCAGACAGAAAAGGCGCCCGTCTTTCAATTCAACGATGGTCGGCTCGTGACAACCGCGCCCGTCGGCGGTCATGCTGCCCTGGCTGCGTTGCCAGGTCTTGAAGCCATCATCCGAGTAAAAAACGAACGAGTGCAGATCGCCGCGAACGTAGGGGGTGCCGCCGATGTAATTCTCAGCATAGGGGCCATGCGCGGGTATCAGGACCCGGCCGGTGCTCAAGCGAATCGCCCGGTCGGCGTTATTGCAATACCAGCCGGGCTCCGAAATCTGCACCTGCTCCGACCAGGTTGCGCCGTTATCGAGTGAGCGCCTGAGAAATACGTTTCGCTGAGCATTCGAGTCCCAACCGACGTATGAGAAAAGGATTTCGCGCTCAGACAATCGCACCAGGTTGGAGTGTTTGACGTTGTGCTTCCAGAGATTCGACTGAATTACCCGGCGTCCGCCCCAGGTCCGCCCCACATCGTCGGAGTGCATCATCGAAATGCGGCAGGGCAATTCATCGCCGATACCGCCGTGGCCTTTGCGCGCGTCCGGGTCCGGGGAGGTGTCGTAGTATTCGCTCCACAGCAGCCAGAGCCGATCGCTCGAGATGGGAAAGATCAGTTGATGATCGTGGCGCGGATGCTGCGCCGTCCACGGACAGACCACCGCATCGTGAATCGACTTCAACAGCGGTCGCTCACTCGACGGCAGAATCGCCGCCCGGGCAGCACCGGCGATAAACGGCAGACCCGACATAAATGCCCGACGCCCCATGCCGATCGCGGCGCTTTTTCTCAGCTGCCGATGCGCCATAAATGTTGCTCGGTGCGAATGAAGATCGCGCCATCGATGACCGCGAACGAGGCCATGGCTTTTTCGCCCAGGTCATTTTCACCAACGATGTTGAGCTCGCGTCCGGGCGCAACAACGGTGGTCAGGCCCGCGTCATTCTGAAAGAAAATGTGGCCGCCGGCATAGGTCGGCGAGGTCGAATAGGAGCCGCTGGCGATGCGCTCCTGCCAGTGAACCTCGCCCGTGGCGGCGTCGAAACAGCTGGCCACGCCTTTGTCGTCGTTGAGATAGAGCAGTCCATCGACAAGAATCGGCGAAGATTCTTTGGGGATAGCTTTTCCAACTTCCCACTTGAGATGAGTCTTGGTGACATCGCCGTGAGAATCGGCGTCGACCTTGATACCGAGCAGCTTGGCGCGCCCGAATCCGGTGCACACGTAGACCATGCCGAGGGCTTCGTCGTAAACCGGACGCGGCACCACCGAGTAGCCCTGGTCGTAACCGACCCGCCAGATTTCAGAACCATCACCGGGATCGTAGGCAATCACGGCACCGCTGCCGGGACTGATGATCTGAGTTTTTCCGGCAATTTTAAATGCCACCGGAGTGGTAAACGAAAAGGTGCGACTGACTTCGACTTTGCGCGGCGTCTTCCAGACGATCTCTCCGCTGGCTTTGTTGAGCGCGACCACAAATGGATCCTTTGCGCCGTCACAACTGTAGATCAGCTTGTCGTCGACGATAATCGGCGACCCGCCGTTGCCGTGCACGGGCGAATAACGCAGCCCGGTTTGCTTCCACACGATCGATCCACTCGCGGCATCGAGACACGCGGTGCCGTCGTGACCGAAGTGGACGTAGAGCTGTCCATTTTCAAATACCGGGGTCGGACTGGCGTGGCTGTTTCGCTTGTGAATCCTGCTGCTGTCAGCGACAAATACCTCGCGCTCCCACAACGGCTTGCCGTCGACAATATCGAACGCGAATGCCCGCAGCGAAAGTTTACCAGCATTCTCGACAGCACTGGTCAGGTAAACAGACGACCCGGCGACGACCGGGGAAGACCAGCCGACACCTTCGACCTGACTTTTCCAGACAACATTTTTTGTGTCCGACCACGACACCGGTACATTGTCGGCGTCGGCGTGCCCCTGACGTCCACCACCTCGAAACTCAGTCCAGTCGCTGGCGGCAAGCGCCGACGTTTGCAGCAAAGCTGCGAAGTTAACGACGAACGCTGAAATCGCGCTCAGGAGTCGAAGGCCACAGGGTAGATTCACAGTGACCAAAATGTCAGAGTCGCGATGGCGCGACAATGGGCATCGCTTGGCGTCATCGCGTTTGTCGTGCCCCTTGGATTTGATATTTGCCTCAACCCGTTTGGTGGCGTTTAATTTCTGTCCTGCGCCGCTAGCGGTGCCGACTTGCTAATTCATACTGTTATTCACTACCGAAAATCCGATCTATGAGCCAACTTTCCCGCCGCAATTTCGTAAAGGGGGCCACGTCCTCCGCAGCCGCCATCTGGGGCTTTCAGGTCGTACCGAGCCGGGTGTTCGGCGCCAATGACAAAATCACTCTTGGCGCGATTGGAACCGGCGGCAAGGGCGCCAGCGACATCACTGGATCGGTGGGAGCCGGCTTTGAAGTGGTCTCCCTGTGCGATGTCGTCGATGTCGCTCAGTATCCGAATGTCGAAGGCCGCCTGAAAGGCCTGATCGGCATCCGCCGCAATTTTCCCAACGCCTCGTTCTACATGAACTGGCAGGAGATGCTCGATACCGAAGGCGACAAGATTGACGCGGTCACGATTTCCACGCCGGATCACCATCACGCCCACGCATCGATCGCTGCGATGCGTGCCGGCAAACACATTTACACCCAGAAACCGCTGACTCATGGCATCTGGGAAGCGCGTGCCGTGCGCAAAGTCGCTGAGGAAACCGGATCGATTACTCAGATGGGCAATCAGGCACATGCTGAAGATCACATGCGCCGTTGCGTTGAGTTGCTGCGTGCCGGTGTCATCGGCAAGATTGAAGAAGTTCACGTCTGGACCAACCGTCCGATCTGGCCGCAGGGCGTCCCCGAGTGGCCGGAAGCCGAGCCTGCCCCGAAACACATCGACTGGGAGCAATGGATCGGACCGGCGCCGTTCACTGAGTTCAGCACCAAGATTCTGCCGTTCAATTGGCGCGGCTACTGGGACTTCGGCACCGGCGCCCTCGGTGACATGGCCTGCCACATCATGGACATGAGTTACTGGGCTCTTGACTACCCGACTCCGGTCTCGGTCGAAGCGATCAGCGCCGACGGCAAGAGCGCACCGACCGATATTTCCCCGGCGACCTGGGCCACCATCACTTACAACCTGAAAACGAAGAGCAACGACGACGTCAAATACGTCTGGTACGACGGCTACAAGGACGCCATCTTCAATCCGGAAATCTGGGCCCTTGAGAGTAAAGACAATCCCGGCAACAAACCGCAAGCGCGGAATCTGCCTTCCGACGACGTGCTCGAAGGCCTCGGCTTCACCGAAGGCAGCGATGGCTACGGCACCGTGGTGATCGGCAGCGAAGGCAAAATGTGGTTCAATCGCACGCACGACAACTGGATCGTCAAACCCGGACATCGTCTCGACAACCTCGGCGACGTACCGAAGACGATCCCGCGCGCGCGTGACGAGAACCCGCACAATGAGTTCTTCGACGCGGTCAAAGCCGGCGATCCCAAGGGAGCGCTGTCGAACGTTCATCACGCCGGCCCGTTCACCGAATTTGTCAATCTCGGCAACCTCGCCGTCCGCCTCGGCAAGAAGATCGAATGGGACAACGACGCCATGAAAGCCACCAACGCTCCCGAAGCCGACAAGTTGATTCATCGGGATTACCGCAAGGGCTGGGAACTCGACGTCAAAGTCTAGTCGTTGCGTCAACCGCCCCGGACCTGACACGGTCCGATTTTATCAGCAGGCGCCCCGGCTTTGTCCGGTGCGCCTGTTTTTTTTGCAGTAAGCTTATCGCTCCCCCTCGACAGGCTTGAGCTTGAGCACACCCGTCGCCGAACCGGAATCATCGACAAGCTCACCATCTTGGCGGGCGGCATTGATCGCCACCCAACCCAGCCCGGCATAGGCATCCGGCAGGTCGGTAAACTCCGCGACCAGATTGCCAAAAGGATCTTCCACTCGAACCTGAATGCCAATCAGTTGATCGTGCCCGAGGCGGTCGGCTTCGGTTTCGCCCTCGAGCCGATCGATTTTGACGGGATCGGTATTTCTCTCCTGCAGCGCTGAAAGCCGGTTCACCGGCAGGCGAAAGTTGCCGTATCGATAATGCACTCGTCCGCGACCACCCAGGCTGCTCCAGTCGGTGCGGCTGCCGTCGGCCACTTCGTAAACGGCAACTTTTTCCCGGTATAGAATCAGATAGGCGGCCCGCAGGACGACGCGGGTAGCGGGCTCCGGCTGACTCAATTTAAGACGATAGCATTGGTGCATCTGCTCATGAGTGATGCGGCGGCCGTCGACCGGAAAAGTGCGGCGCTCAAACTTTGTCACCTCATTCTCAACGGTGAGTTCTACCTGACCCGGTGCATCGCTTGATTTTCGAACGGCCTGCGCCTCGACCCAATCGCGAACGAAAATCTGATTATCGAGGCTGAGCGCCGTCACTGCCATGTGATGATCGATCTCATCGGGCGTGCGCAAGGTGATGCTCTTCGCATCACTGGATAGGCTGATGATCCTGGCCGTCAGTTGGTCGCCGCTCTTGGTAACGAAGGTCCGCCGCGCGCTCGGAATAAAAGTTTCGGATTGGGATTGGGCGCGCAGTGGCCGCTGACCGGCAATCAGCAGGATCACGAAAAGCCACAGCCAGGGAAGAATTCGATTCATAGTATGAGCACCGTGGCCCCGGACGCCGAAGGTCGCGCCAGAACCACTCAGGGCGAGCGCCATTGCATCAGGCCGCCGGGCATTTGGCAATCCGTCGCAAGCCCCTGTTTGCGGATGGTATCGCGGATGCGTCATTGAACTGACGTCGCATTCGCCGCATCTTTTTTTGGCGAAAGCGTAATATCAGGGATCGAAACGGAGTAACCACTGACAGCCTATTGAAAATAGTGATTTTGAGCAACTACAGCAGTGAAGAAAATTGCCAACCCGAGAGCTTCGCGGCTTTGGTGGCAAACCATCAGGCGCGTCTGCTTGGTTATATTCGTTCACTGATCGGTGATCTGCAGATCGCTCGTGATGTGCTTCAGGAGACCAATATGGTGCTCCTGCGCAAAGAGAACGATTTTAAACCGGGTACCAATTTCACCGCATGGGCGCTGCGCGTCGCTTACTTCGAAGTGCTGACCTGGCGACGCAAAATGGGCCGCGAGCGTTTGATATTTGACGACGAAACCGTGCAACGCATTGCCGGGCAGGCTGAGAAAATAACCCTCCACGACGAGCAACGACGCGATGCGCTTCGTCTGTGTCTGAAGAAGTTGCCGGAACGTCAACGCGAGGTGGTGTCACAATGCTATTTCGACGACGGCAGCGTTACCGAGATAGCCGAAAATTTCGGCCTCAAGGCGAACGCCATTTCACAGTTGTTGTTCCGTGCCAAACGCAATCTCGCGCGTTGCGTGCGCCAGACTCTCGACTCGCCCGGCGCGGCTCGTCCCTGACCGATTCACCCGGGCCGGGTTGGCCACCATATCATGACCGAAGCCGATTCTGAAAATTTTGAACGTCTACTGGACGCTCTGGAGAATGACGCTGACCGGACACCGCCCCATGACCCGGCGCTGAACCGCCTCCTCAGCGATGATGCAGCGGCACGTCAGGCATGGATTGATCACTGTCTGACGGATGCGATGCTCGACGCCGACGATGTACTCGCCGCCGCGATTGCTGAAGAGCGTTTTCCTGAGAACGTCGTGTCGTTGCCGGGTCAACCGCGGCGCAGTCATTGCGTGGGCGCGAAATCCGCTAAAGTCGACAAATCGAGCGGTCACACCGCCGCATGGCTCGCCGGCGCCGCAATTGTGATCGGACTGGTGGCGGTATCGATTACCGCTTTGCGTGGACCGGGTGCCATCGATGATCCGGATCGCCGCTCCGCCATCGCCGAAGTCTCTACCCAATCGGCAGAGACCGAAGATCAGGCTACCACACCCGCAGTCACAGTCGAATCTTCGCAGAGCTCTGCATCGAGTGACGACGGCGAGGCAGCGCGGCGCAGCGAATACCAGAAAATGCTGCTCGCTGAAGTGAAGCCGGGCAGCCTGAGTCGCCCGCCGACACCATTCGTTTCGACCACCGCCTCGACCGCCGCTGCGGCAGGGCCGGCACAGCGCGTTTCCTTCAACCGCGACATCCGGCCGATCCTCTCCGACAACTGCGTCGAATGCCACGGTCCCGATGCCGCTGCACGCAAAGCCGATCTCCGGCTCGATCGCGAGCAGGATGCCATCGCTGAACTCGCGGCATTTCAGGCGGGTGAATCCGAAGCGCCGATCGTGCGTGGTCATCCTGAACTCAGCGAACTGATCGCGCGCATCGAAACCGACGATAGCGATGACTTGATGCCGCCGCCGGATTCACACAAAGTCCTGACCAACCAACAAATCGCGCTGCTCAAACGTTGGGTTGAGGACGGTGCGCCATGGGAGGAGCACTGGGCATTCGTCGCTCCGGCCGCATCGATGCCCGGCAGTAACGATTGGGCGGTAAACGCCATCGACCGCTTCGTTTTCGAACGCCTGCAGCAGGAAAAACTTCAGCCTGCACCCGAAGCAGATCGCAACACGCTGATCCGTCGCGTATCGCTGGACCTGACCGGATTGCCACCGACTCCTGCCGAAGTCGATGCCTTTGTCGGCGATCCCGGCGACACCGACTCAGCTCTCGAAAAAGTCGTCGACCGACTGTTGGCGTCGCCCGCGTACGGCGAGCATCGGGCGCGATACTGGCTGGACGCCGCACGCTACGCGGACACCCACGGCTTGCACCTCGATAACTACCGCGAGATGTGGCCCTATCGCGACTGGGTGATTTCCGCCTACAATGCCAATCAACCGTTTGATCAGTTCACGGTCGAACAACTGGCCGGCGATTTACTGGAAAGTCCGACTCAATCGCAGTTGGTCGCGACCGGCTTTAATCGCTGCAACGTCACGACCAGCGAAGGCGGCGCCATCAAGGAAGAGTTCGCCGTGCGTTATGCGATCGACCGCGTGTCGACCACCTCAACCGTGTGGCTCGGACTGACCACTGGTTGCGCACAGTGCCACGATCACAAATACGACCCGATCAGCATGCGTGAGTTTTATCAGTTGTTCGCTTACTTCAACAACACCACGCAGCCGGCGATGGACGGCAACGTGCCCAACACACCGCCGGTGATCCGCGTCTACCCGGGCCCCGAAGAAAAATCTGAAGAGGAAAAACTGAACGCAGCCAAAGCAACGGCGGAAAAGGACCTGGCCAGCGCCCGGACAGCGAGTGAGGAGGCATTCGGCCTCTGGCAGGAGCAACTCAAGCCGGAAACGATCAAGGCCGCGCTCGAAGAGGCGGGCCTGCCGGGCAGGGCTGTTCACCTCTCCACCGAACAGTTGCCGGCAACGAATTCGATCGACGGCTTCGAAGTCAAAGAAGGCCGGGCATTTTCGCTGGTCGCACAGGTCACGGTGCCGGAGGGCAACGACGACTTTTTCCCGCTCGCCACACAGATCGATGCCCAGGGCAGGGGATTCGCCTTCGGACTCGACCTGCGCAACCGGGGCATCGAGCTGGACCTGTTCGGCAAGGGCGGAGCTTCAGGGGAGGGCGGGGTTCTCAAAGTGCGTCAGATTCACAGTTTCAAGCCCGGCGCAAAATTGCAGATCACCGTGCTCAGTGATGGCAGCCGCAATCCCAAAGGCACAACAGTTTTCGTCAACGACCGGGAAATGACCCGCAATCGTTTTCCCTATCTCGAGAGCGATAATCTGAGCGACACGTTTTCCGTTGCCGACGGCACCCCGATCAAGCTCCATGCGCGTCCACCGGTGCTGCGCGAACTTCAAGTTTTCGACCGCAACCTGACCACCGCCGAGATCAAGGCGGTTCATGCAACAGGTCAACTCGCGGCGATCGTCAACAAACCGGTCGATTCGCGCTCCGACGCCGAGACCGAAAAACTCCGCCAGCATTATTTAATCACCCGTGTCGATGACTACCGCAGCAGTCTCGCTGAGCTTGCCGAAGCCGAGCTGGCGCTGAATGCGTTTCACAACCGCGTGCCGGTGACCCACGTGATGAACGAGAACGACGCGGCGCCGATGGCGCACATGCTCGAGCGCGGCGAGTACGACAAGCCACTCGAAAAGGTAGCTCCCGGCGTGCCTGCCGTGCTTCCGGACATGCCCGTCGACGCACCGCAGAACCGCCTCGGTCTGGCCCGTTGGCTGGTCGACGGCGAGCACCCGCTGACCTCGCGGGTAACCGTCAACCGACTCTGGCAGCAGCTGTTCGGCCATGGCCTGGTGAAGACCTCAGAAGATTTCGGCACTCAAGGCGAACCGCCGAGTCATCCCGAGTTGCTCGACTGGTTGGCCGTCGATTTTGTCGCTAACGGTTGGGATGTTAAGCAAACTCTTAAGCAGATGGTGATGTCGGCGACTTACCGGCAATCATCGCGGGTGAATCCCGAACTGCTCAGCAAAGATCCACACAACCGCTTGCTTGCCCGCGGTCCACGGTTCCGCCTCGATGCAGAAGTCATCCGCGACCAGGCACTGGCGGCCAGCGGACTGCTCAGCGACGATATCGGCGGCCCCGGCGTTCGCCCTTATCAACCCGACGGCTTGTGGAGCGCGGTCGGCTACACCAACAGCAACACCGTCAAATTCGCCCGCCAGTATGGCGAAAATCTCTATCGACGCAGCGTTTACACTTTCTGGAAACGCACTGCGCCGCCCGCCAACCTGAGCGCCTTTGACGCTCCCAACCGCGAGAGTTGCACCGTGCGCCGCGAACGCACCAACACGCCGCTACAGGCACTGGTGCTGATGAACGACGTGCAATTTGTCGAAGCCGCCCGCCACCTCGCCGGACACGGCTTGCAAAGCGGGCAGGGGAGTGTGGCCATCGATGCCATGAGCCGCCGTCTGCTGGGCCGCTCACTGGATTCGGCTGAGCTGGCGATCATCAATGAATCGCTGCAGTCCTTCCGGCAGACTTATCAAGCTGACCGCATCGCGGCGCAGCAACTCCTGAGCCACGGAGATCGTGCCAGCGATCACGGGCACGACCCCGCCGAGCTGGCCGCTTTGACCATGGTCGCCAGCCAGTTGCTCAATCTCGATGAAACCGTCACCAAGAACTGATGCCATCGCGACCCGCTGTCGCCTGACGAAGCTTAAATCCTTACAACCTGAAACTTGCCCCGGATGAAACCTGTCGAAGACTACTTGAAGCTCGAGACGCGGCGCCAATTTTTCCGCCAGGGAGCGCTCGGACTCGGTGGTGTGGCGCTGGCGACTCTGGGCGCCCAATCCCACGCGGACACGCCGCAACAGATCGCGCAACGGGCGGTCACTCATTTTGCCCCCAAGGCAAAGCGGGCGATCTATCTGTTCATGTCGGGCGCGCCGTCGCAGCTCGACACCTTTGAACCGAAGCCGAAAATGCAGGCGATGTTCGACAAGGATTTGCCGGACAGCATTCGCAATGGTCAGCGCCTGACAACCATGACCTCCGGTCAGACCCGGTTTCCGATTGCGCCTTCGATTTACGATTTTCAACAACACGGACAGTCCGGTGCCTGGGTCAGTGAACTGCTGCCGCACACCGCCAAAATTGTCGACGACATCGCCATCGTGCGTTCGATGTGGACCGAAGCGATCAATCACGATCCAGCGATCACCTACATTCAAACCGGCAACCAGATACCGGGACGCCCCAGCCTCGGATCCTGGCTCAGCTACGGTCTCGGCAGTGAAAATGAAAACCTGCCGGCTTTCGTCGTGCTCAATTCAACCTGGTCGGCAAAGCGCGATGCTCAGGCACTGTTTTCACGACTCTGGGGCAGTGGCTTTTTACCCTCCAAACATCAGGGCGTGGCTTTGCGCTCGCAGGGAGATCCCGTGCTCTACCTTTCCAACCCTGAAGGTGTCGCGCCCGGCGTCAGGCGCACCATGCTCGACGGGCTGGCGAAATTGAATCAGCGCCACTACCAGGAAGTCGGCGATCCGGAAACGCACGCCCGCATCGCTCAGTACGAGATGGCCTTCCGGATGCAAAGCTCGGTGCCGGAACTGACCGATATCGGCAGCGAATCGAAAGCAACGCTCGAACTCTACGGCGACGACGTGCGCACCCCGGGCACCTTTGCCTACAATTGCCTCATGGCGCGCCGCCTCGCCGAGCGCGGCGTGCGCTTCACCCAGATCTTTCATCGCGGCTGGGACCAACACGGCAATCTGGCCGGCGACCTGCCGCTGCAATGCCACGACGTCGACCAGCCGGCGGCAGCGCTGGTCACCGACCTGAAGCGGCGCGGTTTACTCGAAGACACGCTGGTTCTGTGGGGAGGGGAGTTTGGTCGGACGATTTACTGCCAGGGGAAACTGACCAAAACCAACTACGGACGCGATCATCACCCGCGCTGCTTTACCATGTGGATGGCCGGCGCCGGTATCAAACCCGGCACCGTTTACGGCGAGACCGACGACTTCGGCTACAACATCGTCGCCGATCCAGTGCACATCCGCGACCTCAATGCCACCGTGTTACAGCAATTCGGCGTCAATCACGAGCGCCTGACCTACAAGTTTCAAGGACTCAATCAGCGACTTACCGGCGTCGAGGAAGCGCACGTGGTCAAAGGTCTCCTGACTTGACGCAGGCGCGGCGCGCGGCACATGGGACAGTCATGCTCGACCACAGGTCGGCGATTACATTATGTTTACTGTCTTTTTTTCTGGTAAATCTAACTCAATTGTGCAACTATAGTCATCTTTGCGCCGCAAAACGCGGAAATTGAAACTAAAACCGATCACTTCCATGTCCAGTAACCGACGCGGCTTCATTGGGATTTTTTCCCAAAATCATGATCAGGACGACACTCACGAGACCGATGACGAATCGGCCTCCGCTGAGGCAAGCGCCGATCGACAGGAACGCAACGAATCAACCAGGGGCGACGTCGAATCCAAGTCATCTACCGATTCCGATTGGGATGACATTTTTGACGACGGGCCACGCAACGTTTTTTCGCCTGCTTCCGAGCCACCATCCGTCAATCCGGTGGCCGCAGCGATGGCTTCCAAGCCAAGCCCTGACCCTGATCCTCCCGCTTCGTCGCCATCGAACGACGCGCTGAAAGTGACTTCCGAGTCAAACGAAACAGTCAAAGAAACAACCGGCACTGAAACCGCCGACCAAAACACAAACCAGCCTTCGAAAGCCATGCACAACGGTCCATCTTCAAAATCCATTCTATCGAAATCCGACCGCCAGGCGGTCACTGATGCCATTCAGACCCTGCGCGAAAAACTCTCGTTTGCTCGACAAGCCAACGCCGACCAGCGCGATGGACTGCTGAAACTGGGCACCACCGGACGTGAATTCATCAGCCAGGCCACCAAAGTCGTCAGAGACAACCCCGACGTGTTGCCACGCTCCTTTGATGATGAGTGCTTTGTCAACGATGCCGAACTGGTCGAGGCGCTGCGTAACATCGGCGACGACCTGCGCGAACTCACGCAACGCGTGGCCGACACTGAATCAAAAATCGCCAGCAGTGCGTTTGCCGGTGCTCTTCTGGTTCACCGCTGTGGCAGCATCGATGCCGATAAGGGAAAATCCGAGCCCTATCACAAGAGCACGGCAAGCCCGACCAACGGCTCGACACATGGCGACCACGAGCGCAATGGCTCGTCGATGAATCGAGTCGGAGCATGACCGGACAGAAGCGGTTCGGCAGGACGCCAACAAACTGAACTGACAGCGCCGACGTTCCCTGCAGGGTCGTCGGCGTTTTTCGTGGCGCCCGGGCGGAATCGCCGAATGGAACGCAAGCGCTATTGCGGACGCTGCAGCACGTAGACGCCGTGATCACTGTCTGAGCGATACTTCGACTCAAACTTGTCGCCCTTGATCGTACCTTCGCTTTTGTAAACCCCGAGAAAGGCGATGTCTTTTTCCGCCAGGACTGTGTAGCCACCAGCCCGGTTCCGCCGCACTTCGTGGGGTGACGTGTAGCCGCCGCTGAGCACTTTCGCCCAGGTGGCGTGGTAGCGGAACTGATAGCCTTCGCCAACCCCATCGGCAGGAACCGTCGCTGCGGCGGCGGGTGTCGCGACCGCCCGCAAATCGCCGGTGTGACCGTTAACGTCACTTTTCCAGTAGCCCTGCCAGGGGCCGGCCACTTCCGGCTTGGGATCTGCTGTCCGGTAGTCAGCGACGGCTCTGCGATACGCCGAGTTGAACGCGGGGCTTGCGCAGGAACTGAGCATGACCGCTAGCAGACCGCAAACGAACCCCGGCAGCAATTTCTTCAGAAACGATAGGCGAAGCAAGGCGGCGATTTTCATGGCCTGATCTCAGTGGAGTGAAAACGAACTGGTGAAGCTCTTACTGATAAATCTCTCCGCCCGTTTCTGCAAATTCCCGCGACTTTTCCGCCATACCGGCTTCGAGCGCTTCTTTCTCGTCCTTACCCATCTTGGCGGCGTATTCACGCACCTCATCGGTGATTTTCATCGAGCAGAAAGTCGGCCCGCACATGCTGCAGAAATGCGCCGTTTTGGCACCTTCCTGAGGCAGGGTTTCGTCGTGGTACTCCCGCGCGCGCAGGGGATCGAGTCCGAGATTAAACTGGTCTTCCCAGCGAAATTCGAAGCGCGCTTTCGACAGCGCATTGTCGCGCTCCTGCGCCGCCGGATGGCCCTTTGCCAGGTCCGCGGCATGGGCTGCGATTTTGTAGGTGACCACGCCTTCGCGCACATCGTCACGATTGGGCAGGCCGAGGTGTTCCTTCGGTGTCACATAACACAACATCGCGCAGCCATACCAGCCGATCATCGCCGCACCGATGCCGCTGGTGATGTGATCGTAGCCGGGCGCCACATCGGTGGTTAGCGGCCCGAGCGTGTAGAACGGCGCTTCGTGGCACCACTCAATCTGCTTTTCCATGTTCTCCTTAATCATGTGCATGGGCACATGACCCGGCCCCTCGTTCATGACCTGCACCCCCTTGTCCCACGCCGCCGTGGTCAGGTCGCCCTGGACCTCCAGCTCACCGAACTGCGCGGCATCATTGGCGTCGGCGATCGATCCCGGACGCAGACCGTCACCGATCGAAAAGCTGACATCGTACTGCGCCATGAGATCACAAATGTCGTCCCAGTGGTCGTAGAGAAAGTTCTCCTTGTGATGCGTCAGGCACCACTTGGCCATGATCGATCCGCCGCGGCTGACGATACCCGTCATGCGATTGGCGGTCATCGGCACGAAGCGCAGCAACACGCCGGCGTGAATGGTGAAATAGTCGACGCCCTGTTCGGCCTGTTCCATCAAGGTATCGCGAAATACTTCCCAACACAGATCTTCGACCCGACCGTTGACTTTTTCGAGCGCCTGATAGATCGGCACCGTGCCGATCGGAACAGGGGAGTTGCGCATGATCCATTCGCGCGTCGCGTGAATGTTTTTGCCGGTAGAGAGATCCATCACTGTGTCGGCGCCCCAACGGGTCGACCAGCGCATTTTCTCGACCTCTTCATCGATGGTCGACGCCACCGCCGAGTTGCCGATGTTGGCGTTGATTTTGACCAGAAAGTTCCGACCGATAATCATCGGTTCGCTTTCCGGATGATTGATATTCGAAGGAATGATTGCCCGGCCGCGAGCGACCTCGTCGCGCACAAATTCCGGCGTGATGAATTCCGGCAGGCTGGCGCCGAAGCTTTCGCCGCTGTGTTGAAAGTCCAAACCGGTGCGCGCGCCACCGGCATCGTGGTTGGCTTTGAAGGCTGCCTCGCGACCGAGGTTTTCGCGGATCGCGATGTATTCCATCTCCTGAGTGATGATGCCCTGCTTGGCATACCACATCTGCGTCACCGGATGCCCGTCGGAAGCACGCAGGGGGTTGCGGCGCAGTCCGGGATATTCTTTGAGCCGGTTGACCTCGTCCTTTTTCTCGTTAAAGCGCTCGGCATGTTCGGTCGACAGATAGCCGTTGTCCTCCGGCTTGACGTCGCGGCCCCGATATTCCTCGACATCGCCACGACCCAGAATCCAATCCCGACGCAACGCCGGCAGGCCCTCCTTCACATTCCCGGAGAATGCAGGATCGCCCCACGGGCCGGCGGCATCATAAATCCGGATCGGCTCATTGACCTCGATTCGGCCATTCGGATGGGTAGTCTTCGCCAGTTCAACTTCGCGCATGCCCACATTCACCTCGGGATGAACTGAACCGGGAACGTAAATACGTCGACTGTTCGGGAATGGCGCGTCCGGCGATGTGGGACTGTCGATGGCTGGGTCGGCACCTGCGGCGCCGTTCGATTCGGAAGTGGTCGGTTGGATCATGGTTGAGGAGAGGCTGGAGAAATAAAACTGGAGACGTAAAGAGCTGAGCGCAAAAACGCCGCGAACCCGTCACAGCGGTCGCGGCGTGCAGCACAATAGAAACTGAAAAATCGAAAATGATAAATGCATAAGATCTCCCTTCGGCGGTACGAACCGCATCAGGTTCAAAGGGTCTCCCGGCCGGCCCCGGAAATCTCAGCCGCGCAACGCCGCAGCCCCCCTGTCATCGATACCCGATTGTAGCCGCATGGGGCGGCGTGTCAATCGAAGCAAAATGGCCACCTTCTGGTGTGAGGGAGTTTTGCTAACTGTCTCCATGCGCGAACTGAAACTTATCAATCAGACCAAAAATCGGCTCTGCCGGCTCAGATATCTGGCGGCTCCCCGCCACAGGCTTTCAAATAGTCGCAACCAACCCCTCTGCCGATCGTTCATTTGAACAAGCACAGGCGTCAGCGGTGAGACTCGCCAGGTCGATCGATAAATGACAAAGCTGGCACGCGGGACATTTTCCATTGCCAGTGGGGGACGTGGCGTTTTAGTTCTGTGACTTGAAAAGTCAGGGCTCATGAACATCATCGACCGCTACATCGGACGCCAGGTATTGGTGTCTTCGTTCTTTGCGGTACTGGTGTTGAGTGTCGTGCTGATTCTCGGCAACGTTTTTAAGCACATCCTGACGCAGCTGGTCGAACGACCGGACATGGACATCGGCTTTGTGTTTAAGTTCATGCTCTACGTGCTGCCGTTCTCACTCAGCCTGACCATCCCGTGGGGATTCCTGACGGCGATTCTACTGATTTTTGGACGGCTTTCCGCTGACAACGAACTGATCTCACTGCGCATGGCGGGCCTGAGTATGCCGCGCATCTGCTACTCAGTCGGATTGGTTGCCCTTCTGTTCACTGGATTGTGCGCCTGGATGAACATCAGCGTATCGCCCAATGCCAAAAGCAAGATGGTCAGCATGCTGCCTGACATGATTTTTAACATGGCAGCGGAAGATCCACTGTCGCTGTTCACGGATCGCCAGGTGATGGATGAAATCCCGCGCCACCTGATCTGGGCGCAGAAATCCGCAGACGGCAAAAGCCTCATCAACGTGCAGATGGTCAAGATGGACGACCGTAAACGCCCCGAGACCTTCGTCATCGCTGAGCATGTTGACGTTCGCACCGAGCTCGGTGGCGAGCATCCGGCAATGGTGCTGGAGATGCACAACGCTCTGTTTGAACTGAAGTCCGATCCCGATCCGAAAAAATTCACCGAAGCTCAGCCGTACCTTGCAGAGTTTGCACCGCTCGATGTACCGCTCGACCGTCTGCAGGAAAAGCAAAACAAGTTCCGGCCCGAAATCATGTCGTTTGGTTCCCTGTTCGACGCACTCGAGGCAGGTGAACTCGACCGTGGCAAAACCAGCTCGGTGAAGACTGAGATCAGCCTGCGCATGTCGTTTTCGATGGCCTGCATCACACTCGGCATCATCGGCATTCCTCTCGGCATCACTGCTCAACGACGCGAGACATCGATCGGCTTTGCGATGAGCCTGCTGATTGGCGTGCTCTACTTTCTGCTGATCGTGATCGCCGACATCATGCGCGAAAATGACAGCGTCTACCCACAGTTTCTGGTGTGGTTGCCGAACCTGTTGTTCCTCGGCCTGGGCGTATTTTTGTTCCGGCGCTTGAGCCGGAAATAAATACTTCGCAAGCCGGGTGGCGGCAGCGCCCTCAACGATGCCTCCGGCTGCAAAAATTCAGCTCGCCTGCATCACGCCAGAGAGAAACTCGACGTAGCTCCGATAGACCGGAACTGTCTTATGGGCCAGAATCAGCGGCGCGGCACTGATCTGGAAAGCCGTTTCGACCCAATCAGGCAAACTCTGGCCGACCCCTGACTGCTTGAGCGCAATGGGAACCAGCGGATAAACGAGCAGGTAGACCAATAGAAAGGCACCGATGGCACCACACCAGGCCGCAGATCGCGACGAGTCAGCGGAGGCCGTTTGCAGAGGGACCGTGGTGCTCACATCACTATTGTGGCTCAATAAGCCCGCACAGGCAACTTAAGCCGTTGACCTCAAGCGATCATCAACTCCATCAGCCAGTTGAGGTATCCCTCATACCACGGCAGGCGCTCCTGCAACCACTCAAGCGGCGTGCACAGCGTTTGCAGAGTCGACTCCAGTCCCAGCGGAGAACTCGAGAATTCCAGTCTGAACAGCCAGAACAGAGCGATCGGAAACAGCAAAAAATAGGCGGCAATGATCGCGCTAATCGACCCCAACCAGAGAGCGACCTGCACACGCGCAGGCCGCGCCTCGCGATCGTCTTGTCGATCGCTGCGACTCTTGTTGCCGCGACTCAGGCCAGGAACGTCTTGCGACGACGTCGCACGGCTTCGGCGAACTGATCCAGCATTGTGACGGTCGACTCCCATGACACGCAAGCATCGGTGATGCTCTGCCCGTACTCAAGCCCTTCAGGGCCGTTGCCGAGCTTCTGATTGCCTTCCTTGAGATTACTTTCGACCATGACCGCAGCGATCGTGGTTTCGCCGTCGGCGATTTGAGCACAAAGATCGGCAGCGACTTGCGGCTGCTTTTTGTAATCTTTGCAGCTGTTGCCGTGCGAACAGTCGACCATAACATACGGCGGCAGTCCGGAATCCTTGATGCGTTTGCGCACCGCCGAGATGCTGTCGTGATCGTAATTCGGTCCATCACTGGAGCCACGCAGAATCAGGTGGCAGCAGCTGTTGCCGGTGGTCTCGACAATGGCCGAGGTGCCCTGTTTGGTGACCGAGAGAAAATGATGCGGCTTTTGCGCGGCCTGAATGGCGTCCAGAGCGATCTGAATGCTGCCGCCGGTGCCGTTCTTGAATCCGACTGGAGCGCTCAGGCCCGAAGCCAGTTCGCGATGCACCTGACTTTCCGTGGTGCGCGCACCGATGGCACCCCAGGCGACCAGATCGGCGACATATTGAGGGCTGATGGTGTCGAGAAACTCGGTGCCGGCCGGCATGCCCAGCTCGGTCAGTTTGACCAGTAGATCGCGAGCAATCCGCAGACCGTGATTGATGTCGAACGTGCCGTCGAGATTGGGATCATTGATCAAACCTTTCCAGCCAACCGTGGTGCGCGGCTTTTCAAAATAGACGCGCATGATGATCAGCAGATCTTCGCTGCAGCCATCGGCGTATTCCTTCAGCTTCGCCGCATAGTCGAGCGCCGCTTCAGTATCGTGAATAGAGCACGGACCGACGACGACCAGAAGACGGTCGTCTGTTCCGTGGAGAATGGCTTCCGCCTGATTGCGAGTATCTGACACCAGCTCCGCCATCTCATCTGAGATCGGTTTTTCTTCGATCAAGATCGCAGGTGCGATCAACTGATGGATGGAGGCAATGCGGATGTCGTCCGTTCTAATTGACATGGCCGGGAATAAGGCGTGATTTCCTTGTCCGATAAAGGAAAAAGGCGCTGCGCGTGAAAAAATCTTCGTCTGCCCGCCTGCCTACCACCCCCTCGAGTACTCCCAGCCCTTAGCCGGGGCGGATTACAGCGTAATCGGGTCGCTTCTTATTTCATGAAAAAAAACCAACCTCTCCTCGAAGAAAGGGACTTTACCGGTGGTGGAATTCTCGCCCTGCCGTCAAATCGCGTCGGAACGACCGGCAATAAAGACATCGATCAACAGATCTCGGCTCTGGTCGAAGAATGGGATTGCGGCCACCGCAATCCACTCATCGAAGAGCTTCTGGTCACTTCACTTAAGCTCGGTCACGACCAGAACACGGCTGCCGACCTGAAATTGATCAACCGCACCCTCAAGGAATTGCGGGCATCCGCCAAGATGTTTCATCCTTACCTCTCGGTGCGCAAAGTCGCCGTCTACGGCTCGGCACGCACGCCCGCCGGACAACCGGAATTCGAGGCCGCCAGGGAATTTTCGAAGAAAATGCTGCAGCACAAGTTCATGACCATCACCGGAGCAGGGGATGGCATCATGGGCGCAGCGCAGATGGGGGCCGGCCGCGACAACAGCTTCGGGCTGAACATCAGCCTGCCGTTTGAGCAGAGTGCCAACCAAACCATTCTCGGCGACCACAAACTGATCACTTACAATTACTTCTTCACCCGCAAGCTGGCATTCGTGAAGGAATCGAACGCCGCAGCCCTGTTCCCGGGTGGTTTCGGGACGATGGACGAGTGTTTCGAAGTCCTCACCCTGATGCAGACCGGCAAAGCTTCGGTATTTCCCGTGGTCATGGTCGACGCGCCCGGCGGCAGCTATTGGAAAACCTTTCTGCAGTTCGTGCGCGAGCACCTCGGTCGCCTCAAACTGATCTCCGAAGAGGACCTGGATCTTTTCAAGGTCACCGACGACGTTGACGAAGCGGTCGAGGAAATTATGCACTTCTACAAAGTGTTCCACTCGTATCGCTACGTCGGCGAGAAGATGGTGATTCGCCTGCAAGGCAAGCTCTCCGACGCGGACCTTGCCAGTCTCAACAGCGACTTCGCCGACCTGCTCAAATCCGGCCAATTCGTTCAGGGGGATGCCCTGCCGGAAGAGCGCAACGAAGAGGCTATCCACAAGCTGCCACGGCTCATTTTGACCATCAATCGAGGCAAAGCCGGGCGCCTGCGCCAGTTGATCAATCGCATTAACTCGTTTGAGATTAAAAGCAGCAGTTCAACGTCGGAACAATCCCACCTCTAATGAGAGGGGCACCTGCGCAGTCGCTACACAACGCGGTATTGGAGTGGTTTACGAAGTCCGGGAAGCAAAAAAACCGGGAAAGCTTGCATTGTCCCTGCGCGCTTCGTTTGCAGGAATTTAATAGAACTCAATCCACTCAACCTTAACCGGTTGACATACTTATTACCAAATCCATGAAACGAAGATTGGATCAACTTCTGGTGGAATTGGGGCACTGTGAGTCGCGCGAGAAAGCCAAACGTCTGGTGCTCGCGGGATCGGTTCGAGTCAGCGGCTACGAAAAGCTGAAACCCGGTCAGACGATTCCCGTCGATGCCGAAATTACGGTCAAGGACCCACCCCGATTCGTCGGTCGAGGCGGTTACAAAATCGAACATGCGCTGGCGCATTTTGGCGTTGATCCCAAGGGGCGGATCGCGGCCGACATCGGGGCGTCGACCGGCGGCTTCACTGACTGCCTGCTGCAGCAAGGCGCACAGAAGGTTTACACCTTCGACGTCGGCACCAATCAGCTGGTCTGGAAATTGCGTTCGGATCCGCGCGTGGTCGCTCGCGAAAAGATCAATTGCCGGCATCTAAGCGCCGACGACATACCTGAGCTGGTCGACCTGGTAGTCATCGATGTTTCATTTATCTCGCTGACCCTGATCCTTGGGCCGGCGTTTTCGATCCTTAAGCCGGGCGGCGATTTGCTGTGCCTGATCAAACCGCAGTTTGAATTGGCACGCGACCAAGTCGGCAAGGGCGGCATCGTTCGTGACGACTCGCTGCGCGAACAGGCACCCGAAAAGATTCAGCAATTCGTGACTAATGAGCTGGCAAAGGACTGGCGCGGCCTGACGGATTCACCTATAAGTGGCACCGATGGGAACCATGAATACCTCGCATGGCTGAAAAACACATCGGCTTAATCGCCAACTTAGACAAGGATGGCGCAGTCGACCTGCTCGCCAAACTGACGCGTGATCTCAGCACTTCAGGGCAGACCGTTCATCTTCACAACGAGTCGGCGGCCGCACTCGAAGCGATTGGAATCGCTGCCGACAATCCACCGCTCAACTTAAGCGCACTTGCCGATATTTCCGATCTCCTGATCGTGCTTGGCGGTGACGGCACGCTGCTCAATATCGCCGCCCAGTTGCGCGAAAAGGCCAAGCCGCTGGCCGCCGTCAATACCGGCACCCTCGGCTTCTTGAGCTGCGTGACCAGCGATGAAACCGATCGCCTGGTGGAAGCCATCAAAGATTCCAGTTACGAGATCAGCCGACGCCGGATTCTCAGCGCCGAAGTGACACACGGCGATCATCCGGTCGAAACCTACACCGCGCTCAACGAGCTGGTAATCGGCCGCGGCAGCACGTCGCGAACCACTCACGTCGAAGCCCGCGTCGACGGGGAATTCGTCAATCATTACACCGGCGACGGCCTGATCGTCGCCACGCCAACTGGATCGACGGCCTACTCAATGTCTGCCGGCGGCCCGATCGTGCACCCCGGCGCACCGGTGATGCTGATCACACCGGTATGCCCGCACACACTGGCCAATCGAGCCATCGTGGTCAGCGACAGCAGCGAGATCGAATTGCTCATCGCCGACCAGCGCGACCCGCTCTACCTGACTGCCGACGGTCGGGGAATCGCCGAAATCGACCAGCAGGTCCACATCAAGATCACCCGGGCCAGGTTCGAACTGTCACTGGTCTCACTGAACGGCGATTCGTTTTTTAACGTGCTGAAAGGCAAACTCGGGTGGTACGGGAGCTCAGTGAAGAAAGGCAGTTAGACGGCAGCCACGGAGCCGTCCGCATGTGGAGAAAGCGATGCAGCCAACAACTCTCCAGAAGGTAAATCGCGCCCTGATCCCAACCACCTTTGCAGCGGTGACGTGCATCTACACCGCAACATATTGGTCGATACTTCACTGGTTTGAACCAGCTCCAGAGGGCACCATGAAGATCGATGCCCTCGATGAAATTTTTGTCCAGGCGCGAGTGCTGGATTGCGCCGCACCGCTTGGATTGATTGCCCTCGTCGCGACCTTCATTTCTTCACGCACATACCCGAACTGCCTGAAATATTTGATTCCGCTGTCGATTCTCTATGCCTTAGGCGTAGCCATTTCAATTGCCTGGTGGAACTGCATGGATCGAGCGCATGGCCCGGAATCCCGCATCGCGGACCATCTTTGGTGGCGATGAATTCGCGGCGGACGCTGGACATAATCGCAATGATCCGCGCGGCAACAACTTTGACCCGCTTGAACAAGCCTCGCCGATGGAAACCATCTGGAACTCCATTTACGGAAGCGGATTGATTTATGTCGGTTTCTTCAGTTGGGCGGTGTTTCTGAGCTTGAGCGCAAAGTTCGTTTTCGGAGCCGACCTTCATCATACCGTCAGCAGTTTCTTTGTCGGCCTGGGAATCAACGCAACCGTCCTGATATTCGGAGCATTTCGGCTGCCGACACTGACCGCTTTCTACACTGACAGAGAATGGGAGCTGCACGGGATGACAACCGGCCTGATTTCAATCCCGGTGGTGATCACGATATTCGGAGCGCTTTATCCAGCTTTCCGCAGGCTGGGTGCGGCAGGCGACGAATCAGTTCAAGAGATCGAAGATCACGCCGATCCAAAAAACGACAGCGCAAACGGCGACGTCTGAATACACTCAGTCTCATTTGAAAAGGGTGCGCAGCAGGGGCGATCGAAAGACGGCTTGGTATCTTTTATGATTGATTCCAGATTGAATCGGCTCTTCAGCGAGATTCAGAAAAAATGGCGCCATTGACGCTTGCGACAGAAATCCATCCGCGCAGCGGACTGAAGTGATCCCAAATCGCCGCCGAACGAATGGCACCGCGATTGGT
>CBDULB010000025.1:0-55145 GCA_965367965.1 uncultured bacterium | reverse complement strand
TTGCTGTAAAAATGCTATCGGTAGGCGTAAAGACTTTTGGCAAATAGTCTAAGCGACCAAGGAGGCACCTCACTCCTGAGGTGCACCAGTGCATTGATCAACCCGCGGGACGATCAATAATCCTGTCGAATCCCGACGGGCATCCGCCGGACGATCAAAGATTTGCGGTAATCTGAGTAATCTGCGGTAAAATTCCAACCGCCATTCAGTGGACGGGATCAGCGAAAATCAGCGTCCATAAGCGGTTTCAAAATCCGCAAAATCCTAACCTAAATATGGATCGCGTGGCCGAACGCGGCGCTGGTCGCTTCGTGGATGGCTTCGGACAGGGTCGGGTGGGCGTGGATGGTGTTTTCCAGTTCTTCCCAGGTAGCTTCCAAAGTAATCGCCAGTCCCATTTCAGCGATCAACTCAGTGGCTCCGCCGCCAATGATGTGAGCGCCGATCAGCTCGCCGTGTTCCTTGCCGTAGAGCAATTTCACAAAGCCGTCCGGTTCGCCAACTGCGAGAGCGCGACCGCTGGCTTGAAAGGGAAATTTACCGATGGTGAAATCGATGCCCTGCTCGACCGCGGCGCGCTCGGTCAAACCGATGCTGGCGACTTCCGGGTGGCAGTAGGTGCAGCCGGGGAAGATCTCGACTTTCTTCGGCTGCTTGTCGGCAACGAAGATACCCTCGATCGCCTGGATGGCTTCGAAGCTGGCGACGTGGGCAAGCCACGGCGGCCCGATGATATCACCGGCAGCATAGACATTGGCGAGGTTGGTCTGATAGCGATCGTCGACCTCAATGTAACCGCGATCGGTCAGGGTCAGAGTTTCGGCACCGCCCGGCATCACCGGTTGCACACCGACGGCAACCAGGCAGGTGTCGGCAGTGAGCACCTGCGAATCACCACCTGCGGCGGGTTCGACGGTCAGCTCGATTTTGCCGGCGCTGACTTCGGCGGCCGTGGTCTTGGTACCGAGCAGGAAGTTGATGCCTTTTTTCTTAAATACTTTTTCCAGCGTCTGGGAAACTTCGGTGTCTTCGACCGGTAGCAGGTTGTCCATCATCTCAACGATGGTCACCTTGGTGTCGTAGGCATTAAAGAAATCCGCGAACTCGACGCCGATAGCGCCCGCTCCGATAATGATGATTTCCTTCGGCTGCTTCTCCAGATTCATCGCCTCTTTCGAGGAGATCACCGTCTTGCCGTCGAACTTGAGAAAGGGCAGGTCACGGCTCTTGCAGCCGGTGGAGATAAGAACATTCTCAGCCTCGTGTGTTTCACTTTTGCCATCGGCGTCAGTGACCGAGACTTTGCCTTCGCCCGCCAGAGCGCCGTCTCCGCGCAGGTAATCAATCTTGTTTTTCTTAAACAAAAACTCGATGCCGCCGGCAAGCTGGCCGGAGACTTTGCGGGAGCGACCGACGACTGCGGACCAGTCATAGCTGATCTCACCTTCAATCTTCAGACCGAACGTTTCGGCTTCATGCTTGAGCGTGTGATAAACCTCAGCATTTTTCAGCAGCGCCTTGGTCGGGATACAACCCCAGTTCAGGCAGGTACCACCGGCGCGATCGTTTTCGATGCAGGCAACTTTCTTGCCGAGTTGAGCCGCGCGGATAGCGCCGACGTAGCCGGCAGGTCCGCCGCCGATAACGATGAGGTCGTAAGTAGCCATGATGTGTGCAGTGTTGAGGAAAATCCGCGCGCAGAACCGTCTGCGTCAGCAAGAGTTCCAAAAATGGGCCAATATCGCCGAATGAAAAGGCCGAAATTGCCACGCAGCAGTGCACTTCGCGACAAAACCTGTCATATCACAAGGTCGATCACAGTCGCGGTCGCTCCACAACAGGCGCTCACTTGCCAGCATTGACATACTCGGACTCAGTCAGAAATCCGTCACCGTCTACATCAAAGATCGGGAAGCGTTTCGGTGCTTCGTCGGGGTCCGGCTGCCTGAGTAGAAATTCTTCTTTGGTAAGACGGCCATCGCCATCCTGGTCGCGCTTTTTGAAAGCCGCCACCCGTGTGGCTATCGCCGCTTCCTTCTTGGCGCGCTGCTCCGGAGTGATTTCACGGTATTGAGGTTTCGCCTCGGGATGAGTGGCGAGGATTTTTTGCAATTCCTCGAGTTTCGCGGTTTCGATCGCCGCCAGATTTTTCGTCTCCAGAGGATCGGCGTCGTAGTCGTAGAGCTCGAACTCGGCGCTGTCCGGAGAACTGCCCGGCACCTTCCACTCGACCATGCGGTAGCGATCGGTGCGGATGGCGCGACCGAGCCGCCCGCCGCGCGGGTAAACGTGAATGACATGATCGCGAACCGATGCAACGGGATCCACGACGACATCCGCCTGACTGACTCCGTCGAGGCCGGCCTTTGGTGGCAGGCCGGCGAGTTCTGCCAGCGTCGGGTAAAGGTCGACGGTTTCGATGAAGGATTTCGATCGGGCATTTTTCGCTCCGCCGGGTGCAGCCACTATGAGCGGGATTCGCGCCGCCTGTTCATAATTGGTGTGCTTGCACCAGATCGAATGATCGCCGAGATGCCAGCCGTGATCGCCCCACAGCACAACGATGGTGTTTTCGGTGAGGCCGGTCGCATCGAGCGTTTCGATCAGCTTGCCAACCAGTGCATCGGCGTAGCTGGTCGCGGCATAGTAGCCATGGATGAGTTGACGCGTCATCGCTGCGTCGATTTCGCCTTTTGGCGGCATGTCGCTGTACTGCCGCAGTTCACCGCCGTCATGAAGCGCGTAGTCAGGCGCGCCCACGGGAGCGTCGGTGAATGCCGGCATGGGCAGTTGCTCAGGCTGGTAAAGATCCCAGTATTTTGACGGTGCCACAAAGGGCAGATGCGGACGGATAAAACCGACAGCGATGAAAAACGGCTCGTCCGGGGTGGTGGCGGCTTTTTTCAAACGACGCATGGCTTCCCCGGCAACGAGTCCGTCGGCATAGGTGTCATCGGCGACGTCGGCGCTCTCGGTAGCGGTGCCACGGGTGCCGCCGCGACGGTCTTTTCTGCCGTTGGCGGTGCTGTTCGGATCGACGTAGGTCGGCGCCTTGGCGCGAAAGTGAGGCACGCTCCACGAGACGGCGTCTTCAACATTGCCATGACCCTTGTGCATGATTTTTCCCAGCGCTTCGGTGCGATAGCCGTTGGCCTGAAAGTGCTGAGCGACGGTGACCGCATCGGGAACGGTTTTGCGGAAATTGGTCGGCAAATCGTAGACGCCGATGGTCTGCGGTCGCAGGCCGGTCATCAGCGAATTACGCGAAGGACTGCACACCGCCTGATTGCAATAGGCCGATTCGAACAACACGCCGCGCGCCGCCAGAGCATCGATCGACGGAGTCTTCGCCACCGGATCACCGTAGCAGCCAAGCACCGGTTTCAGGTCGTCGACGCAGATCAGCAGGACGTTGAGCGGTTGGTCTTTCGCCTGTAAAACGCCCAGGTTCGAGAGAAACAGAACTAGAAGGAGAGAAAATCGGGAAGGTCGCATACGGAAATTGAAGCAAGGCGGGTGGAAAATTTACACCATCTAAGCAGATTCGTTGGTAAAATGGTGGTCGCCAGTTTGAAGTACTCGGCGTGCATCTCCCGGAGTCCGGGAAGGTCTTAGCCAAAGTGCCCGTCCAAAGGCCCACCTTTTAACAAAGGCGGCTACCTTAGCGGCGCGGCGGTCCACGCCGATCACCTTCGCGTCCTCCGCCGGGTGGGCGACGATCTCCGCCCGGGCCACCGGGACCCGGACCTCCCGGTCCACGCAGTTCGACGGGCGTGCCGCGGAAATTCCTCGGGATGACCGGCCATTCGGTGGTCAGGAAATAGGCGTAAGTGCCTTCGGGAAATTCGGGGGTGATGCAGAAACGACCGTTGCATTCGTCGAGCGTGCCGCTGCCTTCGACAAACTCGTAGTCGCGGGTAAAGGCGCCGTCGTAGTCGCCACCGGGACCTTCATCGCCATCGGGACGTTTGCCTTCCTTGAGCTGATAGCTGGAGGTCAGTTTAACGATCGCTGACTTCGAGTCCTTGGGATCCTGGTATCCGTAGAGGGCGTAAATGGGGAAACCGTCAGCGGCCCAACCGACCTGTGGCGAGTGCGCGTTGGTTCTTACGCCGAGCTTGCGCAGGTACGGCGTCGGCAGGCCGTGATAGTGATAGGCGCCACTCGGCTGAACGTGGGCGTGATTTTCATCGAGGCCGAGACCAACCGCGCCGCCGAGCGCTTCATAGTTCCAGTCGAGTTCACGATCGCCGTTCCAGAATTCAGCGGTACCGGGATCGAACAACACGCCGTTGAGGGCGATGCCGAAGGGACGATTCGGTGCTCCGGGGCGTGCGCCTAAATGGACCGGAGTGAGCTCATCGTTGGCTTTCGGGTTTGCCGGGATCTCAAAGCGGTAGCGCTGCTCCTCGATCTCGTGAGGATTGCCGCGATTGGGAAATTCGCCGACCAGATGCTCGGGGATGGCATTCGACTCGATGACCCGGACGTCGCCGTGAGTCTGCGTTTTTTCCTCGTGCTTGCCCGGCGCTTTTTTGGTGGCGGGAACGAGCTTGATCGGCTGGGCTTCGGTCGCCGTATGCTTGCGCATTGGAGGCGGGCCCTGGGAAACCGCGACCGCGAGGGTGATGATTGGGACAAGGAAGATCAGGAGGAGACGCATTGTCATCGATGGAACACCACGAACTCTTGCCGGTCGCGGCGTTAAGTTTTCAGTTTTAAGTGTTAAGCTTCTTGGCTTGGCCAAACAATCATCAATGGTCGGTTTTGAGCCAGTTAGGCGCCCCTTCGTATGGCACTTCGAAGGTGAATCGCCTGTTCACGCGAATTGAAAGAATCAGCGCTGGATCATCGGAGAATACCACTCCGTAGCGGCTGATTGCTTCATAACGAGGTTCGTTGATGAGGTCTCGAATTTCCGACGGGGAAACCTGCTCACCTATTTTTCGGTCAATCAGTTCCCTGCCAAACTCCTCAACGATTGGGTACAAAGGCTCAGCTTCGGCGTAGAACAAAATCCACGACCGCTGATAGAGAACCGCGCCCAGCAAGGCAGTAGAAGTCAGTGCAAAAAGAATCGGCCAGATGATGCGAACTTTCATTCCGGCCGAAACTTAAAGCTTAACCACTTAAAACCTAAGACTCCCTCCTCTTCAACTGCGGGAACAGCACCACGTCGCGGATCGACTCGGCGCCGGTCAGCATCATCACCAGGCGATCGATGCCGATACCGATACCGCCGGCGGGGGGCATGCCGTATTCGAGAGCGAGCAGAAAGTCTTCGTCGATCTTCTGAGTTTCTTCGCCGGCCTGATCTTCGAGGCGCTGGCGCTGCACGTCGGGGTCGTTGAGCTCGGAGTAGCCGGGGGAAATTTCCTGTCCGTTGATGATCAGCTCGTAGACATCGACCAGACGATCGTCGTCGGCATTTTGCTTGGCGAGCGGCACCAGTTCTTTGGGAACGTGGGTGACGTAGCAGGGATCGAAGGTTTTCTCTTCGACCAGTTTTTCGAATACCTGCTGGGTGATCTCGTGATCCTCCATGTCCGGAGAAACTTCGACACCGAGTTCTTCGCAGCGCTGGCGGTGAGCGGCTTCGTCGAGTTCGAACCAGTCGGGACCTGCGGCTTCGCGGATCAGCACTTCGTAACGGGCACGACGCCACGGGCGCTGCAGATTGATGGTGCGAATGACTTCGTCGTCGGCATTGCGATGCTCAATCTGAAGTCCGTCGCAGAATTTTTCGGCGAGATGGCAGACCATTTCTTCGACCATGTCAGCCATCTGTTCGAAATCGGCGTAGGCCCAGTAGGCCTCGAGCATGGTGAACTCGGGATTGTGGCGACGGCTCAAGCCTTCGTTGCGAAAGCTGCGATTGAGCTCAAACACTTTGGGAAAGCCGGCGACCAGCAGACGCTTTAAATAGAGCTCCGGCGCAATGCGCAAAAACAGCGGCATGCCGAGCGCGTTGTGGTGGGTCTCAAACGGCTGCGCGGCGGCACCGCCGGGCACGTCCTGCAGGATCGGTGTTTCGACTTCACGGAAATCGCGGTCGCCGAGGAAGCGACGGATTTCGGCGACCATGTCGAGGCGCTTGCGAAACACGTCGCGGCTGCGCTGGTTGGCGATCAGGTCGAGGTAGCGCTGACGGTACTTAATCTGCGGATCGGCGACGCCGTGCCATTTGTTGGCGAGCGGGCGCAGCGTTTTCGAAAGCACGGTGAGCTGAGCGACCTTTACCGACGGCTCTTCGGTGCGGGTGATGAAAGTCTCGCCTTCGATGCCGATCCAGTCGCCGATGTCGAGGCACTTGTAGACCGCCCACTGCTCCGGGCCGATGGCTTTCTTATTCACAAAGATCTGAATGCGACCGTCAAAATCGCTCAGATCGAGAAACTGGCTGTTGCCCATGTCGCGCAGTGCGGTGATGCGTCCGGCGATGCGCACCGACAGCCCCTCTTCAAACGCGGCGCGCAGGGCGGCGGGCTGGTGAGTGGTATCGAATTTTCCGCCAAACGGATCGACGCCGAGCTCGCGCAGGGTGTCGAGTTTCTTGCGGCGGACCTGGATCAGCTGATGCTCATCCGGCTCTTCGGCAGGAGGGGTTTGCGGGTCTTGCGCTTGCGATTTGTCGTTGGACATGGTTTTTAAAGTGGCTCGCAGCGAAGTGCTGCGAAAGCCGGACCGTAACGATGATCGAAGCCGAGGAAAAATCAACCGCTGTGCCGGTCGGCGATGGAGTCCGGCTCGACGGTCGTCTGGCGATCCACCACGAAGGCGGCAATTGGCTGGCACTGTCGGACCTGCATTTCGGCTACGAAGTGTCGCGCCGGGCGGGTGGTGGCCTGTGGCCGATGTGGGGCATGGCGACGATCGAGGATCGGCTCAACCAGCTGCTCGATGAGTATCAGCCGCAGCGCTTGATCCTGGTCGGCGATATCGTCGACAGCGGCGCGGCGGCCGACGAAGCGTCGGTTTGGCTGGAGGGCGTTCGCGACCGGGTGGGGGAGTTGATCTGCATCGCCGGCAATCACGACCGCGGCGCGATCCGGCGCGAGGTCGCATTCGTCGACAACTACGCCTGCGACGGTTTCTTTTTTCATCACGGGCATCGCAGTCCGGAAGTGCCTGCGCAAATGATCGAGGTGTGCGGTCATTGGCATCCGTCCTGGTCAGCGGGCGACGGTGCCGGCACACGCCTGCGGCTGCCGACACTGGTTCAGGAAAAAACAGATGATCGTCAGCGTTGGATTTTGCCGGCGTTCTCGCCATGGGCCGGCGGGGGCCGGTGGCAGTCGGCGAAGGCTTGCCAGGTGCGTCAGTGGGCGTGTTCACCGCAGCGGGTGTTTGCGGTGGATGTTTAGAGCAGGAATCCGCCCGGCGCGTCCCGATCGATTAATTCGCCTACGCGAATTTCAGCGATTTTGTGAATTTGTCAGGGCGCTGGCATTCCCCCTCAAGCATACCTTCGTTACTGACCTCTTTATTGTAAGACAGGTTTAGGTTTCGCTAGTGGCTCAGCGTGAGGGTGGCAGCGGTTCGCCCTCCATTCCGCATGAAAATCTTTCATCGGAATCGCCACTTGCAAAGTGCATCTCGCGGTCGCCTTGGCACGCATATCGCTCAGAGCCAAAACCATGAAACAAGGATTCTTATTAGACATGGATGGTGTCATCTATCGAGGCAACAAGCTGATACCCGGCGCCGCTGAATTTATTCAGCGGCTGCGGGAAACCGACACGCGCTTCCTATTCCTCACCAACAACAGCCAACGCACCCGTCGCGATGTCGCGATGAAGCTTTGCCGTATGGGCGTCGAGGCCACCGACCGCGATATCTTCACCTGCGCGATGGCGACCGCTCGTTTTGTGGCCCAACAAAAACCGAACGGATCAGCATATGTGATCGGAGAAGGCGGCCTGCTCAATGCACTGCATCTGAACGGATATTCGGTCGTTGAAGACAATCCCGATTTCGTCATCGTCGGCGAAGGCCGCACCATGACTTTCGAGATGATCGAAAAAGCGGTCCGGCTGGTCGCGGGTGGAGCGCGCCTGCTCGCCACCAATCTCGATCCGAACTGTCCGACCGAAGCGGGAGTCCGCCCCGGTGCCGGAGCGATTGTCGCCATGATCGAGCGCGCTACCGGCAAGGAGGCATTTTCAGTCGGCAAGCCCAGCCCGATCATGATGCGTGCCGCGCGCAAACAACTCGGTCTGACCAGCGAACAAACCGTGATGGTCGGCGACACAATGGAAACCGACATCCTCGGTGGCGTCGGTCTTGGCTATCGCACGATTCTGGTTCTGTCAGGCGGAACCCAACCCGAAGATCTGAAGAACTTTGCCTACCAACCGGATATGATTCTGGACAGCGTCGCCGATATCGAGGAGCAACTGAACTTTGCCGAACACTCAGATGCACCAATCGGCACCACACAGAAAACCAGCGCCGCGATCCATTCGACGGCAGCCGTGCGTCCCTTTCTACCGGTGGCCGGATAGCGCTCATTGCTCATGGCTTCGAAATGCGGGAATGGCGAAATACCCAAGGACCCAAGCACGAAGCAATGGCGAAATCTGATTTCGAACTCCGGCAATTCGTCATTCGCCTGCGATTCGAAACAGCACGTCGGGCGAATGAGGCGCTTTCCTCGATTCAGAACTGAAACCCAATCGACCACCCCTCAGGGATCGCGAAACAATGGCGTGCGCAACAGATCGATCAAACGCAACGAGATCGCTACCAGCAGCACGCTTTGCATGGCGATGTAGACCTTTCTGGTGATCGCTGCCTTACTGGTCTTGCGCATTTGCCGGCGGAAGCGTTCGGTGATCCACACAAAAGTCAGCACCATCGGACCGTACAGCGAGAGCATGAACCGGTCGCCCTTGCCGATCGGTGTATAAAAGCCGTAGGCGAGAGTGGCGATACCGAAACAACTGATCGCAAAGGCAAACATCCACCCCGCGCTTTCGCTGCGCAGCGGGCGCAGGCCGGTATCATTCTCATTGCGCACCGACCAGCGTAAAGCCGCTATCACCAGCATGGTAAGAAACACCCAACCGAGGTACCAGCCTCGACCCGGCAGCAGAACTTTCCACGCTTTGCTTCGAGCGTTATTCTGAATGATGTCGCGCGGCGCAAGCAGGTCACCGAGCTTTTCCCATGAACCGCTGAGCATTCGGCTGACGAACTGTCCGCTGCCGTGATCGCGCAGATACTTGCCGAGACCCGGCCGGGTATCATCGGTCAGCGTCTCGAGTGTTTCCCGGCTGGGATAATCGCGCATGAAGTCGACGCCCTGGCCGAATTCATCCATCCACATCCAGTACGACGGATAGCTGTGCATCGGATCGCCGTAATAGTTATTGGCGTAGGTCATACGCGGTCCGGCGATAATTAAAAAGGCGGTGGCGGCAGCTGCCAGTCCAATAAAGTGCGTCGCCAGATTCCATCGTTCGTCCGACGCGCGACCACGCCTGCGTCGCCACCACTCGAACAGAAAACGCAACGTAGTGATGCCGAGAAAGGCCATCGCCAGTGGTTGAATCGATGTTTTTGCCAACCATGCCAGGCCCATGGTCAGGCCGAACGCAACGTACAGGAGGATATCGTTGCGACGCAGCAGGGCGAGGCAACAGATCCAGGCGAGCATGAACAACACGTAGTAGAGCGGCTCCGGTTGAAAGTAGACTGCGCGCGGCAGAAACGCTCCCAGCCCGGTGAGCGTCACTACGACAATGGCGCCGCAAGCAGAGAAAGCGCGCACACAGGTCAGCCCTAACAGAACCAGAAAAAGGGCGCTCATTTTAACATTGAACCACTTGCCCTTTTCAAAAATCTGATGATCACTGCCATCGCTGATGTGCGAGGCAAGCCAGGGCCACAGCGGGTTGACGACACCATCGGTGTAGTGGGGAAAGGCACGCCACAGACCGGCGGTGACATTTTCACCCGGCTGAATCGGTTGCGAGGCGCGTTGCGCACTCAGCTCGGCCAAATTGATGTTGTGCTGCTGATCGAAGTTGAGACGGTCAAGGTTGGTCTGGAAGATCAGACTGGCGGCGAGAAAATGATAGATGCCGACAAACACGATCAGAAAGATCGCCGTCGTGATCCAGCTGCGCAGGCTGCCGCGTCGCCAGCGCAGACTCGCCAGCGGCCCACCCGTCGGCGGAGTCGACGGAGAATAAGATGGTGGTTCGATGGCCATCGCTTATTCCAGACCCAGCCTCGCGTCATCCATCCTGGCCGCGGTTTCGTCGGCGAGCGCTTCCGATTGCTTGTATTCGAGCAGTGCCGCCATGCGCTTGGCATCGTCTCGCGACGAGCGACTGACCTGCAGCGTGACCTTGCCGACTTCGCCACCGGGAAAACCGTCGAGATAGTGAGGATCTTTGGTTTTAAAAATCAGTAGTTTGGGCCGAAACCAGCGATCGATGTAAGTCGCAGACTCGACCTGCGAGTAGGGAATTTCGCGAATCACCACCGGGATCTTCCGAAACGCACGGTCGATCTGATCGAACTGCAATTCAACGAAATCGAATTTGCAGCGCAGCTTGCCCTGTACGTGATCGTAGCCAAGCGGATCCGTGGCTGGATTTTCGTAATCGATCGATAGCTCGTCGGTGATCATCAAGGGGCGAAGGCGTAGGCTGCTGGTGAAGCAAACCGAGCCTAGCGTCAAGCGGAGACAAACTCAACCGTGTCCTCCGGCGGCGGCTGGTCGGCAGCTGGTCGGCGGCTTTTCGAATCGACCGGATGCCCCGATTCAGGTTTTAATAGAGGCATGGACTCATCGAGATTCGCCACGGTCCGCATCGGCATCGCTGTCGCCGCTGCTCTTTTTTCGCTGTCGGCCGCCGCGCAGGACATGCCGATGGTCGAGTCGGCACCGGCGCAGCCACTGAGGGTGCAGATCAGTCGACTGATCCAGGCGCTCGACTACTTCGGTCAGGCGCTCAGTGATGCCGACATCGGCGACCTCGCCCGGGCCGGCGACTCGGGCGAGGCTCAGCTGGTCACCGCAGTGCAGCGGGTTCTCGATAGCCACTGCGTCGCCGCGGTGCAAATTTCGCCCGAATCCCGCGTCAGCAGCGTTCAGGGTGAGGCGGCCCTGGAACTGATCGAGGGCGACGATGTGCTTTTTCTCGTCAAAGTCATCAACAAGGCCGGCGTCACCGCTCCCTTGCGCGTGACCTCGACGGAGACCGCCATCGACGCCGCAACAATCACCGAACGCCCGCTCGCCGAGCGTCTCTCCGGGCAGGTACTCGAATACCGGGTCGTCGGTCTGCGCAGCGAACGCGCCGGGCAGGTCTCCACTGTGCTGCAGTTCGACGTCGGCCAGGGCAGCCAGGACGTCGGCTTTCGCTCCGATCTGGCGCTGACTTTTAATGCCGCCGCCGCCCATCCGGTCAGCCTGAAATTGCACGAAGCGGGCAGCGACGAAGCGATCACCGCGGCGCTGGAAATTCGCGACGCCAGAGGAACCGTACATCCCTCACAGGCCCGCCGCGTCGCTCCCGATTTCCGTTTTCACCCACAGGTTTATCGCGCCAACGGCGAGACCCTCCGACTGCCGGTCGGCAACTATCACGTCAGCCTCAGCCGCGGACCGGAGTACATTCCTCAAACACAGACCTTCGAGGTCACCGATCAGACCGACCAGGTGTGGGAGCTTTCGCTGAAGCGCTGGATCGATCCTTCAAAACTCGGATGGTGGTCCGGCGATCACCACATTCACGCCGCCGGATGCAAACATTACCTGGTACCCAGCGAAGGGGTGCACGCGCCGGATATGTTCCGGCACATTCACGGCGAGGATCTCAAAATCGGTGCCAATCTCACCTGGGGTCCCTGCTTCGATTATCAAAAGCAGTTCTTCACCGGCGAGATCGATAAGGTATCGAAGTATCCCTACCTGCTGCGCTACGACGTCGAGGTGTCCGGCTTCGGCTCGCATCGCTCGGGCCACCTCTGTCTGCTGCGCCTGAAAGACCAGATCTATCCCGGCGGCGACTCGTCGGATCACTGGCCATCGTTGTGTCTCAACACCTTGCGATGGGCACAGAAGCAGGGAGCGGTGTGCGGGCCGGCGCATTCCGGCTGGGGACTGGCGGTGGAATCCGATCAGTTGCCGAACTACGAACTGCCGCCCTTCGACGGCATCGGCGCCAACGAATACATCGTCGACGTCACCCACGAAGTTCCCGGGCCCGACGGCGATCTCGTGCCGGCGGTCGATTTTCTCAGCATGGTCGACACGCCATACGTCTGGGAGCTGAACATCTGGTATCACACCCTCAACTGCGGTTACCGCACGCGCATTTCCGGCGAGACCGATTTCCCGTGCATCTACGGCGAGCGGGTCGGTCTCGGGCGCAGCTACATCAAGCTCGACGGCGAGCTCGACTACGACGCCTGGTGCGAAGGGATTTCACAGGGTCGTGGTTATGTATCCGATGGGCTGTCCCACCTGATGGAAATGAAGGTCAACGATCTCGAACTCGGCACTGCCGGATCGGAAGTCCGACTCGAGCAACCCGGCACCATCAAGGTCAGCGCGCAGGTTGCCGCGCGTCTCAACGAAAAGCCTCAACAGCTTTCGGAAATTCCGCACGGACGATTGCAACGCGACAAGCCGGAGATCGCCGCCCAGGACTACACCAAAAAACCGTACTGGCATCTCGAGCGGGCACGCATCGCCGGCAGCCGCGAGGTAAAGGTCGAGCTGGTCGTCAACGGCCACCCCGCCGCCGAGCAGATCATCACTGCCGACGGCTCGATGAACGATCTCGTTTTTGACAATGTCAGGATCGATAAGAGCTCATGGGTGGCGATGCGCATCCTGCCGAGCAGCCACACCAATCCGGTTTTTGTCATCGTCGACGATCAACCGGTCCACCCCAGCAAACGCAGCGCCGAATGGTGCCTGAAATCGGTCGAGCAATGCTGGAGTCAGAAGCAGAAACTGATCGATCCGAAGGAGCTGGAGCAGGCGAAAGCCGACTACGACCACGCGCGGCAGGCCTATCGCAAGGTGATCGCGGCGGCGGTGGGGGAGTAAGGTAGGATCTTAATTCTGGAACGACGAAACAAATGAAGAAATGGAAGACCGCCCTCTGGCTGCTCGTCGTAGCAGTCGCCATTTCTGCCGCCGCACTCGGCGGAGTGAGGATCGGCATCGATATGGGTCGCGCTCAATATCACAATACCTACGTTCGACAGATTCAACTTTTGGCGTCCGAATTAGTTCGCGAAACGAATAAGGAAGACTTTGGAAATAGCCGATTCTTATCTCTAAAAATGCAGGCTCTCGCACTCGCCGCCGGCAATGATGCGAAGGTCTATAAAGTTCTCGAAGCAGAGGATTTTGCCGACATCGAAGACAGCGGCATTTTCGTTGCAACCAGTTGCTACGGTCCTGGTCCAAATCCGCACCTGCGCCTCACCGTCAATATTTTCAATGAGGGGAGCTTTCTCATCGATGGTGTTGAGTTTTCTGAAGCGCAGATCGCCGTACTCGCCAAAGAATTCACCGCCCACGACGAGCATGCCAGATTACACCTGCGCGCTCGAAAAGACGTTTCCACGGCAACCATCAAGAAAGCAGTTACTGCTGCCGCCGAAGGTGGACTGACGGACGTAATTTTCGGGGTCATTCACGACGATGAGGCAAAATAGCGCTTCGCCGACTTTCCCATTTGAACCGCAGGCTCCGTGCATCCAGTTTGTGCGTCCATGCCTGCCGCCACCTCAAAGCCCGTTTCGTCCAAAGCCGACGCCGCTGCCGATAAGGCATGGATGAAAAAAGCGCTCACCGAAGCGGCCAAAGGACTCGGTCTGACCAGCCCGAACCCGCCGGTGGGCGCGATCCTGGTTCGCGACGGAGAAGTGATCGGCATCGGCTATCACAAAAAGGCCGGTGGCGCGCACGCCGAGATCGAGGCCCTGGCCGATGCCGAGGCGCGTGTCGCGACCGCCAAAAAATCCCGGTCAAAGTCGAAAGCCAGGACCAAAGCCGTCGCGCCCGACACAGGCAACGCTGCGCAAGGCGCCACCATCTATGTCACTCTCGAACCGTGTTCGACCAGAGGTAAAACCGGTGCCTGCACCGACGCCATCCTCAAAGCGGGCATTTCCCGGGTGGTAGTCGGCTGCGTCGATCCCAATCCCGACCATGCCGGCGCAGGACTCAAACTTCTGGAGAACGCGGGCCTTGCGGTCACCAGTGGCGTTCTCGAAGCCGAATGCGCAGATCTGATTCGCTTCTTTGCGAAACATATCACCACCGGGAAACCGTGGGTGATCGCCAAGACCGCCATCACTCTCGACGGCCACACCACCCTGCCGGCGGAACGCGGGCAATGGATCAGCAGCGCCAAATCTCTCGAAGATGTGCAGCGCATTCGCTCCGGTCTGGATGCGATTCTGGTCGGCGGTGAAGTCGTCCGCCGCGACAACCCACGCCTCACCCTGCGCGGAAAATTCGCCGAACGGGATCGTCCGCAACCTTTGCGGGTGGTCGTTTCCGCCGACAACGACCTGCCCAAGGACGCCCATCTGTTTACCGACGATCACAAAAAGCGCACCATTGTCTATCAGGGCAAAACCCTCGGCCAGGCTCTCGCGTCGCTCGGCCAGCGGGGCGTTCAGTCGGTCATGCTCGAATCAGGCGGGCGACTTTTTGCCTATGGACTCGCCAAAGGCTTGATCGATGAGCTGGTCCTCTACGTCGCCCCCATCATCGGCGGCGGCGAAAACCGCCTGCTGCCCATCGATGGCATCGTCGCCGACTTGAAGGACATGCGCACCAAACGCATCGGCCCGGACATTAAAATAACGGGGCGGCTCTAAGCAGAATGAAAAGGCCCTGCGTATTTTTTGACCGTGATGGTGTGGTCAACCGTTCCCCGGGCGCAGGCTACGTTCTGCGCTGGGAGGACTTTCATTTCCAACAGGGAATCTTCGATCTGCTGCGTCTGGTCAAAGCGCGCGGTTACCTGTGTGTGCTGGTGACCAGCCAGAAAGGTGTCGGCAAGGGGCTGATGTTCCACGTGGAACTTTCCCGCATTCACGAAAACATGCAGCGGCGCATCATCAAAGAATGCGGCTCAGGCTTCGATGCCATCTACGCGCACACCGGAGAGGACGATTGCCCACACCCTCCGAAACCCGATCCCGGAATGATCCTGACCGCTGCCGAAGACCTCGACATCGATCTCAGCAGGTCGTGGATGATCGGCGATGCGGACCGTGACATTGAAATGGGTCAGCGCGGGGGACTGGAAGGAACCGTTCGCCTGGTGGGCGACAAAGCGGTCGGCATCGGATCAAATGAAACGGTCGCGGATCTCGCTCAGGCGAAAAGCGTCTTCGCCCGGGTGCTCGAAAAAGGGTAGAGCCACCACCTTGGCCGCCGCACCGGCTCAGCAGCGTTGCCAGTTCGACTCCTGAAAGGTCCACGTTTTTAAGACCGGATCGTAGTAGCCCTCCATGCCCTGAGCCCGGCAATTCATAAAAGGCGGACCGTCCCCCGTTGCCGATTTGAAGAAGAACAATATTTGCACGCCGGTTACGCCTAAAGAGGAGCCGCCACACTGGCCTCTCAGACCTGTCTCGCTGATCGACACTTCAAAGCCCAAAGCACGCAGTCGCTCTGGAACCTGATCATCGGGAACCGGACCTGGCGCAGTCTGCCTTTTCTGCCAGCAAGCCTCGGCCTGACCCCACAATTCCGTCACATCCTCAGTGCTCCACTGTTCGATTGTCGCACTGGCCGCTTCAGCCATAGCGCTGTCCCGGAGTTCGGAATCGAACGCAATCAACGCCATGAAGGTACCGACGCTGAGCACCGTGAAGGCAATACCGGCCGCAAAGCCAGCCACAAATGTCAGCAGCGTTCTTTTTCGAGCTCCCATCGATACGCAGATTATCAGATCTGCCGACGATTGAAAAGCCCCTCGTTCAGGCGCGGCGCTACCGACCCCGCTCAATCCACACCGCCAGCAACGAAATGTCAGCCGGGGTGATACCTGAAATCCGACCCGCCTGACCGAGCGTGCGCGGCTTGATCTGCTCCAACTTCTGTTGCGCCTCCCGTTTCAGCCCGTGCACCGTCGGATAGTCGACCCATTCCGGTATGGCCTTATCACTCATGCGCGCAGTGCGCGCGATCATGTCTTCCTGCCGTTTGACGTAGCCGGAGTATTTGACCTCGATCTCAATCACTTCCCACAGGCTCTCGGCATAAGGCGCTCGATGCTCCTCGTCGAGGTTCCGCCAGGTGTTCTCCGGACGCTTCAGCCATTTCTCGAGAGAATGCTGACCGACGAAGGTTTTCGACAGGCTCTTGATCGCTGCAGCGATGGCATCCCGCTTGGCATCCACGTCCGCGCGACGCTGTTCCGCGATCAGACCCGCCGCGGCCGCCTTCTCCGCGAGCCGCAGGTCGGCATTGTCCTGGCGCAGCAACAGGCGGTGTTCGGCGCGGCTGGTGAACATCCGATACGGCTCGGTGGTGCCCTTGGTGACCAGATCGTCAATCATCACTCCGATGTAGGCTTCGTCTCGATTCAGCACCAGCGCTTCCCGTCCCGCCACCTTGAGCGCCGCATTGGCACCGGCCACCAGACCCTGGGCGGCCGCCTCCTCGTATCCGGAGGTGCCGTTGATCTGTCCGGCGAAATACAAGCCGGCGACGCGTTTTGTCTCCAGAGTGGGAAACAGCTGCGTCGGCTCGCAATAGTCGTATTCGACCGCGTACCCGGGACGGATGATCTCGGCATTCTCCAAACCGGGAATGGAGCGAATGAACTCGTACTGTACTTCATAGGGCATCGAGGTCGACACACCGTTGACGTAGTATTCGAGGGTCTGCCGACCTTCCGGTTCGAGAAAGATCTGATGCCGCTCCTTGTCGGCGAAGCGCACCACCTTGTCCTCGATCGACGGGCAGTAGCGCGGACCCACTCCCTCGATCTGTCCCGAGTACATCGGCGACTTATCGAGATTGGCGAGAATCGCCTCGTGGGTTTTCTTATTGGTATAGGTGATCCAGCAGGGCAGTTGTTCCACGTGGAACCCCGGATCCTTCCAACGGTTCAGGGTAAAAATGTCATCCGCTTCACCGCCAATCTGATCGCGATGAAACGAAAACGGCGGGGAAATCTCGTCGCCATCCTGACGATCGCATTTCGAAAGATCGACGCTGCGACCATTCAATCGACACGGCGTGCCGGTTTTAAAACGCTGCACGGTAAAGCCGAGAATCTTCAGATGATCGCTGATCGTCGAAATCGCATCGCCCATGCGGCCGCCATCCTGATTCTGTTTGCCGACGTGCATCAGCCCGCGCATGAACGTTCCGGTCGTGATCACCACTGAAGCGGCACGAAATTCCATGCCGAGGTTGGTGCGCATGCCACACACCGCATCACCTTCGACCACCAGCTCGGCGACGTTACCCTGGTGCAGGTCGACATTGGCCATTCCCTCGATCTGCCGTTTGGCACGAAACTGATAGGCTTTCTTGTCACACTGAGCTCGCGGCGCACGCACACTCGGTCCCTTGCCTGCATTGAGCATGCGAAACTGAATACCGGTCGCATCCGTGTTCTCACCCATGAAACCGCCGAGCGCATCGATCTCGCGAACCATGTGACCTTTCGCCAGGCCACCGATCGCCGGGTTACACGACATCTGACCGATGGTATCAAGGTTCTGGGTGACCATCGCCACCGACGCACCGACACGCGCCGCGGCAAGAGCGGCTTCGATTCCGGCATGGCCGGCACCAATGACCAGCACGTCGTAGTCTTTAGGATAGCGAAACATAGTTGAAAAGGCGTGAAAACCAGCAAACCCAGATAGCCAGCAAAACCAAATTGTTCCACGTGGAACAGTCGCGACTGCGGGCCGGCAATGTGCCTCAGCCACGCGAAAAGTCCAAGACCAGCTCAAGTCCATCTCGACATGAAAAGTGACAAGCAGTGCCAGTCTGTTTTGATCCGACGGCACGCACGACGACTGATCTGAAACCCATTCCAAACCGCAAAGCTCCGCGCGCAGCACTCAGCCGGGGAAGCGACAGTGAACGGCAATACACACCACCATCGACGTGAAACTGAACCGTACGCGACAAGAGTTGCCGCCCGCCGGTCCTTTTAATAAAGCGTGAATAATGCCAGCTGTTTTCACGGGTTCGTTCCGAGCCTTCAAAGCAGCAACCCGGCTCATGCGCGCACCACCCGGCGATGACACTTTGGCGACAGGTTTTGCGGCGATTCGCGGTTTTCAAAAAGGCATCCTTGCGGTAGGGTGCGTGCCTTCCAAGAAGACGAACGATTGTCCTTTTCCACTCGCCATTTATGTCAGAAGTCGCCGACTCCACCAACCACGCGGACGCTCCCATCAACAAGAAGTTGAGCGCCGACGAAAAGATCAGCATGCTGCGCGACATGATGCGCATCCGCCGCTTCGAACAGGTTTCGCTTCAGCAATATCAAAAGGGCAAAATGGGTGGCTTCCTCCACCTCTACATCGGCCAGGAATCGGTCGCCGTCGGCAGCATCAGTCTGTGCGGCGAAAACGATCACGTCATCACCGCTTATCGCGATCATGGCCACGCGCTCGCCGTCGGCATGAACATGAACGAATGCATGGCCGAACTGTTCGGTAAAGCCGATGGCTGTTCCAAAGGCAAAGGCGGATCGATGCATTTCTTCGCGCCCGACAAAAACTACTGGGGCGGCCACGGCATCGTCGCCGGCCAGACCCCGCTCGGCGCCGGACTCGCCTTCGGATTAAAATACAAAGGTCTCAAAGGTTGCTGCCTCTGCTACATGGGAGACGGCGCCATCAATCAGGGCGCCTATCACGAATCACTCAATCTCGCTTCCCTCTGGGACCTGCCGGTGATCTACGTGATTGAAAACAACGGCTACTCGATGGGCACCAGCCAGGAGCGTTCATCCGCCCACCCTGAAGGTGGCCTCGCCGCTCGCGCTGAGGGCTATGGCATCGATTGGGAAAAAGCCAACGGTGAAGACATTTATGAAGTGCGCGCCGTCACCCAGCGCGCCATCGAACGCGCCCACAACGAATCGCGTCCCACCGTTCTCGAACTCGATACCTATCGCTATTACGGACACAGCGTGGCTGACGCCAATGCTCAGAAGTACCGCACCAAAGAGGAAATCGAACGCTACAAACAGGAGCACGACCCGATCATACTGTGGCGCAAGCAACTCGCCAAGGAAGGCATCATCGACGACGCCCAATTGGAGACGATGCAAAAAGAAATCGATGCAGAAGCCAAAGCCTCGGTCGAATTCGCCGAGAAGAGCCCGCCACCGGAAATCCCCGACATCTACGACGACGTCTACTGGGAAGTCGACAACAAGACCGAAGCCGGCCAGACCGGAAAGCACTTTTTTAATAGCTAAGTCGTTTATAATTAGACTTTTACCTATTTTTGACAATGGCTAAATCCACCTACCGCGAAGCCCTCAATCAGGCCCTCGACGAAGAACTCGCCCACGACGAAAACGTCTGCATCATCGGCGAGGAAGTCGCTGAGTACAACGGTGCCTATAAAGTAACCGAAGGACTCTGGGAGAAGTGGGGCGACAAACGCCTCATCGACGCCCCGATTTCCGAAGCCGGCTTCATCGGCCTCGGCATCGGCGCCTCCATGCTCGGCGTCCGTCCGGTCATGGAACTGATGTTCTGGAGCTTCGCTTACGTCGCCTTCGACCAGCTTGTTAATAACGCCGCCACTGTGCGTTACATGTCCGGCGGTCTGATCAATGTACCGATCGTCATCCGCGGCCCGGCCAACGGCGGCACCAATGTCGGCGCCACCCACTCGCACACTCCGGAAAATATTCTCGCCAACATGCCCGGCCTGAAGATCGCCTGCCCGGCGAACGCCTACGATGCCAAAGGTCTGATGAAAACCGCGATCCGCGACAACGATCCGGTTTACATCATGGAGAACACTTCGCTTTACAATGCCCCCCAGGCAGCCAGCGAAATCCCCGACGAAGAATACCTGATCCCGCTCGGCGTCGCCGAAGTGAAAAAAGAAGGCACTGACGTTTCGTTAATCGCTCACGGCCGGTCGACACTCGTCTGCCTGGCCGCTGCAGAAAAACTTGCCGCTGAACACAACATCAACGCCGAAGTGGTCGACCTGCGATCGATCCGACCGCTCGACGAAGACACCATCCTCAACTCCGTGCGCAAAACCCATCGCGCCGTTTACGTCGAGGAGAACCGCCCCTTCTGTGGTGTCGGCGCGCAGATCGCCTCGACCATTCAGGAAAAAGCCTTCGACGATCTCGATGCACCGGTACTGCGCCTCTCGGCGATGGACGCCCCGGCGATCTACAGCCCGCACATCGAAGATCACCAGCTGCCACAGGTCGACACTGTCATCGAAAAAGTCCTGAAAATCTGCTAGTCGATTTTCTTATGGCTTTCTATTAAGCCTTAAGCCTTCATATTTCCTCTTTAGAACCATGGCTACCAATATCGAAATGCCCAAGCTGAGCGACACCATGACCGAGGGAACTCTGGTCAAGTGGCTCGTCGCCGAAGGCGATACCATCAACGCCGGCGACATCCTCGCAGAAATCGAAACCGACAAGGCGACCATGGAAATGGAAAGCTTCGAGTCCGGCACACTCGGCAAGATCTACGTGCAGGCCGGCGAGAAAGCACCGCTCGGTGCCGTGCTCGGCGTGCTCGTCGAAGATGGCGAAGAAGCTCCCGCAACCGCGCCCGGTGGCGATGGAGCAGGGGACAGCGCCGCCGCAGCTGACGACGCTGACAGCACTGACGACAGCGCTCCTTCCAGTGAAATTGCCAGTGACGCGCCGGTCGCCACTCACAACGCCGATGGCCAACGCATCAAAGCATCGCCGTTAGCCAAAAAGATCGCTGCTAAAAAAGGCATCGACCTGGCCGCCATCAAAGGCTCCGGCCCGGGTGGTCGTATCGTTCGCGCCGACGTCGAAAGCGCTCAACCCGGATCGGCTTCGGCCACCGCTGCCGCTGCTCCCGCCGCACAGGCCGTGGCCTCCATGCCCGCCGCTGCCGGCGACCAACGCCTCGAACTGTCCGGCATGCGCCGCGTCATCGCCGAGCGTCTGTTGACCAGCAAAACCACGATCCCGCATTTCTACCTGAACATCGAGCTCGACGCCGCCCCGTTGATGGCGTTTCGCAAACAGATCAATCAGGCCAACGAATCCACCGGCGGCCACAAGTACACCGTCAACGATTTCATCATGAAGGCAGCGGTCAACGCCGCCGTCGCCGAACCGCGCGTCAACGCCTCCTTCGCCGGCGATGCCGTTATTCAATACGGAGACATCCATCTCTCGGTCGCCGTCGCCATCGATGAAGGGCTGGTCACGCCGGTGATCCGTCAGGCGCAGCACAAGAGCATTCAGCAGCTCAGTGAAGAGATCAAAGATCTCGCCACCCGGGCCCGCTCGAAAAAACTTTCGCCCGACGAAATGCAGGGCGGCACCATCACCATCTCCAATCTCGGCGCTTACGGCATCGACAGCTTCGCAGCGATCATCAATCCGCCGCAGGCGATGATTCTCAGCATCGGCGGTATCGTCAACAAACCGGTCGTCAACGATTCCGGTGACATCGTCGCCGGCCAGCGCATGTGGATCGGCCTGAGTGGTGACCACCGCGTTGTCGACGGCGCCGTCGGAGCCATCTATCTCGCCGAGTTCCGCAAACTGCTCGAAAACCCGGCGCTGATGCTGCTGTAGACCTCCGCTGCCACCGGTGTCGACGTCGGCGAGTGACCAACCCGTCCTATTTAAAGTCCCACCGTCCGCACCGCTCGAAACTCACTCCGGCAATTTCGGCGCACCCGCCGGACGCTGGTGAGCGAGCACTTCGAACTGGACCGTGCGCGTCAATTGCGGCGGTGTGCCGTCGTCAGCGGGCAGTGGATCGACTGCTTTGCCGTCGATCTCCGCCCAGCCGCAGAGCATCGTGTCGACCGCTCCGGCTTCGGCCCCGGGAGTCAGTTCGAAGCTCCGACCCTGCCACAACCACACCCGATACGGCCCGAGCGAGGCCCAGCGATAAGGATTCGATTCGTCGGCGTTATCGGCGGCGACGATGTCGGTCGGCACCCAACCGGCACCGGGAATAAAATACTCCACCCAGCAACGATAGCCCGGATCGAATTCTTCGCCTGCTTTAGCATCGAGCAGTCGATACCCATACTGCATACGCGCTGCGATGCCGCGCGACCGTGCCATGGCGATAAACAGCGAATGCAGATCCGTGCAGCATCCACCGCCATTCTCAAGACAATCCTGAGCAGAGCCGCGACCGCAATGCGGCTTGGTCGAATCCTTCGAATAATGGTCAGCATACTCGGCAACCTTGTGGACCAGCATCACCGCCTGACGAGCGATATCGCGTTCCTGACCGCAGGCATCATCGGCCATTTTGCGCACGCGCCTGTCAGCAAACATCAACGGTACGCCGGTATCGAGTGAATCGCCGAACAGTTTGTTCTCGAACGATGGCAGGCTCTGCACGTCTTCCAGGGGGAAATGCACCCCCTTGCGCTCGATCAGACACGAAATCGCCACTTCCACCTTGCCGGCCTCAGGCTTGTCGACTTCGACATAAAGAAAATCCCCGAGACCGTCCTTTTGAGGAACAATACTCCAGGTTCCGGGAGCCGAATCGACGCTGACGTCGAGCACGCGCTGCCAATTGCGATCTGAAGGAATCGGCACCCAGAGGCGCACCTGATCACTATTCGCAGGGATATCATCAAGGTGCACCGTCTGCTTGAGCTTGACCGCACGCGATTCGACAAAGTCCGGCAGAATGATGGCAGCAGAGTCCTTCGCTACGACGATGCTGAACGCTGTAAAGTAGGCCATTAACGACAGCGCGAAGGCTTGAGAGAATGCGCAACGGGATGCGCAACGGGATTTATTCATGTTCTTAGGCGGCTGGGTGTAACGGTATGAACAATTGGCATCAATCTGCCAGGTGTGACGGCGCCAACTGCGAACAATTGCGCACAACGGCAGAGAAGGCCGTAATTCAGAACTTACCGATGCAAAGGTTCTCGATAAAATGCTTGATGAATTACGTAAATGTTAACTAAGTGCTTGCAGATCAGCCACCGACACTATCGCTGTTAGCAACCCGAATTACCCGATCGTGAAACAACTGTCAATGCTTTTACGCCTTGTACTCCTTACCTGCGTGCTCAGCGTAACGGAGACAGCAATGGCCGGCGATCCCCCGCAGCAGCCGCTGGTGATCGAGACGGCAACCGGGGTCTGGGACAGCCTGACACCCTACGCCGATTTCCGTTTCCGCTACGAAAACGATTGGAACTCAATCAACTCTTCCGGCGAAGTGCGCAACGACCGCCAGAGGTTGCGTGTGCGCGGTCGTGTCGGGCTGAAATTTCAACCGAACGATGTGCTGCTGTTCGACGTTCGCGCCCGCACCGGTGATTCCGACAGCCCGCAGTCACCGCACCTGACCATCCACGACTTTGACGGTGGCGAAAACACTGACTTCGATGGAATTCTCGACAAATACTACGTCCGCTATCAGGACCACACGATCAACTTCTGGGGTGGCCGCAACGGATTTCCCTTCTGAAAGCAGAACGAAATGTTCTGGGACGACGACGCCACCCTCACCGGGGCCGCACTTTCGGTAGCGCCGAATATTTTTGCAGGCGCTTTGACCACAACCGTCGGTGCCTTCTTTCTACCCGACGGCGGATGGCAACTGAACGGCCAGATGTATGCCGGCCAGATCACCTACAGCGAACAGGTCGGCGATTTCGTGCTGACGGCTGCCGAAGGGTTCTACTATCTCGACGGAGCCGGTGGTGCCGACCATTTGCGCAACGCAAACGGGGCTCGCGACTACGCCATTCTCGGCAATCAATTCCAGGCGAAGCACGACGTGCTGGGTGTGCCAGTCGCCCTGGGCGTCGACGTTTACTACAATTTTCGTGACTATGCCGCCGACTCCTCCGACACCCTTACCACTGCCAATACCGGCGAGAATTTCGGTTCTGTGCTGTCGATGACACTCGGCAACCTGAAATCGGCGGGCGACTATCAATTCGGCTACTACTACGCCTGGCTGGAAACCTTTGCCGTCAATAGCTCCTACGCGCAGGACGACTGGGTGCGCCGGGGTTCGTCGACCCAGACCGACTCCAGCGACCTCAAAGGTCACGAATTTCGCCTGACCTACCGACTGATGAAAAAACTCGACATCATGGCCCGCCTCTACGCCGTCGATGCCATCACTTCGCAGCAGGACGGCATGCGTTTTCGCATCGACTTTAACTACACGTTCTAATCGATTCGAGCGAGCGTGGCAGTTCGACGGCACTCCGCTTTGCCACCCGGCAAAACTGAACGCGCTTGGCTTCCATTGACCATCTATCAGGATTCGGTGTAGTCTGCTGCCGGGACCGATCGTTCGACTTTTACCAATAGAATCTAATGCGCTGGAGAGGCCGACAAGGAAGTAGCAATGTGGAAGACCGGCGCTCGTCATCCGGCGGGGGTGGCGGCAGTCGCGGTGGTGGCATGGGCGTGAACCTGATCATGATGATCGCCAGCCGCTTCGGCATTAAGGGCATCATCATCGCCGGCATTGGCGTCGTAGTTTTGTGGAAACTCGGTATCGTCGACCCTGCGCGTTTGCTTCAAGGTGGCAGTTCGACCACCAGTTCGTCGCAACCCGCCGAGATCAGTCCCAAGGAACAGGAACTGACCGAGTTTGTCGCGGTGGTGCTGGCGGGCACCGAACAAGTCTGGGCCTCGGAATTTGCCCGCCACGGCGGCAGCTATGAAGAACCCAAGTTGGTCTTCTATCGCGGTATGATCCAGACCGGTGGCTGCGGACCGGGTCAGGCAGCGATGGGTCCGTTCTATTGTCCGGCCGATAAAAAAGTCTACATCGACCTCAAATTTTACGACGAGTTGGCGCAGTCATTCAACGCTCCCGGCGATTTTGCCCAGGCCTACGTGATCGCTCACGAAGTGGGTCATCACGTGCAGAACCTGCTCGGCACATCAGCAAAAGTTTCCGCCCGCCGGGGCAAAGCAGACGGCAAACAAATGTCGGTGCGTCTCGAACTGCAGGCCGATTTTTATGCCGGTGTCTGGGCTCACCACAGCGAACAGTACCTCGAAGGTGGAGATATCGAAGAAGCCATGCGCGCCGCCAACGCCATCGGCGACGACGCCATCCAGAAAAAATCCCAGGGGCGGGTCGTGCCCCACGCCTTCACCCATGGCACCTCGGAACAACGCATGCGCTGGTTCATGAAGGGCTATCAAAGCGGTCGCATCGAAGACGGCGATACCTTCTCGATGCCTTACGAGTCTCTTTAACCACCGATAATGAGAATCATCGTCAGCCTCTTTTTGGGCTTTTTCTGCATCGGCCAACTCTGCGCGTCCGACACCAGGCAGCCGAATATCCTGCTGCTGTTCGCCGATGACCTCGGCTACGAAAAACTCGGCTGCTACGGCGGTAAAGATGTGGCGACGCCGCACCTCGATGCCCTTGCCCAACAGTCCCTGACCTTCACCCGTGCCTACACCAGCGCAGTGTGCACGCCGTCGCGCATGAGCCTGCTGACCGGACGCTACGCCGTAAATCACGGGGCCACCGAGGTGCTGCCCGTTCATCAGGGCACCAAAAGAGCGATGGATTTTGCCGCGCAGACCACCCTGCCGCAACTGCTGCGCCGCGCGGGTTACACCACCTCGGTAACCGGTAAATGGCAGCTGGCCACACTCGAGCACCACCCTCAACACATCGATTCAGCGGGCTTCGACTCGTGGTGCGTGTGGCAGATCTGGCGCGACGGCGCAAAAACCACCCGCTACTGGGATCCCTGTTTTAACCACGATGGGGAGATTCGCAGCGACATCGCCGATCGCTACGGGCCCGACGTACTCGCCGATTACGTCATCGACCAAATGCGCTCCGCGAAAAAATCGGGCCAGCCGTTCTACATACACCACAACATGTTGTTGCCCCACTGGCCGATCCTGGCGACCCCCAACGAAAAAGCCTCCGGCGAACAACCAACTCTCGACCGCAACATCATCTACCTCGATCAACTGGTTGGGCGAATTCTGGCAGCCGTCGACAAACTCCAACTCGCGGACGACACCTGGGTGCTTTTTGTCGGCGACAACGGCACCGATTCAAAATCACCGCGCCAAACCGAATTTGGCAAAGTCACCGGTGGCAAGGCGATCCTCGGCGACGCCGGCATGCACGTGCCGATGATCATTCGACCGCCTTCGAAAATCCACTCCCGGCATGCCAGTCACCAAATCGATGACCTGGTCGACATCGTCGATCTGTTGCCGACCCTGTGTCAGTTGGCCGACGCCGAAATCAAGCCGGCCGAGTCGGCACCACTCGATGGCATTTCCTTCGCCTCGAGGCTGAACGCCGAAACCGATACGCCACCACGCAGCTTCGTTACCGGAGCCTACGGCGGCGACGACTGCGTTTTCGACGGAGCCTGGCGATTGCATCGCAAAAATGGCGTGCTCTACGATTGCCGCCACTTGCCAGTCGAAAAAATCGCCGACGACGATGATCCCGGGGCGCAAGCTGCACGGGTTCGCCTCGCCAAAATACTGACGGATATCGTCCGTCCTGCCGGGTAGGTAGCGCATGACGGACCTTGACCATCCGGGTCAGTCGAGGTGATTTTGCAGGCTGCGAAACCTGAGACCCGATCGTTTTTATGTCCAAGCTACCTGCCACTTCGCCCTCAACTTCCGCCTCGCTGAACCGGCGTGGTTTTTTGAAAAGTAGTGCCGCAGCCGGCGTCGCAGCGCTCGGCTTTCCCGCCGTGTTGCGTAGTCAGGGTTCGCCCAACAGCAAACTGCAAATTGGCTGCATCGGCATCGCCGGCATGGGTGGCAACACCATGCGCAGCATCGCCAGTCACGCCGGCGTCGAGATCGTCGGACTGTGCGACGTCGACGCCACCCAGATGCCGAAGGCGGCGCGCAACTTTGCCAACGCGTCGACCCACTCGGACTGGCGCGAAATGCTCAGCGGCAAACACATCGATAAATTTGACGCCATCACCGTCGGCATTCCCGACCACATGCACGCCGCGCCGGCCGTCACCGCCTTGCGCGCCAAAAAACATCTCTACCTGCAGAAGCCGATGGCGTCGACGATTCAGGAATGCCGCGTCATTACCGAAGAATCCGCCAAAGCCAACGTCGTCACCCAACTCGGCAATCAAGGCCGCTCAACCATCGAAAGCCGCATGGCCGTCGAACTGATCCGCAGCGGCGCCGTCGGCAAAATCAAGGAAGTCATCATTTGGGAAAACAAGCCGCTCAGCTGGTGGCCGAAAAACACCGAGCTGCGCGCCACAGCCGATCCCGTTCCCGAAGGCTTCGACTGGGATCTCTGGGTCGGCGTTCGCGAACCGCGGCCGTATTTGGAAAATACCTATCACCCGAAAAACTGGCGCGCCTGGTTCGATTTCGGCGTCGGCGAGATGGGCGACATGGGTTGCCACCACTTCGATCCCACCTTCGATGCCCTCAAGCTGACCGCACCGCTGAAAGTTCGGCAAACTACGCCCGGCAGCGACGGCCCGCTGTGGGGTGACAGCCGTCAGGTCGAACTGGTATTTCCGGGCAGCGAAGTCACCGCCGGCGACACTGTGCAGATCACCTGGCACGACGGCCACAAGCGCCCGGATCTGTCGCGCATCCCATTGCCGAAAACTTTTAAAGAGTTACCGCTTCAAGGCAGCTGCTGGATCGGCGAAACCGGCGTCATTTTCAAAGAATACCGCAGCAAACCGGTGGTGCTGCCCGATGACGGCTCCGTTTTTCCCGAGGACAAGTACCCCGGCGACCTCGAACCACAGGACCACTATCACAGCTGGGTCGACGCCGCCATCGCCGGCGGCAACGCGCGCGCAGTCGCCGACTTCAATCACGGCGGACCGCTGACCGAAGCCGTTCTCGTTGGTGCCATGGCCGACCGCCACGCCGAACAATGGCTGGAATGGGATCGCGATGCTTTGCAATTCTCCAACAGTGTCGAAGCTACAAAACTCGTCAAACGCAGCTACCGCGACGGATGGCAGGTGCCGGGCCTGGGCTGACCAACAGCACCACCGGCCAAACCGCCCGCGTCTGCAGAGAATCGATCGGCCACCCCCGCAGCTGATACCTCCACCGCCGATCCGACGTCGGACCCGGTCCAGCTACCGCAATTGCTGTGAGGTGGTGATCTCACCGTTGGGCATGACGATGTGCGCGCCCTTGCCGTGCATGTCACCACGTTCCATCAACCACGGCTGAGCCCAGCGATAGGGAGTGTATCGCCCGGTGTCGAAAACCGTCGGCACGTATGAACCACGCTGACCGCGCGGTTTCTCTTCTTCCGGATCAACCCGGTCAGTGGGGCAGAGCCACACTTCCGGTTCCACTCCGAACGGCACCAATTGCGCCGTCCACCAGCCGAACCACTCCTCTTCCGTCATGCCCTCGAGCGACATCGGCGGTTGCGGCCAGTAGTGACGATCGGCGACATGAGTCGCCAGACCAAGGTGGATGGTACGCAGCTGAGTCAGGCATTGCGACTTCTCGACATGACGTTTGTAGGCGCCGTAGCCGACAAACGACATCAACATCAGGATCGCAATGATCAGCACCACCAGAACCATCTCCAGCAAGGTGAAACCGCTGACTTTATGGCGTGAAGTAAGAGAATATCCCATCGAAAACAGCGGAAGATTAGGAGCGCAAGCCTATCATCGGCTCAGTGGCGGTGCAAAAACTCATCGCGCTGAAGATGGCGCTTCGATGAACTCCAAACGAACAGCCGGCAGGAGAGGGATCGGATAGTGACGGCAGGCGATAGGTTTCAAGACCGGCGACAAAAAACGCCAGCCTCCCGAAAGAGACTGGCGAATTGGTAAATTAAAGCTGAAGCGCTAAAAAGCTGCAGCGGACAAACCTTAAGGCGTCACCGTGGTCGACACACGCGAACCGAACACGACAAACTTACGCACGTGACCGCGTTGCGCGAAGTCAGAATCTTCGCCACCGGTGCTGACCAGCGTGTTTGAACTGAAACTCAGGGCATACTCTGCGCTGGCTCCGGTCGACGTAGTGCCGCCACCTCCCGAAGAAGTCGTCGGCGACTGAGTAACCGTTCCGGTATTGGCAACGAAGTTACCGGGATCGGAGGTGAGGCCGCCCGCTTGAACCTGAGTCACATTAGCGTAAACGCCACCGGCCGTGATCGTCACCGGATTGATCGCTTCAACTTCGGCGATGATGCTGGCTTCACCAACAAAGCTGACTTCACCGGTTCCGTTGAAACGAACCGTCGGGCTCGTCTTGTCCTTGATTTTAGCCGTGAAACTGGAGTTGGCATAACCAATGTTGCCACCCTGCGGCCCTTTGATGACCACACCGTTGACACCACCGACACCAGTCTGAGCCGGAACGGGGGCAGCACCGGCTTGACCCTGAAGTCCACCCGCAGAAGGCTGATTGCTTTCCGCATTGCCGACACAGACGACGATTCCGGCGTCAGAATTGACCGTGCCGAAAGCGGGGCCGTAGTAAGTGATACCTTTGTAATACCAGACATTGCTTGAACTCGCGGCCAAAAGTCCCGCACTGAACTGCACGTTGGAGCTGACCGTGGTCGAACCATTCGGATTGGTGCCGCCGCCGGCAGTTTCAGATGAAACACCGCTGTTGCGAACCGCGAACCGGTAGATACCGAGACCGTTGCTGGTGGTAGCGATTGCCTCGTAAACACCATCATCACCGCTGGGCAGCGCTGAGTTGTTGCTGAACGGACCACCTGTCCACGCCATTGTCTGGCTGGCGGGCATCAAGATCACCGCGGTAAAAATTGCTAAAGCTTTCTTCATAGGGAAAAGTTTTTAAAAGTTGTCCGGTTACTAGGCAAGACTTTATTTGAGGGATTTTCGAGCGCAAACGCAAGGATTATTTGCGGCGAGTCGCATTTTTTCAAAATATAGCCTGCACTGCTGCAGTCGGGCCATCTGTCGCCGCGAATCCGGACATCGTCAAGTCCAAGGCACAGGGTGGACATTTACCCCATAGCGGCGTCATTTGCGCATGTCAAAAGCTCGTCCGCCCGCCGATTATCACATGCACACCCCGCTGTGTCACCACGCCGAGGGCTGGCCCGGGGAATACGCCGCAGTCGCGGTCGAAAGGGGACTTGAGCAAATCGGCTTTTCCGACCACAACCCGATGGCGACACAATTTGACGACTGGCGCATGGCCATCGGCGATCTGCCGCGTTATCTGGACGAAGTCGCCGCCGCCCGCGATGAATACGCCGACCGGTTGACGATCAGGCTCGGTCTCGAGTGCGACTTTCTCGAAGGTCACGAGCCGTGGATCGAGCAACTGGCGAACAAAGCCGACTGGGACTACCTGATCGGCAGCGTTCATTATATCGACGAACAATGGGCAATCGACGACCCGGATCCCAAATGGGCATCGCACTGGAATGGCCGCATCGATGAGGTTTGGGAGATTTATTTCGAAAAATACCGGCGCTGCGCGGCCAGTGGCCTGTTCGATTTTCTCGCCCATCCGGATCTGGTGAAAAAATTCGGTCATCGGCCCGACGGCGACCTGCGGCGTTTTTATGAGCCCACCGTGTCAGCCATCGCCGCGGCCGGCGTCGCCATCGAAATCAGCACCGCCGGTCTGCGCAAGGATTGCGCCGAACTCTATCCCGCCGATGACTTCATCGCTCTCGCTGCTCAGGCCGGGATCCCGATTGTGATCAGCTCGGATGCGCATCGCCCCGAAGAAGTCGGCGTCGACTTTGAGAGCGCCATCGCCGCCGCCCGCCAGGCCGGTTACACCGAAACCTCGCGCTTCGACAAGCGTCAGCGCAGCAGCGTAGCACTTTGATCACTTAGCCTGCAGCACGCGCGGAGCGGGCCGGGCGGCGGAGCGCAGCGGTGCCCGCGCCGCGAATGACGAACTGCGAACGCCCCAAAGACCCAATCAGTTGCCGAAGTCCGAAATCAGAATCCGCAAACATTCGGCTGCGCCTGCTGTTTTCGAAGTTTTCGACTTCGAGCTTCACCATTCCTTCGTAATTGGGTTTTTGGGTATTTCGTCATTCCATATTTCGAAATTCTGAGAAATACCGCTTAAAATGCGGTTTGAACCGCCATTGCAGGCCGGGCGCTCCGCCCGCCACCACCGTTGCGTTGATTCGCTCAGCTCGCCCGATCGTCCATCGGCAGGCGCAACGCTCGCCCCGCCATCAACAGCTGTCATGCCACTCCGGGCAAACTCAACTGCAGGCACTCATCGAGCGTCAACTCGGCCATTGAAGCGACTCGATGAACCGCGCCGGTAAAGTCAAGATGACCGGTTACGGCATTGGGGATGACCACACACGGCGATCCCGCCGAGGTCGCCGCGATCAGACCGTTGAGCGAATCTTCGAGCACCAGGGCGCGCGCGGACTCGACACCGAGCCCTTCAGCAGCCGTGGCAAACAGTTCCGGGTCCGGCTTCGGCCGGCCGACATCGTCGAGACAGCGAGTCAGTTTAAAATGTTTACGAATGCCAAGCTGATCCAACCACGGCTCCACCCACGACCGCGGTGAGCTGGAGGCGACCGCACAGGCGATCGCCGCGTCTTCGGCGGCGGCCAGCAGTTCGCGCACGCCGGGCAGGGTATCGATGTCGCGCAGGTAGTCTTGCTCAACGCGGTTGCGCTCGCCGTGCCAGTGATTCCAGTCAATCGTGGTGGCGGCCTTTTCCTCGAGATGAGTGACCGGATCAAAGCCACCGAAATCGCTGCCGACACAGCCGGCGTAGATTTCCAGGGGCAATTCGTGACCGTGTTCCGCGTAAGTGTGACGCCAGCCGTGGTAGACCGCCGTTTCGGTGTCGACGATCAGTCCGTCGAAGTCAAAAATCAGGGCCTGTATGGGGGTATCGCTCATCGCGACACTTCTACCCGCAATCACCTCCACTCGCAAACATCCTCAAGTCAGCCCACCAACTCCACCCAACCCGACTACCTACCAAACACTTTCCGGGTAAATTATATCTTTACACTTTTCCGCACCGGCCCTGTTTAGCGGGGTGGTGACAAAGCTCCCCGGACCCGCGAAAGCCATTGGTTGAACCGGCAATCGCTTTCCTCAGGAATCAGTTTCCGGGTAAATAATAACTTTACACCGGTGCGCGCCAATCTCTGTTCAGCGCAGTGGCGCTTAGGTTTATCGGGGGCGCGGGGCTTTGATCGGAGTTCGAGGATCGACAATCCGGGCCGGGCCGCCGGCCTCAGCGTCAGGAGCCTGTCAGTGTCAGGAACTGCGCTTCCTGGTCGCTGATTTTCTCTTCGCCTTCGCAGTGACCGCTGCCTTTTTCGCGGGAACACTCTTGCTGGTCGCCTTTACTTTCGCTTTGGCAGCGGCGCGTTTGGCTTTGGCGGCCTTTTTCAACTCTCTGGCATAGTGACGGGCGGCGATGGCGAAACCTTCGGCGATCGGTTTCAATTTGCCGGTGTGCAGCAGGCCGATGCGCATGGTCGGGAAATCCTTGAGCCGGATACGGCGAATGCCGGCGGGGATTTCGACGCCGGGATTGTCGACGGTGATACCATAGCCAAATCCGCCGGCGACGTAGGTCTGGATCAGCTCGAAGCTGCTGACTTCCATTTGCGGCACCCACATCAGGCCTTGTTTTTCGAGGCCGGACTGAAACATCTGCGGCAGCGTTTCGCGTGGTGGCAGAGAGATGAGAGGTAATTTGATTTCGCCGTAGTCGGCCGATTTCGCCAGCGCGGCGAAGGTGCTGTACGGTGAGTCGGCGGGCGCGAGAATCACCAGCGGTAGTTCCAGCAGGGTCTCGGTCTGGATCGATGCGGGCAATTTGCCCTGCAACAGAGCGACCGCGATATCGGCATCGCGGCGTTGCAGCACCGATTCGATTTCGACGGTGCGCACATCGCGCAGAGTCAGGCGCATGCCGGAGAATTGTTGCTGCATGCTCTTCAGCACCACCGGCAGGTGATCGGTGAGCACGGCGGCGGCGGCGGCCAGGCGCAGGTGATGACGTTCTTCGCCGCGGATGCGACCGGCGACGCTGTCGAGGCGGGAGAAAAACTTGTAGATCGAGTCGTAGAGATCCTCTCCGGCCGGAGTCAGGTAAAAGGGCCGGCGGTTAAAAAGCGTGACGCCGAGCGATTCTTCGAGCGTTTTAATCTGGCCGCTGATAGCGGGCTGCATGATGCCATACGGCATGTTGTTGGCAGCGTTGGTAATGCCTTCGTATTTGGCAACGTAGTAGAACAACTCGAGATGATGAACATTCATGGCAGGCGAACGTGCGGTCGGCCGAACGGCGTGTCGCTGGTTCTACCTGATCAAGCCCGCGGATGAAAGGACCGATGCACGTTGCGTAGATGTTTTTGATCAACGTGGGTATAAATCTGCGTGGTGGCGATGTCGGCGTGACCGAGCAGTTCCTGAATAACGCGCAAGTCGGCACCGTTGCTGAGCAGGTGGGTGGCGAAGCTGTGTCTGAGCAGATGCGGGTAAACGTTGGCATCGATGCCGGCCATTTTGGCGCGCTCTTTAACGATCTGCCAGACGCGTTGGGTGGTCAGCTTAGCACCGCGCACCGACAGGAAAATCTCGCTGCCGGTTTTCTTTTTCACCAGTTTCGGCCGCTCGTTGTCGAGGTAATCGCGCAGCGCATCGATGGCGGCACTGCCAACCGGGACGAGGCGCATTTTGTTGCCTTTGCCGGTAACGCGAATGATGGCTTCGTCGAGATGAAGGTTTTCGAGACGCGCGTTGGTCACTTCGGAAATGCGCAGGCCGCTGGCGTAGAAAAGCTCGAGTATGGCACGGTCGCGACGCCCCAATGGCAGGCTGGTGTCGATCGATTCGAGCAGCCTGGCGAGATCAGGTTCGTTGAGTGTCTCGGGCAGATAACGCTCCATGCGCGGCGAATGCAGGGCGTCGGCGGGATCGCCAACGATCTTGCCACGGGCGGCGAGTCGACGAAAAAAGATCTTCAGAGCGATGACAATAACGCGCAGGCTGGCGGGTGCGAGCCCGGAGCGTTTGCGTTCGGCGAGGTAAGCGCTGAGGTGATCGATGCTGACCGAATCGGGCGAGTCAATGCGATGGGTTTTTTTCAGCCACTCGGCAAAGCCTTCGAGCGAACGCCGCGTCGACAGCTGATAATTATCCGACAGCCCGCGCTCGGTGGCGAGGAACAGGATAAAATCATCGATGGCAAACAGCATGGCAGCGGTGAAGGGAGGTGCGGTGGCCGTGGCGGTTTACTCCATTTCGACTTCGTCGACCTCGTGCAGCAGCTGGACCTTCAAGTTGCCGAACTGCTTGTGCTGAAAGGCCCCGTCGGCTTCGCCCTCAAGCAGGTCGTTGATAGGTGCCAGCAAGCTGTAGTCCACCGTTCTGATCGACAGCGAACCGTCTTTGACCAGAAAAGTTCCGTCCGGCATCACCGACATTTCCGATGGGGCAGCGGGCGTGGTGCCCTTTTCACAGCCGACCTCACCTCGGTCGCCGTTGCGAAGCTTATCGAGTGTCTGGTCAAAGTCGATCGAGTAGATCAAGCTTTCGCCGTCCGGGATCGAGTGGCCGGTCGCCTCACTGGTAAGCACGAAGATGATAAATGAGGCTTCCATTTTTGATCAATTAAGCGAGTTGCTTAACCTATCTAAAATACCACGGCTCGGCCTTGTTTCCATGGGATTTACCGCCTAATGTCCCGCTCCCCGCGAAAGACGGTTACACCCAGCTTATGCCCAGAGTTTTTCTCAAGACCTACGGTTGCCAAATGAACGAGCGCGACACCGAACAGGTGGCGCAAATGTTCATCGAGCGGGGCTATACCCTGACGCCGGAAGAAGATCAGGCGGATGTGGTGCTGATCAATACCTGCAGCGTGCGCGATCAGGCGGAGCAGAAAGCACTCGGCAAGATGGGCATGCTGGCCCGCTATCGCGATAAAAACCCGGACATCGTTTACGGCTTTCTCGGCTGCATGGCGCAAAGTCGCGGTGCCGATCTGTTGAAGGATGCGCCGTATTTGAATCTGGTAGCGGGCACGCAGAAATATCATCACGTAGTCGATCACGTCGAAAGCATCATCCGCCAGCGCGAAGAGGCGCGCATGGATGACCTGCGGACACCGATCGTGCCGATCGTCGATATTGAAGAGGAGACCGAATCGCAGAACACGATCCGCGATCACACCGGCAAAAACTACGGCGTGTCGGAATTCGTCAGCATCATGCAGGGCTGCAATATGAAGTGCACCTTCTGTATCGTGCCTTACACCCGCGGCGGTGAGCGGGCGCGGCCGATCGCGCAGATCGTCGACGAGGTCAAAGGCCTGGTCGATCGCGGCGTCAAGGAGGTGACGCTGCTCGGTCAGATCGTCAATCTTTACGGTCGCCACGAATTTCCCAAAGTCGACGGCAAGAGTCCGTTCACACAACTGCTCGAAGCGGTGCACGAAGTCGACGGCATCGATCGTATCCGCTTCACGTCGCCGCACCCGATCGGTTATAAAGACGACCTGATCGAAGCGTTTACGTATCTCCCAAAGCTGGTCGATCACGTGCATTTTCCGATGCAGTCGGGATCGGATCGCATTTTGAAAAAGATGCACCGGCCCTACAAGGCGCAGAAGTTCATCGATATTTGCGAGAAAATGAAAGCCGCCCGCCCGGGCATCGCAATCACCACGGACATCATCGTAGGCTTTCCCGGCGAGACCGAAGAGGACTACCAGGCCACCAAGGACGCGGTCGATCGCGTGCAGTTCGACAATGCCTTTATCTTCCGCTACTCGAAGCGCAAGGACACGCCGGCGGCGGAAATGGAAGATCAGCTGCCGGAGCGGGTCAAGGAGGAGCGCAATCAGGACTTACTGGCCCAGATCGATGCCATCGCACGCGCGAAAAACTTCGCGCTGATCGGTCAGCAACTGGAGGTGCTGTGTGAAGGGCCGAGCCGCAACAATGCGGAACGTCTTTCCGGTCGCACGCGCACTAATCGTGTGGTCATTTTTGACGGCGACGCCAAACGTCTCGCCGGCCAGTTGTTCGATGTAAAAATCGAGGACAGCACTGGTTTTACACTCTATGGCGATCCCGTAGTAGCGGCGTGATCTTTTTTCTCTAACGTTCCAGCGATGCCAATCACCAAACTCATTTATCACACGCTCTACAATCTGGAGCTGCAGACGGTTGGCATCATCATCGGTGCGGCGATTTTGGTAGGCCATCTGCTGGCTCTGCTGCAAGCCAACAAGGTTCGACCCTGGTTGCAGAAAATGCCGCGCAACTATCCTTTCGGTGCGGCGCTGATGACCTTGAATTTCATCTGGGTGTTCATCATCTGGACGGAGATGGATCTCGGCGAGTTCTATCGCATCGAACGCCCGGTGCAACTGGTGATCATCATCGCGTACTTCGGGGTGGTGTTCTTCGTGACCGAATTTATCGCCGCGCGCGCGTTCGGTATGTTTCTGATCCTAATGGCCGCGCCAGTGCTCGACGCCGCCTTTCTGGAAATGCCGGACACGCGTCTGCTACTCGTTCTGCTCGCCTACGTCGGTGCGGTTGCCGGCATGTTCTTTGTCGGCATGCCCTACCTGCTGCGTGACGGCATCGATTGGGTCAGCGCGCGAACCACACGCTGGAAAGGCGCCTCGCTGGCCGGAGCCGTTTACGGGGCGTTAGTGCTGGTCTGCGCACTGATGTTCTACAAACCGCATTGAGGCGATCTGCGGGCCATGCCCAGGATGCTTTTCATACGCGGCGGCGCGATCGGCGATTTTATTCTCACGCTGCCGGCGATGCAGCTGGTGCGTGATACGCTGCCTGATATTGAGATCGAGATTCTCGGCTATGAATCGATCGCTCAGCTGGCAACTGCATCCGGAATCGCGGTCAAAACGCGATCCATCGAGCACGGACCGATGGCCAACTTTTTCGTGCCGGACGCTGAACTTGACGCCGAGCTGAAGGAATATTTTGCCAGCTTCGACGTGGTCGTTTCCTATCTGTTCGATCCCGATGGTTACTTCGCCGGAAACCTACGCCGGGCCGACGTAAAGCATTTAGTCGAAGCCTCACATCGCGTCGACGATCAGACCGCCGACGCGCCATCGGCTGCGCAGCAATTGGCAACCCCGCTCGAAGGCCTGGCGCTGTATCTGGAAAAGCCTTTCGTCGAACTGGATTTCGACAGCAGCGCTCATTCGATCGCCTCCAGCGCGGTTTCCGACATCGACGCCGGAGAGATCCTCATCGCTGTGCATCCGGGTAGCGGCAGCCCACGCAAAAACTGGTCGCGGAAAAAATGGGCGGAGGTCGCCGCGAGACTTTGCCGCGAACAGCCGCGAGCTCGATTCATCGTCGTCAGCGGCGAAGCTGAAACTGAAACCATCGGTGATTTCCTGCAACAACTCGATGCTGCCGGCGTTGCCTGGAGCGAAGCACAGGATTTGCCTCTGCCTGCTCTCGGAGCGCTTCTCAAGCGCTGTCAGCTGTTCCTCGGCCACGACAGCGGTATGTCTCATCTCGCGGCTGCCTGCGGCGTGAAATGCGTTCTGCTGTTCGGCCCGACACGAGCGGAGATCTGGGCACCTCAAAATCCACGAGTGGAGATTGTTTCCGCTGCGGACGGCAAGCTGGCGTCAATTCAAGTCGAACAGGCTTTGGAGAAGATCATCGACGCAATTTGATCGACCCGGTGCATACGTACTCCAACCTTACACTGTACGACGCAGGAAGACCTGACTTCTGAGCTAAGAATAATTATTTAAAGAGAAATATTTAACAGTAATAATACAGTGAATAACTTCCGATATTCGTCGTAAATCGCTGAATGTTACAAATCCGTGACACAAAAGCAGCGTTGAATAAGCGCTCATAAGTGGCCAGATCGGTGAGCAATCTATTCTGTGTGAAGTTTTCCCCACAAGCGCTCTCCAGTGGTGCCCTACTTATTCACAGCTTATCGAAGACTTGAACTCAGAGCCTATGACCAGAGTTTCTTTTCGAGTGCCACACGGGCAGCTTCGATTTCAGCGAGCTTTTTGCTGGAGCCGATGCCTTCACCCAGGTGCTGGTCCTCCCATTCGACGCTGACGGTAAAAGTTCGATCGTGAGCGGGCCCGGATTCGGCGGTGACACGATAACTCGGGCTGATCGGTGAAATAGCCTGCAGAGTTTCCTGGAGTTCTCCCTTGGGATTCTTTTCCTCCTCCGGCTCGCGGGCGACTTCGTCGATGGCATTCGAGCAGCAGGCGAGCACCACCCGATTGGCGTTCTCCATGCCGCCATCGAGGTAGATTGCCCCGATCAGCGACTCGAAGGCATCGGCGAGATTCGAACGGCGCGTCCGCCCGCCCGAGTTTTCTTCACCGCGACCCATTTGCAGGTGTTTGCCGAGATCGAGATCGAGTGCGAATTTCTTCAAGGCCACTCCGGACACCAGACGGGCGCGCAGCTTGGTTAAGCGGCCTTCGGCGAAATCGGGAAACAGTCGATACAATTCGTCAGTCAGAATCAGTTGCAGCACGGCATCGCCGAGAAATTCGAGTCGCTGATTGTCGAAGTGAGCCTGTTGAGTTTCGTAGGCGATACTCGGGTGGGTCATCGCCTCGGTGAGCAACTGAGGATCGGTGAAGTGGTAGTCGATCTTTTGCTCAAGCGAATCCATGGCGTTCGGTGCGATGCGATTCGGGCGACAACTACGGGAAAAGGGCGGGATGGGGTGATCGACGGGACTCGAACCCGCGACAACCGGAATCACAATCCGGGGCTCTACCAACTGAGCTACGACCACCATCCGCCACAAAGAACGATTAGAATAAACCAGCGCTCGATGACAGGGACGGGAAAATAGGGGCAGTGTGACGATTTTTCCAGCAAATTTTACAGGCGGCGCAACAACGGCTTATTGGGCCTGCAAGCCTGATAAAAACTGGGTATGCAGGAGTTTACGCAAACGCCTTTCCAGTTCGGCGTAGCGGGAATCACCGGCCAGATTTTGCATTTCCCGCGGATCTTCGAGCAAATCGTAGAGTTCGCGACCGCGATCGGCAGTCGCGCCCCATTCGTTATAGCGCCAGCGATCGGTGCGCACACTGCGACCGGGAGCCTCAGCGAATACCACCTGCGAAAACGCCGGCCGGGTCCAGGCAGTGTTCGGATTGAGCAGCAGGGGAGTCAGGCTGATGCCTTCAAGGGCTTCCGGCGGACGCAGTCCGCACAGTTCGGTGATGGTCGGAAAAATATCGATGAACTCAACCACACGCTCACATCCGGCAGGTGTCGCCGGCACGCCCGGACCGGCGAATATCAGCGGTGCGCGGGTGCTTTCTTCGAACAGACTGTTCTTACGCCACAACCCGTGTTCACCGAGATGATAACCGTGATCGCCCCAAAGTACGATGAGAGTGTTTTTCGCCAGACCGAGGCGATCGATGGCGTCGAGCAGCTGACCCACCTGAGCGTCGACAAATGACACGCAAGCATCGTAAGCGAGCACACACTCGCGAGCCTGGTCGCGCGTCGTGCCGAAGTTCGGCCAGACAGGCGTCGATGCCAGGGCGGCGGCCGGCACCTTCGATGCGTTGCGGTAATCCTCCGGCAAGGTCGGCAGGATCGTTTCAGCGAGGGGATATTTATCGAAATACTTGCGCGGAGCGATGTACGGGATGTGCGGCCGATAAAAGCCGGCGGCGATGAAGAACGGTTGATCGCTGTCGGCTTCGAGGTGTTTTTCAAGCCAGCGGATTGTTTCCGCGGCGACTTTACCATCGGTCTGCTCTGAGTCGTCGCCTTCAGCTTTGAGGTAAGCCATCTGGTCAGGCAGCGGCAGATCCGGCGTATACACCGTCAGTAGATTTTCGTCGTCTTTGTCGCGACCACGCGGATTGATGACTTCGTCCCACGAGGCGTCGTCGTCGGGTCCGCTGCTGCCGATGTCGGTCGGCACCGACTGATGAAAAATCTTACCGACCCGGGCAACGCGGTAGCCATTTTGCCGGAACAGCTGAGGCAGCGTTACCAGATCGGGCAGTTTGTCGCGCAGGCCCATGCGGTTGTGCAGCATGCCCGTGGTCTCAGGTCGCAGCCCGGTCAGCACCGACGAGCGGCTCGGACCGCACGACGGGAACTGGCAATAGGCGCGGTCAAAACGCACGCCGCGCGCCGCCAGCCGGTCGATGTTCGGCGATTCGATGTGTTCGACGCCGTAGCAATTCAGCCGCGTGTTGAGATCATCGATGGCGATGAACAGCACGTTGGTCTGTGCCGGAAGCGAACTCGAAAAGCCTGACAATATCACCAGGATCAGCCAGCAGGCTTTTATCATGGCGATCGGTTTCATGTCACTTGAGAATCACTCGCGCAGACTCAGTTTGGCGAAAAATGCGTCGCTGTCAGTAAAATCGTTGAACAACACATCCGGCTCATAGTTCTGCAATTCGGTCGCCGAAAAGCGTCCGGTCGCGACCGCTACTGCCATGGCCTCGCAAGCTCGTGCACAGGCGATGTCTTTCGGCGTATCGCCGATGACGATGACGTTGTCAGCGGTAAAATGCGATCCCGAATGATCCAGCGCCCGCTGCACCGCGATCGGACCGAGTTGATTGCGATCGTGGTGATCGTCACCGAATGCGCCAAATCCAAAAATGCCTTCGAAGCCGAAGTGCTCGACTTTGATCCACGCCCCGCGCGCGATGTTGCCGGTCAGCAGGGCCAGGGTGTGATCGGTTTCGTCGCGAAGACGATGAATGAGCGACGGCAAGCCGGGTAACACCCGACCCTCGTCGCGATGCGAACCGCGCAAATTCTCCTGCAGCCGTCCGAGATAGTTGACGTAGAACGCTTCGGTCCGCGCTTCGTCATCTTCGAGGGCAAAATGCGCACACAGTGAGCGAACGATACCGCTGTCGGTGCTGCCCGCGAGATCGAGTTTGGGCATTTCATCTGCGCGGTCCTGAAGCTCAAAGCTTTCGATAAACGCGTCACGCAACGCGTTCAGTCCGGCACCGCCGGTGTCGATCAAGGTGCCGTCGATATCAAACAACAGCAGCTTTTTGCGGGAGCCGGGCATGATCAGGTTCGTGGCACGGGCATTCAGCCCGCGTTTGCAGGATCAGCGCAGCGCGCAGGCCGGGTCCGTTCGCGTTGCATCGGCACCGCCTGGATGCCGATGCCGCGTTAAAGCAACCGGTTTGGGCGCGCCCGTTACTTTTCCGACGATGTTTTGTCGTCGCTGTCTTTGGATGCATTTTCGGGTGCATCCGCGGAAGCCTCAGCCTCGTGGTGATCGTCGTCGTCCTCGAAGTCCTCGGCCGCTTCGGCAGCATCGTGGGCATCGATGTCGATTTCTTCCTCGTGGTCATCGGAGCGGAATTTCCGCTTCTGTTGCTCCGGAGGACGCGGTGACATCATCATCAGAATGTTGCGACCGCCGAGCTTAGGTTCAAGATCGACCTGAGCGACACCGTCGAGGTCCACTTTGACCAGGTTCATGAGATCGAAGCCGAGCTCCTTGTGCGCATTCTGCCGGCCGCGGAACTGCAGGTTGAAGCGCACTTTGAAGCCGTGGCAGAGGAAATCCTCCGCTCGTGTCATCTTGATGCCGTAATCGTGCGGATCGATGTTGACGCGGAATTTGACCTCCTTCTCCTTCGGAGCGGCAGCTTTCTTATCCTTCTTCAGCTTGGACTGCTGGTACTTCCACTTGCCGTAGTCAGTGATCTTACACACCGGCGGACGGGCGTGCGGAGCGACTTCGACGAGATCGAGTCCGAGTCTCTTGGCGGCTTGCAAAGCCTGGCTGGTCGCCATGACTTCGTTTTTGTCGCCGTAAAGAACGCGAATTTCTGGCACCCGGATGCGTTCGTTGATCCGGGTCATTTCACGCCGCGGACGGCGCTTGAACGGTTTCTTAGCGATGGAAGGTATCCTCCTGTTTCTGGTTGAGCGGTTTTTTCATGGGACGATGCACACGGGATTCGACACTACAAGTGGCGAAAAATCCGTACGCGAAAGGGCAGGCTTATCGGTGTGGTAACAACGATTTGGCTTTGGCGCCAAAGTCTGGCGCTGGAGCGATTGGGGTAGGTGCAGGCGCATCATCGGCGACTACAGCGAGCGCTGAGAGATTTCTTCCACCACCTTGTCTTTGAACTCAGACACCGAAAGTTCGCCGTCGTCACCACGGTCGCGGTGACGCACAGACAGATTTCCAGATTCTTGTTCTCGTGCTCCGATGATCAACATGTAGGGAATTCTGGCCAGTTGGGCAAGTCGAATTTTTGCCCCTACCTTGTCGTCAGAGAGATCGGAGGTAACCCGCACACCCGCCGATTTCAGTTCTGCGCGAACTTCTTCGGCCATATCGACGTACTTTTCCGAGATCGGCAGTACTCGAACCTGCTCAGGTGCCAGCCAGGTTGGAAACTTGCCGGCGAAGTGCTCGATCAGCACGCCGACGAAGCGTTCCATGGATCCAAACGGCGCTCGGTGAATCATCACCGGACGATGCGACTTGTTGTCGGCACCGACGTATTCCAGACCGAAACGCTCGGGCAGATTGTAATCGACCTGCACGGTGCCGAGTTGCCATTCGCGACCGATGACATCTTTTACCACAAAGTCGATTTTCGGTCCGTAGAACGCCGCCTCGCCGGGTTCTTCAGTAAAGTCCATGTCCTGCGAGCGTGCCGCAGTGCGCAGCGCGTCCTCGGCTTTGTCCCAGTTGGCGGGATCGCCCACATACTTGGTAGAGTCCGGATCGCGCAGTCCGATGCGCACCCGGTAGTCGGACATACCGAGCGTGCCGAGCACGATTTTCACCAGCTCCAGGCAGCCCATGATTTCATCGGCGACCTGGTCTTCGGTGCAGAACAAATGCGCGTCATCCTGGGTGAAACCACGCACCCGGGTCATGCCGCCGAGCTCGCCCGACTGCTCCCAGCGATACACCGTGCCGAACTCAGCAAGACGCACCGGCAGATCGCGGTACGAGTGGTGATTCGACTGAAAAATTTTGATGTGATGAGGACAATTCATCGGCTTCAGGAGGAAGCCGTCGATCTCACCGCTGTTCAGTTTGTTGGACAGCTCGCCGCAGCCGCAGCCTTCTTCAGCAAGTTTCTCCATCGCGTCGCGCTCGATCACCGGCGGGAACTGTGACTCCTGATAGTAGGGGAAATGTCCCGAGGTCCGGTACAGGTCGAGCTTGCCGATGTGCGGCGTGTAGACCTGCGAGTAGCCCTGGCGCTCGAGGTGTTCGCCGATGAAATTCTGCAGCTCGTTGCGCACCACCGCGCCGTTCGGCTTCCACAGGATCAGGCCCTGACCGACCGATTCATCGATGGTGTACAAATCCAGCTCTTTGCCGAGTTTGCGGTGATCGCGTTTTTTGGCCTCCTCAAGACGTTCGAGATGTTCGTCGAGTTGGGTTTTGTTTTTGAACGCCGTGCCGTAGACGCGTTGCAGCTGGGGATTGTTGGCGTCGCCTTTGTAGAACGCGGCGGCGACCGACATCACCTTGAACGCTTTGCAGTTGCCGGTGCGTGGGACGTGCGGACCGGCACACAAATCCCAGAAATCGCCATTTTTGAAAATCGAGATCTCCTCGCCTTCCGGTATGTCGTTGAGCAGATCGATTTTAAACGTGCTCGGTGTGTCGCGTTCGCCGAGCGCCGCCAGTCGGCCGGACTGCGCCATCGCCATCGCTTCGTCGCGCGATACCGTGATCCGCTCGAAAGTCTGGTTGGCTTTGACGATTTTTTTCATCTCCGCCTCGATCGCCGGAAAGTCGTCCGTAGAAATGTTGTGCTCGAGATCGACGTCGTAGTAGAAACCATTTTCCACTGGAGGACCCGCTGCGAACTGCGCGTCCGGCCAAAGCTTGGCAATGGCGGTCGCCAACACGTGCGCCGCCGAGTGGCGCAGGCGATCTATGTCAGACATCTGCGCCCGCTCGTCGAGAGTCTTGCGGGACGAAGGGTTTGCGTTTTCGCTGGCGTTGTCGGAATCAGGCATGGGAATCGAAACAGTTGCCGCGGATAAAGACAGGGCGGCATCGGCTTTTTAATAAGCCCAAAGCCCGAAAACTCAAGCGCAAGCCGAAGCGCCCGCTTGCGACTCTCTCAGCCGAACAGATCCCGACGCAGTCCGCGCAACACCCGCAGGCCTTCCCAATCCGCACCGCGCATCGAATTGCCTGCAGCGCGACGCCCGGGGCTGAATCGATCGCGATTTTCCTCGAACACCTCTTCCAGAAAGCCTTCGGCACCGATCGCCAGCCCTTCGCTCAGGTAGCGAACCCGGCAGCGCAGGATTTCCGCCACACTCAGCTCGCCGCCGCGCTCCAGCTCAGCCTCCACTGCCTCGCGGCTCATTCCCGGGCGGGCCGGTGATCCGCTGCGCGTATCCGCATCGCGCGCTTCGCCATGGCCAAACAACAGCAAACGATAACGCGACGCCGTCGTCCGCCAGGTCACCTGACGGTTGCGACCGAATGAGCTGCGTTGCAAAATTGCGCGCAGACCCAGGCGGGCTGTATAACCGGTGGTTTTGCTGCCCGCTACCGCCTGCGCATAGCCACACCAGCGGAAGTCCTTCGGATCATCGACGATTCCCGCGCGCACCGGATTCAGATCGATGTAGGCGGCTACCGTCAGCAGCGCCCGCTCGTCCCCCTCGACCAGTACGCTGCGAAAACGATGCTCCCACAAGGTTCCCACCCTGCGGTGGCGCCGATTGTGCCAACGCGTATAGCGCTGCTTGAGCTCCTTGAGGAATACCGACAGCGAATAGCGCCGCGCCTCATAGCGGTTCAGGATCTCCGCCATCCAACCTGGACTCGAATCGATCGCCTGTGCTGCCCGATCGAGCTCCTGCAGAGCACCGCGCAATTCCCGGCCCGAATAGATCAGCGGCAAAAGCTCCCGCAACCGGTCTTCAGTGAGCGGCTGCGATGCCTTCATCCGCCGCTGGCAAGGAACCCGCACCAGCAAGTGAAAGTGGTTCTCCATCAGACAAAAGGTCACCACCTGCACGCCGCAGAACGCTTCCAGGCGCCGCAACCAGTGATGAAAATGGTGCTTTTCCCGCTCGCCCATGGTGCGGTTCCGGTCGACCACGCGCGACACGCAGTGGTAGAAGGATTCAGCATTGGGACGCAGCAGACGGCGAGGCATCATGAAAAATACCTCTAACCATATCAGGAGCAACTATTATTTTACCGGAATATATTTAACGCGATGCAGGAGGTATCTGCTGCTTTGCAGATGGAGGGCGAACATTCGCGCATTTTCCCGGCGCAGGGGTGTGGGGGATGGTGTCGTCATAACGGGTGTCAATATCACTTGAAAGATCTGCGGACTTCGTGGATGTTCGGCGCTCACGTGGCGGGGTGTAGCTCAGCTTGGTAGAGTGCTTGCTTTGGGAGCAAGATGTCGCTGGTTCGAATCCAGTCGCCCCGACCATTTTTCCCGTGTCAGATCAACGCCAGACTCAAGCCAACAACCCGCTGCATGGGATTACGTTGGAGAGCATCGTGATCAGCCTGGTAGACCGCTATGGCTGGGATGAATTGGGTGGACGTATCAATATCCGCTGCTTTCAGAGCGATCCGTCGATTCAGTCGAGCTTGAAATTCCTGCGCAAGACGCCGTGGGCCCGCAAGAAAGTTGAGGATCTTTACGTCGTGACTCAGAAGCAGCCGATTCAGCAGCAGTCGGAACCGCATTCAAAGCAGCAACGAAGCTGGTGAATTGAACTACCGGGTTGGCATTAATCGCAATGCTCAGCCTGCGTTATCGTGCCTCGTGCCTCGTACTTTTGCGCTTTGCGCTTTGTGCCTTGTTCGGGTGACTCTCCGTTGATTAGAGTTCGATCGTGTCTGAAACTGATATTGCCAGATCGGCCCCGTCCGGTTCAGCCAGTTCGATGGTGAGCATTGCGTTGCCATTACAGGACTTTGGCGATCGTTTCGGGCCGATGCTGGTGAAGGAATTCCGTCAGGGCTTACGGGCAAAAATGTTTGTCGGTCCGTTCCTGTTAATTCAGGTGGTGGCCGTGCTGGCGGTGCTGGGTGAAGCGCTGGCAGCGGGAATCGACGGCGAAAGTGGCAGCGGGTTCGGTTTTGCCGGCGGCATGTTGCCGTGGGTGATTGGCTTGATGTTGGGCGCGGTGATGCCACTGACCGGCTTCTCAGCGCTGCAGCCGGAATTGCAGGGGGGTAGAAATATCGAGCTGCTCCTGTTGGCCAACCTTTCCCGGTGGCAGATTGTGGTCGGCAAATGGTTGGTGATGAATTCGCTGGCCGCGCTGGTGCTGGTTTCGTTGTTGCCCTATTTGCTGTCGCGTTATTTCATCGGTGGCGTCAATCTGGTCGAGAGCGTGTCGTTTATTATCACCATTGGAACCGTGAACGTGGTGATGAATGCGGCCGTCATCGGCGTTTCGGGTTTCTCGAATATTATTGCCCGTCTCGTTGTGCTGGGGATTACGGTGGGCAGCTATTTCGTTTGTTCGATGATTTCCGTGCTGCCTCTGGCACGGTCGGCGAGCGTCGTATTTGACGAGAATTCGATGGCGGCCGTCGCCCAGCTGTTCGTTTTGTCAGTGGCGGTCGATGGTCTGTTTTGTGTGTTCGGTTTGCAGCTTGGCCGGGCAAAAATCCGTTTGTTTGAAAACCCTATCGACCCGCCGCCGAGTGGGCTTTTGGTGGCGATGATGCTGTTCACGCCGCTGGTGCTCGGCGTTTTCACTGTGGCCGGGATTCTTGCGGTACCGATCGTCTGCCTGCTGTTGACGGGTGCGGTGCTGGCGATCGATCGCGGGCCGGGAAAAAAGTCTGCCCCGGCGTATGCTCAACCTTGAGACCCGGGCTCAGAGTTGTTCGGGAAAAACCTGGACGATCGAAGTGCGGCGCAGATTCTCGACAAATTCTTCGATTTTCTGTCGGCGATCTTCGGTTTCCAGATAAGCGATGATTTCTTCACGCATCTCTTCAAAACTGGCGTCGCGGGCCGGTTGGCGGTCAGTGATTTCGACAATGTGCCAGCCAATCCCGCTGCGAAACGGTTCACTCAGTTCGCCGGGTTGAAGCGTTTCGACGGCAGCGATAAAGTCCGCTGGCATACGCGCAGCCGTGAACCAATTGAGATCACCGCCACGTGGCTTGGAGCGCAGGTCTTCGGAATGTTCGGCGGCGAGCGCGGCGAAGTCGGCCTGATCTTCAGTCAGCTGGCGGTGCAGCTCGTGGATCTGTTGCTCGCGCCCGGGCGAATCATCGCTGACCGTGCTCAGGAAAATGTGTCGTGCGCGATAGGTCTCAGCGACGCCGAAGCCATTTTCCGGGCCGCCTTCGCGATTGTTGTCGTACCATTGCCGGGCGGCGGTTTCAGTAACCCGGGGTGACGAGGCGAGGTGAGCTTCCAGCCAGTCGACTTGCGCGGTGAGTTCGCCAAGGCGTTGGCGGCGCTGTCGGGCGTCGAGATGTTGCGCGGCCGAACGTTGCTGTAATTGTCCGGCGTCTTTGAATTGGGATTCAAAACGCGCGACGGCGGAGTCGATCTGATCGCGATGGACCTGATGTTTCTGGCCGCGGGTGTATTGTTCGACGAGCAGGTCATCGATCAGGTGTTGCAGCACGGCACCGCGGATATAGCGCAGGCCGCTGGTCGATTGCTGGTCACGCTTCCTGCCACGCTGGTAGAGATGGATGTCGACGGCGCGATCAAGGCGGTCGGTGCTGATCGATTCGCCGTTGACGGTCGCGACCCAACCTTTTTCGATCGCTCGTTCGGCGCTGGTTGGGCCGAGAGCTTGTCGTTTTTCGTAGCGTTGCCGAAGCGGGCCGCGGAACACGAAAAAATCGCCGGCCAGGTAGAGCACGAAAACGGCGTAGAAAATAAATCGCCAGGCGTAGCGGCCGCCGCGGCCGCTTTTTTTTGACCCGGTCGATGGCGACAGGGTCGATCGCAGTCGCGATCGAGCGGGGCGTTTGGGTGGGTCCGGCCACTCGGCTCCGGGAAGGTCGACAGGCTTGCGGGGTTTCTCCGGCGAATCACTATCGATTTCGGGTTCCTCGGGCATGGCGGGCGTTGATTTCTGCTAGGAGGTGGCGAGCGATTCGGTATCGCGCAGGCCGAGACTGGCGTAGATCTCGCGGGTCGCACGCGAGCGGTTGAGTGTGTAAAAGTGAAAACCTTTGACGCCGTGATCGAGCAGATCGGCGCACTGCTGGGTGGCGTAGTGAATGCCGACGCGTTCGACGGCTTCGGTATCGTCGCCGGCCCGTTCGACCGCGCGCAGCAACTTAGCGGGAAAGCGGGCCCCGGCGGCGAGGTCGGCCATGCGCTGCATGCCTTTGGCGGAGGTGATCGGCATAATCCCGGCGATGATTGGCACATCGATGCCGGCCAGGGCGCAGCGGTCGCGGAAATCGAGAAAGTCGTCGTTGTTGAAGAACAGCTGGGTAACGATGTAGTCGGCGCCGGCGTCGACTTTGCGTTTCAGGTGCTCCATTTCGACGAGCCGGTTGGGAGTGGCAGGATGGCCTTCGGGAAAGCCGGCGACGCCGATTCCGAAGCCGCGCGAATCAGGATGGGTCCCGGTTTGGTTGAACTTTTTGATGAAGGCGACCAGATCAGCGCCGTACGGAAAGGCGTCCTGCGAGCGATCGTGATCGGCGCGGTCGCGTGGTGGATCGCCGCCCAGGGCGAGAATGTTGCTGACGCCGGCGGCGGCGTAGCGTTCAAGGATGCTCTGTACTTCGTCCTGCTGGTGGCAGACGCAGGTCAAGTGAGGGATCGGGTCACAGGCGGTGGTTTCCTTCAGTCGCACGACCAGGTCGTGAGTCATCTCGCGGGTCGAGCCGCCGGCGCCGTAGGTGACGCTGACGAAGGAGGGCTTGTAGCGCTCGAGTTCGGCGATCGTGGAATAGAGCGATTCCCAGGCATCGTTGGATTTCGGAGGAAAAAACTCGAACGAGATGGTGGTGCGCTGTTTTTCGAAAATATCCTGGATGTGCATGGTAGCGGGCGCTTGGGCAAGGGCTGTCTCGTCGACATTGCGGGGCAAGACGACGCTTCAGCGGCAAGACTTCCCCAGCCACTCCCTAAATTCAATAACTTTCACGTATCCTAACACTATCCGAAATTACCGCTCCGTTGGTTAGTTCTGAGTGTTTGACAGCGGGACACTGCTGGCTACTTTGCCGCCCGTCGATTGCACGATACGCTTTCGAACAAAACTGATGGCTCACGAAAATCATTCCGAACTGCCACAGCCAGAGACGCCGATATCATCGGACGGTGGACGTCGTCAAGCAGACCATGAATGTCCGCTGCGGCGCGTGCTGGCGGTCAACGAACACGGGATGGTGGTTGAGTCGCAGCGTGGCTTCGAGGTTGGATCGGCGATGGTTCTGGGTTGTCACGTCGAGGCAAAGGCGTCGGTGCCGCGAACAACTGGCGCATTTGTCAGCGCGGAGACAATCGTGGTGGAGTCCCTGCCGCTGACCGGGGGCGGACGGAATGGGCAGAGCTGCTTTCAGGTGACTTTTCTGTTCAGTGAGATCAGCCGGGAGGACCGCGAGATGTTGGTCAATTTGTCGGATGTCGAGGGCATTCGTCTGGCGAGCGGTCCGGCAGCCCGCCGTTCGGGACTGGCGATTCCGCCTCCCCAGGTGTTCCCGACGGTCGAAAAGGCAGTGAGGAAATCGCAGCACCTGCGTGCTGATGGTGTCGATCCGGCGGCGAGCTCAGGCTGCTCGCTGAACTGAGTCGCCATTCGCGGCTCGTGCCTAATCAATTGGTTGTGCCCACGGTTGCTTTGGCGCGCCGGTTTGGGCAGCAATTTTTTCTGCGGAATACGAGAAATAGTTAGCATTAAATGTAATTTCCATATATTTTATACAAAGTTTAACTATTTTGGCTCATTCGAACGACTCCCTCGTGGAGGTGGTATCGACCTTTGAACCGATACCGATTCACCAAAAGCACCGCATCCGAACCGTATGTCTTCGCCTCTCAAACCCTTACCGCCCCGGCCGGTCATTTCTCGTTCAGCAGCGGCGGTTTCGTCGGTTATTGAACAACGAAAAGTCGGTGCTCCTCTCGATGGATTTGTTCATCCCGATAATTGGGAAGATGAGGATGATCTCAGGCGCGCTCGTTTGCAAATTCGCTTCGGAGTGGTTCTCGGGCTGATGTCGATCGCATACGCGGCATTTTTCCTTGCGATCGGACATCGCTGGGGTGGCTATATCATCGGAATCAGCGGCATGATCACCACATTGGTGCCGTGGGTGGTGCGTCACACAGGGAATCTTAATCTGACTGGCTATCTCTATGGTTTTGGCCTTCTGGTGGGCTTTACCGGATTGTGTTCGGTTGATGGCGGGATCACCGGCAATGCGGTCGCCTGGCTGGCGGCGGTGCCTTTGGTGGTGCTCCTTCTGGTAGATTTGCGTGGTGCGTTGACGTGGTCGGTGATCGCTTTTGCGACCATCGTTGCATTGGCAGTATGCGAAATTTTTGACTATCATTTTCCGACCACCTATGACGCTGAATGGGCTTCGGCGGTGGCGTCAGTGAGTATGGTCGGTCTGGTCTGTTTTCTTGGCACTCTGGGTTTTATTTTTGAGCAGACCCGACGGGAAGCGGCGCGCCGGATGGATTACGCCAATGAGCAATTGGCGGCGGCGAATTCCGACCTGCACTCTCTTAATCGTGAGCGGGCGGAGTTCATCAACATCGCGGCTCACGGCTTGCGCAATCCGTTAGGCATCGTCACGGGTTATGCCGATTTGTTGCGGATGCAGGAGAACCTGTCACCGGAGCAAATCCATCGTCAGGCGGGCGAAATTCTTACATCGGCAGGCCGAATGACCGACATCATCAGCAACCTGCTCGATGTGCAGGCCATTGAAGATGATCGCATGGAGCTGGAATCAAAAGAGTTCGACATGACGCCACTGATCACCACGGTAGTCGGAGAAAACAGAGCCCTTGCGGTCGCCAAGCAGATCAGCCTTTCGATGCCTGCGGTCGTTGATCTACCCACCGTGAGAGGCGATCAAGGTGCTGCTCATCAGGTCCTGGAAAATCTTGTATCCAACGCGATCAAATACACGCCGGTCGGAGGCAAGGTGAAGATGTCGGTGGGTTGCACTGACAATATGGTGGTTGTCGAGGTCATCGACAACGGTCCAGGTCTGAGCCTGGAAGACCAGTCGAAATTGTTCGAGAAGTTTTCCCGCCTTACGCCGCGCCCGACCGGTGGTGAGCCGAGCAGCGGTTTGGGTTTGTGGATTACGCGCCGGTTGGCGGTATCGATGGGTGGTGGTGTATACTGCCGCAGCGAAGAAGGCGAGGGTTCATCATTCGGCGTGCGCTTGCCGATCTACGTTGCTTCCGGCGAGGAAGTCGAAAATGCCAAGCAGGGTCCCGCTGTTTCGTTCGTTCCCGGCGAACCGCTGGTTGGCAGAAATCCAGTGACGGAAACCAAAGACGACGTCGCTCTGTCGAGCTGAGTTGAGTGAAATCAACGAGGGCAGGGGCCGTGAAGGACCAGGGGAAAGTCAGCGCACTTCGACGCTGGCACCCGGGCGGAACAGGGCGCTGAGGCGTACGGCGTCCCAGTTGGCCAGACGGATGCAGCCGGCGCTCTGGGCGCGACCGATCGTTTCAGGGCTGTTGGTGCCGTGCAATCCGATCCCGGATTTGTCCAGACCGGCCCAGAAGATGCCGACCGGACTGTTCGGGCCGGGTGGCAGCATGTGATAGTCGTCGCCGCGCTTGCCGGCATTGAGCATCTGACTGTCGTAGCGAAATTCGGGCGTGGTGACCATGTTGACGCACTTCCATTCACCGTAGGGGATAAATTTTTCGCGACCGGGCGTGATCGGAAAGCTCGCCAGCAGATTTTCGCCATCGTAGATACGCACGGTCTTGCGCTTGGTGTCGACCTGGAGCCGGCGCGCGCTGAGAGTGGTTTCCGCTTCGAACTTAATATCGCGTTTGATGTCCTCGATGCGAAATTCGGCGACGTTGGGAACGATTACTTGATGGCCCGCCCGAAGGTTGTCGAGCTTGAGCTCAGGGTTGAGACGCGTGATAAAGCCCATGCTGGCGTGATAACGCTCGGCGATATACTCGTGATACGAGCGGTAGGGCATGTAGTCCTGCTCAGCCTGAGCGGCCCTGCTCGAGGGCAGAGAGCCGATAAATTTCGAGGCGGATTCGGGAACCGTCACGGTGTGGTATGGCGATGGGACGGCCTTTTTGGTTCGCTTCAGTAACTCGTGCCAGTTGCCGGCCTCGATACCGTTGCGGAGGTTGAAATCCTCCGCCGCCTGACGGGTAAAAGTTCCCATCTCGCCATCGATTTTGCCGGGGCCAAGCAATTGCGAATCGAGGTAGATCTGCACTGCAGTGATCGTATCGCGATCGTGCTCCGCCGGCTCTTCCGCCTTTTTCTTAAAAAAGTCCAGGCCCAGAGCATTAGGCAAACACGAAAGCAGCAGATACGCTGCCACGACAGAAACTCGGGGGAGAGAGAGCATGGCGACTTAGGTTGGCGTTGTCCGCCATCGCCGTCAAACATCCATGGCGGAAGTTTTTCCGAAAACGGGGCCGTCTACCCTGCAACCACTTCAATTCGGATAACTGTTTCCGGGAAAATAATATCTTGTCACCGAGGGGCGCAATTCTGCCGGGACCTCGATTGGCTGAGCGGGAAAGCGGAGAGGGGTGGGGAGGGAAAGAGCGCTGCGTTGCCTTCCAGCTACCCTGCTTCGGCGAGTCCGAAGGCGTCGTGTACGACGCGCACGGCATCGTCGATCTGTGCTTCGGCGACCGTGACGGTGATTTTGATCTCGGAAGTTGAGATCATCTGAATGTTGATGTCGGCTTTGGCGAGCGCGGCGAACATTTCAGCGGCGACGCCGGAGTGCGAGCGCATGCCGATGCCGACGACGCTGAGCTTGGCGACTTTAGTTTCGGTGAGAATACGTACGCCTTCGCCGAGATCGGCGAGCACCGGCTCAAGCGCGGACTCGGCTTGCGCCAGATCGACTTCGTTGAGGGTAAAGGAGATGTCGGTAACGCCGGTGACACCAGTGGTAGAGACGTTTTGCACGATCATGTCGATCAGCAGGTTGGCCTCGGCGAGCGCGCCGAACACGCGTCCTGCGGTGCCGGGCTGGTCACTGACTCCAGTGATGGTGACTTTTGCCTGGGCCCGCTCAAGGCTGACTCCACGGATGACGACGGATTCCATGCTCATGTGTTCTTCGCGCACCAAGGTGCCGGGGTTGTCGTTAAGGCTGCTGCGGACTTCAAATTTAACACCGAATTTTTTGGCGAACTCAACGGCGCGCGACTGCATGACTTTGCTGCCGCTGCTGGCCATCTCGAGCATTTCATCGTAACTCAGCTCGTCGATTTTGCGGGCATCGGCCACTACCCGCGGGTCGCAGGTGTAGACGCCGTCGACATCGGTAAAAATCTGGCACAGGTCGGCGTCGACCGCTGCTGCCATGGCAATCGCGGTCAGGTCGGAGCCACCGCGACCGAGGGTGGTGATGTGACCGTCGGCGGTGCGGCCCTGAAAACCGGCGACGATGACGATATTGCCGTCGTCGAGCAGTCGGTGCACTTCGTCCGGTGTGATGTTGGAAATGCGCGCCTTGGTGTGAACGCCGTCGGTTTCAATCCCCGCCTGGGCGCCGGTGAGAGATTTGGCCTGACCACCGAGCGCGGTAATCGCCATTGAAGTCAGCGCGATTGTGCGTTGTTCACCGGTTGCCAGGAGGACATCCATCTCGCGATCGGGCGGGCGACTGTCCTGACAGACGGCGGCAGCGAGCTCGATGAGCTTGTTAGTTTCACCGGACATCGCCGAGACCACAGCAACGACTTTGTGGCCGGCTTTCTGCGTTTCCAGAATGCGTCGGGCCACATTAAGAATGCGCTCGGGGTCGCCGACGGAAGTACCGCCGTATTTTTGCACGATCAGGCTCACGGGTGTTGGCGTTGGCTCGGCCTTATGAAAGGGGCGAGTGGGGATATTGCCCGAAGATTTGCGATTGTCCACGGGTGATTTTTTCTTCAAACGTGGCAACTGGGTTTGCTGGACGGGGTAAAATCTGGAATGCTGGAGGATTCAAGCGCGGTGGACTGTCTCCCGCGACCGTCAGCAAGATAAAATGATCCCCATGAAAAATACTGCCTGCCCACCCCTGTTAAGTACCTTGAGCCGGGTTTTTGCCCTGTGCGCGAGCGTTGCGTTGTTTGCGCCCTCGTTTGTCGAAGCGGCTGATGCCGCCCCGAAAAAACCGGCTGAAAAGCGAGTTGAACCTCACCGCGGTCACGATCATCGCGAGGACCACGATCGCGAACGCGCTGAGCGCGAACGCCATCACCACGCTCAGCAACATCATCACGAGCGTATCCGACACCTGATGGAGGCGTCGGAACACCTCAAGGCTGCCGGTCTCGAGGAAGATGCCCGCCGTGCACGCGAGCATGCCGAACGCATTTCGATGGAGCTTGAGAAAAATCACAGCGCGACGGTTTCCGCAATGCGCGTGCATGAACTGGAGCGAAAAGTCGAACAGTTGCGGCGTGAGCTGGAAGCGGTTCGCAAACGCCTGAACGCTCCGTCACCGGCTCCGGCTCCCCCCGCAGCGGCGGCGGACAAGTGCCCCGACTGTGCAAAAGCCAAAGACGGCAAGTGCGAGAAATGTGCGAAGCCCGCAGCGGCAGCAGACAAATGCCCCGCTTGTGCAAAAGCCAAAGACGGCAAGTGCGAGAAATGTGCGAAGCCCGGAGCTGCGGCAGACAAATGCCCCGCTTGTGCAAAAGCCAAAGACGGCAAGTGCGAGAAATGCGCGAAGCCCGCAGCGGCGGCGGACAAGTGCCCCGCTTGTGCAAAAGCCAAAGACGGCAAGTGCGAGAAATGCGCGAAGCCCG
>CBDULB010000024.1:0-55176 GCA_965367965.1 uncultured bacterium | reverse complement strand
TGGCGCTCAGTATGTTGTCGTTTCTCGATCCGGCCTGGACGGTGGCGCTGTCGGTGGGGTTTGTGATGACTTCGCAGGCGCTTTCCGGAATCGCCAAGGATCTCACCAAGATGAGTTCCAAGAGCGCGATCAAATTGCTGGTGCCTTCAAAAGAGGAGTCGGCGGACTCCGAGCGTCTGTTGTTCAAATTCGTCGCCATTCTCACCGGCTCGAAAAACGCTCTCAAGGGAGTTGGATTCTTTCTCGGCGCACTGCTGCTGACGTGGATCGGTTTCGCCCCGGCGCTGTGGTCGATGGCGGGCGCGCTGTTGGTGATCCTGATCGTTTCGCTGGTGCTGCTCAAAGGCGACATGGGCAAAACCCGCGACAAGGTCAAGTTTTCGCAACTGTTCGCCAAGAGCAGGGAAATCAATCTGCTCTCCGCGGCGCGATTTTTTCTGTTCGGATCGCGCGACGTCTGGTTCGTGGTCGGTCTGCCGATTTTCCTGACCGAAGTACTGGAATGGAGTTTCTGGGAAACCGGTGCGTTCATGGCGGCGTGGGTGATCGGTTACGGAATCGTTCAGGCTTCGGCACCGGCGTTTGTGCGCCGCAAACTGGGGGCCGAGATTGAATCGGGAGCGAAGGCGGCCCTGGTGTGGGGAATTGCGCTCGCCCTGGTCGCCGCAGGCATCGCGCTGGCGGTCGCCTTTGAGTATCACATCACGGTGATGATACTGGCCGGACTGGCGGTATTCGGCATCGTGTTCGCGGTCAATTCCTCGGTGCATTCCTACCTGATCCTTGCCTACACGGACTCGGACAAGGTCGCGCTCAACGTCGGATTTTACTACATGGCCAACGCCTGCGGTCGACTTGTCGGAACCCTGTTGTCCGGCGTCATGTATTTGCAGGCCGGCCTCGCCGGTTGCCTGTGGACCAGCGCCGGCTTCATTTTCGTCGCTGTGCTGATCACGGCGGGGTTGCCCCGGAAGCCGCAGCTTGCGGCGCTGGCCGGCAGTTCCGCAGCCTGAGCCGGATGGCCTTGGTTCAGCCCGCTTTTCTCACACGGTGGAAATACGGGAATGACAAATGGCCCGAAAAACCAAGCGCGAACGAAGGACCAACACAAGCCCACTCGACAGGCGGGGCGTGAGCCCTTTCGGCAGATCGTCTATCTCAGGAAAACAACAGCCCGCCGTTGGCATCCATGTTGACGCCCGTTAAAAAGCTCGCCCCGGATGAGGCCAGAAAGGCAACCACGCCGGCGATTTCTTCCGCTGAGCCTTCGCGCCTCAGCGGCGTACCGGCGGCGACGTTTTTGCGCACTTCGTCTTTCGTAAAAGTATCGTGAAAAGTGGTGCTGATCATTCCCGGGCAGAGTGCGTTGACGCGGATGCCTTTCGGTCCCAATTCCTTCGCCATGGCGCGGGTGAAAGTCATCACCGCCCCTTTTGAGGTCGCGTAAGCGGCAGCTCCGGGGCCACCGCCGTCACGCCCCGCCTGCGAGGCGATGTTGATGATCGAGCCGCCGGCGCCCATCTTGGTGGCGGCGGCTTTGGTGAGCAGAAAAGTGCTGGTGGTATTGAGCTGCAGCACGTGGTTAAAAAATGCCTCGTCCATTTCTTCGAGTGTTTTGCGGGCGACGATGCCACCGGCGTTGTTGACCACAATGTCGATGTTTTCGCCGAACGCCTGGCACGCTTCGGCGACGAGCTTTCCGGCGTCCGCCGACTTGGTTAGATCGCCTTTTACCGCAAGGGCCTGACCACCGGCTGCGGTGATCGCTGCCACGGTTTGCTGCGCCTGGTCGGCGCTGCCGAAATAATTGATCACGACTTTCGCGCCCTGGTTGGCGAGTTCGATGGAGATCGCGCGACCGATGTCGCGAGCGCCTCCCGATACGATGGCGACCTTTTCGGAGAGTTTCATAAGTCTGGTGGCGGCGTGGGACGGATGCTGTGCAGTTAAGGGAGGGGTGGATCTGTGCAACTGGCGAAAGCTGCGGGCGCTCGTTGGAGCGCAACCGGGTGTCAGCGATCTTATCGTCGCAAAAGGCTCTGCTGTGACAGACGTCAGCGTTCTGCTTTCCTTTCAGGTAATTGATCGAAAACCGGGGCACTCGACCGCTTCGTTCTCCCCGCGCGCGTCCCGGCATCATCCGCCGGTTCTGAGCTGATCGACAGCGGTCCATTTTTTTGGTCAGGCGTGTAGCGCTTGCCTTTTCCCCGCGGCGGTCGATTTTCTTTAACCATGAAAGAACTCTCCGCCGAAACCGCAGCTGTCACCGCTCATCCGATTCCGAAAGAAGCCTTCGACTGGTATGACGAATACGCCCACGGCATTATCGACCGGCGCACGTTTGTGTCGCGACTTTCCACTCTCACCGTCGCCGGATTTACCACCACGGCATTACTTGCCGCCCTGCTGCCTGACTACGCCAGCGCCGAGCAGGTCTCCTTCAATGATCCCGACATCAAGGCGAGCTACGCCAAGTTTAACTCGCCGCAGGGCCACGGCGAATGCAGCGGCTACCTGGTCGTGCCGACCAGCCTCGAGGGCAAAGCACCCACCGTGCTGGTCGTCCATGAAAACCGCGGCCTCAATCCCTACGTGAAAGACGTCGCCCGCCGTGTCGCCAAGGCCGGCTTCATTGCCTTTGCCCCCGATGCTCTGCATCCTCTGGGCGGCTATCCCGGCAATGACGACGAAGGTCGTTCGATGCAGGGTTCCATGGATAAGGCCAAACTCGAACAGGACTTCATCGCCGCAGCAAAATTCATCAAGGGCCACGAGTCCGGTAACGGCAAACTCGGCGCCGTCGGCTTTTGCTTTGGTGGCTATGTCGTCAACATGCTCGCCGCGGCAATTCCCGAAACCGTGGATGCCGGCGTGCCTTTTTACGGCACCCCGGCGGCGGAAGAAATCCGTAAAAACATCAAAGCCCCGCTGCTGATTCAACTGGGAGAACTGGACAAGCGCGTTAACGAAACCTGGCCTGACTACGAAAAAGACCTCAAGGCCAACAACGTCGACTACACTGTGCATGTGTATCCCGAAGCCAATCACGGGTTCCACAACGACTCGACACCGCGCTACGACGCCGAACAGGCCGAACTCGCCTGGGACCGGACCATTGCCTTTTTCAAAAAGCACCTCGCCTGACGATCACGGTTGAACATCAGGCCCCGGGCATAAGACGCGAAGGGCTTGAAGTTGGTATGCCTTTGCAGGCGGACTTGAACAGGCTCTTCGCCGGCCGGTTTCATAACATCGACGTCAATCGACTGCCCCATGAAGAAGGGAATCTCACCGAAGGCATTCACGTATCTCATCGGCCTCTGGTTGGCCATCGGGATGGGCGTTTCGCCGCCGTCGAGCTGCGCACAAGCGGATGTCCCTGATGCTCCATCGACCGCCGGCAGCGTGTCTTTTGCAACTGCTGCCGATCGGATTGAGAGCCTGCTGGCCCTGCGGTTCGGATTCGGAGCCGACACCATTGGCGGTGCCGAGGGTGTTATGACGGAAATCACCAGCCTCAGCGATGATTCCCTGCTTGAAGCACTCACCGACGACACGCCGCGGTGGATCTTTTTTCATCCCGGGCTCGATGGTCAGGTCTGGAAGGTGCCTCATGGCTCAACGCCACTCGGAAAACATAAAACCGTCGATGGCAGAGGCGTGTCGATCACCTGGCAGTATGGCCTGCCGAATAACAACCGGGGCATCAATCTGCCACCGGTGGAAACTCCGGTAAAAACCGGGCAGCTGAATGCCCGGCACGGACAACTGATTCTTGTCGGGATCACCCACGTCGGCGATCTCGGCTGGCCTTATGCCTACGAAGCGCCCTATTTCTCCAACGGTGCCACGGATGGGTTGGAGATCTGGGGCGGCTCCCACTACTGGATTCACGGCAACACCTGGAAACGCATGTCGGACGAATCTCTCGGTGTGTATCACAACAACGGAGGCATTCCGGATCTTATCACCTTCTCAAATAACACCTTTCAGGAAACCAAGACCGCCTCGTTGATCGGCAATGCGGCGGCTCAGGCCCGTGGACGGATCACGATTGCCTGCAATCTCTACCACACCATGGTAAACGGGCGGTCGCCGGGCGAGTTTCGCAACATGGATGCGCATGTCTTTAACAACGTCATCGGCTACGTCAACGACGAGGGCATGCGGGTCGGAATCAATGGTCGCGTGATCTCCGAAGCGAACGTTTTCGACATGGGATGCAACCCCGCCGTCTCCGGGCCGCGGGTGATACGCTACGTCCTTCCAGCTGAGAAGCCGGCCGGTGTTCTCTATTCTGACGGTGACCTTGTCAGTGAGGCGGCCGCCACCTGTCCGCATACGCTTGACGAGGGGTTCATCAGCGCGCCGTCGCCGTGGCCGTTCGCGATTCCGTATGAGTATCAGCTTCTGAAGACCAGAGAGGAAATTCTCGAGGCCGTTGGTGTTCCCAGGTAGTTCCGTTAGTCGGTGCCGATTTGATACCCGGGCTTGGAAAACCGAATTTGTTCGCTACTAGTAACCCCATACATGAAGAAATTTTTTCCCATTGCCCTCTGCCTGGTGGTCTTCTCGATAACCGGAATCCACGCCCGGGCCGAACTATTCGAGGATGGTGAAGTGGTCTGCTTCCTCGGCGACAGCATTACCGCCCGCGGCAGCCTGCAAACCAACGTATCTGACTATTACCTGACCCGCTTCCCGGATCGGACCGTTCGATTCATCAACGCCGGTCGTTCGGGTGACAGCGCCAATGGCTCGCTGCGCCGACTTGAGGAGGATGTCATCGACCATAAACCGACTTCCGTCGTGATCATGTTCGGCATGAACGATATCGGTCGCGGCAACTACACCTTCGAGCCGACCGATGCGCAACTTCAGGCGCAGAAATCGTCGCTGGAACGCTATCAGGCGAGCATGGAGGAAGTTGTCTCCCGTATTCGAACCGAAGCGGACGATCCGAAGCTGCTGTTCTTAACGCCGACGCCGTACGATCAGACCGCCGAAATGGAAACGGTAAATCTGTTCGGATGCAACGATGGCCTCGGGCGGTGTGGAGAGATGATGCGAAAAATGGCGGCACAGAATTCGGGGAAGGTCATCGATCTGCACGGGCCGATGACCGAACTCAACGTCAAGCAGCAGCACAGCGATCCGAAGTGGACGATTATCGGCGGAGATCGCGTGCACCCGGGAGCTCCCGGTTTTTTGATGATGACCTGGCTGTTCCTCAAGTCGCAGGGCGCGCCGGCCATCGTTTCGAAAGTGGTGGTCGACACGTCAGCTTCGGCGGCAGCGGATCAGGTGAAGGAAAGCATCAATGCCGAAGTGTCTTCAGTGAGCCGCGTCGACGGTGGGGTCTCGTTCACTGTGCTGGCGAAAGCCCTGCCTTATCCGATTGACCCCGCCGCAAAAGAAATGCTCGAGCTTCTGCCCATCGAAGCCGACTTGAATCAGGAGCTGCTCACCGTCGCCGGATTGGCGGAGGGGAAGTATGAACTGCGCATCGATGGCACGACCGTCGGACAATACCCGGCCGGGGAACTGGCCGGCGGAATCAATCTCGCCTTTAACGCCGCCACGCCTCAATTTAAGCAAGCCCGGCAGGTCGCCGAACACAATGCCCGGCGAAAAAGCGCTGAGGCGGAGGCCTGCAGCTTGTTAAATTCACGGCGCTGGATGATCTATTATTACAAAGTCGATGTCGATGATCCGGCGGCATTGCAGGCGCACTACGATCACTTCGAGGACAAGAAGGAATACAGCGCCCACATGGCCTTGCGCTACATCGAGAAGTGGCCGAATTACGAGGAACTCCGCAAGCAGGTTGAGGTTCACTGGCAGGCCGCGCTGGCCAGCCGCAAGCCGGTCGAACATGCTTATGAGCTTGTGCCGGTGAAGGCTTCGGCGGAGTAGGGAGTAGAGTTTTATTTGGAGGATCGGAGTACCTTCGCCGGTGAGAATAAGGTTGGTAATTTAGTCGCGATGGAGGGGAGCGGATTCCGGCCCGGTCCGGTGCTGCCTGCTGCGGCTCTCAGAGAGAGCCGGTTCAAGCTGAGCTTTTAAATCTCAGCCCTTCGTCAGCGGGCCTTGTTCAACTGACTTGACCCCAAAATAACTGGAGCGTTCTGATTGAGAGTTTAAGCGGTTGGCGATGACAAAACCGCAACGATGAATCTGAAAGTCCGCGAACAGCGAAACTCTGAGAACCTGTCGGACGAACAGCAGCATGCGCTGGACGAGCTGCTGGCGAAAACTCAAAGCTCGGCAATCGTCGAGCTCAAGCAGGGTGAGTGGCGTCGCAGGTGAGTCAGGATCAACGGTGAGATTATGGAGGCCTGCGCCGATGGTGAGTTGGCTGCGTCACTGACTTCGCCCGGCATCCATTCACAACTCACAAGAAACACCGGTTAGTGGATTGACCTTGGTGGGGATATTCCTAGTGTCCTCTGATGAGCAAGGAAGAAAGCGGGAAATCAATCAGCAGGCGCAGTTTGTTAGGGCAGGCGGGAATCGTCAGTACGGTTTCGTTTGCTGGAATCGGTTCACTGTTGCGTGACTCCGTCTATGCCGAAGGCGCAGCCCCGCCGTTGCGGGTACACCAATGGAAACGCGACCCGCGCAATCCGGTGCTGCCTCCGGGCGACAACGCCTTTGATCGCCACCGCTGCATGAACCCGTTTGTAGTGACCAGGGAGGACAAGGGGGAATACTGGTTGTTCTATTCAGGCGCCGGTGTCGATCGGAAACAGCGCATTTGCCTGGCAACGTGTCCGATCGATGATGTCGCGAACTGGACGCGTCACGGGTCGCTTTTCGACGTCGGTGCCAAGGGCGACTTTGACGAGTTGTGGTGCGTTCTGCCCTGCGTGCATCGCTTCGGCGACAAGTGGCACCTTTACTACACCGGCCGCGGCAGCACTGGCGACGGGCTGCAGGCGTTTACCGGAATTGGACTTGCGGTCAGCGATGACTTGATCCACTGGCAAAAGACAGGGGATGTGGTGTTGCATGGCGATGGCTTTCCGGACTGGCCCGACAACAAAGGTATCGCCGGTGGCGGACCGATCATCGAACTTCCGCAACAGGACGGGCGGATTCTGTACCGCATGTACTACACCCTGGCGACTGGACGACCCGGCAAAACGCTGCAGATCAATCAGGCCAAACAATCGGTGGTCGCGCATTCGTACGACGGGATCAACTGGACCGACAAGCGGGTCGTGATGCGGCCCCGGGCGGAGGCGGAGTATGAAAATGCCGCTACTATCGCCCTCAACGTATGGCCGGTGAAAGACGGCTGGCGGGCGATTTATGCGGGCATCGGCACGCGCTTCGGCGCCTACTCGATTTGCGAAGCAAGTAGTCGTGACGGCCTGACCTGGGATCGAGGCCAGCCGGGTGAGAACCTTGCGCTCGCCCCCGGCGAAGCGGCGTGGGAAAATAAAATGGTCGAATACCCCCACATCGTTCGTGAAGGATCCAGGCTGCGGCTTTTCTACTGTGGCAACGGCTACGGGGCGACCGGTATCGGCACCGCCCTGGCAGAGCCTCTGCAATAGGGGCTGCCGGCGACTGATTGAGCTACAGCCACTGCTGCCTAATGACACAGGTGCTTACCTAATCAAGAAGCGGTTCGCCGGCCTGTTGCTCAGCACCTACGCCATGATCTCCTTGAGCGGTCCGCTGCTGTCGCCGTGTCGCTCGGCCTCGACGCCGATGCCGTGAAGCAGCGACAGCCAGGCGTTACAGAGCGGCGTATCTTTCGGGGCGACGATATTCTGGCCGAGTTTAATGCCGGCACCGCCGCCGGTCAGGATGGTCGGACAGTTGTTCAACTCGTGACCGGTGCGGATGTTGCTGCCGTAGCCGAGGGCGACGTGATCGAAGAGACGACTGCCGTCGGCTTCTTTGCTGTCCTTGAGGCGATCGATCAGTCCCGCGAGCAGTTCGCTCTGAGTCTGATCCCGCTTTTCGGAGGCCGCCAGTTTTTCGCCTTTGGTGGTGATGTAGTGACTCATGTCGTGCGGATGCACATCGATGCCGACACTGGTGAGCAGCGTCTCGACGGGTTGGCGATAGGTGAGCACGCGGGTGCTGTCGGTCTGCATCGCGGCGATCATCAGGTCGTACATGATCTCGATTTCCTTCTTCCCGGATAACCCTTCCGGAGGCATCGACATCGACGTTTCCGGGCGCGGCACGCCGAGCCACTGTTCGTCCTTGCTGATCTGTGTTTCGATGTCGCGAATGCTCTGAAAGTATTCATCGAGTTTCGACTGATCGTATTTGCCAAGGCCGCGCTGCAGGTCGCGGGCATTGTCGAGCACGGTGTCGAGCACACTGCGACGCTCCGCGAGCCGCGCCTTCTGTTCGGAGAGCGGAGTAGTGTCCTTGGAAAAAAGACGATGGTAGGCTGCGAGTGGTCCGTTAAGTCCGGCGAGCGGTTTGCCGCTGACATCCCAGGCCAGAGAAAGTCCCTCGCCGTGCCCGGAATTGGATTTCCCCTTGGCATCGTTCAGCTCAAGTGAGGAAAAACGGGTGTGCCTGCCGAACTGTGCCGCAGCCACCTGATCGGCGGAAATGCTGTTGTGCATGCTTTGGCCCGCCTGGGCATAGCGGTTGGCGCCGGTCAGCCACCAGGTGCTTCCGGCGTGACCCTCGCTCGAGTACTGATTCCACAAGCCCTGCACGACGGTGATATCCTGCTTGTGCCGGGCGAGAGGTTTCAGTCCGGAGGGCAACTCGTAGTCCGCGCCCGGTGTCTTAATGTCAGGGTACCAGGTCTCATCGGTCACCCCCCAACCGAAGCCGAGAAAGATCATGCGCTTCGGGGGAGTCGCCGGAGCCGCTGCCGAAGCGAAGCGTCGAAAACCCAGCGATTCAAGAAACGGCAGGGCGATCAAGGCGGTTTTCGATTGGAGAAAATGGCGTCGTGTTTTCATAGATGGACTCGAAAAAAATAGTGCAAGGGGCGGCGATTATTTGCTTTGAAATTCCTTGCTGGCGACGAGGGCGTAAATGAACTGGCGCATCGCAAATTCGTTTTTTTCAGCTTCGGCGACGATCGATTCGAGCAGGGATTCATCGCTGAATCCGATCGGTCTACCGAGGGCGTATTCACCGAGCTTTTCGGCGAATCCGCGGGCGAAGTCGCGCTTCCGACCGGCGATGACATTGCGCAATTCGAAATAGTTCTGAAACGCGGGACCTTTATAAAGTGCGCCGGAAGGATCGATCTCCCAGGTCTTGTGTTTGTCTTTTACCGGCTTGCCGTTGTCGTCCTTAACGACGAAGGTGTCCTCGGTTCGCCAGGCTCCGACCGCGTCAAAATTTTCCAGCCCCAGTCCGATCGGATCAATCTTGCGGTGACAGCTGGCACATTGTGCTTCTTCCTGATGAGCCAGGAGCCGTTCCTGTGTCGTCAACACCTGCCCTGACAAACGCGCGATCTGCGGAATGTTGGCCGGAGGCGGTGGTGGCGGATCATTGAGTAATTTTCGCAACACCCAGGCGCCGCGTTCGACCGGATTGGTTTCATCGCCGTTGCCACCCATGAGACTGACCGCCGCCATGCCTAACAGTCCACCACGGGGAGAGCCTTCGGGTAGATTGACTTTGCGAAACTCGCTACCGGTGACGCCTTCCAGTTGGTAGTACTCGGCGAGCGTGGCGTTGATGATGACGTGATCGGATTTCAACAAATGGGTGATGCTGACATTGTCGCGCAGCAGGTAGCTCATCGTTTCGTAAATCTCATCACGTGCTGCCGCCTTGGTGGTGTTGTGGAAGCGCGGATGCTTTTCCAGATCTACCTGGAAAAAGTCGAGCCGGTCGAGCCCGAGCCACTGATAGGTGAATGAGTGCACCAGATCCTCCGATCGCGGATCGTTGAGCAAACGCGTGGTTTGCTCGCGAAGCAATTCGGGATTTGCCAGATCGCCACGGCTGGCGATATCGAGCAATGCCTGGTCAGGCGGCGATCCCCACAGGAAATACGACAGGCGTGTGGCCAGCTCCTGAGAGGTCAACGGGCGTTGCGTGGCCTCCAGATTCGGCTCAGCGAGATAGAGAAACATGGGCGACGACAGCACCACCGCCAGGGCCTCTTTCATCGCGGTATTGGGTTTGTCGCCGGCCTGCAGTCGGGTCTGGTACTTTTTCAGCAGACCCTCGAGGTAGTTCGAGGAGGGCTCGTGACCGCGAAAGGCCTGTTGGGCAAAACCGGCCAACGATTCGCGCACCGCCTCCATTGCGGGAGCGGGGGATTTGTCATCGAGCGGAACCTTCAGCGCGGCGATGCCCGGCGGGGTGGCCTTGTTTTTATCGGCTACCCGTTCGATTTCCACCCAGTCGATCCACAGGGCGAACTCCCTGCCGATTCCGTTTTTCTCGCGACCCTCGTTGGCCAGCCGGCGGGTTTGCAGATAGTGATCGAAGGTTCCCTTCTCGCGAAGGTACAAGGTGCGGTCGGTGCGCTCTTTGTGATCGCTGGTAAAGGTGAACGGGATCTCGACGATCTGCGGCTGGTCCATCGTCCCGGTGATCTCGTAAGCGGCCGTCGCCTGACTGTTGCGTGGGTTGACGCCGAATTCGATGAACCGCCGATCAGGTGTGCCGTCGCCGGTCACCGCGGCGCGAAATCGAACGATATAGTCGCCGATCGGCCAGCTCCACGGAACGAGAAAGTCGAAGGTCGCGTTGTTGAGAACTGACGGGTGCTCATTCTGGATGGCGATATACATGCCGGTATCGACGGCCGGGTGCTCCATGTAAAATTGGTGATACGGCAAGTGGTAGGAACGCAGCGCCGCGTTGGCCTTGTCGGCACTGTTTTCTTTCGACTCAAATCCGAACGACTCCGGCGAAGGCGCACCCGGGATCTCGGCCCAGAAGCGGCGGAAAATATTGTCGTCCTTGGATTTTTCACGGACCGCCGCCACGATTTTTGCATTCTCCGGTTTTGCGGCGGCCGCTTCCACCGCTGCCGCCCACTGGGTGGCCCGTGCCTGCGCATCGGTCTGCCATTCGATGTGCTCGGCGACTTCTTCTGAAATGACCTCGCCTTCGAAGCGTTCGATCATTTCATCGGGAGCCGCTAACTCCCATTCAAACGCTTCGTCCAGGGCTTTGCGGCCGAGATCCAGATACTGCACGAACTGGTTCGCCGACATGAACAGATTCGATCCCACCGTGTCGAAATTTCCCGTGCCCGAATCGGACGGCAACTCACTGACGTTAATCTCGACGCCGAGCAATTCGCGCAGGGTATTGTTGTATTCGCGGCGGTTGAGCCGGCGCATGGTGATGACGCCCTTCTGATCGCTCAGCGCCTTGCGTGCGGTCACCATGACATTTGACAGGTCGTCGAGAAAATCTGTCTTGGCCTCGTTGGGCAAAGGCGCCTCGTCCTCGGGTGGCATCTCGCCGGAGTTGAGCGCATCCAACACTTTCTGCCAGCGTTCGGCTGTCTCGATATCGGTGATCGAAAATGACAGATCGTCGACGCGAAACTTGCCCTTCTTTTTGTCCTCGTTATGACACTGGTGGCAATGCTCTTTGAACAGGGCACGGTGTTGCCCGGGCATTTCGGTTGTTAGCTCGGAGGCGGAAACGTTTACGCCGGTGACGGCGAAAAAGGTAATCAGCAGCCTTCTTAAAAAAGAGGAAACCATGGATATATCGGCAGTAAAATCAGGGATGAGAAGGGCTGCGGCGCAGGGTAACACGGATGTCGTCGACGAACTGACCTGAAAATTCCACCGCCGGAGGTTCTTCGCCATCCGGCTGAATGGCACTGCGGTCGCTGACCCGAATCCCGATGACGAGGAATTTTGCATCGCCCGGAATGCGCAGTTCAGCACGGCCCTTTTGCCACTGTGTCGCCTCGCCATCGAGAAAGATCCACCGTTGTGCCGTGGCCAGACTGTTCTCCGTGGTTTTCTCACTGGTTTCGAACAGGGCGTTCCAATCTTCCCGGTTGGCGGGTACCCCGGCCATGGCATAGATCGAAATGCCGCACTGAAACCGGTTGGGGTCCTGGAACGGGACGGATCGGAAACCGGCCTCGACCGAAACCAGGGTGTCATCTTTCATCGCGGCCAGGCCATAGGGTCGCAAATCGACCACCCGGTAGAGATCGCAGATGTAACCTACCGCAGATTCCTTGGCGTCATGATCCGCACGCAGGAATTGAAGCATGCGCTCGCCGTGCAACGGGAGTAACCCGTCAGTCATCTCGACCACTTCGGTAAAATCGCCACTCCACGTTTCCAGCTCGGTCGGGATGCCGGTGACGGACGGAGAGGGGGCGAATTCAAAGCTCTCGTGGATCAATGTCAGGATTTTTTGCCGACCCGATTGTGACGCTGCCCAGATCGCCGAAGTGCAGAATATCCCCAGCACCAAGCCTGCAGCGGCGGAAATCAGCGGTCGATGAAAGAGGCCGGAAATAATCGGAGAAGGTTTCCCCGCAGACAGGGAGAGATCATCGATCAATGAGGCTTGTCCGGCTGAGGCCACCGCGGCGGATGGGGATAGGGCCGGAAGCTCGGCCAGATCGCGCAAGCCTTCCTCAAGGGTCGCCAGGGCTCGAAATCGGGCGCGGGCATGCGCATTGTTTTCGAGAAGCTGGTTCAATGACTCCAGATCCGCCGGCGACAGTCGCCCGTCGAGATAGTCGCGGATCAGCTCATGATCATGTTCTGTCATATCTGTTCGGGGGATTCGTCGTTGCTTAGAGATTCTTCGACACACTGTTCCAGCGTGCGTCGCAGCCGCCACAGTTGTTGGTAGAGCGTGTTCGCCTTTTTGCCGGTCCCGGCGGCGAGACTGTCGATGGTCGAGCCGGGCTGATACGCGGTCAGCACGAGTTGTCGACTTGCCGCGGGAAGCTTGTTAAGACAATGCTGAAGCAGGTTGAGGCGCTTCTCATGGGTCGAGGTTTCCTCCAGGGATTCTTCGAGCAGCAGATCGAAAACCTTTTCGTTCAGTACCAGCCGGTCGCGCGCATGGCGGCGACGGAAGTTCAGAATCTGGTAACGCGCAATGACACAGGCCCAGCGCGGAAATTCGTCGACGTCGCGCAGCTGATCAAATTTCTCCCAGGCGATAAGCGAGACCTCCTGCATGATTTCGTCAACGTCCTCGGGGCGCGAAAGGCCGCTGCCGCGAATGTAGGCGCGGACGATGCGCTCATATTTCGTCAGCGCCCTGACAAAGGGCTCATGGAAATCGGGATCTGGTGAAGTTTCCGGCATCGAACAGGCAATGACCGCCGACCATCGGGGATTCTTATGAAATTTTCTGAGTTTTTTTCAGATCGAGGGCGGTCTCCGCTTACCGATCCGCGATCTGCTGTCTGAATCCGGGTCTGGTTCGCAGGTTTTTCTTTGCGGGGTCGCCACTCGCCTGCGGGCCTGCCGTTGCACGGTTGGTGGGTGCTGCCGGGGGCGTACAGGTGGCCCTGCCTTGCAATGAACGTCAGTTTCCGTCACCTTGGTTGGCTGTGTATTCCCTGACCTCTATGAAGCTTACCTCGTTCCTCGCCGGTCTGGCATTTTTCGCTGCCCCTTGCCTGTTTGTCTTGAGTTACGCGCAAGATGCGCCGCACGTTCCGGCGTCCGATCTCGTGGTAGCGGACGAACTGGAAGTCACCTTGTGGGCGAAGTCGCCGCTGCTTCTGAATCCGACCAACATGGACACTGATGCCGAAGGTCGCCTCTGGGTTGCCGAAGGCGTCAACTACCGGCGTACCGTAAGTCGTCCGCAAGGCGACCGCATTGTCGTTCTCGAAGATACTGACAAGGATGGCAAAGCTGATTCGTCGCACACTTTTGTGCAGGATCCCGAGTTGATCGCGCCGCTGGGAGTGAGTGTTTTTGACAATAAAGTCGTCGTCGCTCAACCGCCTCACATTCTGGTTTACACCGACGTCGACCGCGATCTGAAATTCGATCCAGCGATCGATAAACGTGAGGAATTTCTGTCCGGTTTTAATGCGCGCAATCACGATCACTCTTTGCACGCCACCGTCGCCGGGCCGGATGGCATGTGGTATTTCAACAATGGCAATTGCGGGGCAAAGATCACCGATAAAGACGGGCGCGTGTTTCAATCCGGCGGGCCTTACTACAACAGTGGTGCGGGAAAGCCGGAGTGGTTTAACAATCCCAACGAATATGCCGGCAAAGCGTCGGCCGACGGCAATATCTACAGTGCGGGCTTTGCAGGCCGAATCGCGCCGGATGGCTCCGGTCTGCAAATCGTCGGTCACGGGTTTCGCAACAGCTATGAACTGTGCGTCAATTCGTTCGGCGACATTTTTCAGAACGACAACGACGACCCGCCGGCCTGTCGCAATACCTGGTTGATGGAGGGCGGCTTTCTCGGCTTCTTTTCTAAAGACGGCACGCGGTTGTGGCAGACCGATCGTCGGCCGGGCCAGTCGATTCAGCGGGCGCAGTGGCGTCAGGACGATCCGGGAACGATTCCCGCCGGTGATGTCCACGGTGGCGGATCGCCGACCGGGGTGACCTATTATGAAAATGGCGCGCTGCCGGAAAAATTTGAAGGCACCTTCCTGAGCTGCGAGGCGCGGGCGCGATTGATCCAGAGCTATCAGCCGGAGCTTCCGGCGGACAGTGCCGCGGTCGAACTCGGGACGCGATCGAATTTTCTCACCTGTCCGGATAACGATATGTTCCGGCCGGCGGATGTGACGATTGGTGCCGACGGTGCGCTGTACGTGGCGGATTGGTATGACTCCGGTGTTGGCGGTCACAAGGCTGCCGACGAGACCCATTCGGGGGCGATCTATCGGATCGCGCCCAAAGGTTTCACTGCGCAGATTTCCGCGCCGAAAGGGGAGCCGGTCGCGGATGCGATCGCCCTGCTGAAAAGCCCGGCCAGCGGAGTACGCTTTGTCGGCTTTACCAAGTTGAAGGCACTCGGCGGGACGGCGTTGCCTGCGGTAAAAGAACTGCTCAACGGCGACAATCGCTGGTTCGCAGCGCGGGCGGTGTGGCTGCTGCCCTATCTCGGTGATGAGGGCGTGAAGATTTGTCGCCAGCGTCTGGCGGACGACTCCGCCGCGCAACGTTTGCTGGCGTTTCGCGCCTTGCGCGCAGCGGGTCACGATATTTTCGAAATGGCAGACGATCTGGTCAAAGACCCGAGTCCGGCAGTCCGTCGTGAAGTGGCGGTATCGTTGCGCGATCTCGATGCGACGAAAAAACTGCCCTTGGTGATCGAGCTGTTCGCGACCGCCGATGGCAAGGATCGACACTATCTGGAAGCCTGCGGACTGGCTGCGGAAGACATCGAAGCGCAGGTGTGGAGCGCCCTCGATAAAGCGGCAGCAAAAGCGCCGCTCGACTGGTCACCGGCTCTGGTTTGGCAGACATGGCGACTGATGCCCGAAGCAGCGGTCGCCGCGCTGAGCGAGCGAGCCAGCGGTGACGGACTTTCGGTGGATGATCGGAAGTTTGCCATGGAGAGTCTGGCATTCATCGGCTCGAAACAAGCGGTGGATGTGATCGCTGACCTCGCTGTCGGAGAAGGCAATCTTTCCAAAGACGCCAGTTGGTGGATGATCAATCGCGGGCTCACCGAGTGGGCGAAATACGGCACCCGGGAGTTGCTTAAAGAGCGCGGCATTTACGATCCGGAGACCATCGTCCTGCAAGCTTCCACGGTTCCCGACGCTGGCGAATCAACGCTGCCGTCGCCGCAGGAGTTGCTGAAAATGACGGGCGATCCGGTCGCCGGTAAGGCGCAGGCGATGCGCTGTGTGATGTGCCACAAGATTGATGAAGTCGGTGTCGAATATGGTCCCGATCTCAGGGACTGGGTGGCGAACCAGGGCAGGGAAGCGTTTTTCGATGCGGTGATAAATCCGTCGGCGGGCATCGCGCATGGCTATCAGGGCTACGCGGTGAATTTAAAAGATGGCACCCTCATCGAGGGGTTGGTGTTCAGCAAACTCGATCCGGTGGTGGTAGTCTCGACCGGTGGTCTCGAGCAGTTGGTACCAAAGGCCCGGATCAAAAATATGAAGCGCCTGTGGGAGAAATCCTTAATGCTGTCGGCGGATCAACTGGGTTTTACCGCGCAGCAGCTGGTGGATTTAGCGGCATATATGGACGGCTATGGGAGTGAGTAGGGAGAGTGATGAAGTTTCGATATATCGTTTGTTGGGTGGTGGCGTGGGCTGCGACGTCGTTTGCGGCGGAAGAGCGGCCCAATGTGATTTTGATTTATGCGGATGATCTGGGCATTGGCATGCTCGGCAGTTACGGACAGGAATTGATCACCACGCCGCATATCGATGCGCTGGCGGCGGAGGGGATGAAATTCTCGAATTATTACGGCGGGGTGTTTTGTGCGCCGGCGCGGTGGACGCTGCTGACCGGGTTACACGATGGTCGCATCGGCGGCTGGGGACAGAATCAGGCGGGGCTGCCGATCCGACGCGATGCGGGCGATATTTCCGAAGCGGAGTATCAGCAGAAGATGGCCGGGGTGAAAGCGAAGGCGATGCCGATCACCGATGGCGAAATTTTTCTCGGTCAGGTGGCTCAGCGGGCCGGGTATGCGACGGCGCAGTTCGGAAAGCTGGATCGCGGATTTTTGACCTGGGCGGAACGGGTTGAGCGTTTTGGCTGGGATTTTCACGAGGGCTATTACGATCACCAGCGGGCACACGGGTTCTACCCGCCCTACCTGTGGCGCAACGGTGAGAAGTTTTCTCTACCGGGAAATGACGATCCGCATTGCGGCAAGATGAGTGAAAAAGGCGACGAACCGGTCGGCGCCGGCGGGCAGACTTATTCGCAGGAGGTATTCATTGAGGGCATTTTGAAATATCTTCGCGAGAATCGGGATGAGCCGTTTTTCCTCTACCATCCGACGCAGTTGCCGCATGGGCCGGTGGCGATTCCGGAGTTGCATCCGCAGGTGGCGGATCATCCGACTTTGACGCTGGCGGAGAAGAAATACGCTTCGATGGTGAAGATGCTCGACGATCACGTCGGCCTGATCATGGCGGAGCTGAAGCGATTGGGGATCGATGACAACACGGTGGTGTTCTTCACTTCCGACAATGGTCATGAACTTTACTATGGTCCTAAGCCTTCTTATAAGCGGCAGATGCTGCCGGACGGAAACAAAGCCAACCTGACCGATCGCAAATGGCGAACCTCGGAGGCCGGTGATGTATTTGACGGCAATGCCGGTCGGGCGGGACTGAAGCGGTCCGGTTACCAGGGCGGCATGCAGTGTCCGATGATCGTGCGCTGGCCGGGGAGAATCGCCGCCGGTAGCGAGACGGAGGTGCTCAGTGCTCACTACGATTTTATGGCGACCCTGGCGGACATCTGTGCTGTCGACCGTCCTGCCGGTAAGGACAGTGTGTCGTATCTGCCGACGTTGTTGGGGCGGGCGCAGGAAGAGCGGCACGACTACGTCATTATCAACAATCACTTCAGTCAGATGGGCCGTGCGGCGTTGATCACCGGCGATGGCTGGAAGCTGATCGAGATCGACCGGGGCAAAGACGATTTTCAACTCTACAACCTCGCGATGGACAACGAAGAGCGTCACGACCGGGCGGCAGAGTATCCACAGCGCGTCGCGGAGCTGAAGGCGGTGCTGCTCAGTGAGCTCGATTCTCCGCGGCCCGATTTGCAGTAGCGAGGGTGGCGGGCATTTGCCTTCCTATCCGGATTTTCGCTGTCAGGTGCCGAAGATTCGGTAAAGTGCCGCTATGAATTCTGATTGGACCGATAAAAACGTCATCATCACCGGTGGTGGCGGGGGCATGGGACAGGCGGCGGCGAAAGTTTTTGCCGAAGCCGGGGCGCGGACCTTTGTGCTCGGGCGGACGCTGGACTCGCTCGAGGAGGCGGCGGCCCTGTCGGAAAACATTGTTCCGATCGCCTGTGATGTTGCCGATACCTCGAGCATCGCTGCGGCGATGGAAAAAATGCTCGAATCGGGGGCGCCGGACGCGCTGATTCACACTGCCGGTATCAACACCGCGGATCGTTTCATGGGCCACGAGGATCCGGCCCGCCTGGCCAGCGAGGAGTCGTGGCAAAAGGTCATGGACATCAATGTGCTCGGCGTGGTCAATATGATTCGCGCGGTCAGCAAGCCGATGGCCGACAACGGTGGTGGCAGGATCGTGGTCGTGTCATCGACGGCCGGGCACGGTTTCGATTCGTACGCGGGCGTTCCCTACACGGCGAGCAAATGGGCGGTGCACGGCCTGCTGTTTACGGCGCGTCAGCAGCTCAGTGCACAGGGCATTGTGCTGTCCGAGTATGCACCCGGTGAGGCCAACACGCCGATCGTCGACAAGCGGCCGGTGCTGCCGACGGAGGAACATCGCAAGACGATGATTCAGACTGAGGACTGCGGCGCTGCCTTGTTTTTTATGGCCTCGCAGGCGCACAGCATGAGTGTCATTCAACTGCCTGCCTATCAGCCGTTCGGTGGCATGCCGCCGCAGATCCCGTCGCCCTGGCTGGAAGGGCTGGAGATAGGCCCGAAGTAGCTGGCAGCCGCGGTCCGTCAGGCCGTGGGCCGGCTGCCGGTCGGGCGGCGGCGGGCGCCGCGCTGCCAAGGCAAGGTCCACCTTCTGACGAAGGCGGCTGCGCAGCGGTTCGGCAGGTGCGCGTCAATACTTCGAATTGTCACGTTGTAGGGTGGCGGCTTTCTGATCTATCCTGTGCCTCTATGAAACGCTTCCTGTCCGGCATTTTCCTTGTATTGCTTTTTGCTCTGACGGCACCGTCGGTGTTTGCGGATGATCGGCCGAATATCGTCTGGATCATTCCCGACGATATGTCGGCGCATTTTTCCTGTTACGGAGAGACGGCGATCGAGACGCCGAATGTCGATCGACTGGCTGGCAACGGAGTGAAATTTACCAATGCTTATGTCACCGCGCCGGTGTGTTCGACCTGTCGCTCGGCATTCATTACCGGGATGTATCAGACCAGCATCGGTGCGCATCATCATCGCAGTGGTCGGGGCGGGCAGAAGATCCACTTGCCGGAGGGCGTGAAGCTGGTGCCGCAGCTGTTTCAGGAAGCGGGCTATTTTACGACAATCAGCGATTGGCCGGGTAAGAAGGGGAAACTGGGAAAGACGGACTACAATTTCGAGTGGGATAAAGCGGTCTATGATGGTGCTGACTGGGCGGGGCGTGAGGATGGTCAGCCGTTCTTTGCTCAGATCCAGACTCAGGGTGGCAAATTGCGCGGCAAAGATGCCGGCGGTTGGGAGAAAATGGCCAGTCAGGCGGAAAAGGTATTCGGTGACCGCACGCCGGACGAAGCGGTGAAGCTGCCGCCGTACTATCCGAATCACCCCGATATCGTGCGCGACTGGGCGGCGTATCTCGACTCGGTGCGCCTCACCGATCACATGGTCGGCGAAGTGCTCGACCGGCTCGAAGCGGAAGGCGTGTTGAAAAATACGCTGGTGCTGTTCATGACCGATCACGGCATCAGTCATGGTCGCGGCAAGCAGTTCATGTATGACGAAGGTTTGCACGTGCCGCTGGTGATCAGTGGGCCGGGAATCAAAGCCGGCACGGTGCGCGTCGACCCGGTCGAGCACATTGACATCGCCGCGCTGTCGCTGGCGGCGGCGGGTATCGCGATTCCGGACTGGATGCAGGCGCGGGACATCCTCGCCGATGACTACACACCGCGAGAAGCCGTGTTCGCCGCTCGTGACCGCTGCGACGAAACCGTTGACCACATGCGTTCGGTGCGGACCCGGGATTTTAAATACATTCGCAATTTTCTTCCGCAACGTCCCTACCTGCAACCGTGCGCTTACAAAGATGCCAAGGGCATTCTCATCGCGCTGCGCGACTGGCATGAAAAGGGCAAGCTGGACGAAGTGCAGGAACTGCTGTTTCGCGAAACCCGTCCGCCGGAAGAGCTCTACGACGTCAACGCTGACCCGAATGAGATTCACAACCTCGCTGCCGATCCGGAGTATGCCGGTCAACTCGCTGAACTTCGCGGTCGCCTCGACACCTGGATGGTCGAAACTGACGACCAAGGTCGCACCCCGGAATCGGCGGAAATGTTCGACAGCGACATGGCGGTCTACCTGCACACCCTGCGCGTTCGCAGCACGCCGCAGCACGTCAAGGAAGTCGAAGACAACATCGCCTTGATGAAGCAGTGGGCGGCCGCAGGCAAGTGATCCGGTCACGGCCGTTCATCCTGCGCTTGCAGACGCCGGCAAGTTCCATTATCGATCGTTTACCATGTCCGCTACCCCTACTGAGTTCACCGAAGTTACTGCCGTCGCCAAGGCCAACGTCTATTTTGACGGTAAGGTCGTCAGCCACTCAATCGTCTTTCGGGACGGCAGTAAAAAGACCCTCGGCCTGATTTATCCCGGCGAGTTTTACTTCGGCACCGAAAAAGCGGAGCGCATGGAAGTTGTCGCCGGCGAGTGCCGGGTGAAACTCAAGGGCGACGAGACGGCCACCACTTATAAAGCCGGCGAGACTTTCCACGTACCCGCTGACAGTGGTTTCGACATTGTCGTCAGTGAAGGAATTTTTGAATACGTCTGCTCTTTCCTGGACTGAGCGATGTGACGTCGGGTGCGGTTCAGGAAATGCCCGGTGCCAGCCAGCGGGAAATGTCCCACAACGTTTCGGTTTCCCCGTCATCGAATTCATGGGGTTCGAACATGCCGACGCCGAGCGTGCCGACCAGTTGATCGTTGCTGTTGATGATCGGCACCGCCAATGATCCGGCGACCTGAGTTTTCTTAGCGTCCGGTTTGGCGACGCCCGAAGTATCGGTCTGCAGGTTGCAAAGTTGCACGGCGTCGCGCTTTTCGGCGGCAGCTCCGGCGATGCCTTTGCCGATCGGGATGGCGTTGACCTTGTCGAGCAATTCGGCGGGAATGCCGATTTGTGCGACCAGGGTGAGCAGGTCCGACTCCGGGTCGAGACGGTGAATCGTTCCGGTGCGGCAGTTCATTGCTTCGAGAATACTCTGCAATACGCTGTGCGCGGTTTCGTCGGACTGGAGCGCGGGCGCGGGCAGGGTGAGATCGATCGAATTTTCGTTCATAAATTGGGTGGGGTCACGTGACTAACACTGATTCGAATCGATCCGAGGATCAAATCGAAATGCCCGGCGTCGGATTCAACGGCGGTCAGGTGGGCACCACACAGACCGATCAGTTCAGTAATGTTCTCCGGGTCGTGGTTTGGAGAAGCGAAATCGGCAGAGGAGATTGCGAGCAGACAGGACGCATACTGCCAGTGCGGAGGAACGATGATTTTACGGTTGGCGCTGAAAGCGAGCGTCAGGGCGCGGTCGGCTTCGCGCAGGTCCACCGCCACCACCTCGGCCCCAATCATCGGTGTCAGGTCGGGCCACTGATCTTTGGTTTTAGTGATCTCGCAGGACTTCATCGGTGTCGCATCAACATCTGCAGATACTGGCGGATAACAATGGCCTGGTTGTGTTCTTGATCGCGGGCGCCGTAGACCAGGGTGATACGTTTCCTGCAGGCCTGTTCGGCCAGTTCACGCAGCGCGTCGCGGTGCTGTTTCAATTCGCTCAGGTAGCGTCGGCGAAATTCGGCCCAACGTCGCGGGTCGTGGTCGAACCATTTTCTCAGTTCGTTTGAGGGAGCAATCTCCTTCAGCCAGTCCTCGAATTCAGCTTCGGCTTTGCAAATACCGCGCGGCCAGATGCGATCGACCAAGTAGCGACGCCCGTCGCTTTCGGCGGGAGTTTCGTAGGCGCGTTTCAAGCGCACGTCGAGTTGCCGGCTCATTTGCCTTTGGCGGGTGCTTTCACTTTTAATTTCGGCTTGGGACGTTTCGGTAGCGGTGGTGTGGTCGGACGGGCTGCTTCAGGTGCGAGGTCAAAGAAGCGCATATTTGTTCCGACCCGGTCGTAGTCACCGAGATCTTCGCGCATGGTTTCGGCGAGGCTGAGCAGGTGTTCGACGACCTGGGGGTGATTGGCGGCGACGTTGGTAGTTTCGCCGAGATCCGTTTCGAGATCGACGAGGAACGGTTGAGTGAAATCCTCGCGATCCACAGGGGCGATATGACGATTGACGCTGAACGGAATCAGACCGGGAATGTTCGAGTCGCGCGGCAGGTGGAGTTTCCATTTTCCCTGGCGCACTGCCTGAAGCTGGACGCGCAGGTAGTAGAAAAAGGCTTTGTCCGGATCGGCTTTGTCGAAGTCGCCGTGGAAAAGGTGGCGAATGTTCTCGCCGTCGATGACACGATCTCCGGGAACGGCGTCGTCAGCTCCGGCGAGTGCGGCGAAGGTAGGCAGAACGTCAAGCGTGCTGGCGAGTTGATCACAGGTGCTTTTTGCCGGCACGCGTCCGGGGCCCCATAGAATGGTTGGAACGCGGGTGCCGCCTTCAAAGGTGGAGACTTTGCCGCTGCGCAGCGGCCCGGCGGATCCACCGTGATCGGTGGCCAGATGACCGTCCCGATGATCTTGGTTTTTGCTAAGCCAGGGGCCGTTGTCGCTGGTGTAGAGCAGGTAGGTATTGTCGGCGACTTCGAGTTCGCGAAGGGTATCAATGATGCGGCCGACGTTAAAATCGATCTCCTCGATGACGTCGCCGTAGAGGCCGCGCTTGCTTTTGCCTTTGAACGGCTCTGACGCGTCGAGCCGGGTGTGCGGCATGGTGTGCGGCAGGTAGACGAAGAACGGCTGATCCCTGTTTTCGCGCATGAATGCGATGGCCTCGTCGGTGTAACGCCGGGTCAAGGTGGCCATGTCGGCCTCTTCTTCGATGAGCGTTTCATCACGAAACAGGCTGACCCGGCGATCGTTACTGGTCGGGGTTCCGAAAAAGGTGTCGAAGCCCTGTCGGGTCGGAAACAGGTCGAGGTGGTAGTCGGTTTGCGAGTGCCCGGCGAGGTCCCATTTGCCAAAACAGCCAGTGGCGTAGCCTCTTGATTTGAGCACTTCGGCGACGGTTACTTCGTCACTGTGCACGACCGGATGGACTTCCTTTATGTTGCCACGTTCGGCGACGCGCATCGGGTAGCAGCCGGTCATCAGGGCGGTGCGTGACGGGCCGCAGAACGGCTGGGCATGGAAGTCGGTAAAGCGCATGCCCTCGGCGGCCAGGGCATCGAGTCGTGGGGTGCGGATGTCAGGTGAGCCGAAACAGCCGACGTCCTGATAGCCCTGATCGTCGGTGAAGATGAGGACGAAATTGGGAGAGCGTTCGCTGCCGGTTTTTGGAGAAATGGGTTCAGCTTTGGTCACCTGGGCCTTTGCTTCGGCTTTCGGTGGCAGCAGAGATCGGGCAATACGATCGGCGAGTGCGCGCGGCTTAGTGCTGGTGGTGTTGGTGAGCACGACGACACTGAGTTCACTTTCCGGAAAAAGCGTCCATTCGGAAACGAAGCCCGGGATTCCACCGCCGTGACGAATGACTCGATGTCCATCGAGTGTTTCGACCTGACAACCGAGTCCGTAAGCAAACGCCTTGCCGTTGGTGCGCCGACCGGGGGTGATCATTTGTTGAAACGAATCCGGCTTGAGCAGGACGTTGCGCCTCAGTGCACTTGACCACTGCAGCAAATCGCCGGCGTTGGAGACCAGGGCGCCCGCGGCAAAGGGTTTGGTCATGCTCAGGTAAGGAGCGTTGACGAGATGTTCGCCCCGGAGCGAATAGCCGCGTGCTCGGTTGGGAATGATTTTGGCGTGCCGATCGTAAGTGATCGACTTGAGTTCGAGTGGCCCGAAAATGCGCTGCTTGAGAAATTCTTCGTAACTTAAGCCGCTGACCTTTTCGATGATCATGCCGAGCAGGTAAAAGCCGGAGTTGCAATAGCGGTAGTCGTCGCCGGGAGCAAAGTGAAGGTCGTGGCCGGTGAACCGGGCGAGCACCTGCTGATGGTTCATGTCGTCGCGCAGGATTTGGCGATGATCGGCAGCATCCGTGAAACTGAAGATGCCGGACGTGTGTTGCAGGAGGTTGCGCACCGTTGCCGCGCCTCCCGGGCCGGGATAGTCAGGGAGAAACTTCGTGAGAGGATCGCCGAGACTCAGCTTTCCGTCTTCGACCAGCAACATGATAGCCGCCGCGGTGAAGGTCTTGGTGATCGAGCCGATACGGTAGACACTGTCGCCGGAGGCGGGCAGCGTATTCTCGATGTCGGCAAGCCCGTAGCCTTTCAGGTGCAGGGTTTTGTCGCCGCGAGCGACGCCAATCGTGAGGCCGACGGCACGTTTTGCCTCGATTTCAGTCTGAGCGATTTCTGCGATCAGGTGATCGAGTTTTTCATCCGCCAGTAGCAGCGACGGAGGGCACAGTGCCGGCAGCAGGTGGATCAGTAGCAGGAGAAAACGTTTCATTTGGCGTGGAGGTTTCGTCGGCCGGGTCCGGATGGCTGCAGTCCTCGATGCGGAACAGGTAAGCACTGGTGAAAGGAACTATGACTGATGGCTGGCGTCTTTGAAAGCTTGAGCGTAGTACGAACAGGCGTGATGGGAGAAACCGTGCGTGTGAAGCAGGATCTCCGCTTTGGGAATTGACCTTTTTCGGGCCATGGTGTGTTTTCAGCTTCGCTTTTTATGAAAACAATTATCGCTGTCCTGGCTCTCTGTATTGTCGCTCCGGGTAGTTTGCTTGCTGAGCTTTCGCTGCCGAATTTTTTCAGTGATCACATGGTTTTGCAGCGGGATCGGCTGGCGGCGATCTGGGGAACTGCTGATCCGGGCGCGGAAGTCAGCCTCGCTTTCAAAGGCAAGACGGCAGCAACGAAAGCGGGGGCTGATGGCAGGTGGCGGATGGAAATCGAGACGGGGGCTGCCGATGCCGAAGGCGCGACGCTGACCGTCACTTCCGGCGATGACAGCGTGACGCTCGATGATGTGCTGGTCGGAGAAGTGTGGTTCGCGTCGGGCCAGTCCAATATGTTTTTTCCCGGCAGTCGGGTGGCGGACTATGCGCAGCTGTTCGCCAAGTCGGATTACCCGCAGCTGAGAATGTTCGATGCGCCGTTGGTGACGGCGGTCGAGCCTGAGGATGATATCCCCGGGGAGTGGACCCTGTGCAGTGCGGAGACGGCTCCAACTTATTCGGCGGTGGCGTTTTTCTTTGCCCGCAAGTTGCACCTGGACCTGAAGATCCCGATTGGTGTCATCAAGTCGGCCTGGGGTGGCAAGCCGGTGGAAACGTTTACCAGCCGCGAGGCCCTGAACACGCTGCCGGCAACCCGGGCGATGGTCGATGCGACGCTGCAGGCCGATGCTGCCTACGACGACACCAAGGCGCAGGCCGCTTACCAAGTTCGCGCGAAACAATGGCTTGAGGCGGTGGCGGAATGGAAGCAGAAGCCCGCTGACCAGCGTGGTAAGCTCAGTAAGCGACCGCAGCCACCGAAGCGTCCGCTGAATACCGAAGGCAAGCCGGGCGTGTTATTCGCGTCGATGATCAATCCCTTCGCCGGCTACACGATGCGCGGCGCGATCTGGTATCAGGGGGAGGGCAACGCCAAACCCGGCGCGGTTCCCTATGACCAGACCTTGCCGCTGATGATTGGTGACTGGCGCCAACGATGGGGTGATGATTTTTCGTTTTACTACGTGCAGCTCGCCAACTTCCGGGCCGCATCGACTGAGCCGGGCAACAACGATCCGTGGCCGCTGTTGCAGGATCGCATGCGTCTGGTTCTCAAGACGACGCCGAAGACCGGCATGGCAATCATTAATGACATCGGCGAGGCCGGGGATATTCATCCAAAGAACAAACTGGATGTAGGCGAGCGTCTGGCGCGTCTGGCCCTGGCGAAGGACTACGCTCGCGATGTCATTCCCTCCGGGCCTCTGTATCTATCGAGCCGGATCGATGGTGGTTCGATCAGCATTCACTTCGATCATGTCGGCGACGGATTGCAGGTGCGGGACGGGGACGGCGCTGAGTTGAAGCGCTTTGAGATTGCCGGTGCCGATAAGGTCTGGCATTGGGCCGATGCCAAAATTCACGGCACAGACAGTGTCATCGTCAGCCATCGCGAGGTGGCAGCGCCGGTCGCGGTGCGCTACGCCTGGGCGGCGAATCCCGAAGGTGCCAACCTGGTTAACAGCGACGGCCTGCCGGCATCTGTGTTTCGCACCGATGATTGGGATGACGTCGAGGCAACGGGCGATCCCGCCGGCACCACCGCACAGGAAGCCCGGCGCGCGTTGGCAGTGGAAATCCGCGCCCTGGCGGAAAAACGCAAGCAAGTTGATCGGGGCAGCGACGAGTTCAAGGCGCTGACGGAAAAGCTGTTGCCATTGATAGAAAAATTCCGCGCCGGCGCGCCGAAGGCGGGAAAGTAGGCGACTCCGGATCAGGGCTTCAGACGGGGGAAGGCATGGCAGCGACCCGGACGCGGATTTCGCGTCTTCCGCTACAGGGGGGCAACCGCTAACCGCTAATCGCTAATCGCTACGGCGCACGCCATCTACCGGCTTATCTCAGATTTCTCCCAGATGCCGTTGTGGTTGCGGTCCTTGGCAGCGAATACTTTCTTCAAGGCGGGAACCTTATCCGGTCCTCTCCCGGCGAGAAATTCCTCCCAGGTGACTTTGCCGTCGCGGTCTTTGTCGCGTTGCTGGAACAGCTGCTGCTGCGACGGGGCGGGGGCGGTCCCGGCCTTCGGCACCGGTTTGGCTTTGACAGTCGGAATCGGAATATCGCGTTTGCCGTCCAGGTACCAATCGAAGAACTGACTGCCGGCTTTGTTCATGCCCGGAGTGTCCATGGCATCGAGACCGGGCGGGATGAGTCCGGCGGCCCATGCAGCGAGTTCGCCTTTCAGCGCATCTGCTTTCTCAGGATGTTCAGCGATCAGGTTATTGGTTTCGCCGACGTCGGCTTTGAGATTAAACAGGTATTCGCGATTCGCGCCGCGCAGGAATTTCCAGTCGCCCTGACGGATCGCGGACTGGTTGAGCCAGCGCCAGTAGAGAGTTTCGTGTGGCGCGCCGGATTTTTCGCCGGTGAGGTACGGCAGCAGATTGACGCCGTCGAGCCGGGGATCGTCGGGCAGGCCGGCGAGGGCCACGGCGGTGGCGGTGGTATCGATGGAGATCACCGGGTGCCGGTAAATCTGACCGCCGGGAATGGTGCCTTTCCAGTAGGCCACAAAAGGCGTGCGAATGCCACCTTCGGCGAGCATGCCTTTTTCGCCGTTCAACGGATCGTTGAGTGAGCCATCCCAGCCGGGGCCGCCACCGGGCGCGTCGAGTTTGTGGATTTTCAGCGGGGCACCGTTGTCGCCGACCAGAAAGATCAGGGTGTTCTCCTCGAGTTGATGTTCGCGCAGGGTCGTCATGATGCGACCGACGCCGTCGTCGACGGCGGACAGCATGGCCAGGGCCTGGCGACGGCGTTCGGGCATTTCGCCGGGGAAGCGTTCCAGGTAATGAGGCGGGGCGTCCAGAGGCACATGCGGCGCGCGCGGCGCGAGGTAGAAATAGAATGGCTGATCTTTGTGGCGATCGATGAAGGCGCAGGCAAAATCGGCGATCAGGTCGAGGTGATAGCCGCCGCCGTTTTGTTCGATGGGCTCGAGGTCTTTGCCGTCGAGATCCATGTTCCAGAAACCGGCAGCGTTGCTGTTTTTAAAAAAGACTTTGTCGAAACCGTGATCGGCGATGTCGGGGTGGGGACCGAGATGCCATTTGCCCGCCATGCCGGTGGCGTATCCGGCTTGGCGCATTCGTTCAGCGACCGTCGTCAGATCGCCGAAGCGCCGCATCACCGTCGGATCTTGAGCCTCGGGGTTCGACTCGAGCCCGAAGCGGTTTTGATACTGGCCGCTGATCAGCCCGCCGCGCGAGGGAACGCATTGCGGGGCGGATGCGTAACCGTCAGTCATGCGCACACCGCCCTCGGCGAGTTTGTCGATGTGTGGTGTTTTGACATCGTCGTAAACACCCTGACAACTCAGGTCGGAGTAGCCGTGATCGTCGGTGAAGATGACGATCACGTTTGGCTTGCCGGTAGTTGAGGCCTGTTTTACGGGAGCCGGGTGTTCAGCTTTTTGAGGCGCCGCTTTATTTTTTGGTGCGGCGGGCCCGGTGGCAGCCGCCGGGGTGCGGATTTTGCCGAGACCTTCCTGTCCGGGCTTGTAGAGAGCAGGTTTGAATCCGGGATTCGGAACCGGGCGAACGGCTCGGGTGTCGTTTAAAAAGTCTTCGATGAGCGCGTCCATTTGCTGCACTCGTTCGGGATCGCTGTCGGCGAGGTTTTTGGTTTCACCAATGTCGTCGGCGAGATTGAACAGTTTCCATCGATGCTGACCGTTTTCGCCACCGTGAAAAATACGGATCAGCTTCCAGTCGCCGTCGTGCACTGACACCGAGGGCGGTATCCAGTCGGGCACCGGTGGATCGTGGGGGAAGTAGGTGAACGACGGACCGCGCTGGTGGGCTTTGCCCTGCAGCGCGGGCAGGAAGCTGACCCCGTCGAAAATCTGGCCGGGCTGCGCCTCGAGCTCGAGCATGTCGAGCAGCGTCGGATAAAAATCATCGCTGTGCACGCGCGAGTGATTGCGACTGGCGGGCGTCACGACGCCGGGCCAGCTGACCACGAGTGGCACGCGTACGCCGCCTTCAAACATCGACGCCTTGCCGCCGCGCAGGGGGGCGTTGCTGGTCGGGGTGGTGTCGTCGACGGTATTGTACATGTTGCCGCCGTTATCAGAGAAAAAGATGACGATGGTGTTGTCGGCGATTTTAAGGCGATCGAGGGTGTCCATCAGGGTACCCACGGCGTCGTCCATGCTTTCGACCATGGCGGCGTAGGTGGGGCTGCGCTGGGGATCGTCCGGGTCGATGGACTGGCGATACTTTTCGATCAGATCCGGCTTGGCGTCGAACGGGGCGTGAACGCTGAACATCCAGTAGTTGAGAAAGAACGGTTGGTCCTGGTGTTGCTCGATAAAGGTAACCGCTTCACTGGCCATGCGGTCCTCAATGTGTTGGTCGGGCGTGTCGGCATCGAAGTCGGGAAATTTCCACGGTGCCACAAAGCTGCCGGCGGGCCCCGGTCCCGGCCAGTGCGGAATGTCGACGTCGAAGCCGTGCTCGAGAGGGGAATACGGTTCCCTGCCGAGGTGCCATTTTCCAAAATGACCGGTCGCGTAGCCGGCCTGCTTGAGCGCTTCGGCGAGGGTGAAGTGTTTGCTGTCGAGTCGCGACACCGAGGTCGGTCCGATCGATTTTTTGTTGGCCGGGCCTTTTTTTCCGGTGCCGGCTTTGAGGATGACCTGCGGCAGGTGGCAGTTGGGCGTGGTCAGGCCGGTGCGCGCCGGATTCATGCCGGTGAGAATGCTTGAGCGCGTTGGAGAGCACAGCGGACTGGCGGTGTAGGCGTGATCGAAAGTCATGCCGCGCTTCGCCAGGGCTTCGATGTTCGGCGTTTGGTAGAACGCGGTGTGCCCGTAGAGAGTGGTGTCCGCCCAGCCCAGATCATCGGCGAGAATGAAAACGATGTTCGGCTTTGCAGGTTTGTCGCCGGCATCGGCGCGTGACATCGCTGAAAAAGTGAGGACAGCGAGAAGCAGGGCAGGGGTGATACGCATGGGATACGGTTACCTTATCTTTGATGTGAAGGGGGCGCCGGGTTGGAGCGAGGGCTGCGAAGTTCGAACCGCTCGTTGGAATATTTTGCCAGAAGCTGATCGAGGTTTTGCGCAATCCGGGATTCGTCGCCGACCAGCAGCCAGTAGCGGTAGCGCAATGTAGACCGCGGAGCCAGCTTGACGGTGGCGATCGGGGCAAGGTGGACACAGGCTCGATCGACCGGATCGTCGCTGGCGCCGGTTCCGTTCGGCCCGAAGTTCCATGCTTCAGTCGCACAGGGACTGAATACGGCGATTCCCTGACCGTCGGCGCTGAAACACGCCATGGCGTTTTCAGGAGGCTTGGCACGCCCCCATGGTGGCCCCGGTGAAGGGGATTCCAGCCGCCATTCAGCGCCGCCCAGGTAGGACTTAAAGCGGTCGAATTTGCGTGTGAAATAACATGCCGGCAGTTCCTGATGACGTGCCATGGCGGGCCCCCATCGGTCATCGTCTTTGCGCTTCGCTACGAACTCGCAGTTTACAACAATGACGCCGGGCATTCCGGGTTCTGATTGCGTCCATTGGCGCATGACCGCGGCGGCTTCTTCGTCAGGCATGTCCCAGAGTTTGGGAATCGTCTCGGCGAACAGGGCCTGCTCATCTTCGCGATATTCGAATTGCGTGACTCGCGCCCACGAAGCAATACCGCCACCTTGAATGGGGTTCCACGTCCACGGGCTCCAGTGCCTGCTCTGACCCCCGGAGCGTCGGTCGAGGCTCCTGCCGGCGTAGTAGGATTGCTGGATCAGCCGACCGGGATCGGAAATATTGACGGCATTTTTCGGGTGGGCGGACCATGACAGCCAGGTGATTGCGGCGCCCCTGGATTTGTCGATACCGACCTTCACGGCATGATTGTCGAGAAGCAGTAAATCTTCAGCCCGGACGCGTGCCGTCAGGCAGACAAAAATGGCAATGACGGAAAGCAATTTCACGGCAGTGGATTGTAGTCCATCACTGGCGGGGACCAAGGCGTTTGCGCTTCTTTCTTGCAAACGGTTCGATTAACGTAACGATAATGATAATAGAGCCTCTGTATGGACCGAAGTTGTTGAAGCAAACCTGCTTTCGACTGGTTGGAGGTTGATCACGCACATTGTCGTGCGAGCGAAAATGATACGCTGATTTCACGAGCCCCGAACCCTTGAAATGATATGCAATTCACGTTTTTCCCACTCCTGGCCCAGGCTGAAAACTCCGATGCCGGCGATGACATCCCCATGGATGTCGAAGAAGTTAAGGAAACCTTGCTGGATACGCTCGGTAGCGTCTGGAAAGGGTTTCTCGAGCACATACCCTACCTGGTGGCGGGGCTGGTCTGCCTTTTCGGCACATGGATCGTGGTTAAACTTGTCGTCAAGGTCGTCGACAAGGTGCTGAAAAAGAAGCAATCGATGCGCAGCTCACTGCGCGAGTTGATTCTGCGCTTTGTCTCGATCGGTCTGTGGTTCATCGGTTTGCTGCTGGTGGCGATGATTGTGTTTCCCGGACTGACACCGGCGAAAGCTCTGGGCGGTTTGGGGCTGCTGTCGGTGGCGGTTGGTCTGGCGTTTAAAGATATCTTCGAGAATTTTTTCGCAGGAGTGCTGCTGTTGTGGCGTTTTCCTTTTGAAAAGGGCGACTTCATCGAGTGTGAAGGCATCACTGGAAAGGTTGAAGACGTTCAGATTCGGATGAGTAAGATCAGGCAGACGACGGGCGAACTGGTGGTCGTGCCGAATATTTTCCTGTTTAAAAATCCGGTTGAGGTGCTGACCAATCCGCCGCTGCGACGCATGCATATCACTGCCGGTATCGGTTACGGTGAAGATGTTGCCGAGTCCGTGGCGGTAATCGAAAAAGCGGTGCGTAGCTGTAAATCGGTGAATGCCGACCGCGAGTTGCAGGTGTTTCCGATGGCATTTGGCGCGAGCAGTATCGACATCGATGTTGCCTGGTGGACCGAGCCGAAGCCGGGACAGATGCGCAAGTCGCGCGGTGAGGTGATCACTGCGATTAAGAAGGCACTCGACGACGCAGGTATCGAGATTCCGTTTCCGTACCGCACCTTGACCTTCAGTGAACCCCTCAAGCTCGATTCGGATTCGAACTGCAATGATGATGGGGCCTATGACCGCGACGCTTGACCCTGTTCCCAAGCGGGCTTGTCGGCAGGCGCGGTTGCGGATTGCATATCGGGTGATGTCATTTGCATGAACGGGGTGCCCTGTGGGCGACCTCTGAGCTGTCTCCCGGAAGCAAATTTTATATTTAACCTGTTGGTGTTAAATGGGTTGCGTTTCCGTGTTGGTGGGTTGGCACGAAACCAGCAAAGGAGAGTGTCGCTATGATAACCAACCTTAAACAACTGTATTTTCACCAACTCAAGGATCTTTACAGCGCCGAAACTCAGGCGATCGAAGGTCTTCAGAAACTCTCTGCCAAAGCCACGAGTGATGAGCTCATCGACGCCTTGCAGAAGCACACTTCGGAAACCCGCGGACAACTTGAGCGCCTGCAAAAACTGTTCGCCAACCACGGTCTGCCCGTGCAGCAGGAGAAGTGCAAGGCCGCCGAAGGGATTCTCCGGGAAGCGGATGAACTGCTGGGCGAACTGTCCGGTGATGCCGTCAATGCCGGTGTGATCGCAGCGGCTCAGCGTTTTGAGCACTACGAGATCGCCGCCTACGGCACCGCCAAGCAGTATGCCAAACACCTCGACTTCGACGACGATGTGAAGCTGCTCGACGAAACCCTGGACGAAGAGTCCGACGCCAACGAAGGGCTGACCAAGCTCGCCGTCGGATCATTCCTCGGCCTCGGCGAAGGCGTCAACGACGACGCGTTGGCGACGGCTGACTCGTGAGCTCGACGTTGCCCGGGTGGCCGGCCTGTGAACGGTGGGTCACCCGGCCCGGACTGCGGATGAGATTCCGTAAAGCCCTAAATCCCGCCCGTCGACTGCCAGTGCTGAAGGCACGCGCCAGCCAGTCGACGGGCGCTTTCCACTCCCGCTCAAACTCAATTCAACCATCGAAATTATGACCGATCACCACCCTACCAAACGCCGGTTTTCCGATGCGAACACCGGTTACCCGCCGGCCGGCAATTCCCGCGCTGTCTGGTCGTATGCCGACGATGCCGACTCGCTGGAACTGCAGCGGATCCGACAGCGAAAACGTCGCGCCAATCTGCACCGGTTCCCTTTTTTCTCGACCGACACGATGATCTTCCTGGGTGTCACGATTGCCGTGATTCTGTTTACCGCAGGATTATGCTATTCGGTAATCGCCACTCTGAATGCTTCGCCGGTGGTGCACGAACAGGTGCTAGCTGGATAGCGGTGGACCTGTTTCGGTAAAATCCAGTTTCTTATCCTGCGCGTAGTCGCGAGGGACGATGAGGCGGGCACCGTCCGGAACGACCTTGACCTCAAATGGCGTTTCACCAACCACTTCACCATCGATCTCGAGTTTCAACGGGGGGATCGCGCTGACCTTCAAGTGAGAAGCGGTGAAATATTTAAGTTCATCGGAGTTGTCGAAACTTTTGGTCAAAATCCTCCACAGAAGTCGGAAGATGCCGAGCGAACCCCGGGTCGATGCTATCGCGAGATCGAGGTGTCCGTCATGTGGGCTGACTTTCTCACCGATAGCGATTCCGCTGCCGTGAATTTCGCCAACGTTGATCACCGCCACTGAATCGGCACGAAAATTCTCAACCTTATCATCGATCTCAATTTGAATACGGGACGATCTCAGCGTGAACAGGTTCTTAATTCCGGAAATGACGTAGGCAAAGAAACCAAGTTTATCTTTCATCTCCCGGGTGGCGTCTGCGATGAGCTTGGCGTCCCAACCTGCGCCGGCGATGATGGCAAAGTAGCGATCATGGCTGACCAGAAAACCAATATCCATACTTACCGCGACGCCCGTGCCAATGGCCAACTCAAGTGCTTCCTCGAGTTTGGTGGGAATGGAAAGCGCACGGCTCAACAGATTGGCCGTGCCGAGTGGCAATTGGGCGAGGGCTACCGGACGGGGATTTTCAATCATACCGGACATCGCCTCCATCACGGTCCCGTCGCCACCGGCAACCACCACCAGATCAACGCCCGCAGCTTCTTTGGCCCACTTGAGAGCATCACCATCGCCCCCGGTTTCCCGAAGTTCATAGTCGACGTCGCGGCTATCGAGAAACTTAGTGATAGTGGACCTGGTCTTCGACGAGTCCTTCTGACCGGCCACGGGATTGAGGATGACAAGCAGTTTGGATCTATTCGCGGCTTCGGGGGGTGTGATTGAACTTTCCATTTTCAGTACGGGGGAATTGAAACAGAGATCCTCCAGAAAGTATGAGTAAAACTGAAAGGCAGGCGAGCATACATAGCTTTAGATCTGCTCGCCACGTGCCTAACAATTGCATCGTGCTAAACGATTGCATCGTCTATTTTTACACTCGAACGACACCGCTAACTACCCATGGCTTTTCTAAAATTTAAATGGCTGGAACGTCTGAATGCCAGGGTGGCTCAGTGGCTTGCATGGTTCGCAAAACGGTTTCCCCGCACTGCCCGTTTCCTGGGCATCCTGCGGACACGTCGTCGCGGCCTGACAGTGCTCATTTTTCTTATCCTGCACATTACCGGATTTTTCATGTCACTGCAGGCGGTGATGCAGACTCGAACCTCGCAGGGTGCTGTTGCGTGGGCCATATCGCTGAACACTTTTCCGCTGGTCGCCGTACCTGCCTGGATGGTGTTCGGCGACAGTGGTGTCGAAAATTATGTTGCAACGCGGCAGGCCGGATTGATCAAAGTCCGGCCGCTGGCGGAAAAGCTGATCGGTAATCTCGAGGCTGCAGAAGCTTCCGTGAACAGCACCAGTGCCGCGATGCAAACGCTTGCCAAGCTGTCCTCCATGCCGGTTTTAGCGGGCAATAAGGCAGAATTGCTGGTCGATGGAAAAAATACTTTCAAGTCCATATTCGATGCCATCGATGAAGCGGAGGACTATATCCTCGTGCAGTTCTACATCATGCGCGCCGACAAATTGGGCGGCGAATTAAAGGACAAGCTCGAGCATAAAGTTCGACAGGGGGTCAAAGTTTACGTTCTGGTCGATGATGTCGGCAGCATGGGGCTGCCGGAAATTTATCTCAAGGAAATGCGCGATGCCGGCATTGAGGCGCATTACTTTATGAACACCAAAGGTGAGGCCAATCGCTTTCAGCTGAATTTTCGCAATCATCGAAAAATCGTCGTGGTAGACGGCAAGGTTGCCTTTTTAGGCGGGCACAATGTGGGGGATGAATACGTTGGAGAGCATCCGACCCGGTCACCGTGGCGGGACAGTCATATCAGGCTGACCGGCCCGGTGGCGAAAACGGTGCAGGTTCCGTTTGTCGAAGATTGGTTGTGGGCGACCGGCGAAATTCCTGAGGGTCTGAAATGGACGATCGCCAGGGACGATTTCGTCGGCGAAATGGAGGCTGTCTGTCTGGCGTCAGGACCAGCCGATCCGATGGAGACTTGTTCGTTGTTTTACCTGACAGCCATCAATGAAGCGCGGGAAAGACTCTGGCTGGCGACTCCCTATTTCGTTCCGGATAAGCAGATGGTATCGGCGCTGCAGCTGGCGGCGGTTCGCGGCGTGGATGTCAGAGTGCTGATGCCTGAAGAAAGCGACAGCAAGCTTGTGCATTTTTCGTCATTTTCGTACATCAAAGAGTTGGAGCAGGCGGGTGTGGAGCTCTATCGCTACACCGGTGGATTCCTGCACCAGAAGGTGATGCTCGTCGACCAGCACCTTGCGACGGTCGGCTCGGCGAACTTTGACAACCGTTCATTTCGGCTGAATTTCGAATGCACCGGGGTCGTTCACGACAAGGGATTCAATGCTGAGGTCGCGGACATGCTTGAAAAAGATTTCAGCAACAGCCGCAGGGTGAAGATATCGGATTACGAGGATCAGGGGTATGCGTTCCGGCTCACCGTCCAGCTGGCCCGATTGCTGGCTCCCATCCAATAGCTGTCGATAGCTGTCGCGCGACACTTGTCAGCCGGCCGGTTGGTAAGGCCTGCCAACGTCACCCGCATGGCTCCGTCGCTGGCGTCTTTCGCGACGCGGAAATGGCCCGGATCGCGGTTCCGGCTCAATGCCGATGACCGCGATGACCGCCGCCGCCGCGATGGTGAGGGCAGCCTGAGTAGCAGCCGCCGCGGCATCGGTTTCCATAGCGGTGATGATCGCGACTACTGTTGCCGATGGCGTAGGCGGCCGCTCCGATGGCGAGTGCCCCGACGGCAGCAGCGGCCGGATCGACGACCTGGACGGGACGTCCATGGGCATCGTAGGCTGTGGTGCAGCTGGACATGCCGGCCAGACTGATCGAGAGCGTCACAGCGACAAATAAGGAGGTAAATTTTTTCATGCTTTCGGGGGATGGATTTATCAATTGGCAGCAAAAGAGCCTTATTCGTGGGACGGAAATCATTCAGGAATTATTCAAATTTTGCGTCCATGGGGAACGAGCGTGGGTTCTGAGTGTCCCACGGGTCAAGGTGAAGGCCGCGCACGCGACGATCTGAGGGGGCGCCGGGTCGCTGCATTCAGGATCCCGCCGGTCCCCCTGTCCGGAAAGGCTCCGCCGTGTAACCCGCTACCGATGGGCTTTTACCGGGGAGCGATGAAAACAACTGCGGACGCTTCGGTGGCGCAGTTGATAGCTGAGTATTTCTCAATCGAGCAAATTGCATTACTTGCTGTGATTGCGATCAAGCAAATTGCAAGATTTGCCATTGTGATCGTCGTTCCGGCCGGGCTTTGGCAATGGCTGACACTTAAAAGATCCTTGTAAACACTGGGCTGGAGCGCCTGTGGCAGGGATTGGCATGCTTTGAGCAATGTAGGTGAATCGTTATGAACGAATTCATCAAAGATATCCTCCGTGTCATTGCCGCTATCATTCTCCCGCCTCTGGGAGTGGCGCTTCAAGTCGGAATGTCCAAGCATTTCTGGATCAATATCGTGCTGACCCTGCTTGGTTTTATTCCCGGGATTATTCACGCCCTGTATATCATTTTCAGTCGTGGAAGTAGCAAACCCGTCAGCGCCTGATCCAATCGCGATAGACAAACAGCCATACAAATAAACCAACTAACCAATCAAACCCAAACCAAACATCAACCAATGCAAGTCATGAAAAAACAAGAAGCCAAAAAGAACATCCTTAAACTCAGTCTCGCCATCGTCGCTGGATTCGGTCTCGCCGCTTGCGACGTCGAAAAGACTCAGGAAGGAGAAATGCCGGAAGTCGATGTCGACGTTACCGAGGGCCAATTGCCTAAGTACGACGTGGACGCTCCTGAAGTTGACGTCAAAATGAAGGAAAAAGATGTCACTATCAAAGTTCCGGATGTCGACGTCACCTTGCCGAAGGATGACAGCGCCACTGAAGTGAACGAGCCCGGAAACTAAGCCGGACGGCGTTTTGAAAATCCCAAGAAGCTGAACCCATTAGCGTGCCGGAGGAAACTCCGGCACGCTTCATTTTCGCCCGCTAAGATCAGTTCTGCGATGCCTTCGCCCCGTTTACCTTTGGAATTTGATTCCAGTTCAACGTTCAATAACCCGCCGACCGGCGGCACACTGCTACCGTTCCCCGCTACCGGACCGCTCGGTTCAAGGCTCGCGTTTGGCTGCGCGGTTCTCGCATTTTTAGTGGCATTGTCAGTCTGCTCGCCGTCGAGTTTTGCGAGGGATCTCAAATTCCACGTGCCGTTTGTACAATGGCACGATGACCCGACTACCTCTGCAACGATTACGTGGGTGGAGAGGGTGGCCCCGGATCTGCAGCCGCTACCGGTATGGAGGGCGGGCCGGGCCGGATTTGGCTACGGAGACAGCGACGACGGAACTGAGGTGCCGGAAATGAAGGGCGCTTTTCCGCGGCTCTATCTGGCCAACTATTTTCACCTGTCGTCGGCCACTGCGACCGGAAAACTGCAACTGGTGATTCGCTACGACGATGCCTTCGTAGCGTGGATAAACGGCGAAGAAGTTGCCCGCTCGGCGAACATTTCCGGACAGCATGCCTACGCGGACGTGAAGTATGATCACGAAGCGGGTGATGAAGGCGAGGTGTTTGTGATCGAGAATCCGGAGCGGTTTCTGGTCAAAGGCAAAAACCTGATCACGATTGAGGGTCACAATGTCAAAGCGGGTAGCAGTGATTTTACCCTTGATCCTATGCTGGTGATGGGTAATCAGGCGATTATTCCGGAAGAGGAAGAGTGGCTTTACCTCACCGGTGCGGACCCCTCGACACGCTGGTTTTTGAAAGAGCCTTCGCTGTCGCCGTTGCCTCAGTTGCCGAGGTCGGAAAAGTCGGACTGGTCCCTGGGTATTCGACCGAGGGGCTCAGCGCTGGCGTTTCAACCGGTTAAGCACGAAGAACAGGAATTGGCGGAGACCGGAAACCCGGTATTTCACGCCAAAGCGGAAGGGTTGCGACCGGATACGGCCTACGAATTTCTGCTGTCGGTTGACGGCCGCCGGGCGAGGACCGGTTGGTTCCGCACCGCGCCGGCCGTCTTAAACCGGCCATTGAAATTTATCGCGGGTGGCGACATGGGAACGACGACTGCAGTGCCGATCTGCAAACGCGTCGGCCGGGAGGACCCGCTGTTTGTTCTGGTGGGGGGAGACCTGGCCTACGCCAATGGTCGCGCTGCCTATCGTTGGTATGACTGGATTGACAATTGGAGCGAACTGGTGGTCGGCAAAGACGGCCGGTCACTGCCGATCATCGCCGGCATCGGCAACCACGAGATGAAAAGTTTTCACGGCCTGAGCAAGTGGCAGGCGTGGCGGGGATTGGCGGCGCTGACCCCGAAAAAGGAGAATGCACCGTTCTATTTTTCGCTGTTCGACGTGCCAGGAAACGAGTCCAATTTCAGCGTCGATTTCGGCGACTACCTCAGCATTATCCTGCTCGATTCGAATCATGCCCAGCGGGTCAAAAAGCAGACCCGATGGCTGGAAGGGGAGCTCAAGGACCGGGTGTCGGTACGCCACCTGTTCCCGGTCTATCACCGCCCGGCGTGGGGAACCGGGATCAAGGCAAATCAGATCGATATCCAGGAGGAGTGGTGTCCTCTGTTCGAAGAGTATCAGGTCGATTGCGTCTTCGAGAATGATCATCACGCCTACAAGCGCAGTCATCCACTGACAGCGGGGATGCGCGATGACCGTGACGGTATTTTATACCTCGGCGACGGTGCCTGGGGGGCACGACTGCGACCGATCACCGACCGGATGCTGAATCGCGTTGGAGCGCGCAGTTATCTTGCCAAGTGGCGTTCGGTTCATCACGTGTTCCGCGTGACCCTGCTACCTGACGGCAGTCGCAGCTACGAGGCGATCGAATCGGACGGCCGCGTGTTCGATTCACTGCGTGACCGCAAGGACCGGCGCAGTAAGAGACCCGATCCAGGCCCGGCGATCGGCAGGGTTCTTGAAAAATTACTGCCCGAATAGAGCTGACAGCGAGTGCCGGCAGTTACCGCTGAGCATTCGAAAATAACCCACCTCCCCGAAACCCATCGTCATGAAAACTTCCACCATCGCACCGCTACTGAGTGTCACGGCTGTCGCCATTTTTGCTTTCATGGCGTTTGCAGGCAGCGCTGCAGCGGTCCCGGAAATTGTCGAGCGGGCCTTTCAGCAGAAATACGGCGACGACGCTGAGCCGGAATGGGAGGTTGATTCAAACGGTTTCTGGGAGGCGAAGTTCGAAATGGAGGGAGGTAAAGGCAAGGGCAAGGCTCGCGCCGATTTCACGGTCGAAGGGAAATGGGTGGAAACCGAAGTTAACGTCGAATTTGATGAACTTCCCGATGCCGTCCAGCAGGCGGTGCGCAGCGAGTTCGGGGATCGTGAACTGGCCGAACTGGAGGAAGTCGACAGTGCCGCGAAAGGCAGGTTCTTCGATATTGAGTTCAAAGAAAAGGGGCCGAATGAGGACGTGGAATACACGCCGGAAGGTCAACGCATGGATGGTGTACTGGATTCAATGGCGGTGGCGATGACCGATCTGGCGGGCCCAATGACCGAACTGAAAGAAGGCAAGAGTGACCTTTCTCAAATGACCCGGGTTGAGTTGGCCCTCGAGTTCGGCCTCAATCTGCTGACGATCTTTCTGTATGCCTTCGGGATTTATTATCTCCGCCATCACGATCACAAAATGATGTTTTTGTTGTTCGCTTTTAATCTGTTTCTGTTTCCTATTTTTCTCCTCAGCACCGTGCTCACCGCAGGTTTCGGGTTTACCATTTTCGCCCTGTTGGCACTGGTCCGTCTGCGCAGTGAGAATTTTGACAAGGCTGAGGTGGCCTATCTTTTAGGCGCGGTCTCACTGACATTTATCAACTCCCAGTTGTCGGCCAGTGTTGAGATCGCTGCTTCCACTTTGGTGCTGGCGACCGCTTTTGTAGCTGATCATCCCTTTCTGTGGAGAGCGGCGTATCAGAGCACTGAAATTCGCTACAAGTTGTCCGACACAACAAAGATGCTCGACCGGGAATTTTTGAGGGAAAAAATTGCTGAGGAATTCTGTGTCGATGTCAGCGAGCTCGAGATCGATCGGGTAGCCAAGAAAGAAGTTCGATTGACGGTGATGTACAAGGACAAAGGTCTGGATCCGCCGTCTCCGCCTGCAGACAAGACTGCGGACAAGGCCGCGGACGACGATAAGGACGACGATAAGAAAAAATCGAAATCGAAATCTGATTCTAAAGATGAAGACTGAAGCACAGTTTCCTGTGTGGCAGGCGATGTCGACATGGTATCGCGCGGTGTCGAAGCAAGCGCGGTCGCCGATTTCTGTTGGCACCATGAGCTCGATGCCGTTGACGGCGCTGCTGCTGCTGCTACTGCTGCTGTTGCCCTCGTGTGAGACGGTTGATTTCCGCGGCGCTGCGGACAAGGGCGGCAATCAAAGTGCGTTCTCCAAATTGTATGACGGGCATGATAAGCGGGCTATCGAAGCCGGCGGCAGCTCGCGAGCGCTGGACGAACAGTGGCGACGGGTCGTCGATACGAAGGCGAAACTGAGCGGCGCGCTTGAAGCGGCGGACGATGAGGATGACGAGGAAGAAATCGAAGAGCTACTCGAGTTGGTCGACTATGCCGAAGACGTGTTGAAAAAAACGCGCCAATCGGAGCCTGCGCCGAAAGATGTCCTGTCGGCCACTATGCAGGTTGAGCGTATCCTCACCGAGGTCGACCATGCGGCGGAGGAGAGACGCAACGACGACCTTTTCGATGCCACATCGAACTTTATTTATACGGCCCTGTTCGGTCACAGCTTGCCGGCGTTGTCTGAAGCGAAACAGAATCGCCCGCTTGGAGTGCGGGCAGCAGAACGCGAAGCCCGGTTTTTATACAATGTGGAGACAGGAGAGTTTTATTCGCCGTCCGATTTAGCTGGCATGACGCCGGAACAGGTATCGCAGCTCGATGTCAGCAACAGGCATCCAGCGTGGTACCGGCAGGAGCAGCGGGCCCGACTGCGCAATGGTCGAATTGAGGATTTCGAAGCATGGATGCAATCAGGCGTCACTGATGTGCTTCACCGCGAGGGTGATTTACCGCATGGACGAGGTTGGGACATGGCCGGCGCCCGTCGGGTGCTGTTCATGGACGAGGTCTACAAGTCGGCGACGTCTCCCAAAGCGAAGACCGAGGACGCCTATGGCGTAGAGTGGAAAATCAAATGGGGCGACGAGGTTCAATCGGAGGCTGTTTCCAGTCGCTTGTATTTGATGGCGGGCGGAAAAATGACGGATCTGGTATTCGTTGGCGATCCGGGGCCGGAAGGGATGACGCTGATTCTCAGTGAGGCGGGCGAATACGAGGACGAGAAAGCCGAAGAGGGGGCGGAGCGTGAACCGGAGACGGTTCAACAACTGGTGCAAACACTCCATGATTTTTATGGCTTTGACGCGCTGCCATACATTCACAGTCACGGCATCATCACCGGGGAGAATGTCGATTCCCTGCTTCGGCATTTGCCGCCGAACGGGAGGAGCGAGTATCGTAAGGAGAAACTGATCGGGCGTCACTGGGTGAGCTTTCGGGAGTATCTGCTCGAGCTGCGTCCGGATGGATTCGTGCGCCGCGAGAACGGGGCGAGGATGTCGGATTTTGCCGCCACGCAGGATCGTGTAGCGCGCGGCTTGTATCTGCTCAGCCTGTGGATGTCGAACCGCGATGTGAAGGATGACAACAACAAAGCATACTTTATCAAGCGAGCTGGCGATGGACGGATCGTCGACTATCGGGAAGGCCACCACGATCTAGGAGTCACCCTGGGTACGATGGGTGCCTCGGGTGAGATCAATGCGATGCAGACCGGTGACGAGTTCATGGATCACGGGATTATGGGGCGCAACTTTCGATTTCGACAGACCTATATCTATAAACCGGACGCCTGGAAGCAGGCTACCTGGGCAGATTGCAAATGGATGGCCCGCAGCATCGCCGATTTGACTGTCACTGAAATTCGCGAGGCGGTGGCAGCTTCCAAGTGGCCGGACTTTATGCAGCAGGCTCTGGTCTACAAGCTGGTCGATCGCCGCAATCGTATCGCAGAGATGTATGGACTGGCGGACATGCTTGACTCGTCGCAAGTGAATGCTCCAAGCCTGACGATTGATTTGGGCGGTCCGGCGCAGATAGCCGCTGTCGAACGACGCTACGGCTTGCAGCGCGGTTCGCTGGCGGCGGAGTTGGCGGCGATGAATGTCGGGCCGGGATACTCCGAGACGCTGGTCTACGAGGGGCAAGTGACCGCCAGTGACCGGTCAGCGGTCATTCGGCAACTGACCTGGCAGCACCACCCTGCAGGTTTATCCGATCGCTACCGCAGAATGTTGGATACTCCCCCGGAGGCACTTCGGGACTAGCGGCCCATGGGGAGGATTGCTGAAGAAATGGGCCTGGCGTCACTTCTCAGTAGCCACGCCGTCCAGTAAATTTGGCGATAGTTGCAGGTTTGCGTCGCCCGTGTGCAGCACCGAAATATCACCTGTGGTCTCGAACACGACTGCCCGGACTTGTCCGAAATGGAGCACATTGGCTTCGCGCAGTTTGGCAATCAGGTCTGCCTTGGCGACGCCGGCGGCACGAAGGTTGGCTTCGAGTATTTCATCGCCGCGCATTAAAAGCAGCGGCTGGTTGTCAGTCAGTGTTTGAACCTTTGAGAAGCGCTGCCTCAGTCGAGCCAGCAACCATTGGCCGAGAAACAGCATTGCCAGTGCAAACAAGCCGAGCAGCAGAGAAGGCTGCGGCGACGAGATGGTCGAGGCGAACAGCGACCCGACGGCCACGGTCATGGCAAAGTCGGATGTCGACATTTTTGAAAAACTACGCAGGCCGGTCAGGCGGCAGTAGAGGACGATACTGATGTAGACCGTCACGCTGCTGATCGCGACGGCCAACAGGCTCGTGGAATCAGTTGATATCCATTTTTCAAACATGGCGGTGGTAGGAGGGAGGTGGTGGGAGTTGCTGTCAGTAGTTCTCGAAGACCGGAGACTTCAACTGGAGATCACTCGATTGACTCCGCTGAGTGCGGGCACGCTGTCGACGATAATTCGAAAAATCATTAAAAGGGGGAGGCCGATGAGCATGCCGGGAACGCCCCACAGCCCGCCCCAGCCAAGCACCCAGAGAAACACGACGATGGGGTTGATAGTGAAGCGTTTGCCGATAATTGCGGGTGTCACAATATTGCCCTCGAGTGCCGTCAGGAGGTAGTAGGTCGCGGGTGCGCCGATCAGCAATGCGGTGGAACTGGTATTGGTGGCGGCGACTAGAAAAATGATCGCCGTGCCCGCCAGCGCACCGATGTAGGGAATGAAATTGAGTAGCGCTGCCATGGCCCCCCACAGCAGTGGGTTGGGTAGCCCGAGAATCCACATCGCGACTCCGATGCAGGTGCCGAGGCCGAGGTTAATCAAGGTTACTGTCAGCAGATAGCCCGAGACGTCGCGGGAGATATCGTGGATCAAATGCTTGGCGACGCGATTTTCGGCCATGCGACGGATCATCTGATTGCCGAATGCCAGTAGGAAAAAACAGATGATCAGCGTCAGGGTCAGATGCAGCATGAAATCCTGAGCCAGAGTGTAGACTACGTCGACGCGACTCTCGCGGATCTCAACCTGCACCGGTTGGGCTTTGGCGGGCTTGTCGCCGTTCTCCGCGGACGGTAGGGGGATCCCGGCAGTTGGCTCGATGGTGATCTCGAGTTTTTCCAGATTGGGCGCGACCGGGGCAGGGTCGCCAACTTGCGGTTCCTTGTTATCGCCCGCCAGAGTTTCGACTTCTTCGGCAACCGTTTTGATTTCTTCGTGCAGTTCAGTGATTGGCGCAAATACCGAGCGGAGGCGGTTCTGGACGATCTCCTCGCGCAGTTTATCGGCGTATTCGGAGGCTGGATACGAGGTGTAGTAGAGGCCCGTTCCGGCCACGCTGCAGAACAGGCTCAAGATGATAAATGCGGTCAGCGGCGATGGCAGTCGCGTCAGTTTCTGTAATCCATTGGCGACGGGGTTGAGAACCATCGCCAACAACAGCGCGAGGATCACCGGCAGCAGAAAAGGGCGCACCAGGTAAATGCTGTAGAGCATCGCCAACACGAACAAGCCGATCTGGGAGAAGCCGACTGCCTGCGGATAGACGCGCGCTCCGAGCGAGGGGCGATCCGTGCGTTGCGAGCCTCGGGTGGGAGTATTGGGTTTCATTGTGAACCGGGCAAGACTGGCTGTCAGCGTGTGGGCCGGTGGCTGTTAATTTGATTCATCGTCGTCGCTGTTTGTGTCCTTGTCGTCAGGGCCGAGGGTGCCTTTAAGCGGAGACAAAAAGTGGAGCACGGCGAAGCAGGCCGCGACCAGGGTGATTGCGATGGGATAGTTTCCGTAGGCGACGGCGATACCGATCGCTCCGGTCGCCCATACCGAAGCGGCGCAGGCGGTGCCGCGGACATGATTTTTGTCTTTGATGATCGCCCCGCCTCCGACAAAACCGATACCGGAAAGAATGCCCTGCATGATTCTGGCGTTGGCATCCGGAGATTCGCCACCGATAAAATCGATGGCAATGAGGACGTAGGCGCAGGTGGCGGCCGCCACCAGAGGAAAGGTGCGCAGTCCCATGATACGGGTGTTCTTTTCACGGTTGAGCGCCAGCGGCATGGTAATGACCAGTGCCAGCAACACTTTGCCGCAAATCATCAACCAGTGGGTCAAGTCAGCCATCGTCTTGGGGGAGGGAGAGGTGAGGGGGATGCGGGAGAAAGGGGGGCGCCGGAGGGGGCGATCAGTCCTTGAGCGTTTCCGCACGGTCGTCAAAATCATAGCCCTCAGCGGGGACATCGGTGTCGGCCAGGGCGCGCCGTACCGCCAGTCGAGCGAGGCCGCCGATGGCACCGGTGAGGAGGGTCCAGACAATGGCATCGTTCCAGTCCACCTCCCGCGCCGCGGGATTCTGCGGAGGCTCGCGGTCGGTGATCGCGCGGTATCCGAGTCCGACTGCCTTTCGGGAAGCGTGGGCGGCGATCATTGGCAGGACCAGTCCGGCCCCGAGGATAGCAAGGGTGGCTACGGTACCTGAGGGGGATCTTTTCATGGAACGATCAGTGGGGTTGTGGCCGGGGGCGGGACATAAAAAGCGGGTCACCCTGATTTCGAATTATCATCTCCGAAAATGACCCGCCACGCGAGCAGTAGTGCTCCTGCAGAAGCGATCAGGAAAAAGATCATAGCAATACCCGGGTAGCCAAACAAGGTGAAGCCGGATTCGATCTGCATCATCATCGCCGCACCGACGATCAAGGCGGCCAGAATTAATCCGACGGTGATGCGGTTTGCTATCTTCTCGATGCCGGCGAGAAGCGCTTTTTCATCGACGGCATCGATATTGATCTTCAGATCGTTGCCGGAGAGGTTTTCCAGAAATCGATTAATACGTTGCGGAGTTTCGGCGAACAGTTCCTTTGCTTCGATCAGTAGCGCCAGAATATTTCCTGAAGTCAGCGAGTCACGCATGCGTATGTTGGCCAGTTCAATGGCATGGCGCTGGATCGCTTCGTCGGGATGAAAACCGGGGTCGAGTGCACGCCCGACCATATCGAGGTTGAGCAGCATTTTACCGAGCATGAACATTTCATGGGGAATGATCAATCCGTGGCGACCACAGATGTCAGTGACCTGCATAACGGTGGTGCCAATCTGCAAATCCTCCACCGATGAGCCGGCGCGGTTATTGACCAGATCGGCCATGTCTGCAGTGAACTCCTGGCGCTTAAAGTCATCGCCGGGGCGGCCGATTTTAATGGCAGCCTCGGCAGCGTCCTGCCCCTTGTTATCACTGATTGCGACGAGCAATGTGAGCAGCAGATTGCGCAGGTGTTCGGAAACATGTCCGACCATGCCCAGATCGATCAGTGCCACCTTGTGCGTTCGTGTCAGCAGTACGTTGCCGGGATGAGGGTCGGCGTGGAAAAAACCATCGACGAGCACCTGTTTCATGTAGGCATGGAACAATTCGTCCGCCAGGCCGGCGCCGTCGATCTCCAGCCGGACAACACCTGACAAATCAGGAATCCGCGTGCCGGATATAAACTCCATGGTCAAAACCCGATTGCCGCAAAAATCGGCGACTGGTGCCGGTACAACCAGCTTGCGGAATTCCCGGAGGTTGTTCTTCAGGCGGGTAAGGTTTCGGGCCTCGTTGCCGTAGTCGAGTTCCTGCAAAATCCTTTTGCGAGCTTCATCAGCGATGGCTGCAAGTCGATACTGGCGGGCACTCTCGCTGCGTTCTTCCAGAAAGTGTGCGATGTCGGCGATGCCCGCGAGGTCATCCATCAGGCGTTGCCGGATTTCAGGGCGCTGCACTTTGACGGCGACTTCGGTGTGGCCGTCGCGCAACACCGCGCGGTGGACCTGACCGAGTGAAGCGGCTGCCAACGGCGTTTCGTCGAATTCCGCGAATGCGGTAGAAATTCGCACCCCGAGATCTTCTTCGATCGTTTCCCGAACGATATCGACATCGAACGGATCGACGTCGTCCTGGAGGCGTTGCAAGGCAACCAGCCATGACGGCGGTAACAGGTCGGCGCGGGTCGAAAGCAGCTGACCTATCTTAACAAAAGTCGGCCCCCGCTGCTCCAGGTCGGCAGCAAACTGTTCAGCATCTTCGCTGGGTTCGACCTCATCGAGATCTTCCACGCCGAAGCCCAGTTGGGCATCGTCAAGCACGTCGGCGAGATCCGCCTTTGGCCCGTATTTCAGGATTAACGAGATGACGTCCTTGTAGACGCGAAGCCGGGCGGGTTTGAGGGAAAGGCTCATCGGATTTGAATGTTGGAGGGTTGGAGGGTTGGTTGGCTAATCCTTATTCGCCGGCTTGGCCTCCTGTGGCGGGGGAGCTTCGTCACGATCATCGGATATCGGTTTTTTCTCTGCGTCGGCCACATTGTCGGCCACGAAAGCCCCGCGCTTTCCGATCGGTGCCGGTTTGCCGGTGGTGGTGTCTCTGGCAGTCTGCAACTCCATCTCGGCATTGATCTCTGCACCGAGCATGACGATGAATCCCGACAGGTAAAACCACAGAAGAAGCAGCACTACTGCGCCCAGCGAACCGTAGGACTTGTTGTAGTCGCCGAAGTTATTCGCATACCAGGACAGGCCCACGGATGCCAACACCCAGATACAGGCGGCAATCGCTGAGCCGGGTGAGATCCATCGCCATCTGGCATTTTTTCTCGATGGACCGTAGCGATAAAGAATGGCCAGTCCGGTCATGGCCGCGAGGAGTATCACCGGCCAACGGAGAAGTGAAAAAATGGTCTCCGTTTGCGCATCGAGACCGGTGAACGCGAGTACTGCCGGTACCCCGCCGATCAGCAACAGCATGACGACAAAAAACAAAACAGCCGCAAGAGTCAGGCTCAGGCCGACCAGTTTGCGGGCGACGAAATTGCGTCTGCTCGCTTCGTTGTAAGCGACGTTCAGCGCGATGATCAGCGCATCCATCGCTTTCGATGCACCCCATAAAGTGATGCCGATACCGATCACCAGTCCCCAACCGGCGATGCTTTCGCGGCCGACGATTTCGGTCAACTCGGCGTCAATTAATTCGAGGGCATCCGGCGGAACGACACCGCTGAGTGTGTCCAACTGGTCTTGCACGTCACCGGGGTCTGACACCAGGCTGTAGACAGCGATCACTGAGCCGATTGCCGGTACCATCGCGAGCATCATGTAAAACGCGACACCGGCTGAAATGATACCGACCCGGTCCCGGCCGATCTCAGCGACGACTCGCCTGGTGATCTGCCACCAGCCGCGCGGCGGGATCTCAGCGGGGCCAGCCGCGTCTCTGCCACGATTCGATTTCATGACAAGCCTGGTCTGGAGAGGATGGCGATAACCGGCCGTTGCCGCCATCTGTGGGCTGACTCAGAAGGGGGTTGAATAGTTTTTCTCAATGATGCTCTGGAGTGAAGGGGGGTGCTCTCAAAGAACCAAAGCTGATCCGGGCGAATCACAATCATGGATGCTCGAACCTTTGCTATCGGTGGACTCAATCCATCGCATCCCGGGCGCTGCGTCAAGGACTCATGCTGCGGCAGGCGAAAGGTCATTGCTCGGGTTGTTGTCGAGAACGACCTGTCTGACCGCAATTTGGATCGTGCCTGGGCTGTTTCGGGGAACGAGGGAAAGTCTTTCCAAGCGGCAGGCAGTTCGCTAGGCTCAACGACTGATGAAGATTCTCTGCATAGTTTTTCGAAGTGCTCTTTTGCTCATCGCGAGCGGTTGTTTTGCGAATGCAGTCGGGGCTGACGAAGCTGCCGCGCTGCGCACCTGGACCTCGTCCGACGGCCGAACGCTGGAGGCCGGTTTTGTTTCGGCGACCGACTCAGCGGTGACCGTTCGCCGGTCCGACGGGCGCCGTTTCGATCTACCGCTGGCGCAGATTTCTGAAGCTGATCAGGCGTGGGTGAAACAGTATTTTGCCGATCAGGAACGAGCCAGGGGATTTGAGGAGGGGGTTTTTGCGGAGCGCATCACCGGGGAGTGGGTCAAAGTGCCAGCCAGCGAATCAGGCTTGCTCTATCAGATTTACGGCACCGCGAAGTTAAAACGATCAATGGAACCGGTGCCACTGTTCATCCATTTGCACGGTGCCGGTGCCCGTGCGGATGATGTCGAAGTGGGTAAAGTGGAAATTGCCGCAGAGCGCCTGGCTCGCGAGGAGCAGTATGATAAGACGCCGTGCCTCATCATTGTGCCGACCTGCCCGCCCGACAGCGGCTGGGGGGATCAAGTCGGAAAACTTGAAGGACTGATTGATACCCTGGTGAGTTCGTTGCCGATCGATCGAAACCGGATTTATTTGTCGGGCTATTCGATGGGAGCCCGGGGAATCGGATCGCTGCTGAAATCGCGCCCAAATTTTTATGCGGCGGCGATGTTTGCCGACGGTGAAGCGGATCACGCATGGGTGGAAACGGTCGATACCGCGCTGTGGTTGTGGTTCTCCGGCGAGCGTGATCTGGCAAAAGCTGAGGCGGTGGCCAAGGCCTACACAGCGGCCGGCAAGGTGGCGCATTTCGAGGGCTTTCCGGAATTCACTCACAACCAGATTCACTGGAAGTTGGCAAATGACGAAGAGGTGTTCCCGTGGATGTTCGAGCAGCGACGGAGTGCTGAATAAGCCGCACGGCCGGGGCCGCTCAATTTCCGGCTGCCGTTGGATCGGGTAGCCGGCCGGCAATCCGGATCATCGACAGCCGTTCGTTATCAGGCGGCACATCGCTGCGGCGACTGTCGCTGAGCGCAGCTTCCGAGCTTAGATTCGATGGATGCGCCGGAACGGCGCTGTTGACTCGAATCGGGGGAATTTAGATTTGACTCCCCCGGGGGAGGTGGGGTTATCCTTTACATTGAAGCTACCCGTTTGCAGTAAGCTTATTGCGAACTGTGATGAGATCGATGACGATTTGTACGGGAGCAATGCCGGGAGGTGAAGCATGAACAGAGCGCACATATCAACCGTCGGGCCGGGTTGCAGGGGGGCGTTGCCGTTGCCGGTTCTGGTAGTTGCTTCGATGCTGATCGGATTGGGCCTGGCTTCGGCTCGCGAGTTTACCTCGACCGATGGCCAGAAGCTCGATGGTGATATCATCGCCACAACCGGTGACTCGGTGGTGATTAAAGTCGGCACTAAAAACTATACGGTTCCCGTTGATCGCTTCGTCGAAGCGGATCAGAAATTTATTGAGGAATGGAAGGTTGAGGCGGCAAAAAATTTGATTCCTAAACTGGATGTGAAGATCAACCCCGGCGTTAACAATCACCGCGACAAAGGTGGCGACTTTGACGACCGGGCCGGCAGTTTCGATTTTTCGATCAGCGTCGAAAACCGTGAGCGCGGATACCATCTTGAAGACGCAACCGGCAAGCTGGTGGTGTTGGGTCGGTCGGTGGTCGACAATGATATTTACGTGGTGATGCAGGCGGTGAGTATGAAATTCAGCGTCGAGGAGGGGAAGACTGAAGAATGGCAGGGGCAGGAGGTGCGTTTTGAGTTCGACGACAACGGCACGGTGCAGAGCGGCTACAAATATTATTGTTACCTGTTCGAATTGAAGAACTCGTCGGGCACGGTGATTTATCAGAAGTCGTCGCAGAAGAAGTTTGAGTCCAATCTTGCCGCGGGGATCGGCTTGTCCGAAGGCGACTATGCCAATTCGTCGCTGAAGAAAACCGGACGGTAGTCGTCAGGCTCCCCCGGCGGCGTTCACTTCGCGGAGTCGGCCGCTGCACCCGGCGGTGTATCGGTCAACGGCAGTTCGCCGCGCAGCATTTTCCCAGCCGCCCCGGTGAGGTGCAGGTAGTGGTCGCCGGGCAGACCTTCGAAGTCGAGAAAGCTGGCGCCGTCATTCTGCGGAGGCTGATTGCTGCATTTAAAAATCGCCGTGCCTTCATCGACCTCGTCAAACATGGCCACGTAAATCATCTCGCAGCCGATGCGTTTGGCGGCGGTAAATTGCGACCAGAGAAATTCGCCTTTCAGCCTCGGGATCGCAGCCAGGCTGTCGCCGGTCAGATTGCTCCAGCTGAATCCGGGGAACACCACCGGCAGCAGGTCCAGATCCCGCTCGCGACACCAATCGAGGTCGGGCCGGGAAAACTGGTCTGCGAATCGCCGGGCCTGTTCGGGGCTTCGATAGCGCCCGACTGACCACGGGCTGACCACATCGGCGCTGCTGATGATTCGGTGCAGCAGCGGGTCGTTGACCGCGTCGTTGCGCATCTGTCGCCAGTGATAGGGCACGCCGAGCATCACCGAACAGCCTTCGGCTTTGAAAAATCGAATTAAGTCGTGCGTTTCCCTGAGCGAGTATTCGCGCTCGTCGGAAAACCCGACACCCCACACTGCGACCAGAGGCTTGCCCTCGTGATGGAGATAGGCAGCATCGTCGGTGATCTGCATTTCCTTGCGCAGCAGTCGCCAGTCGTCTGAGACTCGAGTGGTTTGACCCGCTAGCAATCCGCTCAGGTCATACATCACTGCATAGGCCCGTCCTGCCCGGTTGGCGGCCTCGCGGGCGTTGCTCAGCACCACGTCTTTGTGGTGCTTCAGTTCCCGGCTGGCCAGGCCGTTGGCAAAACGCTGCACAAAAGCGCCGTCGATGCCGTAGTCGCGCATCCATTCAAAATGCCGAATTACGGTGGCCTTTGTGTAGGAACTGAAAACCCGCGCCGGGCTGCCGTCGGCAAGCGTGAAGCCGGTTTCAAAAAGCTCGCTGTCGGCGTACTCAGAAACGTCCGGCCACAGGTCGACGGTGACGTTTCCGGGGCCGAAAGTTTTGTCTCGATGGCGCGCCCAATGCGTCCAGCCCAGATCGGCGCCATCGCCTTCGCAATTAAACCAGCCCTGGTAGCCACACATTACTTTGCCGGTCAGCGTGGCAGTATCGACGCCGCTCGTCGACTCGCCCCGGTAGGGGCCGAGGGCGGATTGCTGCGCGCTGGCGCTCAATGCGGAACAGGTGAACAGCAGGCAAGCGAGGAAGCGCATGACGAAGCGGAGCCGGGTGAGGGGACAGGTTGGAGAGGCTCCCGGCACCCTAGGTGCATCGCTGTGAGTTTTCAAAAAAAGTCGCTGGATGTGCAGCCGCGAAATGTGTCCCGCCAAGATGTCGCTTGCGTTTCGCTGGATGTCGGCGAACCTCCGGCATCTCTGCGTCGGGCGGTGCGACATTTCGTTGCGAGCCGGGCGCGCCCGCGCGGTTTCTCGATGAGGATTGGTCTGGGCTCAAAACCTCTCATCGAATTTACTCAACCACCCGCCTGCGGTGTCGGCTGTGAGATTTCACCTTCCCACTGGAAGCTGTGTCTTTGCGTCGCCGCGTGGCTAACTTAGAAAGTTTACTTATGTCCATTTCCTTCGAATCACTCGCTCTCAGCGAACCTATCCAGCGCGCTCTCCGGGAGCGTGATTACACCACACCATCTCCCATTCAGGAGCAAACCATCCCGTACGTTCTCGACGGCGACGATGTCATGGGCTGCGCGCAAACCGGCACCGGTAAGACCGCCGCGTTTGCTTTGCCGATCCTCGAACATCTCAGCAAAAATAAGCGAGAACCACAACGCAGTGCGCCACGCGTACTGGTCCTCGCACCGACCCGTGAGCTCGCTGCACAGATCGATGTCAGTTTTAAAGACTACGGCGCCTACCTGCCGTTTCATTCCGAAGTGATCTTCGGAGGTGTCGGTCAAAACCCTCAAGTCAGGGCACTGCAACGTGGCCCGGAGATCCTGGTGGCGACCCCGGGGCGTCTGCTCGATCTCATGCAGCAGGGTATGCTGAGCTTCAAGGCGCTTGAGATTTTTGTCATCGATGAAGCCGACCGCATGCTCGACATGGGATTCATTCACGACGTTAAAAAGATCATCGCCAAACTGCCCGATCGTCGACAGTCCCTGTTTTTCTCAGCGACTATGCCAGACTCCATCATTCAGCTGGCTGGTACGATTCTGAATCGTCCGAAGCACGTCGAGGTAACGCCTCCGGCGACCACGGTGGAGAAAATCGATCAGACGCTTTGCCACGTTGCCAAAGAAGATAAACGCAGACTGCTCGAGCACTTGCTGCAGGGGCAGGCGAACAATAATCCCGACGGTCTGGCGCTGGTGTTCAGTGCTACCAAACATGGTGCGAATCGCATTGTCGAGCAGCTCGATCGGGTCGGCTTGCGTGCCGCTGCGATTCACGGCAATAAATCGCAAAGCGCGCGCGTGCGGGCTCTGGAAAATTTTCGCAGCGGACACACGCCGATCCTGATCGCCACCGACATCGCCGCTCGCGGGATCGATGTCAAAGGTATCGATCTGGTGATCAACTACGACTTACCCAAGGAACCCGACGCCTACGTGCACCGTATTGGCAGAACGGCGCGCGCGGGCGCTGAAGGCTGTGCGATTTCGCTTTGCGATGAAGGCAGCCAGGGCCTGTTGCGTCAGATTGAAAAGGTCATTCGCGGCAGCGTTCCGGTCGATCGCGAACACCCGTTTCACCGCGAACCGCAGTCCAGTGATCGCGATGACAAACCGCAATCAGGCGGCGGTCGTCGCGGCGGTGGCGGAGGTGGCCGACGCGGTGGCGGCGGTGGTGGTCGCGGCGGGCAGAGCCGTCACGGTGGTGGCGGCGGAGGCCAGGGGCGCGCAAGCGGTGGTGGCGGTCGTCCGGCCCGCCGGGGCCGATCGTCGCAGCGTTCGCGTTAAAACTTTTGGTGCGGCGGGAACGAGCGGGCGCAGAAGGTATCAATTGGCAACGCGATTGATACCTGCTAGTCCCGCAATCGTTCCGCCTTGCCGAAACCGATCAGGATTCGTTCCAGTTCGATGGCGACGCGGCCATCGTAGTAGTCGGTATTGCGTTGCACGTAAGCTTTCCCGGTGAGGAGGTACTGCGCTTTGCCCATCATCTCGACAAATTCGGCGAGGGTGGCCGGCTGAGTCTCTGTTACGACTTGATAGAGGTAGCGTTTGCCGTCGGCCTCGAAATAGACCCTGCCGAGATTGGCATCGACAGTGATGTCTTCAAGCGCCGATTTCGGGATCTTTATTAAGTTGTCGGCAGCGATGCTTTGCGCGCTCGAAAAAGCAGGGGCGACCGCCGCGAGTAGGCAAAACAACTGCAGAGGCTTTGGCCTGTCTTTGAGAAGAATCCCCGAGTTCATGAGATCCCAACTCTGACAGTTAAAGCCTGACTGATTCAAGCCGGAACTGGACTGGTAGGCGCCTCGGCACTTTCTGCCGCAATGCGCTGTGCAGCCTCGGGATAAACTCGTCGCGATTCGGGCAGGCGGGGAAACCAGTGGGGCGCGGTTCGGCTCATGGCACGCATTTTCAGCCTCGTCATAGGCGTCGAATGAAGGCCCATTTTTTCGCGTAGTTCTGCGGGGAAGGTTTCCACGATCAGGAAGCGCAATCCACGGCCGAGCAGGCGGGTGCCGAAGCTTGAGCGCGGATGGACGATGTGGTGGCAGACTTCTGCGCACAGCGGATGGCTGCCCAGTTCGTTGCCGTGAATCATGCCGTCGTAGTAATCGGAAAACTCCCGCCAACCCGCAGGACAATCACTTTCGCGCACGCCGAAGTAAGTGCCGAAGCGCAGCATGTCGCGATAGAAATTTTCGCGTCGATCCAGTGGCAGGGGACCGTAGACCGTTTCCCAGCCGCGGATCGAGGCGATGACCAGAGTAGCCAGCACCCAGAGCAGCAAATCAGGTTCGAATGCCGAGTAGCGATGGGGGCCGTGCATGTCCGCCGGAGTCTCGCCGCGCACCTGACCATGGACCTGGTGCAGGCGTTGCTTGATGCGTTCTGCCTCGGCGACGGTGCCGAATGCGATGCCGTTGGTGGCGCTCAGCGTGCGCCGCAGGCGTCCCATGGTGTCATTGCGGAAATCGCTGTGCTCGGCGACCCCCTGAGCGATCCGCGGATGGGCAATCTGCAGAATCGCCGCCGCCGGCCCGAAGATCAGGCCGCACTTCTGATGATTGATACGCCACATTTCCGAGTCGAGATCGAACAGATAGGGGGATGGCTCTGGATTCGTCACGAGTAGGTAGGTGGGGGGAAGGCCTGGCTGAACGGATCAAATGGCGTTGAACCCCGGATTCGCAAACCTTGATTGAAGGGGGGAGACAATGCAAAATATTCGCGAACGAAGACAGTCCTGATCCGGACGGAGTCGGGGACAAGAGTCGGAACAGAGTCGGGGGGAGTCGGGAACAGGTAACAAATATCAAATTCCGAAACTAACCAGATTGATTGACCACGGCACGCTGGCGCAAACATCAACTCCACCCGGTCGTCCTGCCATCGACCTCGCAGTCACGCCGCCAGCTGATGGGCTGCGGATAGCGGCTGTCGCTGTCGTCAATAAAAGCAGCCC
>CBDULB010000023.1:0-55513 GCA_965367965.1 uncultured bacterium | reverse complement strand
CGAATCCGTCTCGAGCCACCACCTTTTTTCCTAAGGGTGAGTCGTGTTAAAATCGCCCAAAGCGAACAGGGATTTTCAGTCCCCGACCGGGAAAATTGAAAATCTCTGTGTCGGCACTGCCCGACTGACGAAATCGCAAAGCGTTGAGTCAGGCTTTAAAAAAATGGCGAAGCCAAAAAGCAGAACCTGCGCAAGGCGGGTTAATTCGAATCCGTCTCGAGCCACCACCTTTTTTTCTAAGGGTGAGTCGTGTTAAAATCGCCCAAAGCGAACAGGGATTCTCAGTCCCCGACCGGGAAAATTAAAAATCTCTGTGTCGGCACTGCCCGACTGACGAACCGCTACAGGCGGCTTGATCGCGTGCCGGAAAACATTGGCACGAACTCCACGACGCGACGTAATTTATCTCCATGCTAACGATACGAGGAGGTGGCCGGTCACGTTTTTGTGACGGTATGTCGCGGCGCGATTTTTTGCGCATCGGGTCACTCGGTATGGGGGGGGCAGCTTTGCCGCAGTTGCTGCAAGCTGAGGAGCAGGCGGGACTGCGCAATTCGAAGAAGGCGATCATCATGATCTACATGGCCGGCGCGCCGCCGCACCAGGACATGTACGACCTGAAGATGGATGCGCCGTCGGACATTCGCGGCGAGTTCAAACCGATCCGCACCAATGTCCCGGGTATCGAGATTTGCGAGCTGTTGCCCAATCTTGCGCGCAACATGGACAAGCTGGTGCCGATCCGGTCGCTCTACGGGGCGCCCAATGGTTCGCATGATTCGTTCATGTGCTACACCGGCAAACTCGGTTCGACGTTGAACATGAATGGCCAGCCTCCGGGCGGATGGCCCTCGATCGGAGCGGTGACTTCGGAGTTGATGGGGCCGGTGAAAAAAGACGTGCCCGCCTTTGTCGGTCTGGCGCCGAAAGCCGGGCATCCACCTTACGGATCGTCGGGCAAGCCGGGCTATCTCGGCTTTGCCAATGGGCCGTTTAAGCCGTCGGGGCCCGGCAAAGACGACCTGACTCTGAACGCAATCAGCGATGTCCGCCTCGACGATCGGCGTGGCTTGCTGCACTCGTTCGATAATTTCCGCCGCAGCGCGGATCGCTCCGGTTTGATGGAAGGCCTCGACGATTCGCATCAGCGAGCGTTCGGAGTGCTCACCTCGAGCGGGTTGGCGGACGCACTGAATCTCGACAAGGAGGATCCGAAAATACGGGAGCGTTACGGCAAAGGCGACGCCAAAAATGTCGGCGACGGTGCACCGCGAAATCTCGAGCATTTTCTCATGGCCCGTCGTTTGGTAGAAGCAGGGGCACGCTGCGTGACACTCAATTTCGGACGCTGGGATTTTCACAGCAACAATTTCAGCGGCATGCGCTCGCACGCCCCCTGGTTCGATCAGGGCATGGCAGCCCTGGTTGAGGATTTGCACGAACGCGGTATGTCGGACGACGTGACGGTGATCGCCTGGGGCGAATTTGGTCGCACGCCGAAAATCAATGCACAGGGCGGTCGCGATCACTGGCCGAGGGTCGGTGGCGCGTTGCTTGCCGGAGGCGGCATGCCGACCGGTCAAGTGATCGGCGCGACCGATCGTCTCGGTGGTGAGCCGACTGCGCGGCCGGTGCATTTCGGCGAAGTGTTTGCGACGCTGTATCGCAATCTCGGCATCGACGCGTCGACGACCACACTCGAGGATTTGTCGGGGCGGCCGCACTATCTCGTCGACGGCTATAAGCCTTTGCCGGAGTTGATTTGATCTGATCGAATTTGATCATTGCGGAGCAGTTAGCCCGGTTATGATGTTGCGATGGATCATTCGCCGGGGAGGGCGCTGAGCGGTTCAGCAACGTTGGCACATGTCAGACCAATTCCGTGCCCTATTCGACGGATCAGCCATCGAAGGTTGTGCTCATAGCTGAACAGCCGGGCTGGTCCCCGGCTGGCAGTTGGCTGGCGATGTCCGCCAGGTAGGTAAGCCCCACCGCACGTGTCGGTTCGCCAAACATTTTAAATGGAGCACGGATCCATTTTTGGCCGAAAAAGAGAAAGCCAAACAGGCAGGGCAAGCTGTCGGCACGCAGGTGGACAACGAGAATTTTGGTCACACGATGAGTGGTGACGGGCGCGCCTTTGTCGTTCACAAAGCCGGTCGAATGAAAGTCATATCGCTCGATGATGGCGAGGTGTTCACCGGAACCACTGTGCCAGTTCCGGTGTGGGATGGTCTGGCGATCGCCACCGGCAAGCTGTTTCTGTTGACGCACAGTGGCGAGTTAATTTGTCTGGGGGACCATTGATAACAAATGATGAATTCAGTTTGTAGGCACCGGGTAGTGACGTCGTTATGGGAACGGGATTGCGGCGGCTGGAAAGTGTGAAATCGCTGGAAAGCGTTGTGGCGGCTTGTTACGCTGCGACGAATTGAATGCAAAAAAGTTCACCGATACGTGCGAACTGACCAATCGATCGCGGCTGCGGTCGACTGGCTTGCGACTGTTTTTGCTTACCCTGATGGGGTTCAGCGGTGTGGTTACGGTGATGGCGTGTCAGGTGCCCGTGTTCCGCTATGCGCTGGAGCGTTGGCAGGCGGATCGCTACGAACTCATCATCGAAGCCGAAGGAGACTTGAGTCCGGCGGAGCAGGAAGCGGTCGACTTCCTCATCGACAGAGCCACCGATCGGGAGATGCCGACCAACGTGACCGTGCGCCAACCTGAAGCAAAAGCGGAGGGTTCAAACAGCTCTGCTCCGGCGAAGATGAGTCTGCATTATCCAGGCCGGATGCGGGGCATTTTGACCGAGCCAATCTGGACTGGCGCGGTGACGATGGAGCACGCCAGACAAGTGATCGATTCGCCGGCGCGGCGGGAGTTGATGCGGCGAATCCTGCAGGGCGATTCGGCCGTCTGGGTGATCGTCGACAGTGGCGATTCGGAGAAAGATCAGGCGGCGGAAGCGCAGTTGATCGAGTCGATGGCCGAGGCGGGCGGCAAGCTGGAAATTCCCGATGGCGTCGTTGGCCAGGATTCGGAGCCAACCGGTGAATATGTCGATCCGGAAAACGTGCTGCAGTCCGATGTGCCACTGAAGATTGGATTTTCGGTGATGCGGATTCAACGCACTGAGCCGGACGAGCAGGTATTTTTGCAGATGCTGTTAAACATTGAGAATGATCTGGGGGATTATAAAGATCAGCCGATGGTATTTCCGGTGTTTGGTCGCGGCCGCTTTCTCGAACCGTTAATCGGTCTCGGCGTGACCCGCGACAATGTGTTCGAGGCTTCGATGTATCTTTGTGGTGCGTGCAGTTGTGAGGTGAAGGACCAGAATCCGGGCATGGACCTGTTGATGTCGATGAACTGGGACATGGCCATGGAGGGCAGTCAGGTGATCATTGATAAGATTCTACCGCCGTTGGAGGGGACTGCAGCTCTGTTGCAGGCTTCCGGCGGGGACGGAGGGGCCGGGGTCGAAGCGAACTTAGAGGATGGGGAGATAGCCGAAGAAGCGGTCGTCACGAATACGGATGGCGCTGTGGACACCGGCAGTCTGACCCGGGATTTGATTATCACGGTGGCGACGGTGGTTCTGTTGGTGCTTGCTGCGGGGAGCTTTTTTATTCTGCGTCGGCGGGCAAAATGAAACTTTCACGGCTGGTGCTGCGGGAAGTTTTTCACCGCAAACTTAACTTTATGCTGTCGCTGCTCGGCGCGGCTCTGGCCGTGATTGTTGTGTTGGCAACGGTGGCTTTGCTGACGGGCTACGACCGTCGTTCGGACGCCTTGATCGCTGAGATGGAAGCGAAGACGACGGCTGAGATGAAGAAGCTCGAAGATGAGATTCGCAAGTCGATGAAAGGGCTTGGCTTCAACATTTACATTTTCCCGAAGGATCAGGAATTGAGCGAGGTTTACGCGCAGGGTTTCGCATCGAAGACCATGCCGGAGGAGTTTGTGTCACGGCTGGCGGAGAGTAAAATCGTCACGGTCAATCATCTGCTGCCGGCATTGACGCAGAAGCTGAAGTGGCCGGAGCAGGAGCGCACCGTGGTATTGATCGGCGTGCGTGGCGAGGTGCCGATCGCTCATCGCGATCAGAAGTCGCCGCTGATCGATCCGGTGGCGCAGGGTAAGGTCGTTCTCGGCTTCGAACTGCACAAAGCGGCAGGGCTAAAAGCTGGCGATGAAGTGACCTTTATGGGCCGGACATTTGTCGTCGATAAAACTCATGCTGAACGCGGTTCAAAAGATGATATCACGCTGTGGATGAACCTGACGGAATGCCAGGAATTGCTCGATCAGAAGGGCCGGATTAATGAGATCAAGGCGCTGGAGTGCAATTGCGCGACGCTCGACCGGCTCGGTGAGATCCGTGCTGAGTTGCTGGAAATTCTGCCGGACACGCAGATTATCGAAACCGGCAGCACGGCGCTGGCCCGGGCCGAAGCACGTAATCAAGCGAAGGCTACGGCGGATCAGCAGATCGCTGCGGCGAAGCGCGACCGTGAGAACATGCGCGCCGAGCGGGCGAGAATGTCGGGCCTTATGCTGCCGTTGGTGGCGTTGTTCGCGATGGCCTGGGTGGGCTTGTTGGCGTTTACCAATGTGCGTGAGCGGGTCAGTGAGATCGGCATTTTGCGAGCGCTCGGAGTGCGCGGACAGACGATTCTGAGTGCTTTTCTGGGCCGGGCGATTTTCGCAGGATTATCGGGCGCAGTGATTGGTGGGCTGATTTTTGCGCTGGCGTTTCCACTGTTCCGCGAACGCAGTTTTCACGGCTTTGCACTGAGTGAGCTGGTGGGGACAAACACCTGGCTGCTGGCGATCGTGTTGGCACCGGTGTTGGCGGCGATAGCTGCCTGGCTGCCGTCCCTGTGGGCGGCTCAGAAAGATCCGGCAACGATACTCCGCCATGACTGATAAGAATTCACCGATTCTGGCGACGCGCGAAGTGCGCAAGGAATTTCGCACAGCCGAGGGCTTGATCGCGGCCGTCGACGGCGTGTCGCTCGAACTGAACGGCGGGGATTTTGTCGCGCTGCACGGGCCGAGCGGGTGTGGCAAATCGACGTTGATGTTAATGGCGGGCGCGCTGCTTTCGCCGGACGATGGCGAGGTCGAGATCGGTGGCGAGAATCCCTACCAACTCGGCGCCGAAATGCGGGCCGGTTTTCGCTCCGAGCACATTGGTTTTGTATTTCAGCAGTTTCATCTGATTCCGTTTCTCGATGTGCTCGACAACGTGCGGGTCTGTGAATTGGCGTCGAAAGCATCGCCGGATCTCGATGCGACAGCGCGCGAGTTACTCGACAAATTTCAACTGTCAGAGCGTTTACATCACGTGCCGTCAACGCTGAGTGTCGGCGAGCAGCAGCGGGTGGCGCTGGCAAGGGCGCTGGTGCAACAGCCGAAGTTGATTCTCGCCGATGAACCGACGGGAAATCTCGACGCGGAGAATGCGCAGATCATTTTGCAGCATTTGTCGGGATTCGCCGAGGCCGGTGGGGCGGTATTGATGGTGACCCACGATGATCGTGCCCGCAGTGCGGCCAGCCGATCACTCGAACTCAAGCAGGGAAGGATATACTCATGAAGGTGACGTTTGCTTATACCGGACAACTTGCCGGCGCCGCAGGTGTCGCCGAAGAAGTGGTGGCATTGGATGAAGGTAGTTCGCTCGCCGTGGCGCTGGCGCAATTGACGGCAAAACATGGCGGTAAGTTCGCCGAATTGCTGGTTGATGACTCCGGGGCTCCACGTTCAACCTTGTTGGTGGCTATGAATGACGAGCAGGTCTGCGATGCCTACGCTGAAGTCGTGCTTAGCGACGGTGCGAACCTGATGTTAATGACGCCGATCGCCGGAGGTTAGCGAAGTCATGGCCGAACTCACTGAACAGGATCGCGCCTTTTACGAGTGGCAACTGGACGTGCCCGGGTTCGGCGAGGCGGGTCAGGAAAAGCTGCGCAGCGCAACGGCGTTGGTGTCGCGAATCGGTGGCCTTGGCGGGCCGTTAGCTTTTTCGTTGGCGGCTGCGGGGATCGGCAAGCTGATTCTCGTCCACGGAGGTGATTTGAAGCCGGGCGACCTCAATCGTCAGATCCTGATGCATCACGGGGCGCTCGACAGTTCTCGCGCAGAAGCGGCGAAAGAGACGCTGCTGCGATTTAATCCCCACATCGAAGTCGAAGTGGTTGCCGAAAATTTCACCGAACAAAATGCCAATGGCTTGGTGGCACGTGCCGATGTCGTATTCGATTGTGCGCCGCTGTTTGAGGAACGCTTTTTGATGAACCGCGAGTGTGTGCGTCAGTCGAAGCCGCTGATCGATTGTGCGATGTACAATCTCGAAGGTCAGGTCATTCCCATTGTGCCCGGGGAGACCGGTTGCCTGGCCTGCCTATATCCGGAAGTGCCGCCGCATTGGCAGCGGCGCTTTCCGGTCATCGGCGCGGTCTCGGCTCTGATTGCCAACATCGGAGCGCTGGAGGGAATCAAGCTGCTCAGTGGCATGCCGGGAGTGAATCTCAATCAAATGATTTACTTTGATGCCTCGACCATGCAGATTCGGAAAATTACGCTGAAGAAGAACCCTGAATGTAAAGTATGCGGCTCTCGATGAAACGATTTTTTTCAGCACTGTTTGCCGTCGTAACTCTGTGTGGGTGCGGTGGTGGTAAAGACGCAGGAGACACCGAGTTGGTGATGTTCTGCGCCGCCGGAATCAAGCAGCCGGTCGCCGAGATTGCCCGTCAGTATGAGCAGGAATACGGTGTCGCGGTTCGCCTTCAATACGGCGGATCGGGAACCTTGCTGAGCATGATGGAAGTGACGCCGAAGGGGGACATTTATCTGGCTGCTGATTCCAGCTACACGGATATCGGCATTGAAAAAGGGCTGATTGCGGAGACGATGCCAGTGGCTTTTATGCGTGCGGGTATCGGCGTGCCGAAGGGCAATCCGGGGGGAATCACCTCGCTCGAACAGTTGACCGATAAAAACCTGCGTGTCGGATTTGCCAATCCAGACGCCGCTTCGGTTGGAAAATTTGCCAGGAAGGTGCTCAGCGAAGCCGGAGTATGGGATCGCGTTGAGCCGACGGTGTTGATGCCGACGGTCAATGAACTCGCCAATACGCTTAAGCTCGGCACCACCGACGCCGTGATACTCTGGGATGCAGTGGCGAATCAGTATCCGGAGATCGATTTTGTTGATGTGCCGGAATTCGAATCAAAGAAAAAGAATATCACATTAGGTGTTATGTCAGGCTCTGAAAATGCTACTGAAGCACTGCGCTTTTGTCGCTATTTGAGTGCCAGTGACAAGGGCTTGAAAGTGTTTGAAGCGGACGGTTACGAACCTGTCGATGGCGACAAGTGGGCGTTTAAACCGGAGATCCTGCTGTTCAGTGGTGCAATGCTCCGACCGGCGATTGAAGCATCGGTGAAGCGGTTTGAAGAGCGCGAAGGTGTTGTCATTACGCCGGTTTACAACGGCTGCGGGGTGTTGGTTTCCCAGATGAAAGCCGGCGAACAGCCGGATGGGTATTTCTCTTGCGATGTGAAGTTCATGGACATGGTGGCGGAGAGGTTTCTCGAATCGACACTGGTTTCAGCAAACGAGATGGTCATTCTTGTGGAGAAAGGCAATCCGCAGGGAATCAAGGTATTGACCGACCTGGCGACGCCGGGGCACCGTCTCGGTTTTGCCCATCCGGAGAAATCTGCGCTTGGGTTTTTGACCAGGTATCTACTTGAAGAAGAGGGGCTCTATCAAAAGGTGGTCGATTCGGGAAACCTGAAGATGGATTCACCGACCGGCGATTTTCTGGTCAATCAGATAAAGACCGGATCTCTCGATGCTGTGATTGTCTACAAGAGTAACGCCATGGCGGCGGCCTCGACGACCGAGGATGTCGATATCATTGAAATTGATCGTCCCCAAGCGGTCGCGCATCAGCCGTATGCGGTGGCGAAGAACTCGCAGCACCGGCAATTGCTCAATCGCTTTTTCGCAGCGACCGTTTCGGCTGCCGGTAAAGAAAAATTCATCGAGCACGGTTTTCGGTGGGAGCTCGCGCAGCCTTGATTCGTGACTGAGCGCGGTTCCATTCGCACGCCCTCGAGCGTGCCGTTCATGTCGCTGATGATCGCGATTGCGGTCATGTACCTGCTGCTCATCGTCGGCATGATCTGGGCCGATCTCTGGTATGCGGTAACGAGTGTTTCGAAGGAGGAATTCAGTGCGTTGTTCGATAACGATGATATTCGCGCGTCGATAAAGCTGACGCTGATTTCGTGCACGGTTACCGCAATTCTGTCGATCATTGTGGCGGTGCCAATAGGCTACCTGCTGTCACGCTACTCTTTCCCGGGCAAGACGCTGCTCGATGCGATTCTCGACATTCCCATCGTTTTGCCGCCGTTGGTCGTCGGGCTGAGCTTGTTGATTCTGTTCAACAAAGTTGAGCTGTTCGGCGTGAGTATTGATGAGGCGCTGACGGCCTTCGGCAAACTGTTCGGCGCGGACTTTGGCGTCACCTACAAAGTGCCGGCGGTGATTCTGGCGCAATTCACGGTTGCTTGTGCGTTTGCTGTTCGAACGATGCGCAACACGTTCGATCAGATCAGTCCGCGCAGTGAACAGGTCGCCATGACCCTCGGTTGCAGTCGCGCGCGGGCATTTTTCTCGGTGGTGTTGCCGGAAGCCTGGCGTGGCGTTTCGACTGCGGGAACGCTCGCCTGGACACGGGCGATGGGGGAGTTTGGTCCAATTCTGGTGTTTGCCTCGACGATTCGTGGACGGACCGAAGTGCTGTCGTCGACCGTATTTCTGGAGATCAGTATCGGTAACCTTGAGGGAGCGGTCATCATATCACTGTTGATGGTCTCCATCGCGGTCGTCGTGCTGGTTGCGGTGCGCCTGTGGGATCGACAGAACCGTCGGAGGATAATGCTATGATTGAAGTCTCGAATCTTGCGGTGCGCGCCGGCGACTTTGAAATGTCCGACATCTCTTTCACGATTCCATCGGGTGAGTACGGGGTGCTGATGGGGAGGACCGGTTGTGGCAAGACGACGATCCTCGAGGCAATTTGCGGCCTCAAGGAAGTCACCGCCGGCCGCGTTATTCTGATGGGGCGCGACGTTACCGGCTTGCCGGCCGGCGCACGCGGAATCGGTTTCGTGCCTCAGGAAGGCTGTCTTTTCTCGACCATGACGGTCCGCAATCATCTGGCGTTTGGCCCCAAAGTTCAGTCGTGGGCGCGCGATGCGATTGATCAGCGGGTCGATGAACTCGCCGCCGAACTGGGGCTCGAAAAGCTGCTCGATCGCAAACCCTACGGGTTGAGCGGTGGCGAGATTCAACGAGTGGCATTAGGCCGGGCCCTGTCGATTCGTCCCGGCATTCTCTGCCTCGACGAGCCGCTCAGCGCGCTTGATGACGGGACCCATGCCGATATGATAGCGCTGCTGAAAAAGCTGACCTCAGATTATCAAATCACGACGCTGCACATCACCCACAGCCAAAGTGAGGCCGGCGCGGTCGCTGACCGAACCATCAGGATCGATTCCGGGAAACTGATGATGAAGGATAACTGAAATCGTTGCTGACGCTCAGCCGAACAGGTTTTCGCGAAGGTCGCGGAGCGTGGCCAGACCGCCCCAGTCAGCACCGCGCATCTTACGGGCTCCGGACTTGCGCTTTGTGCCGAACCTCCCGCGTTGGCTTTCGAAAAAATCGTCGACAAATCGACTGCTGCCGATCACGGCTCCTTCGGTGAAATATCGAACTCTACCCAAAAGTCGCGTCTGCAACGAGATTTCGCCGGCGTCGTTTTCGACCACCGAAGTAACTTTTTCAGCAGGTATTCCTTTTCGTGATCCGAGTCCCGTCCTTGCGTCGCCCAGTCGGGTTCGACCTTGTCCAAAAATATGCATCCGGTAGGTCGCCGCTACTTCGGACCAGGTGACCGCAGGTAATCCCTTGCCCTGCCAATTCCGCATTCGCGAGTGCATCAGCGCCAGATTTCGTCTCGCCAGCTTCCTGCCTGCAACAGCTTCAGCATAGCCGCACCATCGATAGTCTTTCGGGTCTGCGGCTAAGCCACCTCGAATCGGATTCAGTTCGATGTAGGCCGCAATGGTCATTAGAGCCAGCTCGTCACCTTCGACCAGCACGCTCTTGAACCGGTCTTGCCACAGAGTTCCCACCCGATCGTTGTGGTCGTTGTACCACATCGTGAAACGCCATTTCAGCTCGCGCACGAAGTTCGATAGATCACCCATTCGAGCCTGATAACGTGCAACGATCCCGTCGATCCAGCTCGAGGTCCCGGTCGGAGTTTCGGCGTTGGCTACGGCCAGATCGATCTCATCACGTGCTTCCTGCAACGCTTTTCCGTGATAGAGCAGCGGTAAGCGTGCTCGAAGTGTTTTTGGAGTGAGGCGGATGACCTCATCCTGTTGAGGAACTTCGATGAGCAGGTGAAAGTGATTCGACATCACACAATAGGTCAACACACGAATATCAAGGAAGGCTTCAAGCTTACGCATCTCTGATACGAAATACTCTTTCTCGATCGAGCCGAAGATCTTCCGTCGGTCAACGATTCGGGAAAACGCGTGGTAACATCCTCCGTCAGGCAACAGTAATCGAGGCTTCGGCATGGGCGTATTCTAATTCAATAACGACCAAAATGACAAGTTTAAATTGCATGGCATGTTATAAAAAGTTTCCAGGCTGGTTTTAGGAGATTAGGCGGCGGCGAGGTGACTGCGCCGGTAGGTTCGCTAGTTCGCGTTGCGGCGCAGGTTGGCGACGGTGTAGTCGGGGTCGTCGGGGAGAACTTCGACATCAACCATGCTGCCGGCCTTCTTCAGCATGCGGCGGCAGTCGGAGGACAGGTGGCGCAGGCGCAGGTGTTTACCCGCTTGCCGGTAGCGTTCAGTGAGTGCGTTGATGGCCTCCAGTCCTGACATGTCGCAGACTCTTGCTTCGCCAAAATCGAGTACGATGTTCTTTACGTCCGACTTGGCTTGAAAGTGTTCGGCGAAATCTCTGACTGAGCCGAAGTAGAGCAGGCCTTGAAGAGCGTAGATCTTTTCATCGGGCTCGTCTTTTTCCACGGTGACATAAACATGGCGGGAGCTCTCCCATGCGAACACCAGAGCGGAAAGGATGATACCGACGAACACTGCGGTCGCCAGGTCGTGAAGGATCACGGTCACCAGAGTTACGGCGAGAATCACGATGACTTCCGAGGCGGGAACTTTGCCGATCGTTTTCAGGGACGACCACTCGAAGGTGCCGATAACGACCATAAACATGACGCCGACGAGGGCGGCGATGGGAATCTTCTCGATGATCGGACCGCCGATCATGATGAAAAACGCAAGCGCGGAGGCGGCGGCAATGCCTGAGGTGCGACCGCGGCCACCCGATTTGATATTGATCAGTGATTGACCGATCATAGCGCAGCCGCCCATGCCACCGAACAGACCGGAGAGAAAATTGGCGCTGCCCTGAGCGACGCATTCGCGGTTCCCCTGGCCCCGGGTGTCGGTGATTTCATCGATAAGTTGAAGGGTCATCAATGATTCGATGATGCCGACCATGGCGACGACGAAGGCCGTTTTGAGAATGAAAGACCACTCGGTCGCCCAGGCGATGCCGCTGGGCCAGGCGGGAAGGGGAAATGACCCTGATAATTTGCCTTCGGGATTGCCGGGGGCTTGAGCGAGAACGTCCGACACGGTGGCGGTGTCTTTGAAGAAGAGGAAGGCAATCACGCCGACGCTGACAATGGCCATCAGGGACGACGGGATGGCCTTGGTGATCAGTGGAAAGAACTGAATAATAACCATGGTTAGACAGACCAGTCCGATCATAATTGCCATGGGGGCACCAACCAGCACGGCACCGGTGGTGGTGTCGCGGAACGAGGGAAATTGGGCCATCAGAATGACGATGGCGAGGCCGTTAACGAATCCGATCATTACCGGGTGCGGCACCAGGCGGATGAAGCGGCCGAGTTTTAACACACCGAACAGAATCTGGATGACGCCGGCGAGCATGATGACGGCGAACAAATACTGAAGGCCGAGCCCTTCACCGAGTTGATCGCCGTGCTGCACTGCCTTGCCGGCGACGACGGCAATGGCACCGGTGGCACCCGAAATCATGCCCGGTCTTCCACCGGCGGCCGATGTGATGAAGCCCATGAAGACGGCGGCCCATAGGCCGATGAGCGGATCGACACCGGCTGCGAAGGAGAATGCGATGGCTTCGGGAACGAGGGCCAGTGCGACGGTCAAGCCGGAGAGGATGTCGTCTTTGTAATTGCCGTTCTTTTTGCGGAAGAGATCAAACATGACTGATAGGAAAAAGCTGGCGGCTCCAGGGGAACTGCGAATTTCAGTGGCGTTATTTTGTCAAAATGCCAACTATTTTCCGGACGTCTCGGAGGCGCGAAACGCGGACGTATACCGCAATGCGCCAAAGCCTGTGTCCAGATTCGCCTTCTTTCGTCGCGTTCGAGCGGACTTCAAGGCTGGAATTGGCGTCGTCGCTGATAAATTGGCGGCAAAAAGTCGCCAGCGCTGCCGATGAATTGGAAAAAGTGGCTAGTTTCCGGTCGCTTTTGCTCTGACCAGAAACTGGCTTTCGGTGTGCTTCACTTCGAATATTTCGATGGCTTTAATGAGTTCACCTAATTTGGCGAACCCATAGTTCCGTGGGTCGAAATCCGTCTTGGTCTTGTTGAGATAGCTGCCGATCGAGCCAAGTTGGGCCCATTCAGAGTCGTCCGACTGGGCGTCGATCGCGGCCCTGATCGATTCGATCAAAGCGGAGTCAGCCTGCAATTTGTTCGGTGACAAGGGGGGCATTGGTGCCGTGCCGCTTTGCGATTTGGCAGCGTTAGCCAGGACGTCGGTGGAAATGAACCGATCGCACGCGGCGACGAAGGCTCGAGGTGTCTTGTTCTGGCCGAAGCCGTAGACTCTACATCCGGTTTCTCTGATGCGGGAGGCCAGCCGGGTAAAATCACTGTCGCTTGAAACGATACAAAACCCGGCGTAATTGCCTGTGTAAAGCAAGTCCATCGCGTCGATGATCATTGCGCTGTCAGTGGCATTTTTGCCCCTGGTGTAGCGGAATTGTTGAACTGGATGAATGGAGTGGTCGAGGAGTTTATCCTTCCACGATCCAAGCTGGGGCATCGTCCAGTCGCCGTAGATTCTTTTCACGCTGGCGACACCGAGTTTAGCGATTTCGGTCAGTACCGCTTCGAGTATGGTGGGGCTGGCGTTGTCGGCATCGATCAGAAGCGCGAGTGGCGAATTGCGGTCGTTCTCGGTCGGCATAATATAAAAGTTATACTAAATGCCGCGAACGCGGTTTCTGTCAATCGCCTGAAACAGGGGGTGAAAGGGCTGTATTAAGGTTGTCCCACTGAGCATCAATTGATGGCTTGTCCCAGCTGCGGCATGTTCCGGTGATGGTGTTGTAGATGTTCTCACCGTGTTCCCTGACGTTGCGGCTTCTCCGTTCGGATGGTGCGGCTGCAGCGACCATCTGCAGGGCTTCCAGCAGCCGAATAGAAATGTCGAGACGATCGCCTCCGGTCTGTCGCACCTGGCGAAAAGCGGTATCGAGAATAGCTGCAAAGGTCGAAGGCCGGGTGATGACTCGTAACTGCTCAGTTGAATCGCTAAAGTCCTGCTGTGGCAGGCGTCGACCGGCCACTTTCGCCATGGCTGCTCCAATGTAGTCGATGCAGGTGATGGCGGTAAACGGGTCGTTGATGCCGGGCGATAGCGCTCGCAGAGCAATTTCCACCAACTGCATAAGGCAGTATTCAAAATCCTGTACCGCAGTGCGCTTACTGCCAACGATGAAATGATCGAGCAATCGGTCCGCGATGGCGTCTTTGTCGGTGGCTGCCTTCACCGTCATCACGGTCATCCCCCGATTTACGAATTGTCCCGGTCTTTTGAGAACCCGGCAGGTGACATTGTGTTTCTCGCAGTCATGAATCAGCGCTTCAATGTTGATGGCTTGCAGGTAGCCGTCATGCCGGCACTCAATGGCCTGTTCGTTGCCCTCGATTTCGTTCCAGCATTGATGTTCCGATTCGGCCTCGGCGTCTTCAGTTTCGGAGGGCTGTTCATCGGGAAAGAATCGTTCGATGGATTCGTTCAGTTCGACAAAAACTTTCCGGACGATCTCGTCCGCCTGAAGTGACAACGCGAGATTATGGATAAAATAAATGAACATCGCCAGATTCAGCAATGTCGAGGCGAAGGCCAATGTTGCTGAAATGTGTGGGATGAAGGCTGCATCGGCATCGCCACGCACGCTGCGCAGAATGATGAGGCACAGCACGAAGTTTCCCAGCAGGACCCCGAGGGTGACCTGGTTGGGAACTTCACGGATGAAATTGCGCAGGAGGCGCGCTCCGAACTGACCTGAGGCCAGAGTCAGTGCGACCAAGGTTGCGGAAAAGGTGACGCCGGCAAGTGCCAGAACCGAAGTTGCGACTGTGGAAAGCAGCGACCGGACACCGTCGGCGGAGGCTTTCTCGAGTGAAGGCACCAACTCCAGAAAATCTTTGCCCCAAACGGAATCTGCCCAAAGTGCGAGGTAAGCGCTTGCGATTGAGAGGATGACCAGTCCGCCCGGAACGAACCAGTAGCTGGTGCGCAGGGTTTCCCAGGACCTTCGAAGATTGGTAGGCACGCGCTATTTACGCTGATCTGGTTGATGGATACCAGCTTGATTTCGAAGTTGCCGCCTTTCGTGAGCGCCGTCTACCGGGGCCGGGACTGCCCGGGAACTGATCCTGGTAGCTGTTGGGGACCGGTCAACTGGCTCGACGCCCTATCCACTCGTCGGGTTCCAGAGTTACCGTGCCGACGGGATAATAGTGGATCGCAAGTGCCCAGCGATTTTTGCCTGAGTCATTCGGAGCTGAGTAATGGACCGTGTAACAGTGGTGCGCCAGCACATCGCCGGGCACGGCCGGCATGGCGACTCCCTGTTCGAGAAACGCATCGGGCTCAGCCAGAGTTCGTGGACCGGAGTCGGCGTGGGCGATGTAGCCCTGCCAGTGGCTCCCGGGAACATAGTAGAGGCAGGCGCGCTGTTCATCGACTTCGCAAAGCGGGATCCAGAATGTAACCGCATGACTAGGTTCAATCGAGAATATAGGTGCGTCCTGATGGGGAGGAGTTGGTCGGCAAACTCCGGGAACGACGTCGAGAAATTGCACGTGCTGTGCCTCGACCTCACCGCCCAGTAAGTCGCCGGCCAGCTTTGCCAGGCGTGGATCGGTACGAAGTTTGTCGAAGTAATCGTCGTATAAATTCATCCGCGAAAAGAACACGTAGCGGCGCTCGGATTGTTCGACCGACTCGTCGTCGATGCTGATCACTGCCGGTGTTTTAAGAGTCGGTACGACATCTTTAAAATAACGTTCGACGTTGCGGCGAATGTCTTCGGCCTCATCCGGTGAAAAAACGCCGCCGGCTTTGGCGAAGCCTTTCATCTGGAAATGTTGAGGGGTGGTCGTCGGGTGAGTTGTCATCGTTTATTTGGGTTGCCCTCCGGGAGGCGGACCATAAGACGGCCCGGCGTACGCTTCTTGCAAGATATCTGACCCGGGGCACCGGATTCAGTGGTCCAGTTCGTTCGGTAAGATTGCCGCAAGTTTAAATTTGGTGCGAGAAGTTTCGGCGGCGCGGCGGTTTGCGATGAGTGGCTTGCTGTCGGCTGGTGTTTCGGTAGTTTTGACCATGTCTGATTTATCTTTGCGTGGCTCCGGCTTGTTATTTGGATCGTTTGTTGCCGAGTCGCTCTCACTTGGAGTGCACTGGATCTATGACGTCGATGAGCTGGAGGCCGGGCATGGGCGGGTCACAGAGTTTGAAGCGCCGGGTGCCGATTCTTATCATCCGCGTAAGCGGGCGGGGGACCAGGGCCACGTCGGCGATCAGGCGTTGTGCCTGATGCGTTGCCTGAAAGACACGGGGCGATGGGATCCGGTCACATATCTTAATGCGTGGCAGACGATGTGGAATGACTACGATGACTACGTCGATAAAGCCACCGGGGCGACGCTGGCGAATCTCGCCGGTGGTGCAGACCCGGCGATATGTGCAGCGGCTTCGGACGAGCTGGCAGGTCCTGCGCGAATCGCGCCTCTGTTGACATTCCTCGCCGGCGCCGATGAAGCAACGGTCGTCGAAGCGGCAGTCGAGCAGACCGTTTTAACCCATCGCTCGGTCGCGACAATCGAGGCTGCCGAGTTTTTGGCGAAAGCCGGCTACCGTTTGATGCATGGTACCGCTCTGGAGAGTTGCCTGCGAGAACTTGCTCCGCGGTGGGCTCTTCAGGCGGCTGAGAAGGTTGAGCATTTATCTGCCGTCGAGGCGATCGGCGAAATGGGGCGTTCGTGCCCGGTTTCCGCGTCGCTGCCGGCGGTGATTTATCTGGCGTTGAGATACGGTGACGATCTCGAAACGGCTTTCGTTGAAAATGCGATGGCCGGTGGCGACAACTGCGCCCGCGGGCTGGCATTGGGAATGTTGTCAGGGGCCGCCAACGGGATTGATGCGATTCCCGGGCGCTGGCGAAATTCGCTCAATTGTGCGGCCGAAATTGACGGTTTTCTGTCGGCAACTCGTTAGGGGGAGAGTGTCACAGAGGGCGCTGGCGTTCTTCGGTATGAAATCGATTGGCTGGCCGGTTGATCAGACCCGTGAGTTGCCACAGGCGTATTTGCGGGCTGGACGCTGCCGGTTCTTTCAGGCTACAGAAGGGGTAAGAATATCTCCCTACCTGTTATGAAAACATTTTCCGATGCCCAATCTCCGATTCCTTCACGCCGCGATTTTCTGCGCAGCGGATCCCTCCTCGGTGCGGGTGTGGCGGCGGCACCATTTCTTGCCAATCAGGCGACGCTCGCTGCCGCTGCCGTGGAGTACCCGCTCAAGGAGCGCCTGTGGAAAACGCTGAAGATCGGCATGGTCAAGCTCGAAGGTGATGCGACGCTGACTGAACGGTTCAAGGTGGCCCGGCAGGCGGGCTTCGGTGCTATCGAATTGAGCTGTCCCGGCAACGATGTTGATGAGGTAAACCGGGCAATCGCTGAATCGGGACTGCCCGTCGATGGTTCGGTGTGCGCCGCGCATTGGGACGTGCGACACACCGATCCGGACCCGGCGGTTCGTGCTGAGGCGTTAAAAAATCTGACCGGTGCACTGCGCGAAACGCGGGCCGTGGGTGGCCATTCGGTGTTGTTAGTGGTCGGTCACGGCAAGGACGGTCCTGAAAAAGAAATCTGGGATCGTTCGATTGAAAACATTTCCAAGGCGATTCCAGTGGCTGCTGAGCATGGCGTAACCATCGTCGTGGAGAATGTCTGGAATCACTTCTGCTACGATCACGAGGGTGATCATAAGCAGACGGCCGACAAGTTCGCGCGCTACATCGATGACTTTAATTCGCCGTGGGTGGGCATGCAGTTCGACATCGGTAACCACTGGAAATACGGTGCGACGGGCGACTGGATTCGCACTCTCGGCAAGCGTATCTACAAGCTCGATGTGAAGGGATTTTCACGCACGGCGAATAACGGAGCCGGAACGTTTACCAAAATTGGTGAAGGTGATCTCGATTTTGCCGATGTTCGCAAGGCTCTGGTTGAAATCAACTATTACGGTTGGTGCGCGGCAGAGGTCGCGGGTGGCGACTTGACCCGCCTGAAGGAAGTGTCAGCCAATATGGACCGCGAGTTTGGATTGGCCTGAGCATGGGGAAAGCGGGGCTCGATACGAATAGTCGCGAATTCCGATCAGTCCTCTGAGACCGGGACGTCGGAATTCTGTCGGTTCTCTGGAACGGCGTTGATAATTGCTTCGGATTCTGCCCGGCGTTGAAACCAGGCGGCCTCGAGCGGTGGAGACTGATTCGTTACTACTGCTGCCGGTTAGCGTGTGCTGAGCACAAAAAAAGCCCGGTCTTGCGACCGGGCTTTTCGTTTGAGAGTCAGTGCTCCTCAGGAGCGGCCGTTTACTTGTTACCGGCTTCGCGCTCTTTCTGGTATTTCTCGACGATCTCGGCAGAGACCTGCGCCGGAGTCGGGGCGTAGTGCGAGAACTCCATGGAGAACTGTCCGCGACCGGAAGTCATCGAACGAAGATCGCCGATGTATCCGAACATGTCGCTCAGCGGGCAGTCGGCCTTGATGCGTGAACCGGTCGGGCCGGTGTCCTGAGATTTGATCATGCCGCGGCGGCGGTTGAGGTCACCGATGACGTCACCGACGTGATCTTCAGGAGTAAACACGTCGACCTTCATGATCGGTTCGAGCAACTGCGGACCGGCTTTCGGTACCGACTGGCGGTAAGCGGCACGGGCACAGGTTTCGAACGCAACGGCCGAGGAGTCAACCGCATGGCTGGCACCGTCGAGCAGTGTGATTTTGAGATCGAGGCAGGGGAAGCCGGCGAGCATGCCTTTGTCGATCGAAGTGCGGAAGCCTTTTTCGATCGCAGGCCAGAACTCACGAGGCACGTTACCGCCGGTTACCTTCGATTCGAATTCGAAGCCAGCACCCGGCTCATTGGGGCCGAGGATGTAATCGATCTTACCAAACTGACCGGAACCACCCGTCTGTTTCTTGTGGGTGTAGGAATCGGTGATTTCCTTGGTGACGGTTTCGCGGTAGGCGACCTGCGGTTTGCCAACCGTAACTGGCACGCCGTGGGTACGCTTGAGGATGTCGACCTTGATGTCGAGGTGAAGTTCGCCCATTCCCTTGAGAATGGTTTCGCCGCTGTCCAAATCGGTTTCGACACGGAACGAGGGATCTTCCTTGATCATCTTGCCGAGTGCATTGCCGAGTTTTTCCTGCTGGCCTTTGTCGTCGACGGTGACCGCCATCGAGATAACCGGATCGGGGAACACCATCGGTTCGAGCGTGGCGGGATGATCGGGGTCGCAGAGGGTGTGACCGGTCTGAACGTTTTTCAGGCCAAGTAGAGCGACAATATCGCCAGCCTGAGCGGACTCGACGTCTTCACGGGAGTTGGCGTGCATCTCGACGATACGGCCGACGCGTTCGGTTTTGCCGGTGAAGGTGTTGAGGATGCTGGTGCCCTTGGTGAGTCGGCCCGAGTAAACGCGGGTGAAAGTCAGGGCACCGTATTGGTCATCCATGATCTTGAACGCCAGTGCACGCAGTGGCTCGTTGGGATCGATCTTGGCGTAGCCGCCGGTCTTGTTGCCTTCGAGGTCGATTTCCGGCAGGAGTTTGCCCTGAGTAGGATCGGGCAGGTAATCTACGACGGCGTCGAGCACCAGCTGGATGCCTTTGTTTTTAAAAGCGGAACCACAGTACGTCGGGAAGAAGTGGAGTGCGATGGTGCCTTTGCGAATGCACGCCTTGAGGGTAGCTTCGTCGGGCTCGGTGCCTTCGAGGTAGGCCTCGAGTGCGTCGTCGTCTTCTTCGACGGCGGTTTCGATGAGCTGAGCGCGATATTCTTCGACCTTATCGACCATGTCGGCGGGCACATCTTCGATGGTGAAGTTTTCCGGCAGACCGGACTCATCCCAGATGTAGGCTTTGCGGGTGATCAAATCGACCACGCCTTTAAAATCGTCTTCGATGCCGATCGGCAGCACCATGACCAGGGCCTTGGCAGCGAGGACTTCACGCACCTGTTTGACGACACGGTAAAAATCCGCGCCGATACGGTCGAGTTTGTTAACGAAAATGACGCGCGCAACTTCCGAGTCATTGGCGTAGCGCCAGTTGGTTTCCGATTGGGGTTCTACTCCGCCGGAACCACAGAAAACGCCGACGCCGCCGTCGAGAACCTTGAGCGAACGATACACTTCGATGGTGAAGTCAACGTGACCGGGAGTATCGATAATATTGAGGCGATGATCGCGCCAGAAAGCGGTCGTAGCAGCGGACTGAATGGTGATACCGCGTTCCTGCTCCTGCTCCATAAAGTCAGTCGTAGCGGCACCATCGTGCACTTCGCCGGTTTTGTGAATTTTGCCGGTGAGCTTGAGGATACGTTCGGTCGTCGTGGTCTTGCCGGCGTCGACGTGGGCGAAGATCCCGATGTTGCGGTATTTGGAGAGATCGGACATGACTGATGGGGCTAAATAGTGGCTGATTCGCCGATTTTTCAGCGAAGGGAATTGCTAAGGCATAAAGGCGTTTTCGCAACCTCTGAATGATTTGACCGGCATTTTTTTCCGTAATCTTCAGGGCGGGTAGATCAAGTGCAATGAATTGATATTCAATCGTTTGTCGAGGGTGCGGCCAATTCGATCATCGATGGACCGGGGTTCAGCCTTTCTGGTGGTGCCGGCAGTTGTGAGAAATTCTTGCGCAGGCTTGCCAATCCTTGCGAATCAGTGTGTTCTGTGGACTGCCGAGGCGTGTCGATTTCATGAACTTGTTCGAAGCATTGCTTTCAGAAGTTGAAGCGGATCCCGAAAACTGGGATTTGCGCCTGCAGGTGGCCGAGACCTTGTCGGATGCCGGCAAAAAAGCGGAAGCAATCTCCCTGCTTGGTTCGGGTCCTGTTGGGCAGGGAGTCACGCAGGAGGTCGCGGCCCGTATCCAGGCGTTGACCGGGCTCAATCTGGTGGTGGCCGAGCCAATTGCGGTCGATTCGCAAACAGCCTTGCGTCGAGAGCCGGAGCTGTCGCCAGAGGAGGGCGTTCTGGAAGTGGAAGAGGAGGACACGCGGCTGCCGGACGCGCCGGAAAAGGCAAAGCGCTATTTTCAGATCTCAGACCAGCCGGCTGACTGGGTGCCGAAAGCGGGCCGACCGGCAGAGACCAGGGACAAGATTTCATCGGTGATGGTGGCAGTTCTCGTCCACGTAGGCCTGTTGGTGCTCGGTGGATTGGTGACGCTGGCGCTGCCCCTGACCGAGCCTCCGCAGATTGTGGCTGCTGTTGCTCCGCAGGCTGAAGAGGATCAGATTGAGAAAAAGCAGGTGAAAAAGGTTCGCCGTCAGCCGCCGGCGAGCGCCGCTCCGAATGCGATGACGGTGGTCACTCCCCATGTCGTTTCGCCGGTCAGCCTGGTTTCGATGCCAAGCGCCAATCCTGTTGACGTCACCATCGGCCTGTCCGGCATGGGTGAGGCCTTCGAACTCGGCGTCAGCTACGAGTCGGGCGGAGAGGAATCGCACGTTAATTTCTTCGGCATCAAATCGAGTGCCAAGCGCATGGTGTTTATCATCGATGCCGAGCGCTACATGCTGACCGATACCAAGGGTGGAATGCCGGCCTACGACAAGGTGAAGGAAGAGGTTTCCCGCCTGTTGGATACGCTGAACAGCAGCACCGCCTTTAATCTGCTCATCTTCGAGGGCGGCAAAGTCCGCAACTATGCCGAGGAATTGGTGCCGGCGCAGCCTTCCCACGTCCGCCGGGCAGCGGAATGGCTGCTGCCGGTGAATACCGACTACGCCGCGCTGGGGTTGCGCAACGATTACAACCGGGATCTCAAGGTTGAGGATACCGGGAAGACGGAGATTCCCGGCAACCGGGTGTCCGGCTATGTGAAAGCCATTCAGTTGGCGTTGCAGATGGACGCTCACGCAGTGTTCGTGATCTCCAGTGGCTGGCGCTCTATGGGCAGCCGGCCGGCTACCGAGAAGCAGATCGCCGCCGCGAAGGAGCGCCGTGAGGCGTGGAATGCAAGTGACGGTCCGGAAAAATGGAATCAGGCGATGGCCAAAGCGCGAGCCTGGCTGAAGAAGGAAAATGAGGCGCGGCGCAAGCAGGGCATCGCCCAGAAAGTGGTCATCAGTCTCACTGGTATGGCTCGAAAGCTGAGTCCGGGCGTGCCATTGCCGCCAGGCGGTGCGAGCGGCCCTGCCTACACGCAGGAGGATGCAGTGGAGAATATCAAGGGCACCGTCGAGAAGTTCTATCTAGCAGACAAGAAACCTAAGCCGCGAGTCAATTTTGTGCTCTTCCTCGGCGAGGATGAAGACAACTTCCGTTACGAGGATCACTACAAAATGTTGACGCGGAGAAACAAAGGCAAGCTGAAGGTTTTGAAGGGGCTGGGGGCGTTGCAAAATGTATCCGGGGGATGAGTCGTGCCTGCTAGCTTTTGCCTGATCGACAGTCTGCATTAAGGTGGCGACACGATGTCCGTTTTGACTGCCGAATCTTTCTCCAATACTCCGCAACGCTCCGACTACGATTGTGTGGTCATCGGTTCCGGGCCAAACGGTTTGGCGGCGGCCATCGAGATGGCCCGGGCGGGGCGTTCGGTGATCGTCATCGAAGGTCACTCGACGCCGGGCGGGGGCATGCGTTCCGAAGAACTGACGCTGCCGGGATACGTACACGATGTCTGTTCGGCGGTACATCCGATGAGCGTTGCATCGCCATTCATGAAAAGCGTCGGCTCCAAACTTGCCCGCTTTGGATTGGAATTCGTGCATCCCGAAGTGGCCTTGGCGCACCCGCTCGACGACGGCAGGGCGGCAGCGATGCATCGTTCGCTGGACCAAACGGTGTCCGGTCTGGAGCGGGATGGTGCCGCTTACCGGCGACTGTTTGCTCCTCTGCTGCGCGACGCAGACAAGTTGTTCAGCGATCTGTTGGGGCCACCGGGATTGCCCAAGCATCCGTTTGCGGTGGCGGGTTTCGGAATCCGGGCGCTGCCGTCGGCGATGAGTCTGGCGAGAGGGTGGTTTTCCACTGAGCCGGCGCGGGCGTTGTTTGCGGGCAATGCGGCGCATTCTGTGCTGCCGTTGGATCGGCCACTGACTTCGGCGGTGGGTTTGATGCTGATGTTGGCGGGTCACGCAGCGGGGTGGCCGGTGGCGAAAGGCGGGTCGGGATCGATCACGCGGGCGATGGTGAAATACCTCGAATCACTCGGTGGAGAAGTGGTCTGCGGTTGGCGGGTCAAGTCGCTCGACGAGTTGCCGCGGCATTGTTCGGTGATCTTTGACACGGGGCCGGCGGCGATGGCGGATATCTCCGGTGATCGCCTGCCGTTGAACTTTCGCAAAAGATTGAAGCGATTTCGCTACGGCCCGGGGGTCTGTAAAGTCGATTATGCGCTCAGCGAAGCGGTGCCGTGGACGGCGGATATCTGCCGTCGAGCGGGCACAGTTCACGTCGGGGGTTCGCTCGATGAGCTGGTGAAATCCGAGTTGGCTCCCTGGCAGGGGCGTCACGCTGAAAAGCCCTACGTGCTGGTAGCTCAGCAAAGTGTCTGCGATCCAAGTCGTGCGCCGCAAGACCGGCACACCTTGTGGGCGTACTCGCATGTGCCCAATGGTTCGGACGTCGATGCCAGTCAGCTGATCGATGAACAGATCGAACGGTTTGCGCCGGGCTTTCGCGACTGTGTGCTTGAGCGCGTGGTGCGCACCGCGAGTCAGTACCAAAGTTACAATCCCAATCTGGTCGGTGGCGATGTCACCGGTGGCGCCAACGACTGGACGCAGATCCTGACACGCCCCGTGGTCAGATGGCGGCCGCATACTACGCCAAATCGCGGACTGTATTTGTGTTCCGCTTCGACGCCTCCGGGAGCGGGCGTGCACGGCATGGGCGGCTACTGGGCGGCACAGGCGGCGTTGGAAAACCACCAATGAACACCCATCGACACGAATGCCCGGCCACTGAATGGGTTGAGGATTTTTGGAACTGCTGAGGTTCGCTGATCAGCGCTAATGATCGTCCAGAGAAGCGGTAGCCACCGAAAGGTGAAGAATGCCAAAAGAGGAACTAAGAGCAGGAACAGTACTTCGGCGGGCTCCGTTAGATTATCCGCTGGCCGAGAAGAATCCGTGTAAAGCTCTGTGATCCGTTGTCAAAAAACTCCATTGGACGAGCCTCTGGACAATAAAAATCTGCGAAAATCTGAGTGATCTGCGGTAAACGCCAGTGGACGATCAAACTCGTGTCCATTCGCAGTTTCCAATTCGAAGCAGTCGCTGCGTCACTTTTTACTCAGCAATTCGAGCATCTTCTTGATGTCGGTGGTCGGCAGGTTGCAGGTGAAATTCTGGCAGACAAAGGCGGTGGCGTTGCCTTTGCGGGCCGTCTGGTATTCGGTGTAGTCGGCGAGTTTGATGATCGCTTCGGCGTTTTCTTCGGGGCGGAAAATGACCACTTTGTTGGGAATGAAAGGCTTGCGCAGGGCGGCGATCATTTTTTTGCTGTCGTCGGCATCCTGTTTTCCGGCGATGACGATTTCGAAGCTTGGACCGAAGAAAAAGTCCAGTCCGCACAGGGTCAACGGAAAGGCGCTCGGCGCCTTGTGGAGTTCATCGGAAAAAGCCCGGGTGACGGCTTCGGCTTTTTTCAGGTAGGCCTCGTTGGCGGTCATGCGATGCAGGCGCACGAGGTTGAGCAGGCCGACTGCGTTGCCGCTGGGAATGGCGCCGCCGTAAAGTTTGCGGGTGCGTACCAGGAGTTTTTCGGCGTCGTCCGCGGTCATGAAGAAGCCACCTTTTTCTTCGTCGTTGAAGTGCTCAATCATGCTGTCCGTGAGGCGCACCGCGTGACCGAGAAACTCGGCATTGAAGGTGGCTTCGTAGAGATTGATCAATCCCCAGACGGTGAACGCGTAATCTTCAAGGTGAGCGGTCAGGCCGGCTTCACCGTTGCGAGATCGTTTCAGCAAACGGCCTTCGTCGTTACTCAGGGTGGTCAGCAGAAAGCGGGCGGCTTTTTCTGCAGCGGCGGTGTAACTTTCATCTCCGAGAACGGCGCCACCTTTTGCCAGTGCGGCGATCATCAGGCCGTTCCAGTCAGTGAGAATCTTGTCATCTTTCTGCGGGTGAATGCGTTTTTTGCGAGCTTCAAAGAGTTTGGCGCGCATCGCCTCGAAGTCGGCTTTTTCTTCCGGGGAAAGGTCCCTTGTCAGGTGGGGAATGTTACTGCCGTTGCGTTCGTGGCTGGCTTCATCGACGAAGTTGCCCTCGGCAGTGAAATTGTATTTTTTGGCGTAGCGTTCGCCGTCCTGATCGCCGAGCACGGCTTTGACTTCATCGATGGTCCATACGTAGAACTTGCCCTCCTCACCTTCGGAGTCGGCGTCCTCGGCGGAGAAGAAGCCACCATCAGGGGCCGTCATGTCGCGCAGCACATAGGTGAAAATGTCGCGTGCGTCATTGGCGTAGCGTTCGTCTCCGGTGGCCTGATAGGCCTCCACGTTGGTGAGCGCGAGCAGGGCCTGATCGTAAAGCATTTTTTCGAAATGCGGTACCAGCCAGTTGCGGTCGGTTGAGTAGCGATGCACGCCGAGCCCGACCTGATCGTAAACGCCGCCGCGACGGATTTCCTGCAGCGTTTTTTCAACCATCGCCAGCGCCTCAGCATCGCCGGTGCGCTTCCAGTGGCGCAGCATGAACATCAGGTTGGGGGTGACGGGAAATTTGGGGGCTTCGGAAAATCCACCTTTGTCTTTGTCGTAGCGTTCTACGAACTGCGTGTAGGCCTCGGCGAGCACTGCAACGCCGGGTGTCTCGCCCGGGGGGCGACCGGTCATGTTTTTCTGCAGGGTATCGGTGATTTGATTTGCCGCGTTGTCGACGTCGCCGCGGCGCTCATCCCAGGAGGTGGAAATCTGGGTCAGGATGTCGAGGATGCCGGGGCGTTGACCTTGCGAATTTTTGGGGAAATAGGTGCCGGCGAAGAACGGTTTTTTCTCAGCGGTCATGACCACGGTCATCGGCCAGCCGCCGGAGCCACTCAGGCCCTGAGTGACGTTCATATAAATTTCATCGATATCCGGCCGTTCCTCGCGGTCGACTTTGATGGCGATGTAGTTGTCGTTGATAACTTTGGCGACTTCGTCGTCCTCGAACGATTCGTGTTCCATGACGTGGCACCAGTGGCAGGTGGTGTAGCCGATCGAGAGAAACACCGGCTTGTCCTGTTCGGCAGCGGCTTTAAATGCCTCCTCGCCCCAGGGGCGCCAGTCAACCGGGTTGCGGGCGTGCTGAAGGAGGTACGGACTTTGCGAAAAAATCAGTCGGTTAAATTCGTCGCCGCCGTCCGCGGGGAGCTTGGCGATTTCTTCCTGCGAAGGCAGCGGCTTGCGCACGTGTTTGGACTCTTCGGCGTTCATGGTCGCGGTGGCGCAGGCGAGAAGAAGCGTCGCCAGTGGAAAGAGGGGAAAGGTTTTCACGTTGTCGACAGGGTGGCATGTGCCCGGCGGGCGTGCAAAGCCTGAAGTGCGCGTCTGAAAATGATCAGTTGGAATATTTCCCGGCCGGTTTTAGAGTCGCGCTCACATGAAAGCACTGACCCTTACCGAGTACAATCACTTTGAATACGGCGAGGCCGACGATCCTGCCGCTCTGGCGGACAACGAGGTGCGCATTCAGGTCAAAGCCTGCGGTATCTGCGGCAGTGACATTCACGGCATGGACGGCTCGTCGGGACGGCGCATTCCGCCGATCATCATGGGGCACGAGGCGGCGGGCGTGATTGATGCGATCGGCGGTGCCGTCAGTGGCTGGTCGGTCGGCGACCGGGTGACGTTTGATTCCACGGTTTACTGCGGTGAGTGCGAATCGTGCAAAAAAGGCCAGGTGAATCTCTGTCCGCAGCGCAACGTGCTCGGCGTGTCGTGCGGCGACTACCGTCGTCACGGGGCGTTTGCCGAATTTGTGAATGTGCCGCAGCACATTTTGTATCGCGTGCCGGAAGGACTGCCGTTTGAGCAGGCGGCATTTGCCGAGCCGGTTTCGATCGCGCTGCACGGGGTCAACCGTGTGCCACTGCAGCCCGGAGATTCGGCCGTAGTGGTGGGGGCCGGACTGATCGGCTTGCTGGTAGTTCAAGCCCTGAAAGCGAAAGGCGCGGGCACGGTGATCGCGGTCGACGTCGATGAAAAGCGCCTCGAGCTGGCGAAGCAGCTGGGTGCGGATCACGGTTTGATTTCCGGCGATGATACGGTGGCGGAAATTCGCAAACTGGTTGGTAACGAAGATGGTGCCGATGTCGCGCTGGAAGTCGTCGGTTTTGATCCAACGATTAAGATCGCGGTCGAATGCGTGCGCAAAGGCGGCAGCGTCGGTTGTATCGGCAATCTTAAAGCCGAGGTAAATTTTCCGCTGCAGGCGGTAGTGACTCGCGAACTGTCGGTGTTTGGCTCGTGCGCATCGGCGGGTGAGTACGGCGACGCGGTCGATGCTGTGGCCTCGGGAGCGATCGATGTGAAGCCGTTGATTTCCGCGGTGGCTCCGCTCAGTGAAGGCGGCGAGTGGTTTCACAAGCTGCACGATGCAGGTGCGGGCATGATGAAAGTCGTGCTGACGCCTTGAGCGGGAGAACCGCTGATTGACGCTGATGTTCGCTGATTTTGCTCGTCCAGTGATCAACGGTTGAAATAGTGCGAAGCCGGACTCCCACGAATCATCCTGTGGACGAAAGTGTGACACCGGCGTCCCGCCGGTCACCAGTGGACGAAAAAAATCCGTGAAATCCGCGGTCAGGAATTCTTCAGGACGAGCATTCGTGTAAGATGGTGTTTATTCGTGGTTTTTTATGAGTGCGGGAAAATTGCGCTGGGGTATTCTCGGCACCGGCAACATTGCCGGAAAATTTGCGGCGGCGTTGCCGGAGTCGAACACCGGGCAGTTGGTTGCAGCGGGATCGCGCGGGATTGAATCGGCGCAGGCGTTTGTGGCGGAGTTTGGCGGGCGTGCGCATCAGGGCTATCAGGCGCTGATCGAGGATGACGAAGTCGAGGCGGTGTATCTGGCGTTGCCGAATGGGTTGCACAAGGAGTGGTCGATTGCGGCGCTGCGTGCCGGCAAGGATGTGCTTTGCGAAAAGCCGGTGGCGCTGAATGCCGCGCAGGCTGAGGAAATGTTCGCGGTGGCGCAGGAAACCGGGCGGACACTGATCGAGGCGTTCATGTACCGGGCGCATGCGCAAACCGGACGATTGATCGCGACGGTTCGCAGTGGCGAGATCGGCGAACTGCGCCTGATGCGGTCTAATTTTTCCTTTCCCCGGGAAATCAGCGCCAGCGATGCACGACTGCTTCCCGAGCAAGGAGGTGGCGCTTTAATGGATGTCGGTTGTTACTGTATCAATCTTGCCCGGCAACTGGCCGGATGCGAGCCGGGCGAGGTTAAGGCGGTGGCGCATCTGCATCCGATGGGCGTTGACGATTACGCTTCGGGGACACTGAAGTTCGGCGACGATTTTTTGATGACCTTTACCTGCGGCATGGGTGTCGGCTCGGAGGGCGGAACGCACATCGCCGGGACAAAGGGGCGCATCGCCGTCGATCGTTTCTGGCTATGTCAGGATGGTTTCAGTATGGTGCAGCCGACGGGTGATGTCAGCCATCTGCGCGAGCAGGACCCGCGTCCATTGTATGCTGTCGAAGCAGATGCTTTTGCGGCGGCAGTGCGCGACGAGGCGGAACCGTGGATCACAGCTGCAGATTCGATCGGCAATATGCGTGTCCTCGACGCCCTGCGCGAGTCAGCCGGTGTGCCGGTGCCGGAGTAATCCGATCCCGTGATCGTCCACGGGGAGCGCGGACGATGGTCACTCAGCGAGGAGCTCGCGCATTTTATCGATGCCGATTTTGGCGACTTCGTTGGGATCTTTTTCCCATAGTTCGGCGTTGAACAGTTCGAGGCTGATCCACCTGTCGTAACCCTTTTCGCGCAGGATGGCGATTTCGCCGGCGAGGTCGATCTGGCCTTCGCCGAGCATGACGCGGTCGGGATCTTTCTGTTGGCCGCTGGCGATGTCGGGGGCGGCATCGTCGATGTGGTAGTGGGCGATCTGTTCGACCGGAACGGCGCGCAGGTCGTCGAAAGTGGTCGAGCTGTTCCAGTTGTGAAAGGCATCGAAAATGGTGCAGCCGTCACGATCGCCGGTGCGATCGAGGACTGTCATGGTATCGGCGACGTTATTGAGCGATTTGAAAAAGCTGATGTATTCGAGCACGGCGCGAACTCCGGTTTCGCGGCCGATTTGGAGCAGATCGCGGTAGCCGTTTTCCAGGCCTTCGATGCCGGGGCGTTCGAGCGGTGGCGTGCACACCATCAGTGGGGAATTGAGGCGGGCGGCAAGTTCAAATCGGCGACGGGCTTCGTCGAGGGCCAGTTGGTATTCCCAGCCTTCGGATTCCCCCCAGTTGCGTACGGCAATGAAGCAAGGCACTTCGAGACCGTGATCGGCGAGCGCTTTTTCGACGTCACTGATTTCGCCGCCGCGTCCAACATGTTGGTAAAGTTCGACGGCCCAGAGCTCGATTCCTTCATAACCTGCCTTGCCCGCGACCTTGATCTTGTCGAGCAGGGGGGTGGTTTTGATGGTTGAACTGTTGAGAGAGAGTTTCACGGCCGGAAAATTGGTATTGGGAGCTGGGGGTGATCAGGCGAGGATTTTGTCCACTTCCGAATGCGGAAGAAAGTGACCGACGAGGGGTTGCGACAGATCATCCTGTGATTGCTGCCATGTGGCGAAAATACCGTCGTCGGTGACCAGGGTGTCGATGTAACGGCTGCAGCCCGTGCCGTGCGGACTGATGAAGGCGGGCGCCAGCACCGATACCCGTTCAAGAGCGAAGGTGTCGCTGTCGGGCGCAGCGGCGATACCGCCGATCTCCTCACACGAAAAGCCGCGCGGACGAGTCACGGCGCTGGGATTTTCGTCGAGCTGGCGCAGGCTTTCACAGCTGTCGTAGTAGTAGATCGAGGTTTCCAGTTGCGGCAGGTGCAGGCGATCGGTGACCCGGGTGGCTGCGATATCCCAAACCGGACCATGTGACATCAGATTGTGGGTCTGGTGCTCGTAAGTGTCGCTGCCGGCTTTGCGGATGGCCAGGCTGGTATTGGAGCTCGACCAGGTGAACGGGTGATTGCAGTAGATCAGGGCGAGGTCGCCGTTGGCCAGGTCTTTAGCAACCGGGTCCTTGCAGTGCAGGTGCTCCGGAGGACCGAACGGGATGACTTCGTGAATGGTGGTGGCATCGAGATCATCAACGGTTTCGGCGGCGATGCGATCGATGCTCCAGACTCCGGCACCGGGTTTAAGGAAATCCTCGAACGGGGCGGGGTAGGGGGCGAATTTCTCGGTCGAGATAAACAGCTCGATACCGCCATCGGCCATGCGGTGCAGGGCGCAGCCTTCGATCGATACCACTTCGCGTCCTTCGCAAACCAGATCAGCTTTAGAAAAACTTTTTACCTTTTTAAATTCGCCATCGACGCTGTCGCTGCGGAAAATGGCTAATTCAAGTCCGCGCTCGCCGGCCCCGGTGCCGGTGCGTGAATCGCCGTAGTTGCGGTAGCGTCCGCAGATCAAAAACGAGCCATCAGTGTCTTGAATGGTGTTGCCGCCGCCAAACCAGTAGCCGGTCGAGCGGTCCTGAGGCTCGACCAAAATGCGGGCGGCCTGTTGGTCGATAAGCGCGGCGCTGAGAGCGGTGATTTTGGCGAAAGTCGGGGAATCAGACATGGGGGAGATTTGCCGTAAACAGATGCTTCGCGCAAGAGTTGAATTCTTGTGGAACTTTACCGAGACTGAGGGGTTGGATCGGGACCGTGATGAAATATCTAATGCTTCCATCGAAAAGCTGGCGCTGGTCGGCCCTTTTTTCCGCGACGCTGGGATTGGCTGTCAGCGGAATGTCGGTCGCTTCCGACAGCGTCGGGGCGGCGGTGACTGAGCTGGCTGATCCCAGTGCGGATCTGCCGATGGCGACGATCGAGGAAGTTGATGAGGCGGATCTGACGCCGACTCGTTCGGTGACCCCTGCCGCTGCTCAGATTGGAGCCGAAGCGGAGGGGGTGGGGAGCATGACCAGCGACCTGCCGGTTTCGATAACGACGGTGCACTTTCGTGAATTGATGGAAAACTCGCCTTTCACCCGCTCGTTGAACCTTTCCGATTCACTGATTCTTACCGGCGTAGCCCGTTTCGACGGCAAGCCGATTGCGACTTTGATGGATCGTGAAACCAAGCAGACCTACGTCATTTCGGATGTGCCTAATCCGCAAGGCTGGAAAATGGTGGATATCTCCTCCGGTGCTGATCTGGAAACGGTGATGGCGAAAATTTCCGTAGCCGGTGGCGAGGTGGTGACCGTGCGATTTGATGAAAACCGCCTCAAACCGGGCGAAGCGAAGCCTGCGGCAGGGCCGGGAGGTGATCGGCGCCGGGGAGGATCGCGTGAAGGAGAGACTGACGAGGAGCGCGAAGCCCGGCACAAGAGGCACGAGGAGTTCCGCGCGAAATACGATAAGCTGAACGAGGATCAAAAGGATAAAATGCGTAAGATCCTCGAGAAAAAGCGGGAGGAAAATCCTAACATGAGCCGCGAAGAATTCGGCAATACCATGCGCGAGGCGATGGACAAGGTCTCCAAGAGCGGGCGCTGAGGTGTGACGGGTGTCGCCTTTGTTAGAAATACTTGAACGCCGACTTGGCATATCGCCACAGAGCCGCTATCCCTAGGGGCTGGAATTTACGCTATCAAATTCGCGGCTCACTTTTTTCGACGTTCCATAATATGAATGCAAAATGCTCAGGGCAGCAATCGCGCCGATGCGCAAAAGGGTGGTCGCATGGAATTTCGATGCTGAAACCGGGGGCGTCGGCTGTGTCGGCTTTGCTGGCATTATCATTGTTGGTATCGCCTGCCGTCGCGCAGGATGACGCATCGTATGTTGAGCCGTCAGATGCAAAGTCGCAGCGTCTCGATACGCTGCGCCTGCTCGCTGATACGCAACGCGCGGCAGCGGGTGGGGGTTCGGCGGTGTCGATCGGCGACGATGAAGTGGCAGATGCCGGTGCTGGCGATCGTGTGTCCGCGCCTGATTCCGGTGGGGGGGCAGCAAGCATGAGCGGCAGTAACAGCATCAGTGAAGGCGGCGGGCGTCTCGACGCGGGACTGTTTCCCCTGGCTCAGGCTGACGCCGCTGCGCAACAAACCGAGCGACCTGTGGGTGGTCCTCCGGGAGGTGGAGCCGGGCGTGGTCCGGGCGGACCTACGGCAACCCCCGGCACTGCAGCGCCGTCTGGCACCATCAGCGGAGACCGCGTCACCTTGCAATTTCCGCTCAACCCGGTTTCCGATCTGTTGACAATCTATGAGCGTCTGATCGAAAAAACGATCGTCAAAGACACGACCGTATTTGAAGGCGCTCAAGTCAGTCTGGTAACGCCAGGAGACGTATCGAAACAGGAAGCGATCCGCCTCATCGAAATGACCCTGATCACCAACGGTTACGTGATCGTCGCTGAACCGGGCGAAGACGCGGTGAAGGTTCTGCTGGGACGCCCGAGCAATCAGAGCCAGCAGTCGTCTTTCAGTGAGGGCATGCAAATTTACACATCGCCGGGAGATTTGCCGGCTGGTGAATCCCTGGTCGGCTACTTCATGGCGCTCAATTACATTTCCCCGGAAGAGGCGGCGACCATATTCGGCAATCACATCGCGCTCAACGAGTTCGGTCGGATCACGCCGGTGGCGACGCCGCAGGGGCTGTTGATTACTGAGAGTTCATCGATCGTGCGCCAATTGATTCGCCTGCAGGCGATTATCGATGCACCGACTGAGAGCGCGATGCTGTTGACTTCGTTTGTTAAATTGGAATACGCCGAAGCAAATGTGGTCGCCCAAATCATTCAGGCAGCACTCGATGCCCGTGCGGAGGAAGCCCTGCGCCTGAGTGAACAGGGGAAGACCATTTCCGGGGAGCGGCCTAAAGAAAACAACAATAATAACGGCGGCAACAACAACCAGCAGCGAGGCAATGCTCAGCAACAGGAAAAAGTCCAGGATCCCAACACCGGTATCGGCACTGCGGATCAACCGGCGGCACAACTGATTCCGGACGACCGGCTGAACCGCATTATGGTCGTCGCGACGCCGACCGATGCCGCTTATATTCTCGAACTGGTCAAAGAGTTTGATCAGGCTACCGATGCACCTGAGCCGGTCGAGCGGGCGCTGCATCATGTCAAAGCCAACGACGTACTGCCGGTCATCATCGACGTGCTCCAGGATACCGGCACCGGGCAAACTATCCTCCCGGGAGGCCGCACCATCGACACTCGCCCGACGCCGGTGGTGTCGTCGCAGATCGCCTCGCTGACCGGTGCCAACAACACCAACAATCAGGCGAATACGCGCACCAATGCGACCACCGATCAGGATGCGGGCCGCCCCGATCAGTTGGCATTTTCCACCGACGAGGTTGCGCCGATTTCTGTGTTAATCGGCAAGACCCGGGTGATCGCAGACCGTCAGTCGAACAAGATCGTGGTGATGGGTTCCAAGGAGGCGCAGGAAACGGTGCTCGACATCATCGACCGGCTCGACCGGCGTCCGATGCAGGTCTACCTCGCCACGGTGATCGGTCAGTTGACGCTCGGCGACGACGTTGAGTTCGGCGTCGATTACCTGCAAAAGTTCACTGCCTTCGAGGGCAATAATCCTGCCGAGGGTGGTATTGCCTCCGGGCTTATCAACGGTCGCAGCGACATCGTCACCAATAACAATGTTGCCGACCTGCGTGACAATTTGATCACAACTGCCTTCGGTCCCGTCAGTGGGCTGAACATCTATGGACAGATCGGTGAATCGCTGGACACCTTTGTCACCGCTTTGGAATCGACCAACCGTTTTAAGGTGCTCTCGCGCCCGGTGGTTTACACGCAGAATGGCAAGCGTGCTGAGATCACCAATGGTCAACGCATTCCGGTGCCGCAGGAAAGTCTTACCGACAACTCAGGACAGGTAAACGTCGCGGCGGTTCAGACGACGATCGGATACGAAGATGTCGTGTTGAAGCTCGAAGTGCTGCCCACGATCAACGAAAATCACGAAGTCACTCTGGATATTGTTCAGGTCAACGACACGGTCATCGGTCAGCAGCAGGTAGCGAATAACCAGGTGCCGATCATCGGTACCCAGGAACTCAATACCACGGTTACCGTTCCCGACCGATCAACGATTGTCCTCGGAGGGCTGATCACCGAAACCGATACCACGACCACTTCGGGTATCCCGGTCCTGAGCCGCATTCCAGTGCTCGGAGCGCTGGCGCGTAACACGGTCGACTCGATCGAGCGCACTGAGTTGATTATTTTCATTCAACCGATAGTGGTCGGTGAAGACGGCAATGTGCATCCGGTCAGCTACGATGAGGATCTGCGCACTGTGGTCGGCGAGTTCGCCGCAGAGGTCTATCCCAATCCGGGGGTGCCCACTCAGAAGGTAGAAGGAGAGCAGGCGATCGAGAAAGCGATCGAAGCGCGAATCGAGGAGAAGAGAGCCCACCGCCGTCCCTTCTTCGGTATTTTCTCGCGCGATAAAGCTGAGCAGCCCTCCGCGCAGCCCTGATAGAATTCGTGATCGTGGGCGAACCACTGAAGATTTCTCACAAAGTTGGAGAGACTGATTTCCTTCAGGCGCACCAACGCTTTTGGCGGTCGAGCGGTCAGGGCTCGAGAGCGGCCTCGAGAGCGGCCTATTGGGGCGGGGCGACACAGTCCTGCTTTGCTTGGCGTGCTGGAAAGCGATGACGCATTGTTGTTGATGATCCCCGGCAGACGTTTTCCATCGTGCCGAAACGCGATTTTGAATCGGAATCGCAAACCGACGAGTTTCGGGCGCTCGTTGAAAGAAAATTCGGTCTGATCCGGGCTATCTAACAAAGCTGGTCCGCTTCCGGGGCTGATCAGCGATACAGGAGGTACGGCTGGCGCTTTTGACGGAAGGCATCGTTGTATGATTTCCATCCTGCGATGATGCTGCCCGGTGAAACGCCGCCTTTGAGCTGATTCTCGATGCTGGTCGAGCCGTACACCTTGTAGAAAATAATCTTCGCGCTCGATGACGTTCTGTCGAACAGGTCAGGGCGGCCGATGCGTTTGTTGATTTCGTCGATGATGATCAGATTGAGCGCGACCAGGTCGGCGCTGGTGTTTTTGTCGATACTGATTTTGACTCCGGCGTGGCCCGGCTTGCGTGAACTGTTGTAAGGCGAAAAGCTGACGCCGGGCGTGTTGAAGCGCTGCATCGCCGCGGTGAACTCACGTGCGTCGATTTTGGGTCCTCCTGCAAACTCGAACGGGCCCGAGGTGCCGATACCGATATCGCCACCGGTCAGGCTGCCAAAAATGCCGGTGGCGGCGTAGTAAAAGGGTGAGTCTGCATTGGGAATATTCGGCGAGGTGGGAACCCAGCGGAGCCGCGTGTCCTGCCAGGCCATTCGTCGGCTCCAACCTTTCATCGGCACTACTGACAGCCGGCATGGGGTCTTGGACCAGCCGCGCGCATTGCTCATTTTTGCCAGCTCGCCAGCGGTCATGCCGTGCAGGTAGGGAACGGGCACTTGTCCGACAAAGGAAATCCAACGCTGCTCCATCGGTGGACCTTGAACGCGAATGCCGCCGATCGGGTTCGGGCGATCGAGTACCATGAATTCCTTGCCGTATTGCCCGCAGGCCTCCATCGCCAGAATCATCGTGCTGATGTAGGTGTAGCTGCGTGCGCCGATGTCCTGTAGATCGAACAGCAGAATGTCGACACCTGAAAGCATCTGCGCGGTTGGCTTGCGCGTCGGACCGTACAGTGAATGAGCGATCAGGCCGGTGACCGTATCGCGGCGGGTGGCGATGTGCGCCGCAGCCTTTTCCTTGCCGTCGAGACCGTGCTCGGGGGTGAACAGCGCGACCAGATTGACCTGAGGTGCTTTTTGTAAAACCACACGCGTCGCCGTGCCGTGTCGATTAACGCTGGTCTGGTTGGTAATCAGACCGACACGTTTTCCCTGCAGGCCGGCAAAGCCATTTTGTTCCAACACGTCGATGCCGAGTAAAGTCGGGCCGGAATAGGTTCCGCCGGCAGCGCTTTCCGTTCCGGCCGGTGTGGTCAGACAAGCCGATAGCGCGATCAAAAAGAGAATCGACGCGACGGCGAAAAAGGCTTTGTTTTTCAAAGTCATGACTGCTTAGTTTCAGCTTCGATTAATTACTATGGATGCCAACCGACTGGGCCAACTACTGCTGACCGGAGTTCCGGGACCTGAACTCGATTCGGAAACCGCGCGCAGGTTCAAAGAAATCCAACCCGGCGGGTTCATTTTGTTCGGCCGTAATATCAAGTCGGCCGAACAATTGCGCAAGTTGATCGATGACTTGCGTGACCTTTCCGAGGTCGAACCTTTTATCACGATCGACCAGGAGGGCGGTCGAGTCTCGCGCCTGCGATTGATCGGCAGCGAGCCTCCGAACGCTCAACAGCTCAGGAAAAAAGGCGATGTCAAACTGATCGCACGACACGGCAAGTTAACGGCCGAAGTGCTGCGTATTTTCGGATTCAATCTCGATCTCTGTCCCGTGCTCGATTTGTCGTTCGATGATGAAGCTGACAATTCACTGAAAGGCCGCTGTTGGGGAACCAGTCCGGAAGAGGTGATTTCCAATGCCGGGGTATTCAATGCCGCTATGCGCAAGGGCGGCGTGCTCAGTTCAGGCAAGCATTTCCCCGGCTACGCCTCAGCGAGTGTTGATCCCCATCATGAACTGCCGGTGATTACCAAGACGCTCGCTGAAATGGAAGCCGACGAGTTGAAGCCGTTTCGCGCCCTGTTGACAGAGCTCGATTCACTGATGACCTGTCATTCGCATTTTCCGTGTTGGGATGCCGATCGACCGCGCTGGCCGGCGTCGCTCTCCAAGAATATTATCGGGCAGTTTTTGCGCAACCAACTGGCCTATGACGGCCTGGTGATGACCGATGATCTCGACATGGGGGCGATCCTCAACGAGGTGACCTTCGAAGAAACCATCATAGCGGCGATCGAGGCGGGTAACGATCTGGCGATGATCTGCCATCGTATCGATATGGTCGAAGACGCGAAACGATTTCTCGAAAAGGTTTCCGATCCGGTCATCTTCGACGCTCAGGAGCGGATCGATAACGCCACGGCCAAGCTCAGCAAACCGACTCCGTTTTCCATGGAGGCTTTTAAGGCCATCGACGATCAAATCTGGCAACTGCGGGTCGACACGCTGGGTGAGGAGGAGGCGAGAAATCTCAGTGTTGAAGACGGCAAACGTTCGCCAGTTGAGTTGTACTGATCGAAGGTCGGCGGAGCCGGCAACTGAAAGCGCTCGACCTCTACCTTTGAAAACTGAACACTGAAAACTTTACCATTCTATGCTGGCTGACATTGAAACCCTGCTGATCCTCCAGGACCGCGATCAGAAATTGCGAAATTTGCAGATCGACCTGGAGCGTATCCCCGGTGAAGAAGATGCTGCGAAGATGCGGCTGGCGGGTGATGAAAAGCGCGCCGCCGATGCCAAAGCCGCCGTCCAGGCCAACGAGGTGGCAATGAAAAATCTCGAGCTCGATATCCAGACTCGTCAGGATTCAATCGCCAAGCTCAAGGTTCAGCAATTCGAAACCAAGAAGAACGAGGAATTTCATCGCATGGGCGAGGAAATCGAAAACTATGGTGCCGATGTCACTAAGCTTGAAGACAGTGAACTTGAGCTGATGGAACTCGGCGAGACCCTGCAGAGTAAGCTTAATGAGGCCACGGCCAAGCTCGATGCCTCACAGAAATTGGTCGATGAAGAGCTCGCGGGGCTTGACCGGCGTCGCCGGAATTGTCAGTCGAAAATTGCCGAATTGGAGGAGGATCGTACCGGTATCGCCGCCAGGCTCGACGACGACATTATCAGTATTTACGATCGGTTGTTTGCCGGCAAAGGTGCCTCCGCAGTTGTCCCGCTCGAGGACGGACAGTGCAAGGGCTGTCACATGAAAGTTATCAAATCGACCGAGATGTCGGCCCGTGCCGAAAAAGAAGTCACCCACTGCGAGAACTGCGGTCGGATCGTCTATTTTCACGGCTGACGCGCATGGGTCGGTTTTTTTATAGTGACCGCTACCTGCCCAGTGACCTGTCCGAGCTGCTTTGAAGTATTCGAAGTAGCTGCACCTCCCGCCGACGAAACGCCCAGCGAAGTCGATTACGATTGCGAGGTTTGCTGTCGTCCGATGGTGATTGCGTTTTCTCCCGACGACAGCAGCCTCGATGGCGAAGTCTTTGCCGAAGCTCGCAGCCTCGATGAGTGAGCCGGGGTCCAGCGGCAGCGCTGACGAGAGCGTGTCGATATTGCTTCCGGTAAAAAATGCCGAAGCGACATTGCCGATGGCGATCCGCAGTTGCCTGGCACAGTCGTTACCCGATTTTGAATTGGTTCTGGTCGATCATGGCTCGACCGATCAGAGCTTTTCGATCATGAAGAAGTATGCGCGCCGCGACTCGCGCATCACGGTATTAAAAGCGCCGGGTGGCTGCGGTTTCATTCCCGCTCTGAATTTTCTCTGGCGGGAATCGCAGGGCAGCCTTCTCGCCCGAATGGATGCCGACGATTTTTCCTATACCGGTCGCATCCAGCAACAGGTCCGGTATCTGCGCGAGCATCCGGATTCGGCTGCCTGCGCTACCCGGGTGCGCATTCGCCGGCGTATCGACGGCAAAGTCACTGATCCGGAGCAGGGCTACGCTGCCTATGAAGCATGGCTCAATTCGCTCGACAGTCCCGAAGCGATTGCCCGCGAACGGTTTATCGACAGTCCGGTCGCCAATCCGACAATGATGATCCGGCGTGCCACTCTGGAGCGTTTCGAAGGTTATCACGATCGTCCCTGGGCCGAAGACTATGATCTCTGGCTGCGCCTGCTTGGTGGGGGAGAGCAGGTAGGGAAGGTCGACCAACGGCTGCTCGACTGGTTCGACAGCGACAATCGCACCACTCGCACCGACGACCGCTACTCGCAGATTAATTTCCTTCGAGCCAAAGCTCACTACCTCGCTCGTCTGCCTGTTGCCGCCGAGATGGGGCTGTCGATCTGCGGTGCCGGTCCGATCGGAAAACGTCTCGCCCGATTTCTGCTCGATGAAGGGGCAGAAGTTCATGCCTTTTACGAAGTCAGTGAAAAGCGAATCGGTCAGAAGATTCATGGCATCGAAGTGCGCGACGGCAATTTCAGTTTTGCCGATGCAATCGGCACTACCCTGATCAGTGCGGTCGGAGTCCCCGGGGGGCGCGAACAGGTCCGCCTGTTGGCCAATGACGCAGGCTTTACCGAAGGCATCGACTTTTTCTGTGTTGCCTAGAGACAGCCAAAATATCGAACTGCGGGCAATCGCCTGAGCCTGAAAGCTACCGACTGGACAGCGATCGTAGCCCGTTTACCAACCGGATAAATTTTCCGGCAAAAAGGTAAAATGAACGCATGAGAGCGAGTGGGGAGTTAAAGCTGCGCATACTGCAGTTCAAAGCGGGCAGTTTTCCGTCACTGTCCAAGGTGTTTGCCACTTGAAGTGCTTGCACCGCTTCATTTGCCGTCGTTGTCGCTTCGGCCTTCGGGCCGTCGTCAGCCGTGGACTGAATGATTCGCTCCACTCGACTCTGATGCCTTGCTCTACAGGAAAATCAGAACCGTCATTGTGCCAGTCGTTCTATCCGGAGGTATTTCTATAAATCAATGGGTGAATGAGCGGCATCAAAGCAATTCAGCAATCATATTAAGGGACGGGACTGTAAAAGTTGCTTTTTGCTGATGTGAGTGCTTTTGTGGGATTATGAGACGAGGCAGATTGTTGAGACGACAAGGGGAGGCGACTTACCATGTGATCTCGCGGGTGGTGGACCGGCGCTTTGTTTTTGGTGTTCGCGAGAAAAACTATTTCCGGTTTTGGATGCGGCGCCTGGAGGAGTTTTGCGGGGTGCAGGTGGTGACGTTCTGCCTGATGTCGAACCATTTTCATTTGTTGGTGCGGGTTGCGGACCGGGAAAGGGTGGAGCCGTTGGATGAAGGGTGTTTACGGCGTTTGTTGCCGCTGATTTATCGGCGGCAGGCTTTGAAGGTGGCGGTGGAGGAGTTGGATTTTGCGGTGCAGGCCGCGCGGAGTGGCGACGAACGGTTGTTGACGCGACTGCTGGAGCGCTACGAACTGCGGCGGCACAGTCTTTCGGCATATCTCAAGGAGCTGAAGCAACGTTTTACTCAGTGGTTTAATGCACGCAACGATCGAGTCGGGACGTTGTGGGAAGATCGCTTTAAGAGTGTGTTGGTTGAGAATGGGCAGCGGGCTTTGCTGACCATGGCGGCCTATATCGATCTCAACCCGGTGCGCGCCGGGATAGTTGATGATCCGAAGGATTATGTTTGGTCGGGGTACGGTGAGGCGGTGGTGGGGAAGCTATTGGCCCGCCGTGGTTTGGGGGCGATTCTGGAACTGTCGGGATACGGGACGAATCGGCGCATCACGTGGGCGACCACGGCGCCCAGATATCGGCAGTTGCTCTACCTGCACGGAGAGGCGAGGGATGCTGACGAGATCACCGGGAAGCCGGGGCGTGTGGGCATCAGTCGCAATGCCGTCGAGGCCGAACTGAAGCGGGGCGGACGCTTGTCTTTACCGGAAGTTTTGCGCTGTAAGGTGCGCTATTTTGTCGACGGGGCGGTGTTTGGCAGCGAGGCATTTGTTGACGAGGTATTTGAGGAGCAGCGCGATCGATTTGGTGTGAAGCGTGAGTGTGGTGCTCGAAGAATGCGCGGTGCGGACTGGGGCGAGTTGCGGGTGTTGAGGGATTTACAGAGGGCGGTGCTTGGCGACGGGCCCCGGCTTTGATTCATCCGCCATTGAGAATTGCCTCGAGTGACTCTAGAATTGCGGCAATGACGAAATTCCGACCATGCATCGATCTTCACGAGGGGAGGGTGAAGCAGATTGTCGGCGGGACTTTGGACTCGGAATCAGCCCGGTTGGAGACAAATTTCGTCAGTGAGCGGCCGGCGGATTGGTATGCCGAAAAATACCGCGACGATGAGTTGGCGGGTGGCCATGTGATCAAGCTTGGTCCGGGAAATGATGAGGCGGCACGCGCTGCTCTATCAGCCTGGCAGGACGGGCTGCAGATCGGTGGTGGCATTACTGCTGAAAATGCGCAGACCTGGATCGAAGCGGGGGCGAGTCAGGTCATTGTGACGTCACATTTGTTTGATTCCGGCACGGGGACCTTTTTACCGGACAGGCTCGAGCGGCTGGTCGAGCGGATTGGTGTCGAGCGGGTGGTGATCGATCTGAGTTGCCGGCGGGCAGTCGATCATGGAGGTTTGCGATGGGTGGTGGCGATGAATCGCTGGCAGACGCCGACCGATCTCGAGGTGAATGAGCAAACGCTGGACCGACTGGCGGGGAGCTGCGCGGAGTTTTTGATTCATGCAGCTGACGTTGAGGGCCGCTGTGAAGGCATCGATGAAGAGTTGGTGGCCATGCTCGGCGCCTGGGGTGGGCGGCCGATAACCTACGCAGGCGGAGCAAATTCGTTCGATGATCTGGCGCGGGTCGACACGTTGAGTGGGGGACGGGTCGATCTGACGATTGGCAGTGCACTTGATATTTTTGGCGGTAGTCTTGTGAGCTACGACGATTGCGTGATGTTTAATCGTCGCGTGGTCAGTGTTGCTCAGCCGGATTCGCCGTGACTGTTTTGTTTTTCCGAGACGACTTTATTTTATGAAAACCTGCCCCACTCAATTCCGTTCCTTCCGCCTGACAGCGGTCGGTCTGGCCGCTTCGATTTTGCTGCCGGCCTTTGGTAAAGATGAGAAGCCGTCCGCAGTATCGACCGTGGTTCCGATTCCGGTCGCCCGTGACGGCAGTGATCTGGAGGCGGACCCGGCGGTAACCTGGGGGGTGCTCGACAATGGTCTGCGCTACGCGATCATGCCGAATCCGGAGCCGCCGAACCGGGTCAGTCTGCGGCTTTATGTCGACGCGGGTTCACTGATGGAGGAGGAGGATCAGCGCGGGCTGGCTCATTTCCTCGAGCACATGGCGTTCAATGGCACGGAGAACTTTCCCGCGGGCGAAATGGTTGAGTACTTTCAGCGTCTCGGGATGGGCTTTGGCAATCACACCAACGCGCACACCAGTTTCAACGAGACGGTCTATAAGTTGGAAATGCCTAATACGGAATCGGAAACGCTGGCCGAGGGCTTCCGCCTGCTCAATGACTATGCGGACGGGATGCTGTTGCCGGCTGAGGAAATCGAGTCGGAGCGGGGCATCATTCTCAGCGAAAAACGTAACCGTGACTCAGCAGGCTGGCGCACATTTGTCGCGGAGTTCGAAGCTTCGTTGCCGGATGCCTTGGTCAGTAAACGCTTGCCGATCGGCACTGAGGAGGTGATCAAAAATGCCAAGCGTGAGCGTTTCGAAAGCTTCTATAAAAAATGGTACACGCCGGACCGGATGGCAGTGGTGGTGGTTGGCGACATCGAGGTAGCGGCAATCGAGCCGATGATCAAAGAGTATTTCGGCCCGATCGCAGCGCCGCCGGTGGACGTTCCCGATCCGGAATTGGGCAAGGTTTCAGCGCGCGGGCTGACCGCTCATTTTCATTCGGAAATGGATGCCGGCGAGGTGTCGGTTTCGATCGAGGGACAACGGGAGCCGTTCTCGAAACAGCCGGTAGATAACGCTGCGCAGCGTGCCTATCGACTGCGCATGGGGCTGGCGAGCCAGGTAGTGAATCGCCGGCTGGGCATCATCGCCAAGGCGGAGGAATCGAAGATCAAGAGCGGTCGGATGTATTACAGCAATCTCTACGATCTCAATATCTCGCGCTATTCGTCGATCATGGCGACCTGCAAGCCGGAGGATTGGCAGGCGGCGCTGGAGGTGATTGAGCAGGAGTTGCGTCGGGCCATTCAGTATGGATTTACCGATGCGGAACTGGCCGAAGCGAAAGCGAATGTCCTCAATAGCTACGAGAAGGCCGCTCAAGCGATGGCGACGCGGAAGTCGTCCGATTTGGCCAATGAGATTGCGCGCCGCATCGGCAGCCGCGAGGTGTTTACCAGTCCGGCCGACGATCTGGTGCGGGTGAAAGCTGAGCTGGAAAAGATCACTGCGGAACAGTGTCAGAGTCGCCTGGCGGAGTTCTGGAAGAATATCCCCGACACCATGGTGATGGTCAGTGGCAATCTCGAACTGAAGGATTCGGACAAGGCGATTCTTGCTGCGTATCAGGCAAGTTCGGCAACGCAGGTCGAGCCTCCGGCTGAAGTTGAGGCGGTGGCGTTCGCGTATGGCGATGTTGCCGACGGAGGCGAGGTGGCGAAGCGAACAGAGATCGAAGATCTGAAGGTGACTCAAGCGGTTCTCAGTAATGGTGTGCGGGTAAATCTTCGCCCGACCGACTTCGAGGACGATACCATTTATGTAAAAGTTCGCTTTGGCTCGGGCAAACTGGTCGAGCCTGCTGACAAGCCGGGACTGGCGATGTTCACCGACAGCACTTTCGTTGATGGAGGCCTGGAAGCGCACGACATTGATACCATCAAGCGGATTTTCGCAGGCAAGGCGGCGGGGGTGGGCTTTTCAGTCGAAGACGATGCTTTCGTGTTGTCGGGAAAAACCAGGCCGTCCGATTTGCACGACCAATTGCTTATGCTGCGTGCTTACCTGGTGGCACCGGGCTACCGGACTGAGGCGCAGGTTCAATTGCGCGGTTATCTCGACCAGTATTATCAGCAGCTGAAAGTAACTCCTGACGGGGTGTTCGACGACAAGGTCGAGTCATACATCCACGGTGGTGATCGACGTTTTGGGATCCCGCCGCGCGATGAGTTGGAAAGCCGGACGATGGAAGAATCGAAGGCGTGGTTGGCGGAGGCGCTGGCAGGTTCTTACATGGAAGTCACTGCGGTTGGCGATTTCGATCTGGAAGAAATGCTCAGCGAGATCACCGGTGTTTTCGGTGGTCTGCCGGAGCGTGCCGCGGAGAAAAGCCGGCATGAAGATCTGCGTAAAATCGCCTTCCCTCAAGGGCCGGCCGAGCAGCGCTACAGCTTTGAGTCGAAGATTCCCAAGGCGGGAGTGCGCGTCTATTGGCCGACGGAAGATATCTGGGACATCAAGCGGACGCGGCGGCTGAGCTTGTTGGCATCGATTCTCGATGACCGCCTGCGTCTCAAGCTGCGCGAAGAACTGGGTGACGTTTACAGTCCTTTTGCCCACAATGCGCCGAGTGATGCGTTCACTGGTTTCGGTTATACGTTTGCGGGTGACACGGTGGCTCCCGAGCAGGCGGACAAGGTTGTGGCGGTGATTCGCGATATCAGCGATGATCTCGCAGCCGGCGAGATCACTGCGGACGAGATGGAGCGGGCGTTGAAGCCGCGCATGACCAGCATCGAGGAGTATCGCCGCACTAACGGCTACTGGATGGGCAGCGTGGTCGACACCAGTCAGGAGTACCCGCAGCGACTCGACTGGGCACGCAGTTTTATCTCGGATCACGAGGCGATGACGCTGGATGAACTCAAGGCGCTGGCGAAACAGTATTTGGGCAGTGACAAAGCGGTGACCATCGTTGTAGCTCCCAGTGCCGCGCCTGCGGACGAGGTGGAAAAATCCGCCGAATGAGTCGCGGCTCGGGATTGAATTTTTCCGATAGCGATGCTATTAGAGCGATGTCGAGTCGGTGCAAGCCGGTTCGATGACATGAATATCAGGAGGGGTGGCAGAGTGGTCGAATGCACTGGTCTTGAAAACCAGCGTGCCGCAAGGTACCGTGGGTTCGAATCCCACCCCCTCCGCCATTCGTGGTGCTGTATCCGTTCGCGCGCTCGCGACACGAGCGGATATAGATTCTGAAACAACAGGCCACCTTCTCCGCGATTTTTAATCTCATGAGCAACAGGGGGGAAATGGAAACGGCGCGAGTTGTGACGTTGACGCTCTCGCTGCTGCTTGTGGCGGCATTCAGCTCGTGCACGCGACATCACCTGAGTGACACGCCGGCGGCACGGCGCGAGTTGGCGAAGAGCGTGGCCGGATTGGAGGACGTCAAGATACGTGGCCAGAATTGGACGGCGTACGCGAGTGCCCGCACCGCGTATCTGATCCCCGGCGACGGCGTGCAGTTTCCTGAGCCCGGAGTCTTTATTCTGGATCCGCTTCACGGAGCGGGCCGTGGAGCCGCATTAACTCGCGATGGCTATTATCTGACGGCAAACCATGTGGTCGATGCGACGGATGTGCCGTGCATGCTCGATCTGGGCCGTTCGCCGGGGGTGCATCGCGGGCGTGTGGTCGAACGTTTCGAGACTTGCGACATGGCTCTGGTGAAGTTTGATATCCGGCCCAAAGTGTGGTTCTCCGACTGGCAAAAGGCACCCAAGGTGGGCGAACGCGTTTTCGCGGCGGCGGCGACCGGTTCCTGGCAGCAGGCCCAACTCAGCGGCAATGGAGGTTTCGAAGGCTCGGGAGAGGTTATCGAGGTCGCGCCCATTTACGGTGGCGCACCGATCGGTGCAATGGCGGCGAAGACCAGCCTGCCGGCGCGCGGAGGTATGAGTGGTGCCCCCTTGGTCAACAGCAGCGGAGATTTGGTAGGGGTGATGCTCGAGTCGCGTGACGCGCCGTTGCACCTGCCGGATTTTAAAGTCAGCGTTTCCGGAATGGTGGCGCCGCAGGTACTGAAGCGATTGATCAGTGAAGATCGCCGCAAGCACTGATAAATTGTCGAACGAGCCATGATGAAAGCGACCAGCGATGCGTTCACGATTGATACCTCAGGTAAGGGGACTTACGAGATTTCTCAGGATGTCGCTGCGGTGGTTCGCGACAGCGGTGTGAAAAACGGTCTGGCGACGGTGTTTGTCCGGCACACCAGTTGCAGTTTGATCATCATGGAAAATGCCGACCCGTCCGCGCGAGAGGATCTGCACGCTTATTTCGACCGTCTGGTTCCCGAAGGTGAGCCGTATTTTGTCCACACTTGCGAGGGGCCGGACGACATGCCGTCGCACATCCGCATGGTGTTGACCGATTGCGACAAAAACGTGCCGGTCGTCGATGGACAATTGGCGTTGGGGACGTGGCAGGGGCTGTTTCTGTTTGAACATCGTCGCGCGCCGCACACCCGCCGTGTGGTGGTCAGCGTGATCGGCGAGTGACATTGCGGTTGTCCACTTGCAGGTAGTGCGACAAATGCTTGACCGTCGGTGTTAGCCAATGCTATCGCATAGGCAACGGCGACTGGCGATTGGCCACGCGCGTACCGAGTTATCAACAGTCGAATACCGATGGGGCTTTCTGAAGATGTGGAGTTGGCCGAACGCGTGCGCGGCGGTGATCAGGCGGCAGCAGAATCGCTGGCGGGTCTCTATTCGAAGCCCCTGGCAGATTTCCTGATCAGTAAATGCAGTGAGGGGCAATCGCGGGATCGGGCGACGAACATTGCCACCGATGTGATCGCAGAGGCTACGGCGCAGGGGTTGTTGGAAAAATATTCAGGCAAAGGCTCACTCGAAGGCTGGCTGAAACGCATTTGTCACTTCCGACTGATCAATTACTGGAACAGCGCTGAAGTGCGCAAGATCAGCAATCCCTCACAGTGGGAGGCCGAAGACGGCGGTGCCAATGTGGAACCGAGTGCGGCCTTCGACGAGATCGCACCTGACAGCGAAGACGGAGATGCCATTGCCGAGATGCTCCGTCAGGCTTTTGTCTGGTCTTTGGGCGAGTTGCGTAAGAATCATCCCGAGACACTGGTGTTGCTACGTTTTCACTGGCTCTATGGTGTCGAGCAGAAGCGCCTCGGTGAAGCCTGGGATCGCTCTGCAGCGCGTGTCAGCCGGCTGATTTCGGACGGACTGGAGCGGCTCGGCCAGAATGTTACCGGTTACCTGCAGTCGATCGATCCGCTGCTGCGGATTGAGTGGCATGACTGCATGCGTTTCTGCAGCCGTTACAATGTGGTGTTGTTCGACGAGGAGGCCGGAGGCGATGATGAGCAGGAAGTGACCGGTTGATCAGCCGTGCAGGCGGAGCGCCACCGGTGATTACTGGGCCTTGGTCAGCGGTGCGAGATTGGCGAGATTTTTTCGCATCACTGCAAGCCAGTCGCTGCCGTCGTCAGGACGGTTGCCACATGGATCAAAAACCACTGAGTGAATGTGGCGCTGCTGTAGTTTATCGATCGACTCGGCGGCAGGTTCGCCCTCCCAGATCATCCAGATGCCGTCGTGGGCGACGCTCTTTTTAACCAGTTCGTTGAGCGAGTTGGTATCGGGAACGATCTCCGGTTCCCAGTGGACGGCAACTACGTTGAGGCCATAGGCGCGGCTCCAGTACTGATAAACAGGATGTGAAGCGAACAGTGGTTGATCACCGATCTTCAGTGCCAGAGCTTTCATGTCGGCGTCGAGCGAGTCGATGTCGGCAGCGAGAGCGGTGAAATTTTGTTGAAAAATTTCGGCTTTGCCGGGCAGGCGGGCGGAGAGTCCGTCTGCGATGGCTTTAGCCTGTTGTTTGGCCAGTGAAAAGTCCAACCACGTGGTAAACGCGGTGCCGTCATGAGCGTGAGCTTCGCCGTCGCCGTGAGTATGAGTGGTATTCTCCATCACGGTGATCAACTTGTCGGCAAAGCCGGCCGAAGTGTCGATCGTGCGTCCACCGGGGAGGCTGGCGGTAGAGGCCCATTTCGCGTAGGTAGCCCCATTGAGGATGATCAGATCGGCCTTTTGAAATGCGCTGAGTTCGGCATCCTTGGGTTTCCAGAAAGCTGGATCGCAATCGGAGGGAGCCGCGAATACAACCTCGGCGTTGTTACCGGCGATGCGCTCGGAAAAATAAGCGAGTGGATAATTGACCGTCTGGACGACCGGATTTTCCGAAGTGATCGCTTTCGAGTAGGTGTTGTTTTTTGAATCGCAGGCGCTTAGGGCAGAAAAGGCGGATAGAACGAAGACTTGGGTAAGCTTTTGCTTCATGTAGAGAAGGTGCTCAGCCAGAGGGGGGAAGTCAATTGCACGATCGCGATAACCGTTGCCGTAATCGCGAGACTGGATAAAATAACGAAAGCCGCTTCAAAGCTGATCAGGAAGCGTAGCGTCGACGGATCGGCGCCGAGGTTCTCGAGATTGTGAAATTCGCGGGCACGCAGTCGATTCGACAAGGCAAACACCAGAACGGCGATCGCTGCCGCGGCCAGCGCGACCGCGCCGAGTGCAAGTAGCACTAAATCGCGGATGCGGAACACGGTGTCGAACAGGTCATCCATGACCGAGCGCGGACGCAACAGTTGAGCGGAAGGATCATTGCCGGTGAAGCGCCCCATGAGCAGTGTTTCCGCCCGCGAGTCGCGTGGCAAAACAATCGCGGCGGTGAGCGGAAAATCTGCAGGATCACCGTGAAAATGAAACGAGTCGATGTTATCGGGCGTGACTTCGTTGTATTCCACGACTGCGGCATTGAGCGCGATGCTGCCGTCTTCCGACCCGGCAAGTTTCTGATCGGCGTCGGCGGTTGCCGCATCCTGATGACCGTGCGCCAGCCCGGCGATGACCCAACTGGTGCGGGTATCGGCAAAAACCGCATTGTCATCCGGGCCACCGACGGTAGCGAGCACTCCGGTAATGCGCATCTTCAGAGGAAACGTGCCGGCCATGTCGAACAGCGCATCGGGTGTGGTGATCAGATGGTCGCCGGGGCCGAGGCCGAGGTGTTTGGCGACGTTAGCACCGAGCACGCAGTCGCCGAGTCGGATAAAAGCGTCGCCGGAGGTGAAGGTGAGCCGTCGAAAATCAAAGTAATCGAGTGAGGTGCCGATGACCGGAAAACCGCGCGCACTGAAGCGGGCGTGGATCGGAATGACGCGACTCATGCTTTCAGCGCTGAGCGCTTCGGCTTCGCCGGCGGTGATGCTGTTGATGTCCGGTTTGGTGAAATACAGGCTGTTAAAGACCAGTTCAAGCTCCGAGCCGACGGCACCAAAAACCAGTGGCGTTGAGTCGGAGCGCGCGCGCAAATGCTGCTCAGCGAGCCGTACCGTGTGGGCGACGGCGAAAGGCAGGATCAGGCTGAGGCTGATCGCAGCGATCAATAAAACCGTTTTGCCACGGTGTCGCCGTAGATAACAAAGGCCAAGATGGAGGGCGCCGGCGAAGTTCATGCGACGGATCCTTTCTGCGTGTATTCGACCAGATCGGGCAGGGCGATGTGGCGATCGAAGGCGTCGAGCACGGCCGGGTCGTGGGTGACCATGATCAGAGTTGCGTTGCGCTTTTTTGCCGTGTCGCAAAGCAGTTCGACGGCGCGGCGTTGGTTCTCGGGGTCGAGGTTACCGGTGGGTTCGTCGGCGAGGATCAGCCCGGGTTCGGTGACCAGTGCACGGCACAGGGCGAGACGTTGGCGTTCACCCTGGGAAAGGTCGGTCGGCCGTTGGTCGAGTAGATGGGAGACGCCGCTCGATTCGGCCAGCGAAGCGCAACGATCGCGGGCGTGATCGTCGAGGGTCAAGGCGGAGGTGACGCGGTAGGGGAGCAGGATGTTGTCGCGGGCACTGAGATAATCGAGCAGCTCGAAGTCTTGAAAAATCATGCCGATGTTGGCGATGCGAAATGCGCGCCGCTGGCGATCGTCGAGTTCGGTGAGTTTTTGATCGGCGACATTGATCTCGCCGGATGATGGCACCAAAATGCCGGCGATGAGTCGCAGCAGGGTAGTCTTACCACAACCGGACGGGCCGATGATGGCCAGGGTCTCGCCGTCGTCGGTCGACAGTTCCGGTATGCGCAAGCCGAAGCGCTGACCGGGGTAGTGGAATTCGATGTTGCGCAGGCGCAAAGTTTTAAGCGTTAAGTTTTAAGTTTCTGATCACTGATCACTGATCACTGGACTCCGTTTCGTCTTGCTTTTGCACTTCGGAAAACTCTTCGAGGATTTGAAGGCCGGTGATTTTCCACTCGCTGTCGACCGGAGTGATGCTGAGTTCAGCGGAGTAGCGGTTGAGGCGGGTGTGGGTGTGCGCCCAATGGGTGACATCGCCGATGGCAACCCATTCACAATCGGCGCTGAAGGCGCGCGGGTCGTCGGCATCGGTGAGCGGGGTGGGGACGCAGCGGCGCAGGTCGACATTTTTGATGCGCACTTTGGCGCCGCCTTGATCTTCCAGCGTCAGCGATTTGCGGATCTCGAAGTAGATGCGCTCGAGCAGGTCGCCGCTGGCGCTGTTGGCGAGGGTGTCGTAAATGGCGGCTTCATCGCGGTAGTCGAAGGCGTGATAGACATTGATGAGCAAGGCGTAGGTGATTTCGTCGGCCTGTTCGGCGGTGACGGCAGTGGGCTTTTTAAAAGGGTGAACGATTTCCAGTCGACCGACCTTCCAGCAGGCGACCGCGGCGATGACGGTTCCCAGAACGAACAGTCCGAAAGCGGGCGGGGTGCGCTCACCGAGTCGCTTGGCAAGAACGGCAAACACGGCGGCGAAGATTCCGAGGACAATGCTGAGAAAAGGAACTGAGAGTCGTGGCAGAGGGGTGAGCGCGGGAAGTTTTTCGGGCTGTGGCAGGGTTTCTTTTTTGGTGAGCTGCCAGGTCACCGACGGTGCTTCGGGGGTCACGGTGAAAAGTTTTTTATCACTCGGCGAGCGGAAGGTGACTTCGACTTGGTCGGTGTCAGCAGGGAACAGGTCCCAGGTGATGGCTGCGCTGTCGGGAAAACCGTTTCGCGACGCGGCAAAGACGACGGCGACGGCGGCTTCGCCGACGGGAATCGCTTCGCGCTCGTCGGTGACGATGGCGAGCTGCGGATCGTTGCGGATGAATTCGCTGCGTTCGTGCTCCAGCGTGACGGTGGTGTCGTCGAGGCTGAGCGGGCATCTACCCGACAGCTCATCGAGCACCTGTTTGAAAATGGCGTCGTGATCGGCGCTGCTGATGTCGCTGGTAAGCCCGGGCAGCAGCGCATCGATACGAACCACAAAAGTCTGACGGATTTCGTAGGGTTCGATGCTGACGAAGCCTTGCACGGGAGCATCGAGCGTCTGGGCAAGCGCTGACGACGCTGAAGCCGCAAGCCAAACGAGAGCCATCGTGGCGATCCGGTAGAGATTGGTCAAAAGGGGAATCACGGGGTTTTGGGAAATGCGAACGTACGCTTTTGCGGCGATGCGTCACGGCTTTTTTCTCTGTTGTCGGAAGCGTGGCTGCGGCATCGTAAAGCCGATGATAACTTCCAGAGTGATGACTGCGAGGCGAGAGCTGCTTTGCCTGCTGATATTTCTCATCGGCGCGGCAGTGGCCGGTGCCGGGGAAGCGACGCGAAGATTCACTAATACAGATGGCATGGTGATCGAGGCGACGATCCAATCGATCAAAGGCGAAGTGGCCGTGTTGCTGTGGAAAGGCATGGAGGTGGAGGTAGCCCTGGCGAAATTGTCGGAGACGGACCGCGAGTGGCTGAAGCAGTGGCAGGCGGCGGGGGAGAAGATGGAAAACGCCGCTACCTCATCGGCGCCCGACACGATCGACGAGCGGGCGGGAAAGACGCTTACTTTTGAATTTCCCGGGTTGATCAACGACATGCGCGGCGAACCGGCGGCGATCAATGTCAAGGTGCCGACGAAATACGATCCGGCGAAACCGGTGCCGCTGTTCATCTACCTGGGCGGAGGTAACGGCGGCAATTCTCCGGGAGGCGCGAGTGGACTGACTAACGACGACTTTTTATGCGTGGGCTTTCCGTATCCGGACGACGGACGCAATCCGGCACAGGACAATATGGTTGGCAGTTTTGACGAGGTCTGGGCCTACTGGGAGCCGATGCTGAAGAAGTTGGATGAGGAGTTTCCCAATATCGACAAGCGCCTGCGTATGATAGGCGGCTTCAGCAACGGCGGTCACGCGATTGACGGGTTGTTGGGAGAAACGGCATTTGCGGAGTATTTTAATGCCTTCATTCTGATCGATGGTGGTGGTTCGCTGGGGGGCAAATATCGTTCATCGAAGGGCGAGCATTGTTACATCGCATGGGGTGAAAATTCACCGAATGCGGTCAATGCAGAGGAAGTTGTGACGCGCGCGCGCAGGTCGGGAATGGAGTACGTGGAGAGCGAAATGAAGTCCGTGGGGCACGCCTTTCCCGAATCGGAAAAGGAAAAGGTGAAGGCGTGGATTTACGATGTAGTGCTGCCGGGAGTGATGGCGGGGCAGTGAAGAATGGTCCTGCGTTGCGCTTGGCTCATTTGCGGTATTGCGGGCGACCGGTGGCAGGGGCACAGTCGCGACGATGAATTTTTCACGTAAAATAGCCGCTACCTGCCTTATTTCGGTGGCCGTGCCCTTTGCGGCTTCTGCTCAGAGCGCGAAGCCTGATCCTTCAAAGGCGGGTAACGAGCAGGTCGCTGATATTATAAATACTTACGAAGGCCGTGGAGTTCTCGCCGATGACACGCCGCCGACGCCACCCCAGGAGGCGTTGAAAAAGTTCAAGGTGCGCGAGGGCTTTGAGGTCGACCTGGTCGCCAGCGAGCCGGTGGTCGGTCAGCCGCTGTTCATGAACTGGGATTCGCGCGGCCGGTTATGGGTCATGCAGTACCTGCAATACCAGTTTCCCGCCGGGTTGAAGATCGTCGAGTACGACAACCACTTGCGTGCCCAGTTCGACAAAGTGCCTGAGCCGCCGCCAAAAGGCACCAAGGGCGCTGATAAGATCACCGTGTTTGAGGATACGGATGGCGACGGTATTTACGACAAGCATCATGATGCGATCACCGGTCTGAACATCGCGACATCGGTGGCGATCGGTCACGGAGGTATCTGGGTTTCGAATCCACCGTATCTTTTGAATTATCCGGACGCCGACGGCGACGCGATTCCAGATGGCGATCCTGAGGTGTGTTTGTCAGGGTTTGGCATCGAAGACACGCACTCGGTGATGAACAATCTCGAGTGGGGGCCGGACGGCTGGCTTTACGGGGTGAACGGCTCCACCTCGACGGGTGAGGTGGAAAATCCAGCGACGGGCGAGACGGTCAAGTGGCAGGGACAGATGGTCTGGCGTTATCATCCCGACTCGAAGCAGTTCGAAATTTACGCCGAAGGCGGCGGCAACACGTTCAGTCTGGAGATCGATTCCAAGGGGCGCGTTTTTTCCGGAACTAATAACGGAGATACGCGTGGCATGTATTATCCGCAGGGCAGCTATGGCAAAAAGGGTTGGGGTAAACATGGCCCGCTGACCAATCCGTATGCCTTCGGCTATTTCGAGCACATGCGGCACGAGGGGGATAAGAACCGCTTTGCGCAGGCGTTCTGCATTTACGAAGGTGGTCTGTATCCACCGGCCTTCGAGGGTAAAATCATTGCGCCGAATTCGCTGCACAACGTGGTGTGGGTCAGCGAACTTTTTCCGGACACGTCGACTTACCGGACTGTTGACGAACCGAATCTGATGGAGACGGATGATCGTTGGTTTCGCCCGGTATTTTCCGGGGTCGGACCGGATGGCTGTGTTTACATCGGTGACTGGTATGACACGCGTTTGTCGCATGTGCGCCCGATCGACGACTGGCATAAAGAGAGTGGTCGCGTTTACCGGGTGAGGCCGACCGACTCGAAGCCGAAGTATACGCATGGCAACCTCGATCAGGCACCGGCGGAGAAATTGATCGCACTGTTCAGTGATTCGAATCGCTTTGTGCGCCGACGTGCCATGCTTGAACTGGGGTGGCGCGGCGACAAGTCGGTGCTGCCGGAGTTGATTGAATTGGTCACGGCGAATAAGGGGCAGGCTTCGCTGGAAGCGCTGTGGGCGGTGAACTTACTTGGTGGTCTCGACGATGAACTGGCGATCCAATGGCTCGGCCATCAGGACGAGCACGTGCGTCGCTGGGTGGCCCGGATGGTAGGCGATCGAGGCGAGGCGGGACCGGATCTTGGCGACGCTCTCAGCGAACTGGCGGCGCGCGAAACCCAGGTTCAAGTGCGTTCGCAACTTGCCAGTGCGGCCAAACGGCTGCCGCCCGAAATCGCGATTCCGATCGTGCGCAATCTGCTCGGTCGCAGTGAGGACGTCGAGGACATGCACATGCCGCTGATGGACTGGTGGGCGCTGGAGGCGAACGCCGAAGAAGGCCGTGAAATGGTCGAGCGCATGGTTGCCGATGAGACGACCTGGGCTTTGCCGTTGTTCCGCGAAGAAATCGCCACCCGCTTGATGCGTCGCTACGCGATGGCCGGGGGTGAAGAAAACTTCACGACCTGCGCGAAGTTGCTGGCGACCGCACCGGACGACGACGCGAAGAAGCGTTTGATGACGGGGCTGCAGCTTGCCTTTCAGGGCGCCCCGATCCCGGAACTTCCGTCGGATTTAACCAAAGAAATGGATGCTTTTGCTGCGGCGGCCGGAGAAAATGATTTGATTCTGGCGATACAGCGCGGTGACAAGGAAGCATTGAAGAAGGCCATCACGGTGGTTGGTTCGAGCGCTTCCGATCCGGTGGAACGAATCGAACTGGCGAAGTTGTTCGGCGATGTCGGTGATCCGGTGGTGGTGCCGGCGCTGCTGAAACTGCTGGCGCTCGACCAGCACAGCACGCTCAAGCGGGTCGCTCTGCAGGCGCTCGCCAGCTACGATGATCCCAACATTCCGAAAACGATTTTGTATCGATTGGGATCAACACTGCCGGCAGAACACCACGTTCAGAGTACCGCGCACCGGGTGGTTGCCGGGCGCCTGGAATGGGCAAAGCAGTTTCTGGAGAAAGTCGACCTGGCGCACGTCAAGGCGCGCAATGTCGAACCTGATGTCGTGCAGTTGCTGGCGCTCTACAAAGACCCTGAGATCAACGCCAAGATCGCCAAACACTGGCCGGACATGCGCGCCAAAACCTCTGAGCAGAATATTGAGGAGATTGCGCGCATCAAAGCAGTGCTCGCCGCTGAAGGTGGCAAGGGTGATCCTGATGCCGGGCGCACTCACTTCACGGCTCGTTGCGCGGCTTGTCACAAATTGTTCGAAGAGGGCGGTGTAATCGCGCCGGACCTGACCGTTTACGAACGTGGCAATCTCGACTTCTGGCTGCCGGCGATCATTGATCCGAGTTTGGAAATCCGCGAGGGTTTCACCAATTTCGTGGCGACCATGAACGACGGACGGGTGCTGATCGGCATGATTGCCGATCAGAATCCACAAACGGTGACGCTGCGCGACGCGGCCAATCAGACGACGTTGCTGACTCGTTCGGATATCAAATCACTGGTGGCGACGCCGGTATCGTTGATGCCACCCGGATTGCTGGCGGGAATGAAGGATCAGGAACTGCGCGATCTGTTCGCCTATTTGCGATTGAACGCGAAGTGAGATTTGTTTTGCGGGGCGGCTCTCGCGGGCCGGGAGGCCCGCGTTACGGGGGAGGCGGAGGCGTTGGCCTTACGTAGCGCGGGCGTCCCCGCCCGCGTGGCTGATGCCACCGGGGAGGGGATTGCTGGAGGACATGAAACATCGGGAACTGCGCGACCGGTTCGGCTATTTGCGATTGAACGCGAAGTGAGATTTGTTTTGTGGGGCGGCTCTCGCGGGCCGGGAGGCCCGCGTTACGGGGGAGGCGGAGGCGTTGG
>CBDULB010000022.1:0-56000 GCA_965367965.1 uncultured bacterium | reverse complement strand
GCTGCCACACCGCACGCAGTTCGAATCTCCGGCGTTAAAGCGCATCCCACCCGACACTCGGGACGGCTTGCAAAGCCATCCTACGCAACCGCTTCGCCCGCTGCGAGCCAACCTTCGATCGCCTCTGCCTGGAAACCACCGACGAATGGAAACCGACACGCGTCAGGCAACCGCCTGCCAACATGTCACTTAACCCCTCAGTAATCCCGCGCCAGCAGGTAATCCGCCAGCTGACGCAAGCGGATCGCGCCGTTTTTGCCGAACACATCGAGTGCACTCAGCGCTTTCGCCGTCAGTCTGGCCGCTTCCGTGCGTGACTTTTCCAGGCCCATCAGCGCCGGGTAAGTCGACTTGCCGACCGCCTCGTCTTTGCCGGCGCTCTTGCCGAGTTTCTCACTCGTTTGAGTAACGTCTAAAATGTCGTCGATGACTTGAAACGCCAGACCGAGTGAAAAACCAAACTCAGTCAACGCTTCCAACTGCTTCGGTGTGGCGTTGGCGCTCATGCCACCAAAACGCACCGAACTCGCCAACAGCGCGGCGGTTTTTCCCTCGTGAATGCGGCGCAGTTCGCGCAAGGTCAGCGCTTCGCCGCGCCCCTCACCTTCAAGATCGAGCACCTGCCCGCCGACCAGCTTCAAACTGCCGGCGGTAACTGCCAGCTCGCTCACAAACGCGGCCGCCGGATAGCGCTTCGTCGGCGTCGTCGATGCGGCAATTTCAAAAGCCAGAGACTGCAGGGCATCGCCCGCCAGCACCGCGATGCCTTCGCCGTAAACCTTGTGACAAGTCGGATGCCCGCGACGGAAATCATCGTCGTCCATGCACGGCAAATCATCGTGGACCAGCGTGTAGGTGTGCAAACACTCGAGCGCCACCGCCGGTGCCATCGCCGACTCAATGTCGCCACGGCAAGCTTCCGCCGCCGCCAGACAAAGGATCGGCCGCAGGCGTTTACCGCCGGCGAACAGGCTGTGCCGCATCGCTTTGTGCAAAGTTGCCGGCCGGGCGTTGCCGCGCGGCACCATGGCATTCAGGCGCACCTCGATCTGCACTCGTGAGAGTTTTACATACGCGGCAAAATCCGCAGCACTGTCGCTTGCGGCACTCACAGCAATTCAGCGATCTGCACGGTGTTCAGCGCCGCGCCTTTCAACACCTGATCGCCCACCACCCAAAAAGTCAGGCCACGTTCAGCGACGATATCTTCGCGAATGCGACCGACCAGGCAGTCGTCACCGTTCGCCGCATCAAGCGGCGTCGGGAACAGCCCGGCGGCCGGATCGTCGACCAACTGCACGCCGGGTGCCGCTTCGATCGCCGCCCGCGCCTCGGCGACACTCGGCTGATTGGCAAAAGTCGCCGTCACCGCCACTGCGTGTGAACGGAACACCGGCACACGCACACAGGTCACCGAAGCGCGCAGCTCCGGCTGATGCAGAATCTTGCGCCCCTCAAAATGCATTTTCATTTCCTCCTTGGTGTAGCCGTTGTCGACAAAGACATCGACCTGGGGAATGACGTTCGAAGCGATCTGATGCGGGTAAACATTTTTGACGATCGGCTCACCGGCAACGATCGCCTTCATCTGCTGCTCTAGTTCAATCAGCCCCTGCGCACCACTACCCGACACCGCCTGGTAACTCGACGCCGTGATCGTCTCAACACCGCCAAAAGCCCGGTGCATCGGATTGAGCGCCATCAGCGTGATGATCGTCGTGCAGTTTGGATTGGCGATGATGCCCTGATGCTCCGCCGCGTCCGCCGCGTTGATTTCCGGCACCACCAGCGGCACCTGATCATCCATGCGGAATGCCGACGAGTTATCGACCACGACTGCACCGGCATCGACCGCGTGCGGCGCGAATTCTTTGGAAATACCGCCGCCGGCACTGAACAGCGCGACATCGACGCCGCCGAAACTGTCCCTGGTCATCTCCTGCACCTCGATCTCTTCGCCACGGAAGGTCAGCTTCTTGCCCGCCGAACGGCTCGACGCCAACAGGGTCAGCTTGGAAACGGGAAAATTTCTTTTCTCCAGGCAGCGCAGTAGGTCGAGGCCGACCGCACCGGTGGCACCAGCGATGGCGATGTGCTTGCTCATATCAGTATCAAATAGAGGGGTTCCTCAGCTCATCAGAAGGCCGAAAAACGGGCGGAAGAGTACGCCGGAACCACCGCATTGCAAACGCAGGGAACGGCCCGTGAGGACGTAATCCTGCGGCAAAAGTCACTTAATTTCCTTTGATAAAAGGTCAAGCGCATCTTACATATCGGCGCAGTTACCTAACTCAACCAAACTAACTGGTAATTCAACCACTTCATTGTCTTATGAAAAAAATCGCACTTCTCTCTCTCCTTGCCGTCATGGCAGTCACCGTCGGTGCATGCAAGAGCAAGCCCACCACCGCTGCTCCTCCGGCTCCTGCTGGTTACATCGACAGCGGTAAATAAGACGGCGTCGAAAACGACCCTTTAGAAAGCGGCCACCTCGAGTTTCGGGGTGGCCGTTTTTTTTGTGTCGCTGACTAGACCTTCGGCTTCACCGATAAGTGCGGGCTGCCCGCCATACAAAACCGCCACGGCAATTGCATCGATCGGGAAATGCCGATCCGCGCATCGGCAACGATGGCGGGGTCCTCGATAGCCTTTTTCCCGGCGAAAAATCCGCGCTCCTGATCCCCCGGATCCGCAAGATCAAAGCCGTGCGCTTCCGGTCCTTTGATGCCCAGCGCCATGCTCAGCTTACCCGGTCCCGAACAAAGTTCCCGTTCGCGCAGGCGATCGCGACGCCTGCGCATTTCCGGCAAACCGCGCAGTGGCTCCAGCGCCCGCAACAGGACAAAACCACGCGCCGCCGTCGCTGGATCGATGACCAGCACATTGCTCAACCAGTACATGCCGTAGTTTAGATAAACGTACGCGGAGCCGATCGGATGCTCATCGACAAAGCGGCGCGCGCCCGGTCGAAAAAAGGTATGGCAGGCCTCGTCATTGACTTCCGAGTAGGCTTCGGTTTCGACGATGATTCCCGCGCAGCCGTCCCAGCGAAACTCAGCACCGATCAACGCGCGGGCACAATCGTCCGGAGCCGATTCAAAAAATGACCGCGGCAATTTATCGCCAGGCGCAATCTTCACAGGCCACTCGGGTGATCAATAAACTGCCACTGCGCATCGAAGCGTTCGGCCAGATGCGCCGCCAGTGCTTTCACGCCGAAAGTCTCGGTCGCGTAGTGACCACCGTAAATCAAGTTCACGCCCAACTCTTCGGCCGAAGTAAAGCTCCAGTGCGGCCCCTCCCCGGTGATAAAAGTGTCCACGCCTTCGTCTGCCATCGCATAAATCTCCGAACCGGCACCCCCGGTGATGATGCCGATATTCGACACCGTTTCCGGCCCGCCCGGGCAGAAATGTACCGCCCCGCCGACTGCCTGTTCAACTTGCGCCACCAGGACACCCCGATCCAACCCGCCCTCAGGTTGATAGCGCAAACCGAGCTGAATGCCCTTCCAGGGAAAAAACGGCTCGCCCTCACCCAGCCCGACCGCCCGGCCGAGCAGTGCGCTGTTACCAAACCCGGCGTGTACATCCAGCGGGATGTGTGCGCTGTAAATTGCCAGACCGGCATCCATCGCCAGCTTTAACTTTTCGTAAACGCTGCCTTCGATTCTCTGCGCCCCCTGCCAGAACAGACCGTGATGCACCAGCAACAGATCCGCCCCCGCGTCGACGGCCTCCCGCACCACCGGCAGACAGGCGTCGACCGCTGCGACAATTTTTTTCACCTCACGACCATCATTGGCCAACTGCAAGCCATTCAAGGCCTGCGGGTAATCAGGCACATTCGCCAGATCGAGAAGCTCGCCGACGTAGTCGCTTAAGTTGTGGGATTCGATTGGCATCACCAACCGTTCCGTCAACGACAACTCTCGTCAAGGCTCGCCCGCCACCGATCCCGCGCCCGCGAGACGGGCATTTTTATTGGCCGGGCGCCGCCTCTTCTCTGACCTGCTGCAGCATCTCTTTGCGGATGACGACCACATAGTGATACCAGTCGTTCGACGGACCGATCTTGATCCAGTCACTGTCGTTGCGACTGGTTGCTGATATTTTTTTCGCCAGCCACATATCAGCCATCAAGTAATCAGGATCACCCGGACCGGGCCGCTCCGTCATCTGCAGGATATCTTCCGGTTTCAGCATTTTGCTGTCGACGTCGTTGCCCATCCCCAGATAGCGATAGTCATCCATCTTGATCGGAATTGCGACGCTTCCATCCTCGCTTTCCAACGCGATAATCAAGCTGCGAAAGACCGCTTCACTGCGCATTTTAAACTGCAGAATGTCGCCCACCCGGACCATCATGGGTCGCACCGTGCCATCGACATATTTTTTGCGCTGATCAGCGACATTCCGGTAAGAAATGCGGCCGCCGTTGATGGTAAATTCGATGTCCCCCTTGGCGACAAAATGCACCTGACAGCTGATCGAACGATCATCCGCCACCGCTCCGGCCCCATCGGCAAACCTCACATCGGCATCCAATGCCTCTCTGGCTTTTCTCACGGCCAGCGCCATCTCCACCTGACCGGATCGGGTCTGCTGATCTTCCAGGCTCAACAGCGCCGCCTGATACTTGGCCAATAATTCACCCCGCTCGCCGCGACCCAAATTGCGCAAGCGCTCGCGTTCATTGCTGTATTTGCGACGCAAATTGGACAGCGCCGAGTTCTCAGTCGCCCGTTCCGCAAAAGCTTCCGGACTGAACTTGCTGCCATCCCCGAAACCATCCATCTCAGCCTTTACCTCGAGTGCACTGTCGAGACGGCTTGCCGATGACTCCTGCTTAAAAAGCCGCTGCAGGGCCTTCGCGTAGTTCGCGTTCAGCTTCAGTATCGGCTGATCGATTTTAGCATAGGCATCGTCAAATCCCTTCTGCAGCTTGGCCAGCGGCTCATTGCCTGTCGCGTCCTGAGCGAAAGTTTGCATCCACCCCGCTCCCACGAGCAGAATCAGGACGACCACGAAACCGCTGATGCACTTAGCATTCATTGGCTGAGCATACCGGTCCGAAACAAACACTGTCAAGATGCGCCGGCTACGCAGATCGGAGCCGGCCGGGCCGATCAGGCGTCACGCAATTCAGCAGCAGAGCCACCGACCGCTCATTACAACCCGTCGCCGCCACTTTTCAGATGCGCCAAGGCCCGGTCTACCCTACTTTCCCGCGCCATGCTCAAAGCCGGAATCGTAGGAATGCCCAATGTGGGCAAATCCACCCTCTTCAACGCCGTCACCCGCACCCGCAAAGCGGAGGCGGCCAACTACCCATTCTGCACCATCGACCCGAACGTCGGCATGGTCACCGTGCCTGACGAGCGCCTGCAGGTGCTGTCCGACTTATCGGGCTCGCATAAGCTGATCCCGACGGCGATCGAGTTCGTCGACATCGCCGGCCTGGTCGAAGGCGCCAGCGAAGGCGCCGGACTGGGCAACAAATTCCTCGCCAATATTCGCGAGACCGACGCCATCGTTCAGGTGGTGCGCTGTTTCGAAGACGACGACATCATTCACGAGCTCGGCACCGTCGATCCACTGCGCGATATCGAAGTAATCAACTCCGAGTTGCTGCTCGCCGACATCGCCATGCTCGAGAAGCGCAAGACCTCACGCGAGAAGAAAGCCAAAGGCGGCGACAAGGAAGCGGTGCGCGAAATGGCCGTCATGGAAAAACTGCTGCCGCACCTCGACTCCGGCAAACCGGCGATCACCGCCGACCTCAACAATGACGAACGCGCCGTCGCCAAAGACTTTTTCCTGCTCTCGTCGAAACGCACTATCTTCGCCTGCAACGTCGCCGAAGACGATCTCGCTGAACTTCAGGAGAATCCTGATGCCAACGACATGGTCGCCCGCGTGCGCAAACACGCCGCGGAAACGCAGGGCGCGGAAGTCATCGTCATCTCCGCTCACATCGAAGAGGAAATGATCGATCTCGATCCCGCCGAAGCCGCCGAGTTTCTCGCCGACATGGGTGTCAAAGACAGCGGCGTGTCAGCCTTGATTAAATCGGTCTATCACCTGCTCGGCCTGAGCACTTACCTGACCACCGGCGAAAAAGAAACCCGCGCCTGGACCATTCCCACCGGTGCCAAGGCGCCGCAGGCCGCCGGCGTGATTCACACCGATTTCGAACGCGGCTTCATTGCCGCCGAAGTTGTCCACTTCGACGACCTGACCACTCTCGGCAGCAAAGCCAAAGCTCGCGAAGCCGGCAAGCTGCGCATCGAAGGCAAGGAATACGTCGTCAAAGACGGCGACGTCGTTGAGTTTCGATTTAACGTTTAGCGCTTCAGGCTGCGACGATCTTGATCTGCAACTCGATCAGGTCGTTGACCAGGTGACCGCCGAGTCGGTGAAACCATTTGCCGGAGCCGTAGATCAGCTTCCATAGCGTGCGGTCGAAGGCCAGAGTTGCCTGCGCGGCGGGCTTGCCGTCCGGCGTCAAACCTGCGACGGCATCAAACGCCAGAGCCCCGGTCACGCCTTTCATCGTCAGTTCACCTTCGACATGCAGGTTCGGCGCCCCATTGGTGGCACCGTCAATCAGACGCGACGAGAGGATTTTGAACTTTGCCTCAGGATACGTTCCGGTGTCAAAAAAGTCGTCGCTCTGCAAATGAGCAATCAACATGTCCCGGCCTGAATTCTCATCCAGGTCAGAACATTCGATCCGCTTCAGATCGATGGCGAACTCACCGCCGCTCAGCACACCGTCCGATGTTTCAAACCAGCCATCGGAAATTGCCACCGTTCCCCAGTGACGATTGAGCAAGTTGCGCCCGACCCAAAGCACACGGCTTTCATCGAGATCGATGCCGTGACGTGCATCGACCACATTGGGTGAAACAGGAGCATCACCATCGCCCGCCAATTCCCGCCCGGCCTGCTGCCAGGCCGCCACGCCGCCCGCAAACAGACTGACGTCCCCGTAACCGGCACGCTCAAGTTTTTCCGCCGCCATCGCCCCCTCGGCACTGCTCTCAGCCGCGCCGTAGACGCAGATCTTATCATTTTTTCCGGCGATGATCGCCATGCGCTCAGCGAAGGCAACCTCGAACACGCAGTTGTTCACCGCGTCCGGTAAATGCCCGGCCTCGAAGTCGTCTTCGAGACGCACGTCGATCAGGGTGCCGTCAAAAGCGGCCGCTTGTTTCAGTGTCAGAGTTTTCATCTTTGATTGCTTTCCTGGTTTCGGTTCAACTTAGAATTGCAGCGGATAGTCAACGCGCATCGGCACGATCACATTCATCAAACGGGCACCGGCCTCACCAGCGGTCATCGTCAACTCCAGATCGGCTCCCGATTTCACCAGTGCAAAAGCCCGGGTTTCGACCGCGTGATCGCCATCCAGCCCTTCACCCGTCCAACTGCCGTCACCGGAAACCATCACCGAAGCCAGCGCGTGATGCGCCGGCAAGTTCAGCGTGTAACTGACACCCGCCGCTACGTTGACGTCATCGACCTGCGCCGGAGCGTCGATCACGTTCGGACTTTCGCCACCGATGACGTGTTTGACGCTGACGCCTTCCGCGACATCGGAAACCGGAAAATCGGCATCGCTGTAGTCGGCGTAGACCGGCGTCTTGCGCAACGCTTCGCGCATGTCGGGTTCAAACCAGATCTGGAAAAAATCGGTGCGCTCACCGTGCATTTCCTCCTGGTGCGAAATACCGCTGCCGGTCTGCATGACCTGCGCGCCTCCCGCCGCTACACGACTCGAGTTGCCGGCACTGTCGGTGTGACCAACCGAACCTTCGAGCACGTAGCTCATGATCTCGAAGCCCTGATGCGGATGCATGCCGATGACCCCGTCGCCGTGGGCGGTCGCCCATGCCCAGTAGAGCAGAGGCCCTACCCGCTTTGATCCGCCATACTCGTGCGGAAACGGAATCGGTTTGATTTCAGTGATACGACCACCGTCAAAGGCACCATTGCCCTGATCCTGAGCAGGATAGACGGTCATCGTAGTGGAGGCGGCTTGGTTGGTTTTCATAACTTAATGAATTACCTCTATATCAAGCCTTTTTATCTTTATGTCAAGACAATTTGTCAAATGGCCGCGCAGGCCACCTGCCGGTTATTCCCCCATCGCCTCAATCCCGTCCCGATCCATCCGGCAAATCCGCCAGTCGGGCATCACGTCGGCACCGACGGCTTCGTAGAGATCGATCGCCTTTTGATTCCAGTCGAGCACACACCACTCATAGCGATCGCAGCCACGGTCGCGCGCCATGGCTGCGCCGGCTTTGAGCATGGCTTTGCCAATGCCCGTGCCGCGATACGCCTCCCGCACGTAGAGGTCTTCGAGCCACAAGCCCGACTTGCCGATGAAAGTCGAAAAGGTGGTGAAGAAAATGGCATAACCAACGCGTTGCTCCCCGACTTTGGCGATCAGCGCTTCGGCCTGCGGAGGATCGCCGAACAGCGCCCGGTGATACCTTTCCCCGGTGGCGACGACCTGATGCTCGAGTTTTTCAAACACCGCCAACTCGCGGATCATTTCGAGAATGGCAGGCACGTCGTCGGGCGACGCAGGGAGAATTTGGTAGCTCGGTTTACTCATGAGGGTTTCCAATCGGCGACGGTTTTTCCCAGGGTGCGCAGCCGGTCGATCAGCTCGGCCTTCTCGTTTTCGGGGATCGCCGCCATCGCTTCGGCGAGAGTCTTTTCGTGCTCGGCAAAGGCTTTAATGATCGCCCGCTTACCTTTGGCGGTGAGGCGCACCAGCCAAACGCGGCCGTCATCGGGACTCTGCTTGCGGACCACCAGGTCGCGTTGGACGAGCCGGTCAACGGCGGTAGTGATCGATCCGCTGGTCAGCAGTACGTGTTTGCCAAGCGCATTGACCGGCATCTCCCCTTTATGCAACAGAGCCTCAAGCACGGCAAAATCTGAGCGACACCATCCAGTCGCTTCGATGCTTTGATATGCCACCGTCTCGACTGCCTTCGCAGCGCGCCACAACACCAGGTGCAGATGCGTCGCCAGCGATTCGCTTTCGCCTGCTGATTTCGATTTCTCCGCCATCGGCTGAAACTGCGCCGGCTATGTCTTGGGTTCAAGACATTTTGAAGTATTGGCTTCGCGGTAAAGCATGATACTGTTCATAAAGACATTATGAATCCCCATGTCAATGATCGCGGTCGCGGCACCGTGCAGCGCCCGCCCAACCGCTTCGAGAAGCTGTCCGTCGAGATCGATCCCGGCGCTATGGAGGAAGTTGCCGCCACGGACGAAGACTTTGTGCCACGACGGCCACGCACCGAGTTTCTGCGCGACGACTCACAGTCGATCATTTCCACCAACGCCAGTCCGGACCTCGGCTTCGATGCCAGTCTCAACCCCTACCGCGGCTGCGAGCATGGCTGCGCGTATTGCTACGCGCGCCCGTATCATGAGTATCTCGGCTTTGATGCCGGGCTCGACTTCGAGACGCGGATCATGGTCAAGGCCAACGCGGCGGACTTGCTCGAGGCGGAGTTGGCATCACCTCGCTGGCAGCCGAAGAACCTCGCCTGCTCGGGGGTGACCGATTGTTATCAGCCGATCGAACGCGAGCAAAAGATCACGCGCAGCTGTCTCGAGGTGCTGACCCGGTTTCGCAATCCGGTCGGTATCGTCACCAAAAATGCCCTGGTCACGCGCGACATCGATCACTTGCAGGCACTCGCCCGCTTCGACGCTTCAGCCGTGATGCTTTCGATCACCACCCTCGATACCAGCCTGGCCCGCAAGCTGGAACCGCGTGCGTCCACCCCGGCAGCGCGGCTGCGCGCCATTCGCGAATTGAGTGAAGCCGGCATTCCCACCGGCGTATCGGTGGCGCCGATCATTCCCGGTCTCAACGAGCACGAAATCCCGGCGATTCTTCAGGCTGCCGCCGACCACGGCGCGAGTGTCGCCGCCTACACGGTGGTGCGTTTGCCGTACGCGGTGAAGGACGTATTCGCCGGCTGGCTGGATCGGCATTTTCCCGACCGGAAAGACTTGGTGCTCGGGCGGATCCGCGAGCTGCGCGACGGTCAACTGAACGATTCCGACTTCGGCAGTCGCATGCGTGGCAAGGGTCCGCTCGCCGCTCAGATCCGCTCGCTGTTTCAGGTCGGCCTGCGCCGCAGCGGGTTGAATCGACGCAGTTACAACTTGTCGACCCAACACTTCCGCCGCATACAGCGCGGTCAGATGGAGCTGTTTGATTAATGAACCAAACTCGGCAGTTGAGAGTGTGATACTGGCGTCTCGCCAGTCGCCGTGGACGGGCCGGAGCCTCAATCGTCCAGATCAACCGCCGGGACGACGGTATCAATCACGCTTCAAGGCAACGCTCTGAAACCCTACGCAGCTGCCGAAGCCGCCACGCGGCAGCGTTCGATCAGCGCACGCAGGACGTTGGCGCGGTCGAAGCGCATCGCAAATTCCCGTGCCTGATGACTGAGCTGCCAGCGCTGCTCGTCGCTCATCGCGTAGGCGTCGTTCATTTTCGCGCAGAGATCTTCCACCGAACCGGCTTCGTGCTCGAGGCAGTTGCCACCGGTCGCCTCGGGAATGCCTCCGGTACGAGTGGTAATCACCGGACCGGCACCTCCGGCAAGCATTTTTTCGGCGACAGCGATGCCGAACGTTTCAACGAACTCGGTGCGCGGTTTACTCGGCAACAGGTAGGCGTAGCTGCCGTGCAGCAGGAAGCCTTTCTCTTCATCGCTGACATCGTTGAGGAAGAAGATGTGCTTGCCGTTGTCTTCGCCGGCGAGCTCCATCATGGCATCGCGCTCAGGACCATTGCCACACACAATGAGAGGCTTGACGCCATAAAGATCACTGGCGCGATAGGCGAGAATTAGATCGTCGACCCCCTTGGCACGGGCAATACGCGACAGAAACATCAGGTAACCATCCTTCTTCAAGCCGCGCACGCCGAGATAATGTGCAAGCTCGTCCTGGCGTTTTTCGATCCCCAGGTAGTAAGAGGTATCGATGGCCGGAAAGCTGACACCGACACGGCTCTCCAGGCGCGAGCGGAAATGGGTGCCCAGCGCGGCGTCGACCTGCGCTCCGGCTTCGACGATGAGCTCTTTGGTGAACTCGCTGACCGCTACCGGAAGGTCGTGGTCGAGGTAGTTGGACAGCACGATCTGGGCGGCACCGAAGCGCCCCTCAGCGACGGCGTTGCCGACTACATTGGTGATATCGGAGCCAACTGCCTCGCCGACACTGATCACATCCGCCGAGCGACCGGCAGACTGAAAACTCTGCACGGCAGTCATCACCATCTGTCCATGCGGCACCAGGTAGAGATCCATGACCATGGTCCGTCCCTCGTTACTGTGCAGCAGATCGACAATGTGCCCGCCGATTCCCAGACCGAGACGACCGTCGAGCACCTTGTAGTTGCCGATCGGTTCGGGACGATCCATGGAAATGCCTTCTGAGTACGGTGCGATCGTTTCGATCGGTTTCAACGGCAGGCCACTGGTCTCGAGCGTATCGAGTGGATAGCTGATGATGTTAACATTCTTGAGACCGAGATTGAGCGCGGCTTCAGCTAAATTCCGTGCTTCGGTTGAGTGACCGCAAATGATCGGATCGGCGCGAACCACGATAATGAGGTTCTCAATCCCGGTATCCTCCATCAAAGTCTGATCGAGTTGTCGTCGAAGGTGGCCTTGTTCGGGAAATGCAATTTCGCTCATGATTTTCGGAGTGGGTGTTAGTAATCGGCATACGAACATGCCGGTCTACCTACTCCTCAAAGCAATCAACGTGCCGTTTTTGTTAAGTTTTCCAAAACATTCGAATATTTGCGTCTCTCGTGGCTCGACGATGGTGGCCGTTGATCGCGCGCCCAGTCACCGGGAGTAGAGCTCATTTCGAGCCTCAGCAGCCCGCCCGCCATCATTTCATCGAGCCGGAGAAAGGCACGATTGATCGGCTTGCCATTCAAGGTTGCGCCGCTGATATAAATATTTTCCCCGCTGGCCGCGTCGGCCTCGATGACAAAATCTCCACCTTGCAGTCGTATCACGCTGCGCGTGAAAACCGGGCTACCAATGAGCATGATGTTCTGACCGGTGACCGGAAACATCCCGATCGCCGACCAGACATACCACGAGGATAAGCCACCGGAGTCATCGTTACCGGGCAGGCCACCGCGGCCGGTAGTGAACTGGTAACGGATCACCGCGCGCAGCACTTCCGCCGTGCGATCATGTCGCCCGGCATAGATGTAGGCGTACGGCGTCTCCATGTCAGGCTCGTTGTTGAGACCTTCGAAGCGGAAAACTTCGCGACCATCCAGTGGATCGCTGAACCCGAAAAAATGATCCAGCGTTTCGACAAACGGTTCATCGCCGCCACTGACCGCGATCCGCCCCTCCATGTCGTGCAACAGTCGGAACGAGTAATTCCAGCGGTCACCCTCGTAATACTCGGAGTCGCCGAGCAAGCCGGTCTCCGGATCGTAAGCGTTTTTCCAATTTCTCGACAGCGGCAGACAGGCATCGTGGATATGCTGGTCGCCAAGTCCTTTGGCAAGCATCGCAGTGCACCAGTTGGCACCGGCCAGATCAAGCGTATGGCTTAACGGGTGCACCACCCCCTGATCAGCGAACTCGACACCGCGACCCAGTTTCACCGTGCGGTGCATAGCACGCAATGCACGCTCCCAGTCGACGCCTTCAATTTTCCTCCAGAACGCATCGATGATGGTCATGTGAGCCAGGCAACTGCCCTGCCGATCGAAGCGCTCGGAACTGTTGTCCATCAGGTAGCTGATCGGGAAATTGCCTTCGCGCGCAGCGGTATCGAGCAGAAAGTTGACGATGTCCCGACCGCGTTCGGGAAACAGCATCATGACCAGCGGCAAGTGCGCCTTGTACATGTCCCACATCGTCGAGAAATCGAGGTAGAACGGACCGTCGCGCTTGGTGAACGGATTCTCATCGTAGAAATCGGCAGGTTTCAGCAGGCTGTGATACAGAGCCGAGTAGAAAATTTCCCGCTGTTCGGCGCTGGCACCTTCGATCTGAATTTTTTCAAGGGCCTCGCTCCAGACTTCAGACGCGGCGCGCTTTGTCGGTTCGATGCCAATTTCATCTTGAGCCTGAAGCACACGCCGCGCCCGTTCGCCGCTGCGCAGCGAAAAGCCGATCCGCAGCGTCGCCACCAACGCGGTTCGTCCCGAATCCTGCTCCAACCCGGGCGGTTCAAAAAACACGCCCTGCGCCTGCACCGATGTTCGCGCACGCTTGCGCGGCAAATCGATCTGACTTGCCCCTTCCAGCTCCACCCCCCCGCGCCAGAATTTGGTCGTCGCGCACTGTTCGTTCCAGGTGCACTCGGCAAAAAAATGAACGGTCACGCCTTCCATGCGAAACCAACCGCGCACCTTGCCATCGCCGTCGTCAGTTGCATGAGCCGCGAGCGGGAAAGTCTCCATGCCTTCGATACCTAGCCCTCCGGCGGTCACGTCCAGAGCCAGAACCGGACGGGCCGAATCTTCCGGAAACACGTAACGGTGAGTGACCGATTTTTCCGCGACCGTCAGTTCGGCAGCGACTCCCGAATCCTTGAGTGTGCACGAGTAATAACCCGGCGCAGCTTTTTCATCCTCGAGCACCTCGCGCCGCCCGGCTTCGCCGATGCCCGCGGTCAGCGGCATCGTGCTCAGGTAGTTGTAATACATCCGGATCCGCCCGGTTCCGCTCTGCTGAAAATGAGCAAAGCCGGTGCAGGTGTAGTCATCGAAGATCCGCTCGGGCGCAGCATCCAGGGAGAGCCCGTTGCGCCCGTACCCCGAGGGATAACAGCCCGCATTAGGACAAACCGAAACCATGCCGAACGGCAGAGTGGCGCCGGGATGGCAGTTGCCAACGGGCGGTTTTGCACACCACCAGCGGGCGGCAATCCCTTGAGCTTGTGGAAGTTCAGAAATATCAGTACCCAGCAACGGGTCAACACATTCAACCGCCTCAGGTATCGGGTTCGATGCTTTCATGACGGCAAGCTGAGCACGGCGCGAACGCCATCCGGCGTGCGATTGTTGAGTTCGATGGTTCCACCGTGCAGTTCCGCCGCTTCGCGGACAAAGCACAGTCCAAGGCCGGAGCCTTTACGACCGGTAAACTCATTGCGCAGCGAGTAGAAGCGCTCAAACAATCGGTCCTTTGCGTAATCGGGAATACCCGGCCCTTGATCTTCGACGATGCATGCGACAGTGCCGTCATCACGCTGCTCCAAATGCAGCTCGATGCTGCCACCGTCAGGTGAAAAGTCGATGGCGTTGGCGAGAAGGTTGCGCAACGCCAGCTGCAGGGCAAGACGATCGCCGCGCACTCGAAGCAACGAATCTGGTGGAATTTTCAGATCGAGATTCAGCTGCCTGGCCTCGAGTCGCGGCCGCAAGGTCTCGGCTTCTTCGCGAACCAGCACGGCCAGGTCCAGCGATTCAACCCGGTCGAGCGCCTGCTGACTTTCCAGTGACGCGAGTTGCACCAGACGACGAATGATTTCTTCACAACGCGAAGTTTCGGCGCGAATGTTGGCCAGAAACCGAGCCCGCTGCGCTTCGGGCATATCCTTTTCCTCGAGTAATTCAGCGGCCCCCTGGATGGCCGAAAGCGGGCTCTTGATCTCGTGGGTCAGCGCCTGGACGTAACTCTCGACGTAGTGCCGCCCCTCAAGTTCGCGGCGCATTTCTTCGAGCGAATTACCCAGCGTTTTTAACTCGGCCACACCCGTTACCGGCAATGCCGTACGGGCACCGGCTTTGACGCGGCGCGCCGATTCGGTCAGCTGACTGATCGGGCTGAGCAACCAATAGACCCAGACCATGCCGAGCAAAACCATCAACGTGCCCGCCCACACGCCGGTGCGCACGATCAGGCTGCGCGTCTCGTTGACAAAAAGCGCCATCGCCGTTTCCGGCCGGGAGACGCTGAGCACGCCGACCGTTTTGCCCTGCCAGTGGATCGGCGCGGCGACATAAAACACCGACGAACGCGGGTCAGCTGGATCGTCACGGGTGCTGCGCGCGCCATATTTTCCGTTCATGGTCAGGTACACATCCCGCTTATCAGCATAATTCATGCCTTCCCGCCAGCCATCGTCAGAATCGAACACGACGAAGCCCTCGGCATCAGTGACATAGACATCGGTAAACAGTTCGGTTTTTTTCAGCCGATAGATATCCGCCTCGAACTCGCGACGGTGCGCGCGCTCGAAGCCGTCACGAAATCGAGCCGCGTCGAGCTTGCCGTCCTCGTCGATGTCGGACTCGATCAACGCGGCAAGCAACTGCGCGACGTCGACCATCGGTTCTTCGGCCGCCTGAGAATACTGCTGTTCGACCGCTTTGTGAGTGGTGTAGACCACATAGAACACGCCAAACCCGCCACCGACGACGAAACCGAGAATGATCAGCAAGGTGATTCTCACCAATCCTCCTTCAGGCTGTAGCCGACACCCCGGTGAGTGACGATGGCCGCATCCCCAGCCGTGGTATCACGCAGCTTGGCGCGCAGTGATTTGATGTGCGCATCGACCGTTCGATCGAGCGAAGCATCCGGTTCGTCCCAGACCTGCTCCATCAACTGGTCGCGCGTGTAGACGCGTCCGGGATGCTCAATCAATAACTCCAGCAACCCATACTCGTAGCGGGACAGATCAATCGCGGTGCCTGCACAGGAAATGCGTCGCCGTTTACCATCGATCTCGAACGGCCCCATAACATAGTTTTCATTCCCGGTTGCGACCAGCGGACCCGGAGCATCGGTACGACGCAGAATCGCCCGCACCCGGGCAACCAGTTCACGCGGGCTGAACGGCTTGACCACGTAGTCGTCAGCTCCCAATTCGAGACCAACGACGCGATCGATCTCCGCTTCGCGCGCCGTCAGAAAAATCACGGGGACCGTCGACCGGGAGCGAATTTCGCGACATACGTCAAAGCCGCTCATATCCGGCAAGCCCACGTCGAGGATAACCAGGGCCGGCGCCGCAGCATCGCCGTCATTCGAAAAATACGGCAAAGCCTCGCCGCCGGTCGCCGCAAGGCAAACTTCGAAACCTTCCGTGCTCAGACTGTAGGTGAGATTTTCCGCAATCGACGGCTCGTCTTCAACTACCAGAATCCGTCGCGTCATCGTCGTTTTTCGATGTCTGCCTGGGTTAAAATTCCGGTCAGTGACTATTGGCCATGCCCCGGATAGAGCGGCGGCAGAGCGGTCGGCAGATAACGCTCGTCGGGACGGAACAGATATCCCGGATTGCTGCTGATCAGCTGGTAATCACGCAACACGAATTCGGGCAGAATCATATCTGAGTTGGGGTCGTAAATCTCCGCACCGGAAAAATTGCCCCACATTTTATACTCGTAGTTGTGATCGAAACCGTGAGTCGCTCCCGAGCTGGTTTCCTCAGGCAGACGATCCGGCGTATGCTTGTGCCCCTCGTACATCATCACCAACTTGGCGTCTGACCATTTCTGCTGCGGTCGCCGCACGTAGCCCCAGAAGCGGGTGCCCCGGGTCCACCAGCGACGCGCAATCCAGTAGTCACCCGGCGGTTCGGCAGCGATCGCTGCAGCGCGCTCGTTTGCCGCCTGTCGATCGACGGCGTTGAGCGCCGGCACGCCGCCCGAAGTCTGACAGGCGGGCTGAGCAGCAACCAGCAGTGCCAACGAAGTAATAACCAGCCAACGAATCATGGGTGTAAAAGACATCTCATTCATTTCAAATACGCTCCGCAGCAGCCATTTGTTTCATTTCCTCACTCACTTTCCGCCGTCGCCTGACGAATGCGATCTCTCATCGTGTCGTCGTTGCGTAACTCTTCGATGAGTTGCTCGATACCGCGCAAGGTCTGCGAACTGATGTGATGCTCCATGCCTTCCAGATCGCGGTAGGCAGTGTCGCCGTCGATGCCCATCAGATCGAGGAATTCCGCCAACATCTCATGACGGCGGGTGATGCGTTTGGCCAGCTTTTCACCGCTCTCGGTCAGGGTCACTCCGCGATACTTTTCGTAGTGCAACAGGCCTTTGCCATCGAGGCGGCGCATCATGTTCGACACGCTCGGTTGCGCGATACCCAGCGCTTCCGCGAGATCGACGACACGCGCGTAGCCCTTGCTGTCGATCAGCTCGAGAATCTTTTCCAAATAGTCCTCCACTGCCGACGATTCACGGCTGCTGTTGGAGGATGGGGTTGGCGGCATCGCAGGGGAGAAGGCGAAAGGAAATAAAATGGGAAGGGAAAGGACGGAAGTCCAAACTAAATGGCCTGCGGCGGGGCAAGGCAACGGAAAAACCCAACGCTTTGATTCTGTCCTACGCAATCACCTCATCCACCACCCGTCCAGCGACGTCAGTGAGACGAAAATCCCGCCCCGCGTAGCGATAGGTGAGGCGCTCGTGATCCAGCCCCAGCAAATGCAGGATCGTCGCATGCAGATCGTGCATGTGCACTTTGCCATCGACCGCTTCATTGCCGATCTCATCGGTCATGCCGTGGCAATGCCCGGCCTTGACGCCGGCACCGGCCAGCCAGGTCGTGAAACCACGCGGATTGTGATCGCGACCGTCTTTGCCCTGCGAAAATGGCGTTCGCCCAAACTCGCCGCCCCACCAGACCAGCGTATCCTCGAGCAGGCCACGCGCCTTGAGATCGGCGAGCAGACCGGCGACCGGTTTATCGGTCGCGGCGGCGTGATCCCGGTGTTTCTCGAGCTTACTGTGTTGATCCCACATCGGACTCGCCCCGTGATCCGAATAACTGACCTGAATATAGCGAACCCCGGACTCGGCCAGTTTTCTCGCCATCAAACACTGCCGCCCATAATCGTCGGTGGTCGCCTCACCGATGCCGTAGAGATCCCTGGTCGCCTTTGACTCACCTTCGATATTGAGCAAGTCCGGCGCGGCCGTCTGCATACGAAATGCCAGCTCGCTGGAGTGGATGACCGCCTCGAGTTGTTTGTCACCAGTTGCATTCCGGCCGTCGATCTGCGCCCGGTTGAGTTTTTTCAAAAGATCAAACTGGCGGCGCTGCTGGGCACCACTGAGTTGCGCGTTGGCGAGATGATCGATCGTCGCCTTGGCGGCCGGCAGCCCGACGCGACCGATCGGCGTGCCTTGAAAATCGGCGGGAAGAAATGCCGGACCGTAGTTGCGCGGCCCCCCCTTGGTCGCCGGGGCGTTGATGGTTACAAAGCCGGGCAGGCTGTCATTCTCGGTGCCGAGCCCGTAGGTGATCCACGAGCCCATCGATGGCCGGATCAAGTTGGTCGCTCCGGTGTGCATGAACAGCGTCGCCGGCCCGTGCGCCACGCCTTCGGTATGCATGCCCTGCAGAAAACACAGATCGTCAACGTGCCGACCGATGTTCGGAAACAGCGACGAGATGTAATGGCCACGTTCACCGTACCGCTTGAACTCCCACGGTGACCCGAAAAGTGTCAGGTCTTCGTGCTGTGACGATCGAGGGTTGTAGAGTTTGACCTTTTCACCGCTGCGCCGCTGCAATTCCGGTTTGTAGTCGAAAGTGTCGATCTGACTCGGACCACCCTGCATCCACAGAAAAATGACCCGCTTGGCCCGCGCCGGCAAATGTCCGGGACGAGCGCGCAACGGATTGGCAGCGGCAAGCGCTTCGTTGCCACACATCCCGGCAAGCGCCAGCGAGCCGAAACCGCAAGCGGAGCGGCTCAATAGTTGTCGTCTACTCAGGGAATGGTTCATGGCTTCAGTCGTTCATGCGGCAACTCAGTCAACGTAGCGAAAATCGACCGATGCGAACAGCGCCTGTTGCAGCGCAGTCAAGGCGAGATGGTGCTGAGGTTCAGGGAAGGTTTGCAGAAATTCGTATGCCTGCCGAGCCTCATCCGCCGACGGCTCGCGCCCCAGGGTATGTACGAACAGGCGCTCAATGAGTTCGTCATCGAGCAGGCGATCCGCCAAATCTGCGGACAATTCGTCAGCGGCAACGGTGTCCGGCAACGCGGCGTCTTTCGCCATCACTACCTCGACCGCATGCGCGGCACGCTCGGAGACGAACTGGCTGTTCATCAGATACAGCGCCTGACTCGGCACGGTCGACACCGAACGGCGCCCGGCAACCAGATTCGGGTTGGAAAAATCGAAAACGCTGAACAGGCTCTCGATGTTGTTGCGGAACACCGGCAGGTAAACACTGCGCACCAACAGATCGTCGTAGTTAAACCCGAACTCCGAACGCAGCTCACGCGGCAGGGTTTTTCCACCCGGCGTTGGGTCCAGTTCACCCGACAACACCAGCAGGCTGTCGCGCAACACCTCGGCATCGAGGCGGCGATGATTCTGCCGCGCCAACAAACGGTTCTCCGGGTCGAGACGCTGCTGCGTCGCGTCGGCCCGGCTCGAAGCCCGGTAGGCATCGGTCAGCACCAGGCGCCGAACCATGGCTTTGGTTGACCAGCCATCGGCGACAAACTCCGCTGCCAGCCAGTCGAGCAGATCGGGATGACTCGGCTTTTCACCCGTGGCGCCAAAATTGTCGACCGTCCGCACCAGCCCCTGGCCGAACAGATGATGCCAGACGCGGTTGACGTAAACGCGAGCGGTCAGGGGATGTTCCGGCGAGGCGATCCAGTTTGCCAACTCGAGTCGACCGCTGGCACCTTCCTCCAGCGCCAGCGGCGCCACTGCATCGGCGGGCTGCATCACTTCGGGAAAGGCGCGCGCAACGTCTTCGCCCAATCGATGCACGTCACCACGGATCGCTAATTTGTAGTCACCGGCATCCTCCGCCTCGATCACCGACATCGCCGCGTCGTAAACCGGCAGTTCTTTCTTCACGGTCAGACCGATAATTTCCCCGCCAATCCCTTTGCGCGATCCCAGATTCGTGGTCGCGGCAAACTTCACTTCGAGCTCAGCGACTTTTTTCTCAAATGCCTGCCAGGCTGCCTGCTCTTCATCGGTCACCGGCGGCGCATCATCCGGTCGCGGCAGCGGCGCGTGCCGCCACGAGGAAACGTTGCCAAACATCAGGGTGTCGGTGCTGCGGAAAATACCGGCCAGCGCGTAGTAATCCTTCGCCGAAATCGGGTCGAACATATGATCGTGACAACGCGCGCAGCCAATCGTCATACCCAGAAACGCCCGCCCCATCGTGTCGATCTGTTCGTCGACGACTTCCATGCGCAGCAGCTCCTTGTCCTGCAGCTCATAGTTGGTCGGCCCCAGAGCGAGAAATCCGGAAGCGATCAACTGCCCCCGCCGTTGCGCTGCGCTCGAAGCCTCCGCCTCCATCAAATCACCCGCCAGATGCTCGCGCACCATCCGGTCGAACGGCCGGTCGGCATTGAACGAATCGATCACGTAGTCGCGAAACCGCCAGGCCTCGTGCATCAACTCTGCGCGACCACCGCCACTCGACTCGGCGAAGCGCACCACATCGAGCCAGTGCCGCCCCCAGCGCTCGCCGAAATTCTTCGAGGCCAGCAATCGATCGACCAAATCCGCAGTGGCCTCATCGTCAGATGCCGGATCATCGACGAATGCCTGCACGTCAGCTTCCGCCGGCGGCAAACCGATTAGATCGAAATACAATCGCCGGATCAAAGTGCGTCGATCAGCTGCCGCTGCCGATTTGAGCCCGATTTCAACGCGACGCGCCTCAAGGAATGCATCTACCGGTGACAGCGAACCGGCATCACCGGCGAGCTTCGGCACCTCAACTTCGCCAAGCGGTCGAAACGACCAGAATTTCCTGCCCTCGTCAAAATCGATGCCGCCAATGGACGCCACGCTGACCGCGCCATCACGAGGATCCGGTGCCCCGAGCGCCAGCCATTTTTGAAAATCCGCCACCACAGCTTTGGGCAGGCGCTTCTCCGGCGGCATCTGCAAATCGGCATCGTGATACGAAATCGCCGTCAGCAGGAGGCTGGCTTCCGGCTTGTCGACATCGATCACTGCGCCGGTGTCACCGCCCGCTCGCAACGAAGCGCGATTGTCGAGATGCAGCCCGCCCTTGCGCTTCCCGGACTCGACCGAGTGACACTCGTAACAGTTTTCCACGAGTACCGGCCGGATCCGCTTTTCGAAGAATGCGATCCCCTCGACCTCATCTTCTGCGATCAGCGACGACCCCAACGCCACTGCAAAAAAAGACACGACGACGCCAAGCGTGGTTTTCCATCGTCCTGTCGCCGCCAACATAGACCGATAACCTACCCTATCAGCGGCTTGGCGAACCCTTGCGCATTCACGCCACGAGGCTCAGCGGTAATTGAACAAATCGCTGAGCACAAACTCCTTGCGCGTCGCCGCATTGACCGCGCGCAGCAATTTGCCCTGCACGTTCGCAGTCAGGCGCCGTCCCTTCCATCCACGGGCGATCATCTTATGCGTGATCTGCTCGTCCGACGCGGCGACCAGGTCGTGCGCCTTCAACCCGTGAACCCGCAGCAGTTCTGCCAGCGGTTGCTCGCCGAGATTGCGTTCGATATCCGGCTCCGGCTTCGATTCGGTTTCCATGATCAGGCGGTTCAATCGATTCAATTGTTCTTCTTCACCACCACCTTGTTAGCATCGTCAGGAGTGGCGAAGCCGAGACGGAACTCGCTCACGTCTGCCGTCTCCGGAATCATGAACACATAAGTGTTTTCGATGACCGCCCGCTCCGTGGTCGCGACGATTTGCATGCGCCGAATATCGCGCAAGGTGCGCTTCCCATCCTCGCTGCCCGGTGAGGAGACCACCAGCAAATGTACCGGATAGCGAGTGCCATACGGCGATTCGAGATAAAATCCGCACACGTCCGTCGATGCCGGCGCCTCCATCGGCGACAGCCGAATCTGCAGCACGCCAAAGCCAAAACCCTCCGCTGGACTGAATCCACCGACGCTCATTCCGGCGCCACCGTGAATCATCTGGGCGACGCCGCCCGTGAAGCCATCGACTTCGAACACCGTGTCAGGCTTGGCGACGATATCGGCAATTTTCAAAGGCTGCATCCGCTCGACCTTTTTTACCGGCGCGTTAAGTACTGGGCCGATCGGTTTGAATTCCCTGCCCATCCGCGCCGCCACGTAGGCCTGGTCCGGCACGCTGAGGGTACTGAGCTCGACATCAAATTCGACACCGTCCCGACCTTTTAAACGAACTTCCCGTTCGGTCGCGCTGACAAATTCCGCTGCCTGACGAAAATCACTGCCGGCACTCTTCCAAACGCGCATTTCGCCGAAAGCGGTCGTGACGACGAGCAGGCACGACAAGGCGCAAAGACTGGTGATCAGGGATTTCATTCGGAGGGGTTTATGAAAAAATGCGCAGACACCCCATCGTCGCCTGAACGGCCCTGTTAGCCAATCCTAAAATTTGTCGCGTGTGCAGGTCCTTACTCGTTGCTGAGGTAGAGGCTCAACTACGACCATGCAGGGCTTCTATCAGATAGTTCAGCTCGTTGCTGATTTCCTCCTCGGTTTCTACCGTTTGGCCGATCTCGTCTCGCACAGCCTCCCGAAATCGTTTTCGCAGCCGGTGAACCGCCACCCTGATAACGTTTTCTGAAACGCCGAGTTCGGCGGCCGCAGTGCTTTGCGAAAGAGTTCCGGCGTCGCCATTGAGCCAGGGTTTTAACACCTCAAACTGTTGCATTCGATCCGACGCGCGGTGTTCATTTTCCAGGCAGTCGTTGGCCCGGCGCAACACCGCAATCGCCCACTCGCGGTCGTAGAGACTATCGGGCGGAGGTGGCTCCTTGAGTTCCCATTTCAAGACCCCGGGCGAATCCGGTTTTTCTTCGTCCGATGATAGATCGCCCGCACCACCGCCACGCTTTTCCGCCCGCGACCGATCGCGCTGATCGAAGATGAAATGCTTCACCGCCCCCAGCAGATACGAACGGAATTTACCCCGCCCGCGTTTGATCGTTGCGAGCCCATCACGTTCCAGCAGGCTGGCAAAAAAGGCGTGGGTCAGGTCACGGGCGGAATCGGCGCCAACCATGTGGCGGATGAAGGTGTGCACCGGCTCATAATAGGCCTCGCACAATTCGGAAAGTGCCGCCCTGGCGGTGTCCGATTCGCCCCGTGCCGCAAGAACGCAGGTCCATCTCGTGGTATGGAACCCGGCCGATGCTGGCGTGGAATCGGAGGCAGATGGATTCATCGGGAGGGACTGATCGTTCAGCGACCGGGCACAAACTCAAACTCCACCCAGGCACGATACTGATCACCGTCGCTGGAAAGTTCGAACAGTGGCAAACGCTGAAGTTCAGGATACAAGGGGGCGTTGCGGTTGGATTTTCCAGCCAGGCGGTTCATCTGCAGGTAAGCCTCGTCGGCGGCTTTTTTTTCAGGAAAAACAAAGCCGAGAGTCCGTACGTCCAGAGACTCTGCATCCAGAGACCACGAAAGTCGATCACCCGGATAGATCCGGTTCAACTTTTCCGTCTTGTCTGTCGATGACTCACGCGGGCCGCGCCAGACGGGTCCGTCCAATACTACGATCGCTTTCAGCACACCGGGCGACTTGCGCCGCGTCTGAAGCACTACGGCTGCGCCTGCGTCGTCGGGTATCACCCTGTTTACCGCAACCGCGTAGTCACCCTCGATGCGATTCAAAGTGGGCGAGGCCAGAACGGGCATCAGCAGGCTGACACCAGCCATAATGGACGGGGCCAGAAACACGATCAGCACCAGCCAGAAAATCCGTTTCGGCCACGGATTGTAGCCGTCTGCCCGGGATCGAGCGGAGCCGGGATGGTAACTCCGATTCAGCAGCAATACGTATCCGCATAGCAGCACCACAGCGACGCCGGAGCTCATCACAACCACCATCATGCGATAGTAACTCCCCGCCAGGAACAGGCTGACGAACAGGCAAATAATACCGAAAGCTCCGCCGATCAACACCCCCTGCGTCATCGTGCGAGCTTTGAAAGGCGACACCGGCGGAGCCTTTCTCTCGCGGTCGAGGCAAGCGCCCCGCTCGGTCGCCGTGACGGATTGATTCAGCCATTTTAGCGTGCGTCGGACCAACACGGTGCCGAGCGCAATCGAGATCAGCACCGCCACCACGACCCCACTGGAAAGGGCCCAGGCCGGCGCATCGGACAAAGCAAACAGGAACACTCCCAACACCAGGCACACCAGCAGGGCCATCGGCCAGAGCCACGCGGCGGCGAGCAGTGGGATTCGGCCTTGACGTTGCCCGACCACTCGCTGGCGACGCAGTTGTTTCCATGCAAAAACCGTAGCCGGGACGATGCAGACAAGGACAAAGACGATGCTGGCAAGGCCCTGCAGCATCGTCGCCATGACCTCGTCCATTCGCGAACTGGCCGTTTCGCGGGAGCGAAGCGCTTCCCGCTGCCGTTTCAAAACATCGATTTCACCCGCTACCTCCTTTGCCTTCGGATGATCCGCCGCGAGCGTCGCTAGAATTTCCTCCTGCTCATGGGTCCGCAAGGCCAGGGCCTGGGCAGTAAGCGTTTCGATCTTGCGAATCGAAATCGCATGTTGCGCCTCGCTCACTCTGACCGTGTTCGCCCCCAGAATCACGATAACGAACAGGATCACCGGCAATACTACGCTGGCAATCGACAGCAACAGTGCCAGTTCGGGTCGATTCTTTGGATCCGCTTTCGGATACGGAACACCGGAAGCGACTGCGGTGGGTGGTGCCGGCACATCCGTCAGCGGTGGCACGCCGGCGAGATCGGTGCGCACCTCGCCGGCACTCTGCTGGCGGCGTTCCCGGTCTTTCTCCAGCGCCCGGAAAACGATCTCGTCAATATCGGCACCGACGCCGGTCTTTTCCGACGGCGCCGCAAAACGGCCGATCGGCAGTTCACCGGTAAGCATTTCGTAGAGCACCACCCCAAGCGAATAGATGTCCGCCCGATGATCGACCGTGGCTGGCTGTTCGATCTGTTCCGGTGCCATGTACTGCGGAGTGCCCGGCGCCATTCCTTGTGTCAATGTCAGGCCGCGAGCCGTGTCGTTGAGCAGCTTGGCAATGCCGAAATCAGCAATCTTAATGCGCCCCTTAGTATCGAGCAGGATGTTTTCCGGCTTGATGTCGCGATGCAGCACGCCCTCGTCGTGGGCAAACTGCAGAGCGTTGCAGATCTCGGGAACCACTTCGAACGCCTGCGCCGGAGTGAAGCGCCCCGCCATCATCGCCTGACGGAGATTGACCCCGTCGACGTACTCCATGATCAGAAAGAAGTAACCGCCCGACTCGCCGAAGTCGAAGATGCCGACAATGTTGGGATGCGCCAGCTTCGCCAGTGTGCGCGCCTCACGCGTGAAACGCTCGGTGAACTCCGGCGACTCAGCGAGGGATTTGGGCAATATTTTCAGCGCTACCATCCGCTCCAGATGCGGCTGCCGGGCCCGGTAAACCGCGCCCATGCCTCCGCATCCGATCAGCTCGAGAATCTCCAGTTGGGGAAATGCTTTGGCCACTTCCTCAATCGCCGGTGCCTCGAACTTCGGCAATGCCACGGTCGCGGTATTGCCGGAGGCATCGTGATCGGCCACAGCAGCCATGGAACATTTCGGGCACAGGCCAGGTGGCGCGGAAGGCGTAATCGGTTCTCCACATGTGGGACAGCTCTGAGTTTTGTCGGCGGTCGGCCCAGCGGGAACGTCTGGATCATTCTCCGCTGCGGGAATCTCGTCGTTCGTATCGTCGTTCATGCCGCTTCCTGAGGATTCTCAGTGCCGACATTACCAGATTTCTCAAAAAAGCGCAGTAACACGGCAGCGGAAGCGTAACCGACCGGGTCGCCAACAGGCCGCTGGCAATGAATTATCCCAAAATGCGGCTCCCATGAGGCGATGCAACGCCAGCACCTGCGCCGACGCCCCCCCTACTCTTCTTTCGCCTTAACTCAAAGGAACTCCAGAGCCGAAAAATACTCGGACGAGATCATTCAGTTTTTCACTTTCACCGCGCTCATTTTCCAGCGCCCCTACTCTACTCCGGCACCACCGCAGGATCGGCGCCGATGCTGCCACGCATTTGCTCCAGATAGGCAGCGGGATCACTGGTCAGCGCATCGAGTTTTGCCTGCGTCGCGGCGAGTCGATCCGCCAGGCCGAGGCGTTCGACTTCGCTCTGATAGTTTTCTTTCTTCATGAACGCCTCGAGCGCTTCGACGTGGCGATTGAGTATCGATTTTTTCTGGCGCAGTTTGGCATCGAGGCGCTGCTGATACCAGTCGCTGGCGAGCACGGTTTCGCGATCAAACAGGGCGCGCACTTCAGGATCGTTGGCCGATTTCCCTTGGTAGTCACCATGCGCCATGATGTGCAACAGCGCGCGCAGCGGCGGACAGGCATCGTCGATCGAACCGTCATCGAAGTACATCTGCGCGACCCGCTTCTGAGTGCCGACGATGTTGTCGATACCGGCGACGAAGTCAGCCATACTCTGCTGCTCAGGACGCAGCATTTCCTCGGTGAACACGGTGCCCGGTTCGTTGAACATGCGGCCGAAAAAGCTCTGCACGAAACTCTCGGTGATGCGATAGCCGAGGCGACTGCCGAGCACGATGCGGCCTTCGTGTTCGAAGTCTTCGATCGGTTCGAGATAGTTTTTCTCGAGCAGAAAATCCGGTTCACGCTCGTGCAGGAACATGCGGCTCCACACTTCGGGAACCACCAGACTGATGTCGTGGTCGACCCGGTATTTTGGTCCGATGTAACCCGCGGCGGTACTGAACGCCGGGTAGTCGGTGGTGATGTAGCTGACCAGCGCGTTGTTGAGATCGACAACCGGCGGCAGGGCGTTGAACGGGCCCTTGGTAAGCGCGCCCTCGGAACCCGCGCCGGTGGTCGACGGTGATTTACCGGTCAAACTGGCGATGAAATCCATGAACAGCTCAGGCAACTCCTGGTAATGAATCGGCCCGTAGACCGCCAGCGGCGGGATGCCCGCAGCGTGATCGGCGGGATTGTTACGTCGACCGGGCAGCACCGCGTTGACCGGGTTCAAGGCGGGCTGGTCGATCGGCAAACGCCGGAACAGGCGCGCGCCCATCATGGCGAGATGCTCGCCGCGCGGATCCATCAGGTCGGGCCGGGTCTGCAGGTATCGCGGATTTTTGGTACGCTCCGGCTCGCCACTTTGCGCATCGTGACCGACGATGCGCGGGTGCGCCGACGACACAAAATAGTCGGGCGATTTCGATTTAATGAACGCCTTGATGGCGCGCCGCATCGGCTTGGTGAACTGACCGAACCGAATCGCGTCTTTCTGCAGGTCGATCGCTTCGGCACGAGTCATCGGCTCGTAGTTCGAAAAGAAATTCTGCGGCATCGAAAAGTCGATCTCGGTCTGCTTGTCGTAGCCGCGAATGACGGCATCGTCGGGGCGTTGGAAAAGTCGATACTCGCAGTTTTCGACAAACTTGTAGGCCAGGCGGCTGACATCCGGATGCAGCGACGCCGGGTCGACCGAACTGGCCGGCACCGTGATCGATGCGGAAATATCGTCCTCTCTCTGCAGCTTAACCGCCGGCTGAAAATCTTTGCGCAAGCCAAACATCCGCCACGAGCCATCCTCTGCAAAACCGACCCGCAGGTAGCGGGTGATGACCAGCGATTCGCGATATTTCAACTGCACACCGGGCCTGCCATTGATGCTGTCGACGTGGAACCGCGAACGCCAGTTGTCGCCCCAGGCCGGCTTGTAATACCGCTTCAGCGTAAAGATAAAATCCTTCACCGTGCGCGGCACCGATGTGATGAAGGCATTGTAATCGTCGGTGAATTCTTCGCTCTGCGAGAACAGGCGAATTACCGAACCCAACGAGCGCTGCGGGTCGAGAATCGCACGACTGGTCGCACCACCGCGTTTCGGCTTTTTGTAACGATCGCCGTAGTCGCGCGCCAGCAGTTCCTCGACCTTGGCCATGTCGGCGTCGAAGTCCGGCATGATCACCGGGCCGGCCTCCATGGCATCCGACAGTGATTTCGAAATCTCTGATTTGCCGCCACCCGACACGGTGCACGGCTTGTGACAGAAAGTCGCCTCCGCCTGGGTGCCGACCAGCCGCCAGCGTTGTCCCGCCGAGGGTTGTGCCATGCGGATCTTGTAACCGGATGGCATCACATAAGTGTGTTCCGGCAGCATTCGCAGACTCTGTTCGACACCGTCTTTCTGCCAGGTCACCGACAAATCATCGATGACCAGACGCGCGTCTTCGGGCAGGTAAAGGATGTCTTTGTAGAGCCGGTCGATGGCATAGCCTTCCGGCTGAACGTCGATGGCATCCCCGTAACGCTTCACGACGCCGGCGAAGCGATGGTCGACGGTTGAATGAAACTGGCTGAGCGCAAAACTTTCGCCCAGATCAAAGCTCGGGAACACCAGCGCTCCGCCGGCATGCTCTTCTTCGACCAGACCGTAGAGATTCGCCGCGTAGCTGATCTGCGTTTTGACCTCCTTTTTGCAGTAGCCGAAATAGTTGTCGGCGATGATCGTCACCATCACACCGCGGTGATCGCGGGCAGTCACCTTGAACGCGCCGCCATTGTTGTAGAGTTCATCTTCCGACTGCCAGCACATGCCGTCGTTGCGTTGTCGCTCAGTGGCATCGTCGACGTGAGGCAGGCCGAGGTCTTTCTTCTTCAGACCGACCAGGTGCGGCGCCAGAATCACGCTGCCGCTGTGGCCACTCCAATGTTCGACATCAAGACGCGCGTCATTCTCGGGAAGAAATGGGTCGCCGGCATTGCCGAAGATCGATTCGACGAAGTCGAGATTACTGACCAGATTGCCGGGCGCAAAAAAACGTACTTCGCTGGACTTCTTTTCGATAAAACCGGGCACTTCCGGACAGATCGTCGGGCGCAACAGCAGCGACACCCAGGCGCGCACCGGCTCCGGTTCTTCACTGGTATAAGGCAACACCATCAACTCCGGCGGTGGCGTCAGCGCCGCTTTCAACAGGCGTGCGAAGGTGCCTCTCGGCACGGCGAATTTATCACCGGGCACCGGCAGGCCCCCCTCAGCAACGTGAAACACGCCCGCCGTGGTGCGCCGATCGCTGGCCGGATTGTGACACACCCCCTGCGCGGTGCGGAACGACGAAACAATGTCCGACTTAAACGAATCACTGCGCGCCGGCAGCGACAGCAGCCGCGCGATGCCATGACGCTCGAGCACCAAGGCTCCCGAAGGCAGCAGCGGGTCACCCTCGGCGAACACCTCCGCACCATCCTCTCCGAGATAGTCGATCAAAAATTCCTGAACGTGATGATCGGCTGGACTGAGATAATCCGAGAGCAAGCGCATGCGCTCCTGAAAGTTGGCGATCAACGAGCGCCCCATTTCCAAAAACGGATAGTCACTGGCGTCGCCAACGATCGGCAGGCCGCGTGCAGCGAGCTTGAGATTCACATACTCACGCACCCTGTCCATTTCGCCCGCAGTGGGTGCGACGCCCTTGTCAGAAAACCCGAGCGCCTCGCCCGGATCCAGATCAATCGTCGAGGCAGGGTCGGAAAATTTTGAATTGCTCATACCAGTAGGTGCAAGCATTCAGTCCAGCAGATTTCCGGCTTCGTCAACCGGACGTAGCAGATCAAACGTATCGAAATTGACGGAAAAAGCGGTCGGATATTTACCCGTAACCCCTTCTAACAGGCTGCGTAGCGGCCCGACTGTGAGATCAGCTCTGCGCAGCGCGCGCTCAGGCAACGAAGATGCCTTCGATCTCCAGCTTGAGCAGGTGACGACAAATGTCCGCCTGCAGGATCAAGGTGCGATCGGCGACCTCTTTGCCCAATTGCTGATAAAACAGCTCACGAACCCGCTCCATGTCACCCGGATCGCGAACATAGATGCGCCACGCCGTTGCCGAACCTGAACAAGGATCCATCGCTGACGCAAAATCCATGGTTTTCAGAACGCACGAGACATTGTCCATGGTCACCGCGAACTGCTCGTCGAGATCCCCCTCACCGATCGTCTCGTAACCGCGGATACTCGAGGTGCCGGACAGGTAGCCGACCCGATGATCACCGTAATTGACCACTGCCCCGCGGGCAAAACTCGGTGAGCGCGGACCGTACTCCGCAGGGTAGTGATACGCGGGAACCTGTTGCGGATTCTCGAAGAAACTCACCGGATCGTTGCCGGCCAGAAAAACAATCGCCAGCGAATTATCATCCACCCCAACGCCTGATGCCGCAGGCAATTGGCCTTCCATCGCTTTTTCACCGAAGCGATCTTTAAACGCGCGAAACCGCCCGACGTTAAACGAACGATAGTTTTCCAGACCATCGGTTTCGTCATTGATGCCCGGCACGAAATTCCACACCCGGTAGAGCGAACGTCCACCGACACATTCGAGAAGGTCACGGTACAGGGTCTGCGCCGCCTCCTCAGGTGCTCCGTCGTAGGGGAATACTGCGACACCAGCCAGTGCGTGCTCGGTTTCGATCAAGCGGAAGTGCCCCTGCTCACGCATGACACCATCCGGATGTTCAAACAAAACTTCATCCGCCTGACCATCCAACAATGGCGCGGCGACATTCAGGCACCACCCGCCTTCACTCAAAGCCGTGCAACCGGTTGTGCTGGAGCCAAATTTGACTCTGAGGGTCTGTAGGGCCGTTGCCGTATCCATCGTATTTATTTAGCGGAAGCTAAGTAGCAATGTCAATCATTCGCGTGTGGCTTGATCCTTTGACAAGTGTCCCAGACCAGCCACCCTTACCCCTCAGACGTATGGGCTACAAAAATATTCACGGATTAGTATTTTTTTTGATCGGTGTGGTCGTGCTGTCGTTTGGACTCAAGCGGGTCACCTACAACGTCGATGTCCTCGCTCTCCTGCCCCCAGACTTGCCGGAAGTCAAGGGTATGAGCGCACTCTATACGCATTTTAGTCGCGTTACCGAACTGATCGTCACTTTGGAAACGACCGACCCGGCCGCTTCTGAAGCAGCCGTTGCATCACTCGCCGAGGCGTTCAGCGGAGCTGAGCAACACGTTTCCCATGTTATCTGGCGCCTTCCGATCGAGGACGACCCTGAGTTCGCCGCCGAGTTTCTCGCCTACATGTGGCTGAATGCCGAGCCGGACGCCGTAGTGGCTCTGAACGACAAGATCGCTGCGGGTAAATCCGGTGCCCGGTTTGAAGAAATCATCGACGATCTCGGCGGTGGCCTGATTGACAAAGCACTGATGATGCGCACTTACGATCCGCTCGGCTTCACCGAACTTCCCGGTGGTCTCGAATCGAGTTCGCTGCTCTCCGGAGATGGAAATGCCGACCCGTTCACTTCCGCGGACGGCACCTTGCGCATGCTCTACGTCAATTCCGCCGCCAAAGAATTCGAAAACTACACCGGCATCGTCGCGTGGATCGATCAGCTCGAACTCGTGGTCGAGGCCTGGCAGCAACGATTCTTCGAGGAGAATCCCGAATTCGCCGACACCGACCTCAAAATCGGCTTTACCGGAAAACCGTCGTTCATCGCCGAAGTCTCCTCGGGGATGGAGCAGGACATGCGCGGCTCGATGGCCTTCACCTCGATTTTTGTGTTTGTACTTTTCTGGATCATTCATCGCCGGATCAAACCACTGCTCTGGCTGATCTCGATGCTGGTCATGATCACCGGTGGCACTCTGTTGATCGGCAGCGTCCTGATCGGCGAACTCAGCGTGATGAGCATTGGCTTCGCCGCGATTCTGGTCGGCCTCACGGTCGACTACGGGGTGGTGCTCTATAAGGAGTCACACGTCGCGCCCAACGACCCCAAATCCCTGCGCCGCATCATCGGACCGAGCGTCGCCTGGGCCGCGATTACCACGGGTGTGGTGTTTTTTGCGCTCAATTTCAGCAGCCTTCCCGGCGTCGCTCAACTGGGCACACTGGTGACCACGGGCGTTGTCGTCGGCGCGACCGTGATGCTGATCTTTTTCTCGCCGGTCGCCGCCCGCTACGGGCATCTCAGCGACAAGCAACTGCACGATTCCGACAGCGACCGCAACTCACTCCCCCATCGGCGCGCGGATCGTCTGGCGATAGTCATCACTGTTGTTCTACTGACCAGCGCCGGAGTCACACTGATGGTGGAGGGACGCCCCGAAATGGCGACCGACTTCCGGCCGATGCGCCTGCGCAACAGCCCCTCGCTGGAGGCCTATGACCGCGCCAAAGAAAAAATCAAGGGCTTCGACGACGGCGCCGAGCCTCTGGTTATCACAGCGACCGATACCGCCGGGTTGGCGAAGCGACTGGATCTCGTCGAGGCTCGTCTGGCGGCAGCCAGAGACTCAGGAGCTATCAACAGTTATCACCTTCCGAAAAGCATTATTCCCAACCCCGGAAACCAGACGACGAACCTCCAGACACTGAAAACTCTGCTCAGTCAGCGTGAACGATTATTGCAGGAGATTGACAGCGCTGGATTCAGTGAAGACGCGGTAACACTCGCCAACGGGGTTTTTAAAAACTGGCAGTCCTACGTCGACTCAGCTCCCGGCCGGAAAGAGAAGGTAATCACCCCGTCCAATCCGATCGGCAACTGGGTGGTGCAGCGTTTTGTGTCACTGGATCCGATCGATGGCAAAATCGCAGCGCTCGGTGACATCACCGCGCCCGAAGCGATTCGTGCCGATCACACCCAACTTCGTCAGTGGGCCGTCGAGCAATCAAATGCTGAGAATGGCATGCGTATCTCCGGCTGGTCAACGCTGACGGTCGCCATCCACGAGATGATTCGCGGGGACTTTGTGCGAGTGTTCCTGCCCATGGGCCTGCTGCTGACCGTCATGCTGGCCGTTGTGTTCAGGAACTGGCGGGATGTGGCTCTGGCTCTGATCACGTTAACCTTCAGCGGCGTATTGGTGATGATGATGACGCTCTGGTTCGGTTTTTCGTGGAACTTTTTCAACATTACCGCCGTGCCGATTCTGTTCGGCACCGGGCTTGATTACAGCATTCACATGATTTTCGCCCTGCGCCGCACCAATGGTGATCTAACAGCGGTCCGCGGTGGCATTTCCAAAGCCATCCTGTTTTGTGCCGGGTCGACTGCGGTGGGCTTTGGCTCGCTGAGCATCGCCGCCAATCAGGGCCTGTCGAGCCTCGGCCAGGTCTGCGGCGTCGGCATTCTCGCCAACATGTTGGCGGCACTGCTGTTACTGCCCCACTGGTGGCGCATCATGCATCGCAAACGCATCGCGTAGTTTACCACGCGCAGCATTTGGCGCGTAGTTTACGCGCAGCATTTGGCGACCTCAATTCGACAGAGCGACGTCGGCGGAAGTGCTACTGTTATTACCGCTCAGTCCTTCGCGTTCATCGCGCAGTTCAGCAATCATGCGATTAGCGTCTTCGCTGCCCTGCTGTTTACTTTCACGGAGGCGGGCGTCGGCGATCGCCAGTTCGTCCTGTCGGGCTTTCAGCGCAGCCTTCACCGCTTCTACTTCGCGCTGAATCGAGCGCGCCTCATCAATGGCTTTTTCCCTCTCGGCCTGGGCCCGGTCGACGTCCCACGGCAGTACTACATCCGGAGTCTTTTTACCAGCTGTGTGAGCGTCGGCAGCATCGATGTATTTTTTGCCACTTTCGATTTTCTTTTCCAGCTCCCGCTCGCGACGAGCCACGTTTTTCAGTCGATCGAGGAGTTTCTTACGCCTTACGAGCTTGCGCTCGAGTTTGGTCAAAGCCTTGGCCTGCTTCGCCATCTGAGCATCGATATGCTTGCACTTCAGTTCCATCGCCCGCACTGACAGGGTGGCTTCTTTCACCTCGTTGGCAGCGTTGGCTTTCTCCTGTTCGAGCTCCGAAAGATTTTGTTTCGCCAACTGCTGCAGCGCCTCCATTTTAGAGAGGTTTTCGGACAGCTGCTGCTTGCGGGCATCCTCCTGCTGCTGGGCTTCAGCAACCGATTTCTTAAGCGCCGCCAATTCCTCTCGCGAAGCTTCGAGGGTCGCCAACACCTCGGCGTGCTCGGCGGTCGCTGCCGCCTTGGCCTCATCGATCTCCTGACGGGCCGCCGCCAGATCGTTGTGCATCCGTTCGCGCTCAGGCTGGGCGGACTGTATCTCCTGCTCAAGGCGAACACTTTCTTCGCGGGCGGCTTCGAGTTTAGCCTGTGCGGCGTCCACATCTCCATGAACCGCTTTTAAAGCCGCTAATTCGTCGCGCAGCGCTGAACTCTCGCGGGCTGCCGTTTCGAGCTTTTCAGCGACACCTTCGTCCATCTGATTCGCGCTCGATGCGAGCTGCGCCTGCAAGTCGGCCACTTGCCGATCCTTGTCGCCAAGGGATCGCTGCAGAGCGGCTTCCGAAGCGGTCAGTTCGGCCAAACTGGCGGCGGTCTTTTGGTAGGATTCACTTAAGCGAACCAACTCAGCCGATTTTTCCGCCAGTGCGGCGTCTGTTTTTTCCTGCTGAGCCTGCAGCGCCTTATCACGCCCTTTCAAATCCCCGTTCTCGGCCGCTTGAGCCGCCATGCCGGCCTTCGCTTCGGCCAATTGCTCACTCAAGCTCTGATGGTCATTTGCCAGCTTTGCTTCGTTGGCCTCCAACTCAGCGATCTTCGCTTTGAGCGCTTCCTCGTTGGCCATCCGCTTGTTGAGTTCGGCCTCCGTATCGGATGTGTCCTCGCGCTCGCGCAGCGCCGTGGTCAGCTCATCCAGCCGACCTTGCAAAACACTCACCTCGCCGCCGAGTGCTAGCGCCTGTTCACTTTTCTCTGCCAGCTGAGCGTCCACCGCCTGCCGTTCTGAATCGGCTTGTTGGAGCTGTTCGCGCAGCTCGACAAGCGTGGCATCGGTAGAATCGCTCTCACCCCGCTGCGCTTCGGAACGCTGCTGAAGCTCGCGCAGTTCTTCCGCCTGCCGGGAGAGCTGCTCTTTCAGAGTTTCCTCAACTTTTTTAGAATCAGAAAGTTGCTCCCTGATCTCCGTTACGCTCTGTGCCTTCTGCCTGGCTTCATCGAGTTCCTTCTGCAGAACTTCAAGGCTGGCCGATTTACCATCAGCGACTTTGAGTTCACCTTGCAGCTTTTCGATGAGTGCCCGGCTGTCCTTAAGTTCTTCTTTCGCCTCGACTCGCTCCCGGGTGAGCGTTTCGACCACCTCGGCCATTCGCTTGAGCCCCTGCTCGTTCACTTTTGAAAGTTCCAGCGCCTGACGCAGCGCTTCCGCACTCGGCGATGCGTCGTCTGGTTCGGAGGAGCCTGTCGCCGGCTTTGGCGCCGGCGCCGGCACCGTATCCGGAGCCATCGGGACGGGCACTTGATCACTTTCAGAAACCGGCACCTCTCCCGCCGCTGCGGCCTTAACAGCACCACTTTCCAGCGGAACCGCTTCACTGGCGCCGCTGATTAACCCGTTTTTCTGGTTCTCCATCGCCAGCTTGGCGCGGGAGATCGCCGATGACTCAAACACGCTCGCCTCAGCCTGCTGCGACTTCCGTGGATACTGAGACTCGCGAAGCACGGCTTCGATATTGCCGAAGCGTATTTTATCGCCCGGTTTTAAGGCGCCCCGGTTGATGCCCTCGTCATTGATGAAAGTACCGTTGGTGGAACCGAGATCGACAACGGTCACGGAATCGTCATCAGCGATCTGAATCTGTGCGTGTTCGCCGGAAATTACGCCACTATCGAGCACAAGATCACAGTCGGGATTCCCGCCGACGCAAATTTTTCCCTTAGTTAGTGGAAAAACTCTGGCCGGCTGTCCATCGAAAGGGCTGATCTCGAGCTTTATCATTGGAGCAGGGAAAATACGCAATCCATATAAAACAGCGAGAATACTTCACAATCATCTACTGGTAAATATGGTAATTATATTATCAATGATATTTAGCGTATATCAAGCCTATTTTCTAATCCAAAATTGGCTTTTCCAGGCTTCCATTTCGCCCGCTTAGAGGTCGTGGCAGCGGGAGATCACCAAACTGCAGTCGCACGCCACCCCGACCGTCCAGCTCGCAATCAGCGTTTTACGAGGCGTAAAAATGCGCAATACCGCGGCGCCCCGAAAGCACCAGGCTCTGGCAACGCAAGGCGGGAACGCCTCCGCAACCGCTTCACAGCCAGCGGGGCTCTGCTATTTTTCCGGGCCCCGCCCGTTCCGCTGCCAGCGCTTCAGCCGAGTTCGTAGCCCTTGCGCCACGGCAGCGCCATCAGCAGCTTTTGCGCTTCGTCGTCGCCGATGACTTTTTCTGCCGCCGGATCCCACTGGATCGAGCGACCCACTTTTTGCGACACATACGCGATGTGGCCGGGGGTGATCGACCGGTGAGCAGTTGCCGCGGGAGCGACACACTCTTTCCGCGTTTTGATGCCGTCGACGAAATTCGTCTGATGGTTGGGCGACTGGTAGGCCTTTTTGTCGCCGGCGCTGAAGCCTTCCACCAACCACTCGGGATTGGATGCCGTGATTTTGCCGCGGGTGACGTGAATCCAGCCATTTTCACCCGTCCACTTGCAGCCCATCGGATTGACCGAGCCGATCGAAGTGGTGATGCCACCCGCGTATTCACAACGCACTTCGTAGTCAACCGGCGAGTCGTAGACATCGGTAGCGGGAAACGTCCAACCAACGGCTTCGACCTTGGACGGCCCACTCTTGTCCATGCCCAGGCCCCAGTGCGCAATGTCGTTGTGATGACCAATCCAGTCCATCAATTGACCGCCACCATAGTTGGTGTGCCAGCGCCAGTTCCAATGACTGCGGGCCTTCATGTAGGGCATCATCGAGCTCGGTCCGGTCCACATTTCGTAGTCGAGGCTGGCCGGCGGATCTTTGACTGTGGCGTCGGCCTGCGGCTCGGAGTGACCTTGCGGCAAGCCGACATCGACATGTTTGATTTTACCGATCACGCCGTTCTGCACCAGTTCGACGCCCTGATGGAAAACTTTGTCCGAGCGCTGCTGCGAACCGGTCTGGAAAATCGCGTTCTGCTTTGCCACCTCGGCAACAACCGCCTGACCTTCGGCGAACCAGTGGGTGACCGGCTTTTCGCAGTAAACGTCTTTGCCGTTGCGCAATGCCTCGAGCGTACACAAAGCGTGCCAGTGATCCGGCGTCGCGACAATCATCGCATCGATGTCTTCACGTGCGCAGATCTCGCGATAGTCCGCGTAAGTGTCGCAGCCCTTGAAGTCACTGCCTTTCTCCTTCGAGTAGTGCTGCTCGACGTGCAATTTCGCCGCATCCCGGCCGCGCGGGTTGCCCTGACGACCTTCATGTTTGCCATAGTGCAGTTCGTCGACATCGCACACCGCCACTGCCTGGGTGCCGGCCGCTTTGATCAATCGATCCATGTCCGCCATTCCCTGACCGCCACAGCCGATCGTTCCAAACGTGATGCGTTCGCTGGGAGCCGTGGCACCGCCTTTGCCGAGCACTGAAGCCGGCACAATCATCGGCGCGGCGACCAACGCGGCGTTTTTCAAGAACTGACGACGCGAACGCCCGGCGGAAGATTGAAAATGCTTTTTCATAAAGTAAGTGCTTTAAAGAATGGACAGGTTTGGTTCATCGTCACCCGAAACACCCCGCGATGGCAAAAACAAAATCCTCTCGATCAAGACCCGCAAACCCCTGTCCAAGACCTATGAGCCCGAAAACTCTCCTCCTCGCTGCCCTCGTCGCCTTCAGCAGTCTCCTGCCCCTGTCCAGCAACGCCGGAGATCGCCCCAACATCCTGTGGATCACCAGCGAAGACAACGGTCCCCATCTCGGTTGCTACGGCGATGACTACGCCGTCACACCGCACCTCGATGCTCTGTCGAAAAAAAGCCTGCGCTACACTCGCGCCAGCTCGAACGCTCCGGTCTGTGCGCCGGCCCGCACCACCGTGATCAGCGGCATTTATCCCCCGTCGACCGGCGCCGAACACATGCGCTCGATGACCCGACTGCCCGACGCGTTCAAGATGTTCCCGGTTTACCTGCGCGAGCTCGGCTACTACTGCACCAACCAATCGAAAGAAGACTACAACCTCGAAAAAACCGGTCAGGTATGGGATGCCTCCAGCAATAAGGCTCACTGGAAAAACCGCGCTGACGGCCAACCCTTTTTCGCCGTTTTTAACTACACGATTTCGCACGAATCTAAGATCCGCAACGCCATCGAAGACGAAAACCGCATTCACGATCCCGCCGGCGCCCGCGTGCCGGCTTATCACCCGGACACCCCGGAAGTGCGCAAAGACTGGGCCCAGTACTACGACCGCATCACCATGATGGACAAACAGTGCGGCGCGGCGCTCAAGGAGATCGATGACGCCGGCCTCAGCGACGACACCATCGTCATCTACTGGGGCGACCATGGCTCCGGCATGCCACGCAACAAACGCTGGCCCTACAACTCCGGCCTGCACGTGCCGATGATGATGCACGTCCCCGAAAAGTGGCAGCACCTCGCCCCGCAGGAATACGCCGGCGGCGGCACCAGCGACCGACGGGTCGGCTTCATCGATCTCGCCCCGACCATGCTCAGCCTGGTTGGCCTCGAACCGAAACAGTGGATGCAGGGTCACGCCTTCGCCGGCCCCCACCAGACTGAAGCGCAGGAATTCAGCTACGGTTTTCGCGGCCGGATGGACGAACGCTACGACCTGGTGCGCACCGTCATGGGCAAGCGTTACGTTTACCTGCGCCAGTACATGCCGCATCGCATCTACGGCCAGTACATCGACTACATGTTCGCCACGCCGACGACCCGCGTCTGGCACGACAAATTTCATGCCGGCGAACTCAACGAGGCGCAGTCCCACTTCTGGAAACCGAAGCCGAGCGAAGAACTCTACGACTTGCAAACGGACCCTGACGAAGTCACCAATCTGGCTGCCTCAGACGACGCCGAACATCAGCAGGTCCTCGCCGCGATGCGCGCCGCTCACCAGGCCTGGGAACGCGACATCCGCGACATCGGCTTTCTCCCCGAAGCGGAAGTTCACCGCCGCTCAGCCGGCAGCTCACCTTACGAGATGGGCCACGGCCCGGAGCAGTATGACTTCGACAGCGTTTTTGCCGCCGCCGATCTGGCCACCATGCAACGCGCCGAGGATCTACCTGACATCGTCGCCCTGCTCGACAGCGACGACAGCGCGGTTCGCTACTGGGGCGCCACCGGCCTGTTGATTCAGCGTGAAGCCGGAGTCGCGGCCGGCGGGGAAAAGCTGATCGCTGCGCTCGATGATTCCAGCGCCAGTGTCGCCATCGTTGCCGCCGAAGCGCTCGGCCGGTTCAGCAAAGACAAAGCACTTCAGCTTCGCTCGCTCGACAGAATCCTCGCGCATAGCAACGTCGCCACCGGCAACCTCTTCGAAGCGATCCTCGCCACCAATGCACTCGACTATCTCGACCAGGTGGCACTGCCAAAGCTCAATGAAATCAAAGCACTTCCCGCCAAACCCGAAAAGCCCGCGCCGCGCGTCGACGGTTATGTAAAAAATATCCTGCCGAAGATCATCGCCGATTTGGAGGAGCCCCAGGCCGGGCCAAAGTAAGCTCGCAACTTCACGGCGCACGGCGGGTTTCATTCCCTGGCGCCATGAATACCAAAGCCTGCCTCACGATAGCACTAAGCCTTTTTCTGGCACTGCCGGCCTATGCCGATACAGACGGAGCAGCGCTGCTCAAAGCCTTCGACGCCGATCTCGACAAAGTCCTCAGTGGCGATGAAATCCCCTCTCTACTGAGCGATCGCCTGCAGCGCATCGACCGCGACAGCGATGGACGCCTCGACGCAGCGGAACTGGCAGCGATCCCCGACCGCGTTGTTCAACGCCTGCTCAATGGCGGCTCCGGCTCCGCCGGAAAACCCGCGCGCAAACCCGGCGAAGTTTACGCGCCCGCAGCGCGCGAGGAGTTCGATCAACAGCAACTTGAGGTCGGCGACGTCGCTCCGGATTTTACCTTGCCCCGTTCGGACGGCGCAGGCGAGGTGACGCTTTCACAGTTTAAAGGCAAAAAACCGGTCGTGCTGGTGTTTGGCAGCATCACCTGTTCGCCTTTCCGTCAGAAGGTCATGGCGGTCCCGGCGATTTATGAAAAATTCAACCACGATGCAGAGTTTTTTATGGTCTACATCCGCGAAGCCCACCCCGAATCCATCGTCGAAGTCGCCGGCGAGAACGGCGACAAACAACTGAAAAAATTCGTCCAGACTGACGACTATGACAGCCGCCTTGAAAACGCAAAGACCTGCTCTCTGCTGATCAAGATGCCGTTTCCAACTCTCGTCGACGGCGCCGACAACCGCGTCAAAGAAGCCTACGCCGGCTGGCCGATTCGCCTCATGGTGATCGCCGCCAACGGCACCGTCGCCTACGACGGCGGCCTGGGACCGAAAGGCTTCATTCCGGAACAACTCGACGCCTGGCTGAGCGAATATTTCCAGCGTTAGGCTTATGCCGGTGCACTCCGCCCGCCGAAATGTCAGGGAACTGGCGGCGGTGGTGACAGCGTGCCTTCCAGAAATTGACGCCAGACACTGGCAAAAACCTGATCAGGCAGCCACGTCTCATTCGGTTTCAGGACTCCGACATCGTCGGGCATATTCTTGACCGTCTTGTCTTCAAGATTGCCCATGTAGGCAATGTCCGGAACCATGTCGGCATAGGTGCCACCTCCAAAACGCTGCTTGATCACCGCGTCGACGAACGCCTTACCCAGTGCTTCCGTCACCGCGTTAATATCGCCGGTTCCACGCGGCTGAATCACCATCGTCCAGTTGGGACGCATCGGCAAAGTCGACACGTAGCGGTTGTAGCCTTCGAACGGTGGATCGATGCGCTTCGAATTTTCATCCAGAGTTGGTTCCAGTTCCCATTCGCGATAAGCATCGTCATACTCGCCTTTGACAATCAACACCGGAACTTTCACCGATGCCTCGGTCGGCTCCACCGTAAAAAACGACGGTCCGTTCATGGCCACCGCACAGACCACCCGCTCCGGTTTGTACTGAGCCAGATTGTAAGCGAGCGCACTGCCCATCACCTCACGGCCGTAAATAACAATCGGCGCTTCCGCCAGGTCATCCCGCCCGGACTGTTTGGCCAGCGTTTCGATCGCCTGCAGCAGTGCATCGCCACTGCCCTTATCGGCCAGAAAAAACGGTTCCTTGCGCGGATCAGGCATGCCCGTATTCACCCGAACCCCCACCGGAACCAGCTTGTTTATCGCGAGAAAATTATCCCAGCTGGTACCGTCGCCGCGGGCCAGATAGATGGACGAAAACATTTCTTCGCCCGGGCCGCCCCCGAACGCGCCGACAAAGATCGCCTTGGCGTTGGGCGACGGATCGCGCATCGCTACCGTCATGGTTTTAAATCCGCTGCCGCTCTTGCCGTTGAGCGTCACTTCTTTAAATCCCTGTTGTGATTTCGGAATCGCCGGCGTTTCATCCATTTTCGGCTTCGGTTTTTCGCCCGCAAATACGCCGAGATAAAGATCCACGGTCTCACCCGATTGGGTCTTCTGATAAGCCGTAAACAAATCCGGCTGTTCGGTCTCCATCTTAGCCATGTCGAACTTGTCCCACGGCACCGTCGCGACGTTACCGTCAGCGAGAATCTTTACCTGCAGGCCCGCCGGGGTAGCCGCCTTGACGCCGGCAAAATCAACCGTGGTACCGTTGGCTCCGGTGATCGGCACCGCGTATGAAGTCGTCTGGCCACAAAACCAGACGCTCAACGCAACCACCAGTGCACTGAGACCAGCGCGGAAGGTCGAGAATTTCGGGAACGGGAAAGGTAGAGAATTTTTCACGGTATTGGGGCCCCTGACTCAGGGGTGTGGCTACAGAATGCTCCGAATCCACGTCGATTCGCAAGTACGGAATCACATTCCGCGAGCCGCGCCAAACGCAAAAAAACGGGCACCGGTCGCCCGGTGCCCGTAAAATGGTTTCCTGCGCTTCACTCCCGTCAACGCTTAGCGCAGCAGGAGCGAAAAAACTGGGTCTCAATCAGCCAGCCTTCGCAGCGTTGGCGCTGGAAGCATCGGCAATGTTTTCAAGACCACGGTATTCCTTACCGTTCTTTTCAACCAGCCCACGAGTCACTAGATTCTGAAGCTTCTCATAAGCGCGCAGACGAAGCATTTCTTCGCCTCCACTGACCGCATTACGGGCCTTCAGATTTTCGTAAACGACCTCAAACAGCTGATTAAAGCCGAAGGTCGCTTTGTTGGACAGAACTACAACGAGTTCGTCGGTTACATGATCGGGGACGCGGCGTGAAAATCTCGTTCTTCGTGGTGTAGACATAACTGTCGTAATATATCATAAACCGACTCAAATGGCCATACTTTTCGATTCCGATTCCCAAAATTGCGGCCAATCGCAGCCGCAATCGCGTATCTGAGAATCTGCAAGGCTTAGGAATCAATGGATCCCAGCACCCGGTAGCCTTTTTCGTTGACCTGAAAAATCTCCAGGCTCCCCGGAAACTGCGTCGTGCGGTAAATATCGGCGATGGCCGGCGCATAGGCCTCCAATTTACCACCCACCGCCGGGAAGACGTAGAGGATGTGCCGGTCGACCACGATGACCCGCAATTCGCTGCCCAGAGATTCTTTAAACCGCGACAGAAAACGTTTTGAGGTCAGCGCACTCGATAAAAACACGTCGTCCGACTCAATCAGCGCGTATTCGACGACCTCCCGCGAATCGCGCATCAATTTCGGCACCATCGCCTCGACCACTTCATCAGCCGTCTTTTCCGCCTCCTCGTAAAAGCTCTCCAGATCATAGGCACGCTTCCGCCACTCCGTATCGGAAAACAGTCGCAAGCCGTACTGCCACTCGTGCGCCGCGGCCAACACCGTCTTCTTCGCGCCCGGAATCGCCGTGTAAACTTTCGCCGCCGAAGACGTCGATTCTATCACCAGACCAACCCGATCCCCGGCATCCGCTTTGTGTGTCCCGCCGGCACCTTCCGGCGTCACCTCAGCGACCTGAGAGGCAACAGCTTGGCCCTTCTCATCACCTTCCGCCCCCCGGGCCACGCCAGTCAGCACTGCCACCCCCGCGCAAACCACGAAAGCCCGTGACAGGCATCGAAACTTCCCTACTTTGACAACAACTGCGGACGACATCCCCGCAATCTATTCTCTGGCCCGACAAATTCCATGATAACCTTTCTGCGCGGCGTGCTCTGCGCCAGCCCGCCCAATCGCATCACTATCGACGTTGCCGGCGTCGGCTACGAAATCCTGGTTCCGCTCACCGTCGGCGCCGCCTTCGGCCAACCCGGCGAAACCGCCACCGTGCTCACCTACCAGCACGTCCGCGAACAGGAGCTGACTCTCTACGGCTTCCAGGATGAGGAACAGCGCGACTTGTTCCGTCTGCTCATCGATCGGGTCTCCGGCGTCGGCCCGAAAGTTGCGCTGTCGATCCTCAGCGGACTCGCCGTCGCCGATTTTAAACACGCCGTCGTCGAAGGCGACATACCCGCCCTCGCCGCCATCAAAGGCCTCGGTAAAAAAACCGCCGAACGCATCATTCTCGAACTGAAAGACAAAGTCGGTGTCGCCGAAGCCTGGCAAAACGCCGCCGCCAGCGCCAGCGCCGCGAATCCCGCCCAACAGGCCGCCAGCGACGCCATTCTCGCCCTCATCGCTCTCGGCTACAAACAAGTCGAAGCCAGCAAAGCGGTGCGTGCCGAAGTCGACGCCACCCCCGGCGACATCGATCAACAAGACCTGCTGCGCCGCGCCCTGCGCCGCCTCCAATAGCCCCGACCGCCCGCCGAGATGACCACCCCCACCGGAGCCACCAGCTCGAACCGCGCCGTTCCCGAAACTGAACGCCGCGACGCCCTGCTCGCCGCCTTTCCCGGCGAGGGCCTGTTCGCCGGCATGGACTGGCGCTGGTCACCGCGCCCCTTCCCCCTCGCCCCGGCCACTGTCACCCGCCTGGAGAAACTCGGCGGCACGCTGAACCGGTTTCTCGACGCTTCCAACCAGCTCTATCACCGCAGCCACAAAGGCAAATCGATGCCCACCTGGCTGGCCGGTTATCTGGATGCCGGCAAACCGGCCGAACTGCTCGAAAAAGCCAGCGCCGGCCCGGTGCGCGACAAGCTGCCACGCGTCATCCGCCCCGACCTGCTGCTCACCGAAAGCGGCTTCGCCCTCAGCGAGATTGATTCCGTTCCCGGCGGCATCGGACTGACCGCCTGGCTCGGCGAAAGCTACGCTCAACTGGGGGAGAACACGGTCGTCGGTGGCGCCGACGGCATGATCGATGGTTTTGCCTCGATTTTCCCCGCCGACGCCGACACCATCGACATCGCCATCAGTCGGGAATCCGCCGATTATCGGCCGGAAATGGATTGGCTGCGCACAAAACTGCACGATCACGACCGCGATCGTCGCTGGCAGGTGGTCGACGCAGAGACTCACCAACCCGACGCCGGTGCCGCCGTGTATCGCTTTTTTGAACTCTTCGACCTGCACAACCTGCCCGCCGCCCGCGCAATGATCGACCGCGCCGCCGGGGGCGAAATCGATCTGATCGCTCCCGCCAAACCCTGGCTCGAAGAGAAACTCTGGCTGGCCCTGTTCTGGCTGCGCCCGCTGCGCGAGATCTGGCGGCGCGAACTGCGTGACAGCCACTTCCGTGCCCTGCAGGAAATCATTCCCTACAGTTGGGTGGTCGATCCTTCACCGCTGCCGCACCACGCCGTCCTGCCGCGTCTCGACATTCAGAATTTCCGCGAACTCGCCGACTTTTCCCAGAAAGAACGCGAACTGGTTCTCAAAGTCAGCGGTTTTTCAGAAATCGGCTGGGGCAGCCGCAGCGTGCGTATCGGTCACGATCTTTCGCAGGACGAGTGGAAATCCGCCGTCGATACCGCCATCGATGCCTTCCCCGACCAGCCGTGGCTGCTGCAGGAATTCCGTCACGCCCGCCGGGTCGAGCACCCCTATTGGAATGCGGACGGCGAACTCAGTCAGCTCGATGGCCGGGTCCGCCTCTGCCCCTACTATTTCGTCAGCGGCGACGGCAAGGACCAGAAAGTCAAACTCGGCGGCGTCCTGGCCACCATCGTTCCCGCCGACAAGAAAATCATTCACGGCATGAGCGATGCCGTCATCGTCCCCTGCTGCGTCAGTGACGAGGGCTATTGAGCCGCAGACGTGGCGGAATCCTCACGAATTCCGCTACCCGGCCGGTGCAGCCTGATCATGCGGTAACCCGATAGCGGGTTACCCGGCGGCGATGCCGCACAAGCTTAAATCAAGCCCGCTGCCTTGAGCGTCTTGTAGGCGCCGTTCTTGGAGATCGTTTTCAGACCCCGTGCGCTGACTTTGACGCGTACGAAACGGTCCAACTCAGGCACCCAGACGCGCTTTTTGCGCAGGTTGGGCTCGAAAGTACGTTTCACCGTTTTGGTGACGTGGCGACCGATGCCGCCCTTTTTCTTGGCCAAACCACTACGGTGGATCCTGCGACCGGTGCGAACTTTCGCTCCTGTGATGCTGCAAACCTTGGCCATGACGTTACTTTTTCTCTGCTGAAGTTGGAAAATTTAAAGGGCGGTTAATCTGGTGCGAAACGCGCCGGGGTCAACCGCTTTTTCTGAGATTGTAAAAGCTGCCTAGCGACGCATCCGCGCAATGATTTCCAGATTGGCCGTGGCGTCGAATCCCCGCAGGCACTCGCGCTGCAAAGCGCCGATCTCGGATGCACCCTTTTTCGCTAACTCCAACATCCTCAACATCTCCGACTCACTGAAGGTCGCCTCCTCGCCGCTGCCCTGAACTTCGATCATTTCGGCGTCCTCGGTCATCACGTAGTTAAAATCGACGCTGGCGTCCTTGTCCTCGTGATAATTCAGGTCGAGCACGCACTCGTTCTGCCACACCCCGCAGCTGATCGCCGCCGCCATTTTCGGCATCGGTGACTGAGTCAGCTTCTTCGCCACGATCAGTCGCTGGAATGCCATCTCCGCCGCCACACAGGCTCCGGTGATCGATGCCGTGCGCGTCCCGCCATCGGCGCGCAGCACGTCGCAGTCGACCCACAGGGTGCGTGCGCCGAGCTTTTTCAGGTCGACCACCGCCCGCAGCGAGCGACCGATCAGGCGTTGAATCTCCGTGCTGCGGCCATCGACGCGGCCGCGACTCGAATCGCGCGGTTTGCGATCCAGGGTCGAATACGGCAGCATCGAATACTCCGCCGTCAGCCAGCCGCCGGGCACGTTCTGCATTTTCATCCAACGCGGCACACCCTCCTCGATCATCGCCGCGCAGATCACTTCGGTATCCCCGAAACAGACCCGCACCGAACCGTGGGCGTTGCGGGCGATGTCGGTCTGAAACGAAATCGGTCGAAGTTCGTCAACCTGGCGGGAATCAATGCGCGTGCTCATAAAATATTGGCGAAACTCCTCTCAACCAACGGGATTGCAAGCTCCGGCTGCCCGGCGAGTGCGTTTCCCACCCGCAGCGGTTTGCGCAAACTCACTCGCCCCCCCGGCGACGCCACATAGAGGCACAGTATTTTTAGTAAGAAAAATCGACACCACCGCGAACCCGGGCGGCCTTGCGGTGTTTTAATTTTACGGCCCAAGCACATTTGCGACGCCGGCAAACCCTCAGCCACCCCGCTTCATGACAAATGCGCTGTCTCTCCTGCTGCTGATCGGCTGGACCATCCTGATACCCAGTCCCGCGAGGGCCCAGCAGGCAAACGCCATCCACGGCGCCGTTCCCCCCGCAGACATCATTCGGCCCTCTTATTCGGACGAGTTTTCCGGAAAGACGGTGGTATCCATGGAACAGGCGATCGCGGTACTCAATCGCCGCCACCGCAACGCTCCGCTTCCCGGTGAAAGAGCTCCCGCCTTCATTCTGAAAGAACAAGGCACCGACAGGGACATTTCACTGGCTTCGTTGCACAAAGACAAACCCGTCGTGCTTCTCTTCGGCAGCTATCAATGCGATGTGCTCGGGCGCGGCTGGCCCAGCTTCCTCAGGGTCTACGAGACTTACAAAGATCGCGTCGATTTTGTGATGATTTACGTCCGCGAAGCCCACGCAACAGATGGAATGCTCATTGGCAGTCCAACGTTCGCCGACCCTAAAACGACGCAACAACGCACCCGGATGGCGACTCTGTGCCGCAGCAACATGAAAGTCCCGTTCCGTATACTGATCGATACCATCGAGGATTCGACGGCTACCCGCTGGGCCGGTTGGCCGATCCGCGTGTTTGTCATCGGTCAGGATGGCGTCGTCGGCTACACCAGCCTCAACGGCCCTTTCGGCTTTCGACCGGACTCCAGCTTCCTGCACGGCACCGGCCAGACGGCCGACAATGATGCCGATCGTGGCTATAATCAGGAAACACTCGAAACGTATCTGAAGCGAGTGACGACAGCGACCGGGAAGTGACGCGAACCGGCTGTCAGTCAGCTCCGGCTCCCGGGACGCATTGCGACGCAGGGGCGCGCAAACTGCGCCCTCTAAACAGGGCGAATAGCGCTTGCTTACCCCCGGGAATCTACGACATTTGCCGCCGCCCGATCGCCGCGTGTTCAGCCACTTACCAATGGCGCTTTTTTAGCCTCGATGAAACAAACTCTCGAAAAACTGGAACAGTTTTTCATCGATGTGATTCTCGATCGTCGACAAGGCAAACGCGCGGCGATGACTCGCGGTTTCCTCGGCAGCCTGTCCCACGTTTACAAAGGGGTAGTGTCCGCCCGTCTGTTCCTGTATCGCACGCGAATCCTGCGCGAACGCAACCTCGGCTGCCTGGTGGTCAGCATCGGCAATCTGACCGTCGGCGGCACCGGCAAGACACCGGTGGTGGAAAAATTTGCCCGTGCCCTCCAGGATGGCGGTCGCCGTGTCGCGATTCTCAGCCGCGGATACAAAAGTAAAAAGCGACCACTCGCCGAGCGTGTCATCGGTAAACTGCGCGGTAAGAACGAGATCAATCCGCCGCGTGTCGTGTCGGATGGTAAATCGCTTCTGCTCGACTCAAAGACAGCCGGTGACGAGCCCTACATGCTCGCCGCGAACCTCAAGGACGTGGTAGTCGTGGTTGACAAGGACCGGGTCAAAAGCGGCAAGCACGCGATTTCCGAAATGAACGTCGACACCCTGTTGCTCGACGACGGACTGCAGTATCTCAAGCTGCGCCACCGGCTCGACATCGTGCTGATCGACCGCTACTACCCCTTCGGCACCGAACGACTGTTGCCGCGCGGCACGCTGCGCGAGCCCCCGAAAAATCTTAAGCGGGCCAGCTACATTTTCATCACCAAGTGCAACGGTGATCCCAACGATGCCCTGATCGAGCGCATCCGTGAATACAACGTTACCGCCGAGATCATCGAGTGCGAACATCGCCCGCGACATCTTCAACAGCTCGAAACCAAGGAAGTCCTGCCGCTCGACACGCTCAAGGGAAAACGCGTCGGTACGATCAGTGCCATCGCGGTTCCGGAGAGTTTTGAGCACGGCGTCAGAAAGCTGGGCGCCGACATCGCAGCCACCTGCCGATTCACCGATCACCACCGCTTCAGCGAGCAGGAGATCATTTCGTTTATCAATTGCTGCATCGAGTCCGAAGTTGATTTCATCGTCACCACCGAGAAAGACTCCGTGCGTTTTCCCCGGCTCGCGCGCATGGACGTGCCCATCTACATGCTGCGCGTCGAGATCGGCATCCTCAGCGGCGAGGAAAGTTTCGCAGAATGCGTGAACCGCATCTGTCAGCCCCGCCCCATCGTTCCGGCGCGACGGTTTTTCTAGTTTTCTTCGCTCCGATTCAGGCAGGCCATGCTCCACCTGATGAGCCGCCGATAGATTTTCTTGCGCAGCCATATTATCTGGCTTCCTTGTTAGGTCATCCCGTCCCGGCGGGCGGACTGCTCTTTTCACAAAGTTGTGAAATCTCACTGGTTCATACGCCGACTCGGCAGCCTCTGGTTGATGCTTGCGCTGATCGTCATTTCGTTGGCGACGCGCGAGTATTATCCCCTGTCGCGTTTTCCGATGTATGCGCATTTTGACTCAAAGAGCCACTACCTCTTCATGACTGACGAACGCGGTGTGGCGATTACCGATATGCGACATCAGTTCATGCAGACGGCGATTCGTCTGCATAAAATGCACAGCACCAAAGTCGACAAGATTCGCAATCAACCGGGAAACCGCGACCGCGACAGGCTCGAGATGATGCGCGAGGCGGCACTTCCGATGCTCGAACAAATGCTCAAGTTTCAAAATCAGCGCTGGGCGAAACGACAGGATCAAAGTGACAAACGCGACTTCAAGCGGCTCGACTTGTGGGTGGTGTTTCTCCACTTCGAAGACACCCACGACGGCATCGGCCCGGGATTACAGCGCGAACGTTATCACCTCGGCACCTGGCCGCCGGAGGTCGCCGACCAGGCTCCGCCACCAATTGTCGAAATTCCAACCGTGGAGGCTTTTCCGTGAGCGCCGGCTCGCCATTACAGCAGGCGCGCGGATGGTTTGCCTGGCGACCTCCCCAAATCGGCGTTGCCGAAGGGTTGTTATTGCGGATTGGCGTCGCAGCGATCATCTGGTTTTCGTTTTTCCCGGCCGAGCCCGGTTACACCTCGCAACCTCATCCCAACGGCCTGGCCCACTATTTTGATTTCACCTTTCTCGCCAATCCAAAGATCTGGTTCGCTCTTAAAGGTATCGCCGCCGCTTCGTTAGTGGCTTACGTCGCCGGTTTTGCGGTCCCGATCAGCTTAGGCTATGTCGTCTGGCTGATGATCGCCTTCGGTACGCTGCGCAATTCACAGGGCAATATTCATCACGGCAGCCAGGTGCTGACGACCATCATGCTTGCTCAGTGGCTTGCCTATACGCTTGTCGCAATCCGGCAACGGAGTGCCTGGCTGTCACTTTTCAAGAATGTTGCAGCACACAGCAAATCCTATTTCTTCTCTCAGCAGGCGCTGGCTGCCGGCTACATCTGCGCCGGCATCATGAAGATCGACAAGGGCAAACCTGCCTGGTCGCTGGGACTGCACTGGGTCGAGCAGATCCCGAACATGGCAGTCACGGTGACGCGCAACGGCATTCAGCATTTCTACAGCGAAGCAGATGGCCTCTCACTGATGCAACATGGCGTCCGCGTCGGCACATGGATCGGCGAACACCCGACTCTGGCTAAGCTTGTTATCGGACCGGGCCTTTATCTCGAACTGCTGGTCGTGCTGGCGCTGTGCAACCGCAGACTGGCATTCTGGATCGGCTGCAGCATGCTGACCATGCACTGGATGATCGCCTTCATCATGCAGCTGCGGTTCCCTCTCAACGAATGGATGATCCTATTGTTCCTGGTCAACGCCCCGTTCCTGCTGCTGGCCGGGCTGCGCAAACTGGGACTCGGCAGACAAAAGCTCAAGTCGGCTGACCTGGTGACTGCGGGATAGCGACAGCGTAGAAAGTGCGGCCAACATCATCGCCGGCTCACTCCACGAGCCTGGTTCTCTTATCCCCATGGATCAGCCATGAGCAAGGCCGGCGGGCCATGATTGATAATACCCACCGCCCCGCCCGGGTATCCCGGCGCGCCCCTCCAGCAGTGTCTTGACGGTCCGGGCATTGCGACCGCCCCACGGAAAATCGCCCATCCGCCGCCCACCGTCAGCACTGCCGACGAGGGAAGCAACAAGCGGACTCCGGAGCTCCACCGATGGAGCTCCGCAATTCAATACTGTGCAAATCGACTCTGCACATCAAGACTGCGAACCCGAATGCCCGCAATCGTTTCCCTTAGCTTTTCTTCGCCGCCTCTGCCGCAGCCGCCGTTTTCACAGGGTGCTTGAGGGCGTCGAGAACCTCGCGCGAATTCATCCGCTTGACGATTTCCTCGTCGACACCGAGGTCGACCACACGTCGCTTCTGCTCGAGGCGACGACGGGTTTTAGCGGCACCGGATTTGCGCGGGCGAGTGAGATGAGTTTTGTGAAATTTGCGTTTTGTGCGCATAACTAACTAGGTTTGAAGGCTGAAGGTATGAGGCTGAATTTCGAAAGTTAGGGAGTTGGTGCCGTCGCTTGGATTCCAACTCCCAGCTCCTAACTCATGTCGCGAAGCGACTTTATGACTCTTCGCCAATCGCGTAACGGGTGAAGCGGCGCAGTTCGATGGTATCACCAAGTTCTTTGCCCTTGGCGGCGATCAGTTCACCGACCGTGTTGTCGGGATCCTTGATAAAGCCCTGTTCGAGCAGTGCCATGGTTCCGTAGAATTTCTCGAGCTTACCTTCAACGATTTTGTCGATGATGTTCTCGGGTTTGTCCTTGACCTGATCAGCGTAAATTTCACGCTCAGTGGCAATCTTGTCAGCCGGAATTTCGTCGCGCGAAATGCACAGCGGATTGGATGCAGCGATGTGCAGCGTGATGTCTTTGACCAATTCGCGGAATGCTTCGTTGGCCGTGGTCGCGTCATTTTCGCAACCCACTTCGACGAGCACACCGACTTTGCCCTGCATGTGAATGTAGGAAGCGACGGCACCGCTTCCCTGAACGGTGTAACGAACCGCACGCGGCACGCCCATGTTCTCACCGAGACGACCCACCGTCAGTTTGACCATTTCGTCAGCGCTCTGGCTGCCATCGGGAAGCTTCTGTGCGAGCAGCGCTTCGGCATCCGCAAAATCATCAGCGGCCATGGTGTGGTCGAGCAGCTCCTCAACGAAATCGCGGAAGTTTTCGTTCTTGGCGACGAAATCGGTTTCGCAGCCGACTTCGATCAGCGCACCCACTTTTTCTTCGTCCGAAATTCGGGAAGCGATCGCCCCCTCTTTGGTTGCCCTGCCAGCTTTTTTGTCAGCGGCGGACAGACCTTTCTTACGCAGCACGGTTTCGGCGGCTTCGATGTCGCCGTCGGCTTCAGTGAGCGCGGCTTTGCAGTCCATCATCCCGGCGTTGGTTTTTTCGCGCAGGGTTTTGATGAGATCGAGAGTTACTTCAGGCATTTGTTCAGGAGATAGGAGATAGGTGTTGGGAGGTAGGAGCGGGAAGTTGACCTTTCTTTGGCCAACCCGTGCTGCTAACCGCTATACGCTAAGTGCTAAAAAGCCAGTTAACGGGCGCCGACGGCGGCGGCCACAGGGGCAACCAGCTTCTGCATGATCAGTCGGATCGAGCGGATAGCGTCATCGTTGGCGGCGATCGGGTAGTCGATCAAATCCGGGTCAGCGTTGGAGTCGGTCAATGCCACCACCGGAATCTTCAAGCGACGAGCTTCGGCAACAGCGATCGTTTCACGAGCCGAATCGACGATAACCAGCGCATCAGGATATTTTTCCATGGTGCGAACTCCGGCCAGGTTGCGCAACAGTTTGGTGCGCTCACGCCCAAGCGAAGCGAGTTCCTTTTTCGACATCTTTTTGTAGTCGGGTGACTTCTCGATGCCTTCGAGGTAAGCGAGGCGCTCGACACTCTTGCGGATGGTCTCAAGATTGGTCAGCGTTCCGCCCAGCCAACGATGATTGACGTAAAACTGTTTGGTGACTTCTGCGGCTTCGCGCACGGCGTCCTGGGCCTGGCGTTTGCAGCCGACAAAGAGAATACGTTTGCCTTCGCTGACGATTCCACTCAGGAACTGACCCGCGACTTCGATCTGAAGCAGCGTTTCTTCGAGATTGATGAGGTGAATTTTGTTCCTCTTTTCAAGGAGGTACGGTTTCATCTTCGGGTTCCACTTGTGGCTTTGGTGGCCATAGTGAACGCCGGCTTCGACCAGTTCGATCAAGAGTTCTTCGGACATAACGTAGGTAGGTAGGTTGGTTGCCGCCATTGAATCATGGTCGGCGGAGTTTCGGCAGGGTCGCTGCCTCTTATGGGTTTCTTAGTTATCAGTGATTGGCTGTCGGCTCGGACTGGCGAGCCGGACGGGGCGGGTTCTTTACACGCGAATCGGTGAAAAGTAAACCCGCCCTGTCGTGATTGGATCGATTGACTTAGGCAGTTTCGCCGGCCGCTTCGGCCGCTTCGGCTTCAGCAGTGGCGCGGGCTTCCTCTTCCTCGATAGCATCGACGGTCTCGACGATCTTGACGTCGCGACTGTTGTGAAAGCCGGTGCCGGCGGGAATGAGGTGACCCATGATGACGTTTTCCTTGAAGCCACGCAGAGTGTCGATCTTGCCGAGTGTGGCAGCATCGGTGAGCACCCGGGTGGTGTCCTGGAACGAAGCCGCAGAGATGAAGCTGTCGGTTTCCAGCGATGCCTTGGTGATACCAAGCAGCACGGGTTCGCCTTCAGCGGGCTTACCACCCTGCTCTTCAATCTCAGCGTTGACGTTTTCGAACTCAACTTTCTCGACCTGGTCGCCCCACAGGAAGGTGGTGTCACCGGGATCGGTGATTTTCACCTTGCGCAGCATCTGACGAACGATGATCTCGATGTGTTTGTCGTTAATTTCAACGCCCTGCAAACGATAGACTTCCTGCACTTCGTTAACGAGATGCTCCATCAGTGCGTGCGAACCGAGGATGTCGAGAATCTCGTGCGGAGTAGCGGCACCATCGGTGAGTTGCTGGCCTTTGGTGACGTGGTCACCGACCTGAACGAGGTGCTGTTTGCCCAACGGGATCAGGTGTTCACCCTGTTCGCCGGTTTCCGGATCAGTGACGATCAGTTTGCGCTTGCCGCGGACGGTGCCACCGAGTTCGACGATACCGTCGATCTTGGCAATCTCGGCGACTTCCTTAGGTTTGCGGGCTTCGAAAAGCTCGGCAACACGTGGAAGACCACCGGTGATATCCTTGGTCTGCGATACTTTGCGCGGAGTCTTGGCAAGCTGTTCGCCGGCTTTGACCTTCTTCTTCTCGGTAACCGACAAGTGAGCACCGGTCGGGATGGAGTAGCTGGAGAGCGTGTCTCCGGTCTTCGGATCGACGATGAGGATCTGCGGATGCAAATCTTCCTTATGTTCGATAATGACCTGACCTTTGGTGTTGGTTTCCTTTTCGACTTCGGTCTCGACGGTAATGCCGGGAATCATGTCGTGGAACTGAATAACACCGCTCTTCTCAGTGATGATCGGAACGTTGTAGGGATCCCACTCAACGAGTTTTTCACCCTTCTTGATCTCGGCGTTGTCAGCTTTGTAGATGATCGAGCCAATGACGATGTCGTATTTCCTGAGCTCGCGGCCCGAGGCGTCGTGAACGGTGACGTTGCCGTTCTTGTTAAGAGCAACGTGGTTGCCATCGACGTCTTCAACCGTGCGCAGGTTGTTGTAGTGCAATACACCTTTGGTATCGGCTTTGACCAGCGGCTGTTTGAATGCCTGCGTGGCAACACCACCCACGTGGAAGGTACGCATGGTCAGCTGGGTGCCGGGCTCGCCGATTGACTGAGCGGCAACAATACCGACGGCTTCGCCTACCTTGGCGGCCAATCCGGTCGCCAGGTTCATGCCGTAACATTTCTGACAGCAACCGCGACGCGATTCACAGGTAAGCACCGAGCGAATCTTGAGACGCTCGTGACCGATGTCGGTGAGGGCCTTGGCGATCTCTTCGTCGATCAACTGACCGGGCTTAACGATGGTGTCTTCGCCATTGACCACTTTTTCAGCGGCAACGCGGCCGTAAATACGGGTCTGCAAGTCGACGATTTCTTCGTCACCTTCGTAGACCGATTTAACGATAATGCCGTTGACCGTTCCGCAGTCGTCTTCAGTGATGATGACGTCCTGTGACACGTCGACCAGCTTACGGGTCATGTAACCCGAGTCAGCGGTCTTCAGTGCGGTATCGGCCAGACCCTTACGGGCACCATGGGTCGAGATGAAATACTCGAGCACGGTCAGACCTTCGCGGAAGTTCGAGGTAATCGGGCGTTCGATAATCTCGCCGGACGGCTTGGCCATCAGACCACGCATACCCGAGAGCTGCTTAATCTGCTGACGGTTACCACGCGCACCGGAATCGACCATCATGAACAGCGGGTTGGCCAGTTCAGAACCGTCGTTGTGCTCAATCGTCTGGAACAGCGCCTTGGTGATCTGATCACCGGCGTGCGTCCAGATATCAACGATCTTGTTGTAACGCTCCTTGTTGGTGATGATACCCGACTGGTACTGCTTGTTCGACTTGGCGACTTCGGCGAAGGCGATTTCGAGTTCCTTTTTCTTCTCTTTCGGAATCACCATGTCGGTAATACCGATCGAACAACCGGAACGGGTGGCTTCTTTGAAGCCGAGAGATTTCAGCTTGTCGAGAGACTCGACCGTGCCGTCCTGACCAACCGTCTGGTAACAGCGCCAGATAACGTCGCCGATCTGCTTCTTCTTGATCTCTTCGTTAACGAAGCCCATGTCGTCGGGCCAGATCTCGTTAAAGCGAACCCGGCCGGCGGTGGTGATGATGATCTTCGACTCGGTGTCGCCGTACGGCATCTTGATGGTCTTACCGAAATCGGGGTTACGCAGCCGGATGGCGTCATGCACGTCAACCTTGCGGTTGGCGATGGCAAACTCGACTTCGGAAGTATTGGCAAACAGAGGCAGATGCTTCTCTTTGTCTTTTTCACGAATCGGGATCTGACGGGTCCAGGTGAGGAAGTAACAACCGAGCGCAATATCCTGAGACGGCGTGGTGATCGGCTTGCCGCTGGACGGCGAGAAGATGTTGTTCGGCGCCAGCATCAGCATGCGGGCTTCGAGCTGTGCCTCAACCGAGAGCGGCAGGTGAACGGCCATCTGGTCACCATCGAAGTCAGCGTTGTAAGCGGTACAGACCAGAGGATGAACGCGGATAGCGGAACCTTCGATGAGCACCGGCTCGAATGCCTGAATCGACAGACGGTGAAGCGTCGGGGCGCGGTTGAGAAGCACCGGGTGACCTTTGGTGACTTCTTCGAGAATGTCCCAGACTTCGGGCGTCTTGCGCTCGATCATCTTCTTGGCCGAGCGCACGGTGTGCACGTAGCCCA